>NZ_CP017253.2:187500-802962 GCF_001735765.2 Clostridium taeniosporum
TAGGCGATGGACAATCGGTTGATATTCCGATACCACTATTATCGTTATTATCGATGGTGTGACGGAGAAGGATAGGATGTGCTAGCTATTGGATGCTAGTCTAAGCGTTTAGGGAGTTAGAATAGGCAAATCCGTTCTAACAATCCTGAGGCGTGATGGGGAAGGTTCTACGGAACCGAAGTATCTGATTCCATGCTTCCAAGAAAAGCATCTAGAAAGAGAAGTAGTGCCCGTACCGCAAACCGACACAGGTAGGTGAGGAGAGAATCCTAAGGCCGGCGGAAGAATTGCAGTTAAGGAACTAGGCAAATTGACCCCGTAACTTCGGGAGAAGGGGTGCCTGCGAGAGCAGGCCGCAGAGAATAGGCACAAGCAACTGTTTAACAAAAACACAGGTCTCTGCTAAAGCGAAAGCTGATGTATAGGGGCTGACGCCTGCCCGGTGCTGGAAGGTTAAGGGGAACACTTAGCGTAAGCGAAGGTGTGAACTTAAGCCCCAGTAAACGGCGGCCGTAACTATAACGGTCCTAAGGTAGCGAAATTCCTTGTCAGGTAAGTTCTGACCCGCACGAATGGCGTAATGACTTGTGCACTGTCTCAACTGCAAATCCGGCGAAGTTGTAGTGCGAGTGAAGATGCTCGCTACCCGCGATTGGACGGAAAGACCCCGTAGAGCTTTACTGTAGCTTAGCATTGAATTTCGGTATTGTCTGTACAGGATAGGTGGGAGACTGGGAAATCAGAGCGTCAGCTTTGATGGAGTCATCCTTGGGATACCACCCTGATAGTACTGGAATTCTAACTGGATGCCATGAATCTGGTGACAGGACATTGTTAGGTGGGCAGTTTGACTGGGGCGGTCGCCTCCTAAAAAGTAACGGAGGCGCCCAAAGGTTCCCTCAGAACGGTCGGAAATCGTTCGTAGAGTGCAAAGGCAGAAGGGAGCCTGACTGCGAGACCTACAAGTCGAGCAGGGACGAAAGTCGGGCTTAGTGATCCGGTGGTACCTCGTGGGAGGGCCATCGCTCAACGGATAAAAGCTACCTCGGGGATAACAGGCTGATCTCCCCCAAGAGTTCACATCGACGGGGAGGTTTGGCACCTCGATGTCGGCTCGTCGCATCCTGGGGCTGAAGTAGGTCCCAAGGGTTGGGCTGTTCGCCCATTAAAGCGGCACGCGAGCTGGGTTCAGAACGTCGTGAGACAGTTCGGTCCCTATCCGTCGCGGGCGCAGGAAATTTGAGAAGAGCTGTCCTTAGTACGAGAGGACCGGGATGGACCGACCTATGGTGTACCAGTTGTTTCGCCAGAAGCATAGCTGGGTAGCTAAGTCGGGACGGGATAAACGCTGAAAGCATCTAAGCGTGAAGCCTCCTTCAAGATGAGATTTCCCATAGCGTAAGCTAGTAAGACCCCTTGAAGACTACAAGGTTGATAGGTCAGAGGTGTAAGTGTGGTAACATATTTAGCTGACTGATACTAATAGGTCGAGGGCTTGACCAATAAATATTATATATAAATTATGTGTAATTTTGAAAGAACAATCTTTCAAAATAATCTGGTGATGATGGCATGGAAGTAACACTCCTACCCATTCCGAACAGGATAGTTAAGATCCATAGCGCCGAAGGTACTGCATGGGAGACTGTGTGGGAGATTAGGACGTTGCCAGGTGAATGGCTCGATAGCTCAGTCGGTAGAGCAGAGGACTGAAAATCCTCGTGTCACTGGTTCGATTCCAGTTCGAGCCACCATGGCGCTATAGCCAAGTGGTAAGGCAGAGGTCTGCAAAACCTTTATCCCCAGTTCAAATCTGGGTGGCGCCTCCATTAAAAACCTTGAATTATCATTCAAGGTTTTTTTTATTTGCAAATTAAAAGTTTTATATTATAAATAATTTTTAATTGTATACTTTTAATATAATGATTGTTATTTTAAAGTATTTAAGTTTAGTGATTTTTTCTATTAGACATTTCTAAATTTTTAAACAAAAAGATTAAAAATTATCCACAAAAAATCCGGTTATTAAAAAGTTATCAACAATTTATTTAAAAAACTCATATAAATAATGTTTTTATGTGGATAAGTTGTAGATATTGTTTATACAACTTTCATTTATAAAAAATGAAATTAATATTTTTAGGTAATATAAAAACCTATATTAATAGACATTTTTATTGTATATTAATATAGGCTTTAGATTAATTAAACATATCTTTTTTATATAAGATAAATGCCACTATAAAGCATATTCCAAGTGTTAATATCATAACTATTGGAAATCCATTTGGATCTTTTGCAAATGGTAATATAACATTCATACCAAATATTCCACTTATAATAGTAGGAATTGCCATAAGGATAGTTACAGAAGCTAATACTTTCATAACTATATTTAAGTTATTTGATATAACAGATGCAAAGAAATCCATTGTACTAGCTAAAATATTGCTATAAATTTCTGTCATTTCTATAGCTTGCTTATTTTCAATAATAACATCTTCTAATACATCTTTATCTTCTTCATACTTTTGCATAATTTCTAATTTTAACATCTTTTCTAATGTTATTTCATTAGCTTTTAATGAGGTAGAGAAATATACAAGAGATTTTTCTAGAGAATGAAGCTGAATAAGCTCCCTATTTTTCATTGATTTATGTAATCTTTTCTCAATCATTAGACTTTTTTTATCTATCTGTCTTAAATACAATAAGTAGTAAGTGGATATCCTATTTAATATTTGTAGTATAAATCTTGATTTTTTAAATGTAAAAAATGATTTTATTCTAGCATTAGCAAAGTCAGTTATGATTTTACTATTTTTTAAACATATAGTAACTAACAATTTGTTAGTATGTATTATGGCAAGTGGATAGGTATCATATGTTAAAGAGTTTTCTTCCATTTCAGTAAATGGTATATCTACTATAACTAATATAGCATCATCTTCAATATCTATTCGAGATGTTTCCTCATCATCTAAAGCAGCGTTTAAGAAATCAATAGATATACCAGTTTTTTTAGATACAAGTATAAGTTCTTCTTCTGATGGAGCCACTATATTTATCCAACAACCATTTTCAATACTATCAATAGATTTTAAGTTTGAATTTAATTCACTCTGACTTTTGTAAATTTGAATCAATAAAATCACCTCCAAGTATATTTATTATATCATTATACTATTATAATAAAGATATTACGAATATGCTATAATAATAAGTTAAAGAGAAAAATCAGCTTTTATAATAAGGAAATAGGATTAAAACATAGAAAACATATAATTAAAAAGCAAAAATTAATGATATTTTAATATTTATCGGAAATATAAAGGAATATGAGGTTATTTGAAAATAGCATTATATTGAAAAGCTTAGTATAATCATAATGTTATTTTAATTATTGAAATATGGAGGAAAATATTAATGCATAAAGAGGTAGTCATAAAAAAGAAGGCACCTGTTATAGCGGTAGTATTACTTATAATTACAGCAATGTTATATTTATATCAAGGAATAAGTATTTTGGGTATAAAAAATGCGATGTTTGTTAAATTTTATAATATTACAATTACGTTTTTAACTTTGAGTATAATATTTTTTGAAATAATCAAATGCAAGATATCATATAAATATTTAATTATTGCGAACAAGCTTATTATTAATAAAATTTTCAATAATAATGAAAAAAACTTAGAAAGTATAAATCTAGATGATATTGTTTATATTGGAAAAGAGAATTATATACCAAAAGAATACACAATAAAGAATAAAGGTAATTATTCTTGTGGTACAATTAATAAGAATAAATATTGTTGTGTATACAAAAGAGAAAATGTGTATTATAAGTTTACCTTTAATCCAAGTGAGAAACTTATAAAAAGATTAAATATAAATAACTAAATTATAATAAAAATATATGTTTACTATATAAATAAAGGTACTCTAAGAGTACCTTTATTTATATAGTTTTATTATTAAAAAAATCAGTCTTTACTTCATTAAGAAGATTTTCATTTTGTATTAAATCCATTCCTGTGTAGGCTAATGCTAGGGAAGCATTTTTACATTGTTTATGTGCAAAATTTGATTGAGTAGCATTAGCAAAATCTTTTGTTCCATACTTAATATTAGGATCATCAGTTATGCGTATATAAGGATGTATACAAGGAACCTTATGACTAACATCTCCTAAACTTAAACCAGCATATATATCACGAGGTTTTCCAATATCAATTATTCCACTTTCTTTTAAATTATGACTAAATAATCTATTAAGAGTTCTATTAGTTATTAGTTCTTTGTTTGATGGTTCATATAAAGAAGCCGTATATTCTAAATTTGTTAACTCTGAAATATATTTAGCTATGGTTCTAAGTTTATTATCAGCCCATTCAGCAGTTTTATAATTATTACTTCTTATATAAAATTTAGCTTCTGCTTCATATGGTAATAATAAAGGAGTATAACCACCTTTAGATAAAATTGAGTTTATATCTAAATTTTTTGGAAATCCTTTTTGTAGTGAATTTAATATATTTAAATTTAATAATACAGCATCTAATGCTGTATATGTATTTTGATTTAAAAAGGCTAAACCATCAGTTCCACTGTATTGTATACTTAAAGGAATTATTGATGATGATGTTCCACTTTCACTTGTTACTACATCTGGATGTGCTAGCATCACAACATCTATATCATCAAAAACTCCTTGCCTAGCCATAACAGCTTTAGTTCCACCTAAATATTCTCCTGGACAGCCTATAACTATAACAGATCCTCCTATTTTATCAACAATACTTCCTAATGCTAGAGCAGCTCCAATTGATATTGTACTTAAAGCATTATGTCCTGTTATATGTCCATAACCTTTTACAGCATCATATTCGCTTAAAAAACATATTTTAGGATACCCAGTACCTTTTTTACATACAAAAGAATTAGAAATATCTAAAAAGTTATTAGTAACTTCAAAATTATACTTATTTAATAAATCACATATATATTTTGATGAATTAGTTTCAGCATAACTTTCTTCTGGATTATTATATAAATAAGAACTTAAATCAATAAGTTCTTTATCACAAGTCTCTATAAATGAATTCATTTTTTGTTTCATAATACAATCCTCCCAAATATTATTTAATTTTATTTTTTCCAACTATTAAAAAAATATTTGTTATTATGAATTAAAAGAAAAATATATAAGTAAATTTAAGATTAAAAAATTTGTATATGGACATAATTAAGCTAAAAGAAGTATTAGGGGGTATATATAATTTTGAATAATAAAGTATGTTTTTTATGTGGTAAAAAAGAAGGTAGTGGTATAATATTAAAAGGGAAAAAGATATGTTCTCATTGTGAATGTGAATTAACTAATATTAGCATTGTAAATCCTAAATATAATTATTTTAAAGATAAGCTAAAAGATACATTATTTAAAAGATAAAAAAATTTGTTTTAAATTTAGATTTATTAAAAGCTATATTTAATTATATAGCTATTTTTATTTTATAGGAATTTTAAATCTATATAGATTATAAGTTTAAAATTTATATAAGAATTATAGAATAAACTATTATGGGGGATTTTATTATGAAAAAAGGTAAACTAATTATAATAGAGAGTGGATCAGATGCTTCAGGAAAAGCTACTCAAGCAAAAAAATTATATGATAGATTATTGGAAGAAGGATATAAAGTAAAGAAAATAACATATCCTAATTATGATAGTCCAGCATGTATGCCCGTTAAGATGTACTTAAGTGGTGAATTTGGAAATAAGCCAGAAGATGTAAATGCATATGTAGCATCAACTTTCTATGCTATTGATAGATTTGCTTCATACAATAAAGAATGGAAAGAGTTTTATAATGATGGTGGAATAATCATTTCTGATAGGTATACTACATCAAATATGGTTCATCAAGCAGTAAAAATGGATAAGGAAGAAAAAAATAAATATTTAGATTGGTTATATGATTTAGAATTTAATCTATATAAGTTACCTATTCCTGATTGTGTAATATTTTTAGATGTATTACCTAAAATAAGTCAGAAATTAATGAAGGATAGAAATAATAAATTTACAGGTGAAAAGGAAAAAGATATACATGAAAATAATAAGGAATATTTAATTAAATCTTATTATAATTCATTGGAAATATCGGACAAATATAACTGGAATAAAATAGAATGTACTGATGGTGAAAATTTAAAGACAATAGATGAAATTCATGAAGAAATTTATAAAGAAGTTAAGAAGTATGTATAGTATATAATTAAGAATATAAACATTTATGGTAAAATAAAATTAAGAATAATATGAATTAGAGGTGGAGAGGATATGAAATTAGTTATTGCTATAGTACAAGATGAAGATGCAATTGATGTATTAGATTCATTAACAGAGAAAAATTTTCGAGTAACTAAGCTAGCTACTACTGGTGGGTTTTTAAAAGCAGGAAATACAACTTTGATGGTTGGAGTAGAAGAAGAAAAACTTGATGAAGTAATAGAGATAATTAAGAATGTATGTAAAAAGAGAAAAGAAACAGTGATAGCCCCAACACCTTTAAGCAGTAATGAGGGCGGGTATATTCAACAATGTCCTATGCAAATTACTGTAGGTGGAGCAACTGTATTTGTTGTAGATGTTGATAAATTTATAAGAATATAAGGAGAAGAAGCATTGAGGGAAATTATTGGTCATGAAAGAATTATTAATGGATTCAATTTAAGAAAAAAAAATAATGCTTTTTCTCATGCTAATTTAATTATTGGTGATGATGGGATTGGAAAAAGTTTAATTGCAACTTATCTTGCAAATAGTATGTTGGGACTAGAGGGTAATAAAGAGTTTGTAGATATTATAAATTATAGCCCTCTGTCTTCTTCATTTGGAGTAGACGATATAAGAAATATTATAGAAGAAGTAGCTAAAAAGCCATTTCAAGGTGATAAGAAAGTATTAATACTTCATAAGTGTGAAAAGATGACTATTCAAGCGCAAAATGCATTATTAAAAACTATAGAAGAGCCTCCCAAAGGAGTATATTTAATACTTCTTAGTGAATCATTAGAATTAATTTTAGATACTATAAAATCACGTTGTCAAACTTATAAATTAACGCCATTATCTAAAGATGAAATTGATAAATATATAAGTTATAAGTATTGTGATATAGATTTGGAAAATAGAAAAGCAGCTTTAGCATACAGTCAAGGGATTCCAGGAAAAGTCGAAAAATTTATAGAAGATCATAAGTTAAATAAATTAAGAAATATATTATTAGAATTATTATATGATTTAGAAAATAAAAAAGAAGATTTTGTTTTAAAATATAAAGAAATATTAGGTGGTTATAAAGATAAACAAGATGAGGTCTTGAATATACTAATTTCATATATAAGGGATATAATGTTCTTGAAGGAATTAGATTCTAATGGTTTAATTGTAAATTTCGATAAACTTAAAGAAATAGAAGACATATCAATAAGAATGTCTTATAAAAAGCTTAATTCTATGTTAGAATACATAAAAGAAGCTAGAATCAGTTTGAATAACAACAATAATTATTCAATGACCATAACAGTATTACTTATGGGATTTGTGGAGGTATAATTTTATGATAAAAGTTATTGGAGTAAGATTTAAAAAGGCAGGAAAAATTTATTATTTTGATCCAGTGAATTTTGCTGTTAAAAAAGAAGACTATGTAATAGTTGAAACAGCTAGAGGTATAGAATTTGGTCAATGTGTTATAGGAATAAAAAATATATCAGAAGATGAAATAGTATCACCTTTAAAAGAAGTGATAAGAATTGCTGACGAAAAGGATATTCAAAAACATAAAGATAATAAAAGCAAAGAAAATAAAGCTTTAGAAATATGTTTAAAAAAAATACAAGAACATGGCTTAGAGATGAAATTGATAGATGTAGAATATACATTTGATAATCATAAAGTTATATTTTACTTTACAGCAGATGGAAGAGTTGATTTTAGAGAATTAGTTAAAGATTTAGCTACTATATTTAAAACTCGAATAGAACTTAGACAAATAGGTGTAAGAGATGAAGCTAAAATGATAGGTGGTTTAGGACCATGTGGAAGACCGATGTGTTGTTCTACTTTTTTAGGTGATTTTGCATCTGTATCTATTAAAATGGCTAAAGAACAAAATCTATCTTTAAATCCTACTAAAATATCTGGAATATGTGGTAGACTTATGTGTTGCTTAAATTATGAACAAAGTACTTATGAAAACATTAGAACACGACTTCCCAAAGTAGGATCAATAGTTAAAACCGCTGATGGAAAAGGAGAAGTAATAGGTAATTTAACTGTAAAAGAAAGTGTAAAAGTTAAGTTAAAGCGTGGAGATGAAGAAGTAATTGATGTATATAAAATAGATGAAATTAAATTAATTTCAGGAAGCTATGAAGGAACAGTTGATAATTCAGATATAAAATTAGAGGTTGAATCTGAAGAAGATAAAAAATTAATAAAAGAGTTGATTAAAGAAGAAAATTAGAGAAATATAAAGAAAAATTTCGTAAATTATCAATATAATAGGTTATCAAATCCATACTTTTACCACAAAGTACTTTTAAAACATTAAAATACATGATAAAATTGTAGATGGTTAATTATCATACAATTTTAGGAGGTGTTTTTAATGGCATACGTAATTAATGATTCATGTGTAAGCTGTGGAGCATGTGCTGGAGAATGTCCAGTTAATGCTATAAGCCAAGGAGACGCATACTACGTTATTGATGCAGATACTTGTATCGATTGTGGTAACTGTGCTAATGTTTGTCCAGTTGGTGCTCCAGTTCAAGAATAGTAAAAAAGATCGTCATTAGACGATCTTTTTTATTCTTTATGAAATTATATTACTAAAGAATATGTGGATAATTTTAAAAATACTGCATTTTAAATATATTATGAGTACATTTAAACAATAAAAAGTAAGCATATGTGGCATCATTATTTTAAATATCAGTTAAGAGCAGACAGTGAAAAGTAGAGAGTTAAAGTGGAATAGCCACTTTTTCTATACAATTTTATGGAGGAGATAATAATAAAACAGAATTTTCCTTATATAATTTTAAATCATCACTAGTTAGTATATTAGAGTTAATTTTTTCGACATTATTCATATTTATTAAAAAGTTTTTAGGGTCATCTAGATAAAGTAACGACTTAAAAGTTTTATAATGAATAGGAATTATGTATTTGGGTGAAATTAATTTACTTATTTTAGCACCTTCTTCACCATTTAAAGTAAAATGTCCTCCTATTGGAACAAGTAAAATATCGATATCTTCTAATCTTTTGGAAATTAATTCTGATGGAATTTCTCCTAAATCTCCCAGATGACAAATTTTCAACTTATCTAATGTAAAAGTATATATTATATTAGTTCCTCTTTTTAATCCATTTAATTTATCATGAAATGAAGAAAAACCTTCAATACTAGCAAAGTCAAAATCAAATCTACCAGGGGTATTAATAATTTTTATATTATTATCATTGTTTTTTAAAAATGAATGATCAAAGTGATTATGACTGATTGTTATAATATCAGAATGAAGAAAATTATTACTGTATCCTATAGAATCATCAAATGGGTCTATTAATATTCTTTTACCATTATTACTTGTTATTAAAAAACAAGAATGTCCATACCAAGTTAATTTCATAATTTAAATTCCTTTTTAAAATATATAAAGTTGTATATTAAATATATTTAACATCTAGTAAAGTTTTATTCATATTTTAATAAATATAGTATTTTAAATTATAATATAAATATAGTATAATAACTAAAAAGTCAAAGTAAGTCAAAAACAAAAATATAAACTTATGTTTAGGTAGGTGAACTTATGGCAAAACTTTCAGATATAATTGAAGAATTTATAAAAGAGATGTTTAATGATAGTGGAGATAATATAGTTTTGATACAGCGTAATGAATTGGCTGATCAATTTAGGTGTGCTCCGTCACAAATAAACTATGTTTTAACAACTAGATTTACTTATAATAAAGGTTATTTAATTGAGAGTAAACGAGGTGGCGGTGGTCATATTATTATCAAACAATTAGATAATGATAGTTCTAATAAAAGAGAGGAGATAATAAATCAAAGTATAGGTAATATAATAACATATCATAATGCTGTAAATATAATTGATAATCTATTCGAGTCAGATGTTATTACAGAAAAAGAATGTGAATTGATGAAAATAGCTGTAAATGATAGAACTTTAATTTCAGCTGAAAACAGAAATAAAATAAGGGCAGATATTCTTAAAGCAATGATTATGGTTATTTTATCTTAAGAGGTGGGGATTATATGTTATGTGAAAAATGTAAAAAGAATGAGGCTAAAATTAATTTAGTGAAAATAGTTAATGGAGAAAAAAATGAAATTTGGTTATGTGAATCTTGTGCTAAAGATATATCAGATATACCATTTATAAATTCTTTAAATGAAATTAGTGGATTACAATTTGAAAATATATTAACAGGATTTTTAAATAATCTTGGTGATAAAAAAGAAAAGCCAAAAGAACTTGTTTGTCCAAAATGTAAAATGAATTATTCTGAATTTGAAAAAACAGGTAAATTAGGTTGTAGTGAGTGCTATAATGTATTTTCTGAATATATAAAGCCTATAGTAAAAAGAATTCATGGAAATGTAAAACATGTAGGAAAAATTCCTAAGTATGATGGTGAATCCTTAATTAAAAGAAAAAAAATAATAAAATTAAAGCAAGAATTACAAAATGCTATTAAACTAGAAGAATATGAAAAGGCAGCTGTATTAAGGGATGAGATTAAAGAATTAGAAGATTTTATATTTATTAACAGCAAAGATAGCAAGGTATTTTTAGTTAAGGAGGAAAAAGGTAATGAAAAACTGGATTAATGAAGAATGTAATAGAGAAGATATAGTTATAAATACTAATATTTCTTTAACTAGAAACCTAAAAGAAAAACCTTTTTCCAATAAACTAGATAAGATAGAAGCTAGAGAAAATGCAGGATTTATTTATCAAGTTATTAGAAGTGAACTTGAAGATGACTGTTGTATATATCAATTATGGAATGAAGATAAAGAAACAATTAATAGCTATTTAGATAAGCAATTGATAAGTAAAGAATTAATAAAAAATAAAGATAAAACTGCATTTATTTTAAATGGTGAAGAAACTTTAAGCATTATGATAAATGAAGATGATCACTTAAAAGTAAAATGTATAACAGCCGGTTTTGATTTAGATACTACATTTGATAGTATAACAAAGCTTGATGATAAAATAGAAAAGCGAGTTCATTATGCATTTGATGAAAATTTAGGTTATTTAACTACTTCTCCTACAAACTTAGGTACAGGAATGAGAGCAGCCGTTAATATTCATTTACCAGCTTTAAATTTTAGCAATGAAATAAATAATTTTTCAAAAGGATTAACTCAAATTGGAATGGATATGAAAGCTATCTATGAAGAAGGTAATAAATCTTATGGAAATATATATAAAATATCTAATCAAGTAACTTTAGGATTAACAGAAGAAGAAATAATAGATAATTTAAAAGGTGCAGTATCAAATGTTATTTGTGAAGAAAAGAAGTTTAGAGAAGTTTTATTAACAAAATGTAAATATGATATAGAAGATAAAATTTTTAGAGCATATGGTATTTTAACTTCTGCTATCTTATTAGGGGAAAAAGAATGTATAGAATTATTATCTAGTGTAAGGTTTGGAGTTGAATTATCATTATTAGATATTCCTCAAAGTAAATTAAATAAATTATTAGTTTATACTAGAGATTCATCACTTCAAAACTATTTAAAAAGAAAGCTTTCAAGTAAAGAACTTAATTATGAAAGAGCTAAATTTGTAAAATCAGTATTAGCTTAGAATTAAATGAGATAAGGGAGGGATTTTTTTAGTATGGATTTCAATAAATTTACAGAAAGAACTCAATCAGTAATATTAGAAGCGCAAATTGAATCACAAGAATTTAAACATGGATATGTAGGAACAGAACATTTATTATTAGGTTTAGTTAAAGAAAATGGTGATCAATCTAAAATATTAAATGAATTTGGTATTGATGCTGAAATAGTTCGTGATATGATTAATAGATATTTAGGTTATGGTGAATTGCAAATGCCTGAAGACGATATTTTATTAACACCTAGAGCTAAAAGACTTATTGATAAAAGTTTTGTTGAAGCTAAAAAATTTAATCATAAAAATGTTAGTCCAGAGCATATATTAATGGCATTACTTAATCAAGACGAAGGAATGGCATATACTATATTAAAAAATTTAAAATTAAATTTTAAAGAAGTAAAAGATAAATTATCTATATTTTTAAATAATGAATTTGTAGATAGCAATGAAGAAGTTAAATCTAAAAAGTCGGAAAAAACTAAAACGCCTATGTTGGATAAATATGGAAGAGATTTAACTGAAATTGCAAGAGAAGGAAAGTTAGATCCTGTGATAGGAAGAGATTCAGAAAATCAAAGAGTATTAGAAATATTATGTAGAAGAATAAAGAACAATCCTTGTCTAATAGGTGAACCAGGAGTAGGAAAAACAGCTGTTGTAGAAGGATTAGCTCAAAGAATTGTAGAAGGTAATATACCTGAAATTTTAAGAAATAAAAGAATAGTAACTTTAGATTTAACTGCATTACTTGCAGGTGCAAAGTACAGAGGTGAGTTTGAAGATAGACTAAAAAAAGTAATGCTAGAAATAGAAAAAGATAAAAGTATTATAATATTTATAGATGAAATTCACACTATAATAGGTGCAGGCGCAGCAGAAGGTGCTATAGATGCTTCTAATATATTAAAACCAGCACTTTCTAGAGGTGAAATTCAATGTATAGGTGCAACTACTATAAATGAATATAGAAAGCATATAGAAAAAGATTCTGCGTTAGAAAGAAGATTTCAACCTGTTAATGTTGGTGAACCATCAAAAGAAGAGACTTTAATAATATTAAAAGGTCTAAAAAATAAGTATGAGGATCATCATAAAGTTAATATTACAGATAAAGCATTAGAAGCAGCTGTTGAATTATCTGATCGATATGTATCAGATAGATTTATGCCAGATAAGGCTATTGATCTAATAGATGAAGCAGCTGCTAAGGTTAGAATTAAAAATTTAATACCTCCTGCTAATTTAAAAGAAATTGAAGAAAAAATAAAAAACGTCATTAAAGAAAAAGAAGAATGCATAAGAGTTCAAGATTTTGAAAAAGCAGCTAATATGCGAGATCTTGAGAATAATCTAAAAAATGAATTAGAATCACTTAGAAAAGATTGGCATGATAAAAATTCTAATAAACAATTAAGTGTAGATGAGGAAGATATAGCAGAGGTTGTGTCCGCTTGGACTAGGATACCAGCTAAAAAACTCACAGAAAAAGAAAGTGAAAAATTATTAAAACTTGAAGAAATATTACAAAAGAGGGTTATAGGTCAAAATGAAGCTGTTAAATCTATAGCTAAAGCTGTAAGAAGGGCTAGAGTTGGAATAAAAGATCCTAATAGACCAATAGGTACATTTATATTTTTAGGACCTACTGGTGTTGGAAAGACAGAACTTTCAAAAGCTTTAGCTGAAACTATGTTTGGAGATGAAAATAGTATTATTAGAATAGATATGTCTGAATATATGGAAAGTAATTCTGTATCTAAATTAATAGGTTCACCTCCAGGATATGTAGGTTATGATGAAGGTGGTCAATTAACAGAAGCAGTTAGAAGAAAACCTTATTCGGTAGTTCTTTTAGATGAAATTGAAAAAGCACATTCAGATGTGTTTAATATATTACTTCAAATAATGGAAGATGGAAGACTTACAGATTCTCATGGAAAGGTAGTTAATTTTAAAAATACAATAGTTATAATGACTTCTAATGTAGGAGCTCATGAAATAAAGAAACAAAAATCAATTGGATTCAATACTAATGTAGATGAAAATTCTGAATATGAAAAGATGAAAGAAAATGTATTAGAAGAATTAAAGCGAAGTTTTAAACCTGAATTTTTAAATAGAATAGATGATACGATAGTATTCCACAAATTAAAAGAAGAGGATCTTTTAGATATAGTTGATTTAATGCTAAAATCTATTACTAAAAGGCTTCAAGATAGAAATATACATTTGAATTTTGAAAAAGATAGCAAGAAGTTCTTGATTAATAAGAGAGTGGATTTAAATTATGGAGCAAGACCTTTAAGAAGAATTATTACAAAAGAAGTAGAAGATAAACTTAGTGAAGAGATACTTTTAGGTAATATAAAGATTGGTGATAGAATTAAAGTAAATCAATCAGAAGATAATTTAGTATTTACAAAATTAGATTAGGAATGCGAAAATAAATACCAAGTCAAATATGCAACGGATATTTTGTGAAACAAAATGACTTGGGTTATATTAATGGTTGTGTGCTATTAGTAGGTTCAGAAGAGAAGCAGTTTACAAGATAAACTAGCCATACTGACTAGCTATTTATTTGAATGTGTATTAATAGTGTAAAACTATTTTAAAATCACTTTAATGTGTTTATATACGTTAAAGTGATTTTTTAGATAAATTTGTTTATATATGTTTATTTGAATAATGATATATAAACAAATGATGAATTAAGATTTAAACTTAGTAATACTAAAATAAGTATAGTTATTTTATTTATTAACTTACAGTTAAATAATATTTATTTAATAATAGTGTTTATTAATTAAGTATTAAGTGATAGAATTATAAATATAATAGTTAATTTAAGAAAATAATTAACTTATACAATTTTAAATAAATTTGTTAGATAAAATTTATTTAAAAGACGAGAGGTGAATTTATGGCTAAACAAGAAAAAGAAATAGATTTAATAGTAGTTGGTGCAGGTCCTGCTGGATTAGCAGCAGCAATTTATGGTGGAAGAGCAAAATTAGATATGATTGTTTTAGAAGAAAAAATTATAGGTGGTCAGGTAAGAAATAGTTATACTATTGAAAACTATCCTGGATTTGAAAAGATATCAGGATCAGAATTAGCAGATATTTTTCAAAAACAAGTTGAATCATTAGGAGTAACTATAGATGAATTTGATTTAATAGAAAATGTAGAACTATATGAAGATAAGAAAATTGTAGAAACTGAAAGTTATATATATAAACCTAAATCTGTAATAATTGCAACAGGAGCTTCACCTAAAAAAATACCAGTGTTAAATGAGTCAAAGTACCAAGGCAAAGGTGTTCATTATTGTGCTGTTTGTGATGGTGCTATATATGAAGGCAAAAAAATTGGTGTAGTAGGTGGAGGAAACTCAGCACTAGAAGAAGCAATTTTTTTAACTAAATTTGCTGAAAAAGTTTTTATTATTAGAAGACATGATTATTTTAATGGAGAAAAATCTTTAATAGATGAGGTACTAAATCATCCTAAAATAGAAGTTTTGTTTAATGAAGATTTAGTAGATTTAAAAGGTGAAAACTTTTTGGATGAAGTAGTTATTAAAAATAAAAATACAGGTAAACTAAGTAATTTAAAGCTTGATGCTGTATTTGGATACATTGGTACAGAACCAAAAACAAATGGATTTGATAAGTATTTAAAAGTGAATGATTATGGATATATAATTACTAATGAAGATATGGAAACTAATATAGATGGAGTATATGCAGTTGGTGATGTACGTGAAAAGAAATATAGACAAATAACTACAGCTGTTTCAGATGGAACAATAGCGTTGTTAAATGCTGAAAAATATATAGTGCAAAAGGAGAGATAATATATGATAAAAATTTATTCAACATCATGGTGTCCAGATTGTATAAAAACAAAGAAGTATTTTGATTTAAAAGGCTTAAAGTATGAAGAAATAAATGTTGCTGATAAGCATGAAGATAGAGAAGAGGTATTTAAAGTATCAGGTCAAAGAAGTGTACCTGTGATAGATATGTCTGGTAATATAATTGTTGGTTTTGATAAGAAAAAAATAGATGAGTATATAAGAATTTAAAAAAATTAATGTTTTTTAGTTAATGAATAAAACAAAAGAAGACTTGGTAAATAATTATAAGTGTTACCAAGTCTTTTTATTATTGATAATGTAGATTTATTTGCTTAGAGCTTCATCTATAGAGGATTTGTCAAATCCGATAATTATAGTATCATTTATATCTAATACGGGTACGCCCATTTGTTTAGATTTTTTAACCATTTCTTCTCTAGCAATCATATCCTCTTGAACATTTAATTCTTGAAAGTTAAAATTTTTTGATTTTAAATAATTTTTAACTTTAACACACCAAGGACAAGAATTTGTAGTATAAACTTTTATCATAATAACACTCCTTAATTAACAATTATTATTACCTAATATTATAATACTTAAGGAACAATATATCAATTATTTTATAATATTATTATTTTCTAAATTGGAGTTTAAAATTAAATTAGAAAATTCATTTTGAGAGTATGTATTAGTAAAATTATGTTTAAAAAAATGTTCTTCATTATCTCTTAATATATTTTTAGAAGGAAGTGTAACATTATTAAAAGAATTACTAGTTATCATATTATCATCTCCTTAAATTATATAAATAGTTTTTGTAATGAACAAAATATTTATACAAATTAGGTTTTTAAAATATTAAAATATTTTAAATTAAAATGAATAATCATATTGTTAATTTTAGATATTATAACTATGTAATATCTAAAATTAAAATAGTTACACATATTTTTATTTAAAAGTTATAATTAATATTAAAATTTATGTTATTATAAAATTATTGATTAATATAGCAATTGAATCTAAATGAAAGAAAGGAATATTTATGGCTAAGATAAAATCTACATATATATGTCAACAATGTGGATATGAAGCCCCTAAATGGTTGGGAAAATGTCCATCTTGTAATAATTGGAATACTTTTAATGAAGAAATAAAAGAAGATAATAAAACAACAACTTCATTAAAGGTTAATAGCATAGTACAAAATAACCAACCCAAAAGTATAAAAGATATAAAATCTGGTGAAAAAGAAAGATATGATACAGGAATAAAAGAACTTAATAGAGTTTTAGGTGGTGGATTAGTTAAGGGATCTTTAACTTTGATTTCAGGAGATCCTGGAATAGGAAAATCAACATTATTACTACAAACAGCCAATAACATAGCTATAAAATGTGGTAAGGTTTTATATGTTTCTGGAGAAGAATCTGAAGAACAGATAAAAATTAGAGGAGATAGATTAGGCGCAAATAGTGAAAATTTATTTATAATATCTGAGACCAATTTAGATGCTATCTCAATATACATAGAACAAATTAATCCTAATTTTGTTATAATAGATTCAATTCAAACTATATTTAAAGAAAGTGTTTCTTCAGCACCTGGTAGTGTATCACAAGTAAAGGAATGCTCAAATACTATTATGAGAATGTGTAAGGGTAAAAACATACCATTCTTTATAGTTGCGCATGTAACTAAACAAGGTGAATTAGCTGGACCAAGAGTTTTAGAGCATATGGTTGATACTGTTTTATATTTTGAAGGAGAGAGAACAGAGGAGTATAGAATTTTAAGAACCATGAAAAATCGTTTTGGAACTACTAGTGAAATAGGTGTATTTGAAATGCAACAGGAAGGTTTAGTAGAAGTATTTGATCCATCAAAGATTTTCTTAGAAGATACTAGTTTTAATCAAGAAGGTTCTGTGGTGGTTGGAGTTATGGAAGGTACTAGACCTATATTAATAGAAATTCAAGCATTAGTAAGTGAAACTAAGGCACCAATGCCTAGGAGAACAGCTGTTGGAATTGATAATCAAAGGTTAAGCCTTATATTGGCGGTTTTAGAGAAAAAGCTAAAAGTATTTTTCTATAATAAGGATGTTTATGTAAATGTAGTTGGTGGATTTAATATAGATGGTACATCAGCAGATTTAGGTTTAGCATTAGCATTAATATCTAGTGCAAAGTCTAGAGAATTTAGATTAGATAAAACATTAATGGTTGGAGAAGTAGGATTAACTGGAGAGATAAGACCAATTTCATCAGCAGAAAGACTAGTTAAAGAAGCTGAAAAACTTGGATTTAGTAATGTAATAATTCCTGAAAGAAATTTAGATAAAGTAAAAAAAGAACATATAAATGTAATAGGTATTAGACATTTAATAGAGGCAGTAAATAAGATATTTTAAAAAGAACAGGTGAGTGTATGAGATTAGAAAAGGGAATGAAAATAAAAGATACATTAAAAATTATGTGCCCAGGCACTCAACTAAGAGAAGGGCTTGAAAATATCCTTAGAGCTAAAACTGGTGGATTAATTGTAATTGGTGATAGTAAAGAAGTAATGGGAACGGTAGATGGCGGCTTTATTCTTAATTCAGATTATAGTCCATCATATGTTTATGAATTAGCTAAAATGGATGGGGCAATAGTAATTAGTGAAGATCTAAAAAAAATTGTTTGTGCAAATGCTCAACTTATACCAGATGCATCTATTATAACTCATGAGACTGGTACTAGGCATAGAACAGCACATAGAATAGCTAAGCAAACTAATAATATAGTAGTTGCTATTTCTCAAAGAAGAAATATAATAACTGTATATAAGGGTGATATAAAGTATGTATTAAGAGATAGTAGTATAATTTTAGCTAGGGCAAATCAAGCTATTCAAACGTTGGAGAAATATGTTTCAGTGTTAGAAAGAGTAATTAATAATTTAAATCTTTTAGAATTTCAAGATTTAACAACTTTGTTTGATGTTGTTACTGCAATTCAAAGAACTGAAATGGTAATGAGAATAGTAGAAGAAATAAATATGTATATTTTAGAACTTGGAAATGAAGGTAGACTTATATCTATGCAACTTAATGAACTTGTTAAGCATATAGAAAGAGATGGAATATTATTAATAAGAGATTATTGCAAAGAAGATGATGAATATAATGAAGTATATGAGCAAATACAAAAATTGAATTCGGCTGAACTTTTGGATTTAGATGCAATTGCAAGAGTTTTAGGTCATGGAGGAGTCTCAATTGTAGATACCCTTATATCTGCTAAAGGGTATAGAATATTAAGTAAAGTTCCTAGAATACCATCAACAGTAATTGAAAATTTAATTAAAGAATTTAAAGAATTAAATAATGTAATAGAAGCTGATATTGATGAATTAGATATTGTTGAAGGAATAGGTGAAGCAAGAGCAAAAGCTATTAAAGATGGATTAAAAAGAATAAGGGAACAAATTCTTTTAAATAAAAAAATATAAAAATAAAAAATCGGTATTACCAATAGATGGTAAGCCGATTTTTTATTCCGTTAAGTAAAAAATGAATTTATATCTTATCTAAGATTAAATTTTCCAAGTGTATTTATTCTATTGTATTCTTTAAGCAAAACATCATATAAGTTTATATTTAAGTTATTGCATAAAGAAGTAAGATAAAAAATATTGTTTCCAATTTCTCTTTCTATAATTTCACGACAGTTTTCACAAATCTCACCATTTAAGTGGGAAGATAAACAGGCAGATAAGTCGTCAATAGATTTATCTTCATTCAATGAATTTTGTTTAGAAGCATTAATATTTACACATCCGCAATTTGTAACAGATTTTGCAATTGCTCTATTAACTCTAGAACTAGATTCACTATATTTAGTAAGGATATCTAAGATGCTCTTATGTCTTACCAAAGAATCACTTACAGAGTTTTGAAAATCATCAAATATTATATCTTTCATACGCCTCAACTCCTTGATATACTTTAAATAATTATAAATATTTTTAGACTATTTTCTTAATAAGGGATTAAGATTTAGAATACATGTATATAATACAGAAGAATTATATTAATTCATAGGGGGAGTATTTAAGTAAAATTAATAAATTATTAATTTTAGATATATGTATATTGTGATATAATACAGTTAATATATGAAAATGGATTATAATGAATATTGTAGTAATTTAGGAAGGGGTGAACTATTTGTTAAAGAGAATTGTAAGAGGCATTTTTTCAGCTATAGGTTTATTGGTTGGTTATATTGTAGGAAAATCTTTGTTAGATGTATCCAGTATTAAAGAATTAAAATATTTTTCAACATTAACAGGATCTATAGTGTTTATAACGGTTATATCTTTATTATTCGGAATTATATTGTATATTGTATCTCCAGTTATATATAAGGCTATTTCTAATTTAGTTGAATATATAGAAAAAAATATTCAAAAGCTTACTTTAATTGAAATCATTTGTGGGGCATTTGGTTCTATTATAGCTCTAATATTAATGAGTTTTATTGCAAAGCCAATAAATGGACTAGATGATTTGTTTGGGCCTATTTTATTTATATTTCTAAATTTAATATCAGCAATAATAGGTGCTGATATTATGATTAAGAAAAAAGATGATATAGTAACGTTAATTTCTAGCATAAAGAAGAATACAGGTAAGGAAAAGAAATCAAAAGGTAATCAGGTAAAGGGTGTAGCAAAAGTTTTAGATACTTCAGTTATAATTGACGGAAGGATATTTGATATTTGTGAAACCGGATTTATAGAAGGGCCGTTAGTAATTCCTAATTTTGTTTTAGATGAATTAAGGCATATTTCAGATTCTTCAGATTCGTTAAAGAGAAATAGAGGAAGAAGAGGGTTAGACATATTAAATAAGATACAAAAAGAGCTTTCAATCGAAACTCAAATTTGGGAAGGTGATTTTCCTAAGATTAATGAGGTAGACAGTAAATTATTAAAGTTAGCTCAAACATTGAATGGAAAAGTAATAACTAATGATTACAACTTAAATAAAGTTGCAGAATTTCAAGGAGTACCTGTATTAAATATAAATGAATTATCAAATGCTATAAAGTCAGTTGTTTTACCAGGTGAAGAAATGTCAGTAGATATGATTAAGGATGGTAAAGAGTCAACTCAAGGAGTAGGTTATTTAGATGATGGTACTATGATAGTAGTAGAGGGCGGTAAAAAATATATTGGTGAAACAATCTCTGTCATAGTAACGTCAGTTTTACAAACAGCAGCAGGAAGAATGATTTTTGCTAAGCCGAAAGATAATTAAGTAAAGGAGCTTTTCTATATGGTTAGTGCGATAGTAGTAGCTGGTGGAAGAGGTAAAAGAATGGGCACTGTTCAAAGTAAGCAATATCTTAATTTGAATGGAAAGCCCATTCTTTATTACACCATTAAAAGTTTTTTAAACTGTAAATTAGTAGATAATATTATATTGGTAGTGCCTTTTCATGAAATTGATTATTGCAAAAATGAGATATTAAATAAAAATTTTATAAAGGTAAATAAAATAATAGCTGGTGGAAGTGAGCGATATGAATCAGTATATAATGGATTAATGGCAGCAGAAGGATCAGATATTGTTTTAATTCATGATGGTGTAAGACCATTTGTTTCAGAAAAATTAATAAATGACTCAATAATGTATGCCAAAAGATACGGTGCAGCAGCACCGGGAGTTATGCCAAAAGATACTATAAAGGTTATTGATAAGAATAGATTTTCTATACAAACACCTAATAGAAGTGAATTAGTGTCAGTACAAACGCCTCAAGCATTTAGATATGATTTAATATATGAATGCCACAAAAAAATAAAAAATGAAGATGTGGAAATTACAGATGATACTATGGTGGCTGAATATTTTGGTAATAATGTATATATATATGAAGGAGAGTATTCGAATATAAAAATTACTACCCCAGAAGATCTTATTATAGGTGAGTATTTAGCTAATAAATAGGTAGTAGATAATATATTGACAGTGAAATTACAAAAAGTTATAATGAATTAAGTTAATTGTAAAATTATATGAAAAACGTTGATGAAGAATAGTAGAAATCACTTTTCAGAGAGAAAATCCATAGGCTGAAAGATTTTCAATAGATTTTGAACCAGCTTCGGAGTAATAGGAAAAAACTATCGGTTTAATACCGTTATCATTATTAGAGAACAAATTTAGGTGGTACCGCGATCATAAGTTCGCCCTAAGCGATAGGGTGGGCTTTTTTATTATTCTTAAAGCCACTTTAATATAAAAATAATATATTGGAGGAAGTTTAATTATGAAAATGTCTAACATGTTAATATCTACACTAAGAGAAGTTCCAGCAGAAGCTGAAATTGATAGTCATAAGCTTATGCTTAGATCAGGAATGATAAGAAAAATGGCTTCAGGAATATATAACTATATGCCATTAGGTTTAAAAGCTTTAAAAAAAGTTGAAGATATAATAAGAGAAGAAATGAATGAAGCAGGAGCACAAGAATTTTTAGCTTCTGCAATGATTCCAGCAGAATTGTGGCAATCATCAGGAAGATGGGATGCTTATGGACCTGAAATGTTTAGAGTAAAAGATAGAAATGAGAGAGATTTTTGTTTAGGACCTACACATGAAGAAGTATTCACTGATATAGCTAAAAATGAAATTAAATCTTATAAACAATTACCAGTAAATTTATATCAAATTCAAACAAAATATAGAGATGAACGTAGACCAAGATTTGGTGTTATGAGATCAAGAGAATTTGTTATGAAAGATGCTTATAGTTTCGATAAAGATCAACAAGGATTGGATGAATCATATAATAAAATGTATGAAGCATATGTTAAAATTTTTAATAGATGTGGATTAGACGCAAAATGTGTTGAGGCAGATTCAGGAGCAATTGGAGGATCAAATTCAGCAGAATTTATGGTTAAATCAGAAGTTGGAGAAGACGATATTGTTTTCTGTACTAAATGTGATTATGCAGCTAATATTGAAAAAGCAACTGCTAGTTTAGATGAATCAGAAAAAGAAGAATTAATGGAAATTGAAAAGGTAGCAACTCCAGATAGCAGAGGAATAGACGAAGTATCAGAATTTCTAAAGATATCTTCTAAAAAAACTGTTAAGACATTATTATATAATGTTGATGGAAAGATAGTTGCTGTATTTGTAAGAGGAGACAGGGAAGTTAATGAAGTTAAGGTTGCTAATGCTTCAAATGCTTCAGGAGATATAGAGATGGCTTCTCATGAAGAGTATATGAATGCAACTGGTTGTGGAATTGGATTTGCAGGACCAATAGGAATAAAAGTTGATTTAATGTTAGTAGATGAAGAAGTTAAAGAGATGTGTAACTTTGTAACTGGAGCAAATGAAACAGGATACCATATTAAAAATGTAAATTATGGTCGTGATTTTGAAGGTGTAGTTGGAGATTATAGAAATGTAGTTGAAGGAGAATCATGCGTTAAATGTGGAGGAAAACTTACAATTTCTAGAGGAACAGAAGTAGGTCATATATTTAAATTAGGAACTAAGTATTCAGAAGCTATGGATGCTAAATTTATAGATGAAAATGGAAAAGAAGCTCCATTTATAATGGGATGTTATGGAATAGGTGTTACAAGAACTATGGCATCTATTATTGAACAACATAATGATGAAAATGGGATAATGTGGCCGTTAGCAGTTGCTCCATATCATGTTTCAGTAATTGCTGTAAATGTTAAAGATGAAGAACAAGTAAAAATTGCAACTAAGATTTATGAAGATTTAAAAGCTATAGGAGTAGATGCATTATTAGATGACAGAAAAGAAAGAGCTGGGGTTAAATTTAAAGATTCTGAAATAATGGGAATTCCTATGAGAATAACAGTAGGAAAGAAAATTTCAGATGGAGAAGTTGAATTTAAACTTAGAACTGGTGATATGGAAGTTATTAAAATAGAAGATGTTTGTCAAATTGTTAAAGGAGAGTTTGATAAAAATAATATTAAATTAAGATAACACAGGAGGTAAAAATTAATGAGGATATTTAATACTTTAACGAGAAAAAAAGAAGAATTTATCCCTATTACTCCAGGTCAGGTTAAAATGTATGTTTGTGGCCCGACAGTTTATAATTTCTTTCATATAGGGAATGGGAGAACTTTTATAGTATTTGATACAATAAGAAGATATTTAGAGTATAGAGGGTATAATGTTAAATTCGTTCAAAATTTTACAGATATAGATGATAAAATGATTAAAAAAGCTAATGAAGAAAATACTACTGTAAAAGAAATAGGCGATAAATATATTAAAGAATATTACGAAGATGCAGACAATCTTAAAATAGAAAGAGCTACAGTTAATCCAAGGGCTACTGAATATATAGATGATATTATTGAATTTGTTACTAAATTAATTGAAAAAGGGTATGCATATGAAGTTAAAGGTGATGTATATTTTAATACTAATAAGTTTAATAATTATGGTAAATTATCAGGTCAAAGTATAGAAGATTTACAAATGGGAGCAAGTAATAGAACTTCGTCTGTAGCTGATGAAAGAAAAAAAGATCCTATGGATTTTGCTATATGGAAAGCTCAAAAACCAGGAGAACCTGCTTGGAAATGTCCTTGGGGAATGGGAAGACCAGGTTGGCATATAGAATGTTCATGTATGGCAAAGAAAATATTAGGAGAAACAATTGATATTCATGCAGGTGGTATGGATTTAGCATTCCCGCATCATGAAAATGAAGTTGCACAAAGCGAGGCATTAACAGGAAAGAAATTTGCAAACTATTGGATGCATTCAGCATATGTAAATGTAAATAATCAAAAAATGTCTAAGTCTTTAAATAACTTCTTTACTGCTAGAGATATATTAAAGGAATATGATTCAGATGTTATAAGATTTTTTATGATGTCAGCTCATTATAGATTACAAATAAACTTTAGCAAGGACTTATTAGATTCTGCAAAAGCATCGGTAGAAAGACTTTATAATGCAGTATCAAATTTAGAAAACTTAATTGATGAAGTTTCAAGAGAAAATATGAATCAGGAAGAAGTTAAATATTTAGAATCTTTAAATAAGTATAGAGAAAAATATATTGAAAAAATGGATGATGATTTCAATACAGCAGATGCTCTTACTGTGCTATTTGAATTAACTAAGGATACTAATACCAATATAACTATAGATTCATCTAAAGAGTTAGTTGAAAAAGCATTAGAATTTATAAGAGAATTAGGAGCACCATTAGGGTTACTTCAAAAAACTACTAAAGGTAGTTTAGAAGAAGAAATAGAATCTTTAATTGAGCAAAGACAAAATGCAAGAAAAAATAGAGATTTTGCTTTAGCAGATAAGATAAGAGACGATTTAAAAGATAGAGGCATTATTTTAGAAGATACTCCACAAGGGGTTAGATGGAAAAAAATAAATTAATTAGATAGGGCTGCAAATTGCAGCCCTTATTTAAAGGAGTATAAATTATGTTAGATGATTTAAAGATAAGGGAATTTAGTGAACAAAGTGTAAGAATGTTAAATCCTCTTCAACTTGCAATAATAGGTGATGGAGTGTATGAAGTATTTATAAGGACATATATTCTATCAGAAAATGAAGGATTAAGTGCTAATAAAATTCATAGAAAAGCAATCAGTTATGTGAAAGCTAAAGCACAATCTTTTATTATGCACAATTTAGAAGAATACTTAACAGAAGAGGAATTTAGAATATACAAAAGAGGAAGAAATGCTAAATCTGCAACAGTTCCTAAAAATGCAGATGTTAGAGATTATAGAATGGCAACAGGATTTGAAGCATTAATAGGATATTTATATTTAATAGGAAATAAAGAAAGACTAGAATTTATGTTACAGAAAAGTATTATAGTTTTAAATAAAAAAGAGGTGTAGCTTTTAATGAAAGAAAACAAAAAAGGATTAAAAAAAAGAGATAATAGAAATAAATTTTATGATAATAGTTTTGAAGAAAGAGAAGATATAATAATTGGAAGAAATGCAGTTACGGAAGCATTAAAAACTGACAGAACAATAGAAACTCTTTATATATCTAATGCTAAATTAGAAGGATCTATAAATTCTATAATATCAAAAGCAAAAGAAAAAAAGATACTAATAAAGGAAGTAGATAAAAGGAAATTAGATTCTATGTGTAATAATGCAGTTCACCAAGGTGTTATTGCACGAGTAACTCCTTATAAATATTCAGAAGTATCAGATATTCTAGAATTAGCAGAAAAAAAAGGAGAACAGCCATTTATTGTAATATTAGATGAAGTAGAGGATCCTCATAATTTAGGTTCAATTATAAGAACATCAGAATTATTTGGAGTTCATGGAATAATAATACCGAAAAGAAGAAGTGCATCTGTAACAACAATGGTATACAAATCTTCAGTAGGAGCTATAGAACATGTAAAGGTAGCTAGAGTTACAAATTTGAATTCAGTAATAGATGAATTAAAAGAAAGAGGAATCTGGGTTTATGGAACAGATATAAGGGCAGAAGAATATAGTTATCAAACTGATTTTAGTGGCCCATGTGCTGTTATAATTGGTAATGAAGGAAAGGGAATATCAAAATTAACATTAAAAAAATGTGATAAACTAATAAAAATCCCAATGGTAGGTAAGATTAATTCTTTAAATGCTTCTGTGGCTGGTGGTATAATTATGTATGAAGTATTAAAAGGTCGTTTAAAGTAAAATGAATTTAAGAGGTAACTATTGTGAAAATTATTTTTGTTGATGGATATAACGTTATAAATAGTTGGCCAGATTTAAAAATAAAAAAGGATTATAGTTTTGATGGTGCTAGAAGATCGTTAATAGATACAATGCATAATTATGGGGTTTATAATGACTGTAAAGTAATAGTTGTTTTTGATGCACATAAAGTATCAGGTAGTATTCAAAAGGTAGAGAAATTAAATAAAAATTTATCAATAGTTTTTACCAAAGATGGAGAAACTGCTGATGGCTATATTGAAAGGGAAGTAAATTTACTAGGAAGAAAATATGAAGTCATTGTTGTAACTTCCGATTGGTTAGAGCAACAAACTATTTTTCAAAGAGGTGCTGTAAGAATGTCATCTTTAGAGTTTTATAATGAAGTTTTAGATGTAGCTGAATCTATAACAAAAACAAAAAATAAAAATAAAATTTCAGAAAAAAACATTCTTAGTGATAATATAGACTTGGAAATATTGAAAAAATTAGAAAAAATAAGAAGAAGCCAGTAAATTTAATTGACTAAGATATTTTAGCTGAGTTATAATTGTTTACATAGATATACAGTGATTATAAGGAGAAAGTTGAGAGTGAATATTGGGTGAGTTTTTAGAATTTAAAGATAGGTTAGATGAAGAAGTTGTATTAGAAGCTAAAAAAGGAAATACTAGAGCTCAAGAATATCTAATTTCTAAATATGAAAATTTTGTTAAGTCAAAAGCGAAATCTTATTTCTTGATAGGCGCAGACAAAGAAGACATATATCAAGAGGGTATGATAGGTTTATATAAAGCAATAAGAGATTTTAAAGCTGATAAATTAACTTCATTTAAAGCTTTTGCAGAGTTATGTGTAACAAGACAAATTATAACTGCAATTAAAACGGCAACTAGACAAAAACATATTCCATTAAATACTTATGTTTCATTAAATAAACCTATTTATGAAGAAGACTCTGAAAGAACACTATTAGATGTTTTGTCTGGAATAAAAATTTCAGATCCAGAAGAGCTTCTGATAAACAAGGAGCATATGGATGATATTGAATCTATAATTGCTAAAGTTTTGTCTGATTTAGAGTTAGAGGTTCTTATGTCATATCTAGATGGAAAATCTTATCAGGAGATCGCATGTGACTTAGATAGGCATTCAAAATCTATTGATAATGCATTGCAAAGAGTAAAGAGAAAGCTTGAAAAATGCCTAGGTATAAAGTGATTAAATTATATTGACAAATAAAACGAATAATAGTAAACTTTATAATTGGTATATCAAGAAAATGTTAAGATATGAGTGCTCACGTAGCTCAGTAGGTAGAGCGTCGCCTTGGTAAGGCGGAGGCCGTCGGTTCAATCCCGATCGTGAGCTCCAATTATAAAATAAAAAACACTAGGCAAAGTTTATTAAAGGATAAGAGGAGGAATTCAGAATGTCAAAGGAAAAATTTGAGAGAAGTAAACCACACGTAAATATTGGAACAATCGGTCACGTAGACCACGGTAAGACTACATTAACAGCAGCAATCACAACTGTATTAGCAAAAAGAGGATATGCAGAAGCTTTCGATTATGCAGCAATAGATAAGGCTCCAGAAGAAAAAGAAAGAGGAATCACAATCAATACTGCACACGTTGAATATGAAACAGACAACAGACACTACGCTCACGTTGACTGTCCAGGACATGCTGACTATGTTAAGAACATGATCACAGGAGCAGCACAAATGGATGGAGCTATCTTAGTTTGTTCAGCAGCAGATGGTCCAATGCCACAAACAAGAGAACATATCTTACTTGCATCAAGAGTTGGAGTTGACTACATCGTAGTATTCTTAAACAAAGCAGATATGGTAGATGACGAAGAATTATTAGAATTAGTTGAAATGGAAGTTAGAGAATTATTAAGCGAATACAACTTCCCAGGAGATGATATTCCAGTAATTAAGGGATCAGCATTAAAAGCATTAGAAAACCCAACAGATGAAGCAGCAATCGCTCCAATCTTAGAATTAATGGAAGCAGTAGATAGTTACATCCCAACACCAGAAAGAGCAACTGATAAACCATTTATCATGCCAATCGAAGATGTATTTACAATCACTGGTAGAGGAACAGTTGCAACTGGTAGAGTTGAAACTGGAGTACTTCACGTAGGAGACGAAGTTGAAATCGTAGGATTAAGTGAAGAAAAGAAGAAAGTTGTTGTAACTGGAATCGAAATGTTCAGAAAATTATTAGACGAAGCGCAAGCGGGAGATAATATAGGAGCATTATTAAGAGGTGTTCAAAGAACTGACATCGAAAGAGGTCAAGTATTATCTTTACCAAACTCAGTACACCCACACACTAAGTTCGTAGGTCAAGTATACGTACTTAAAAAAGAAGAAGGTGGAAGACATACTCCATTCTTTGATGGATATAGACCACAATTCTACTTTAGAACAACAGACGTTACAGGATCAATCAAATTACCAGAAGGAATGGAAATGGTAATGCCTGGAGATCACATTGATATGAACGTTGAATTAATCACACCAGTAGCTATGGATGAAGGATTAAGATTCGCTATCAGAGAAGGTGGAAGAACTGTAGGTTCAGGAGTTGTTACTAAGATTAACGCTTAATCTTAATAATATATTTAGAAATAATTGGACTGGGTGCTAAACCTGGTCCTTTCAAAGGAAGTTGACATTTTACATATTGTATGATATTGTGTAAAAAGTAACGCTTAAATAAGAGATTGAATCTTTTGTACTATTATATATAAAAATTGGAGGTGCAGTTATGAGAACTAAAATAACTTTAGCATGCACAGAGTGTAAACAAAGAAATTATGATTCTATGAAAAATAAAAAGAACAATCCAGATAGATTAGAAATGAACAAATATTGCAAATTCTGTAAAAAGCACACACTTCATAGAGAAACAAAATAGAAGTAATAAAAGTAGACATATACTTAATTACATTTAAGGAAGTGAAGTTATGTCAGTAAAAGATATTGCAAAAACTAATAAGACTACTAAGAAACAAGGTGGCTTGTTTAGTTTTTTTAGAGAGGTTAAGGCAGAAGTTAAAATAATAACTTGGCCTTCAAAGGATGAGACAAAAAAAGCATTTATTGCAGTGGGTATATTCGCAATAATATATATATTATTAGTTGGCGGATTAGATTTTATTTTCAAGAACCTCTTTGAAATGATTTTTAATTTGAAGTAAAAGGAGGTTTGGGTGAGTTTTATTCACCTAACAAGTATGAGTGATAGAGCAAGATGGTATGTAGTGCATACATACTCTGGATACGAAAATAAGGTTAAAGCAAACCTAGAAAAAGCAATTGAAAACAGAAATCTTGAATCACTAATTTATGACATGCAAGTGCCAATGGAAGAAGTGATTGAGGAAAAAGATGGCAAACAAAAAGTCTCATTAAAAAAGAAATTTCCTGGTTATGTTTTAATAAAAATGCTGATGACAGATGAATCTTGGTATGTTGTAAGAAACACAAGAGGGGTCACAGGATTTGTAGGACCAGGATCAAAGCCAGTTCCTCTTTCTGATGAAGAAGTGGAAGCAATGGGAGTTTTAGAAATGCCTGTTGAGATTGATTTAGAAGTAGGGGAAAGTATAAAAATTATCTCTGGACCTTTAAGGGATTCAGTAGCAAAGATCCAAGAGATAGTTTTAGAAAAGAAAAAGATAAAGGCTTTAGTAGATATGTTTGGCAGGGAAACACTTGCTGAACTAGACTTTAATCAAGTTGAAAAATTAGTTTAATTTTAAATATAAACTAATTTCAAATAAGTGGGAGGACAAAAGTCCGTATATACCACAGTGTAGGAGGAATAACGAAAATGGCTAAAAAAGTAACTGGAATGATTAAACTTCAACTTCAAGCAGGTAAGGCAACACCAGCACCACCTGTTGGTCCGGCTTTAGGTCAACATGGTGTAAATATAATGGGATTCTGTAAGGAGTTTAACGCAAAAACAGCAAGTCAAGCTGGATTAATAATACCAGTAGTAATAACTGTTTACCAAGATAGATCTTTTAGTTTCATATTAAAGACTCCTCCAGCTGCTGTTCTAATCAAGAAAGAATTAGGATTAGAAAGTGGATCAGGAGTGCCTAATAGAACTAAAGTAGGAAGTTTAACTAAAGAACAAGTTAAAAAGATTGCCGAAGTTAAAATGCCAGACTTAAATGCTGCTAACATTGAATCAGCTATGAGAATGATTGAAGGTACAGCAAGAAGTATGGGTATAACAATTCAAGAGTAATTTGTAAAAATAAGTGGGAGGTAAAAACCGCTAATACCACAGAGGAGGCTTATAATGGGAAAGAAATATATTGAAAGTTCAAAGTTAATAGATAAAAGTGCTTTATACAATCCAGCAGAAGCATTAGATTTAACTGTAAAAACTGCGAAAGCAAACTTTGATGAAACAATTGAATTACATGTAAGACTTGGTGTTGATCCAAGACATGCAGATCAACAAGTTAGAGGAGCAATTGTATTACCTAATGGAACTGGTAAAACAGTTAGAGTTCTTGTTTTTGCTAAAGGAGATAAAGCTACTGAAGCTCAAGAAGCAGGAGCAGATTTTGTAGGAGCTGAAGAATTAGTTCAAAAGATCCAAACAGAAAACTGGTTTGATTATGATGTTGTTGTTGCTACTCCAGATATGATGGGTGTAGTTGGTAGAATAGGTAGAATATTAGGACCTAAAGGATTAATGCCAAACCCTAAATCAGGTACAGTAACATTTGATGTTGCTAAAGCAATTGCTGAAATTAAAGCTGGTAAAGTTGAATATAGAGTTGATAAAACTTCTATAGTTCACTGTCCAATAGGAAAGAAATCTTTTGGAGCTGAAAAGTTAAAAGAAAACTTTACAACATTAATGGAAGCTTTAGTTAAAGCTAAGCCAGCTGCTGCTAAGGGACAATATTTAAAATCAATTACTGTTTCTAGCACAATGGGACCTGGAGCAAAAATTAATCCAACAAAAGCTTTAGATTAATATTGACATAATGAATTAAATATGATATATTTTAATTCGTTGTGAAAAGTTAAAAATATATTTTCCATAGACAGTAGGTGCGAAAGCGTAACGGTGTATACTACCTACCGAGGTATATAATAATTAGTTTATTATAGATCTTCTCTGTCTATGGGAAGATCTTTTTTAATAGAAATAAGCAGTTTAAAACTGTGAGGAGGTGGATCATAGCATGAACAACAACAGACAACTTAAAGAAGCAAAGGTTGCTGAAATTAAAGAAAAGTTAGAAAAAGCAAAAGCAGTTGTGTTCACTAAGTATCAAGGCTTAACAGTTGAAGAAGATACGGCTCTTAGAAAAAATTTAAGAGAAGCAGGCGTAGAATATAAAGTATACAAAAATACTTTAGTAACTATAGCAGCTAAAGAATTAGGTTTAGATGGTGCTGTAGAATACTTAGAAGGACCAGTAGCTATTGCATTTGGATATGAAGATGTTACTGTAGGAGCTAGAGTTCTAAATGATTTTGCTAAAGATCATAAAAAGTTAGAATTAAAAGCTGGTATCGTAGAAGGAGAAATCTACGATGCAGATAAGATCAAACAACTTGCTACAATTCCTTCAAAAGAAGTTCTTATTGCAAAACTTCTTGGAAGTATCAAGTCTCCACTATCAAATTTTGCTTACTTATTAAGTGCAATTAAAGATAGTAAGGAATCAGAATCAGCTGAATAATGCTGAATTAAAAAAATAAAATTAATGAAAAATTTCGGAGGTGCTATTTAAAATGACAAGAGAAGATATCATTCAAGCTATAAAAGAAATGAGCGTTTTAGAATTAAATGAATTAGTAAAAGCTTGCGAAGAAGAATTTGGAGTAAGCGCTGCTGCTCCAGTTGCAGTAGCAGGAGGAGTAGCTGGTGGAGCTGCAGAAGAAAAAACTGAATTTGATGTAATATTAGCTAGTGCTGGTGGAAACAAAATCAAAGTAATCAAAGCAGTTAGAGAAATTACTGGATTAGGATTAAAAGAAGCTAAAGAAATAGTTGATGGAGCTCCTAAGACATTAAAAGAAGCTGTATCTAAAGAAGAAGCAGAAGACATGAAAGCTAAATTAGCTGAAGTTGGAGCAGAAGTAGAAGTTAAATAATTTAATTTCTTATATATAAAAAGGTGCTTATATAGCACCTTTTTTAAACTCATTTTATAAAGCTATATAAAATGTTCATTTATGTAGTGAATAATTTATATAGCTTTATAGCTATTAGAGTGTTAATATATCTAAAATTTTCCTGAAAGTTTTACTTAAATAATATATTGACAATGAAAATTTTATATGATAGTATCATATAATGTACTTAACCATGATAGTGGGTAAGTATATATATGTGGGAAAAATAAGTATAATCTGACCATAAATGGTTATACTGAAAGAAGACGCTATCCGAAAGCATAAATCCTTAGGGAAAGTATGTTTTTTGGTTATTTTACTTTATACAAGGGGTGAAAGTTGATGGTACATCCTGTCCAAATTGGAAAAAGAACGAGAATGAGTTTTGGTAAAGTCAAAGACGTTACAGAAATGCCGAATTTAATTGAAGTTCAATTAGATTCATATCAGTGGTTTTTAAAAGAAGGCCTACACGAAGTTTTTGATGATATCAATCCTATTACAAATTTTACAGGAAATTTAGTGCTAGAATTTGTAGATTATAAACTTGATATGGATAATATCAAGTATTCTGTTGAAGAGTGTAAAGAAAGAGATGCAACTTATGCAGCACCATTAAAAGTTTCAGTTAGATTACAAAATAATGAAACTGGTGAAATAAAAGAACAAGAAGTATTTATGGGAGATTTTCCATTAATGACTGAACAAGGTACTTTTATAATTAATGGTGCAGAAAGAGTTATTGTAAGCCAATTAGTTAGATCGCCAGGAGTTTATTACAATTATTCAATTGATAAGACTGGTAAGAAACTATATTCAGCTACTGTAATTCCTAATAGAGGTGCATGGTTAGAGTATGAAACAGACTCTAACGATATTATTTATGTAAGAATTGATAAAACAAGAAAGCTCCCAATTACAATTTTAGCTAGAGCTATGGGGTTTGGAAGTGATCAAGAACTATTGGATTTCTTTGGTGAAGATGAGAGATTCAGAGCAAGTATTGAAAAAGACAATACTAAAACTAGAGAAGAAGCACTACTTGAAATATATAAGAGATTAAGACCGGGTGAACCACCAACGGTAGATAGTGCAATATCATTAATAGACTCATTATTTTTTGATGCTAAAAGATATGATTTATCTAGAGTTGGAAGATATAAGTTCAATAAAAAACTTGCATTAAATTTAAGAATAGCTAATCAAATAGCAGCTATGGATATAATTAATCCATCTACTGGAGAAATTATGGTTGAAAAAGGCCAAAAAATAAGTAGATTACTAGCAGAAGATATTCAAAATGCAGGAATAAAATCAGTTGATATATTAGTTGATGATAAACTTGTTAGAGCTATTAGTAATAATTTTGTAGATATAACAAAGCAAGTACCTTTTGATGTAAGTGATTTACAAATAAAAGAGTTAGTACATTATCCGACTTTAAAAGAAATATTAGATAATTATTCTGATGAAGCAACAATTAAAGAAGAGATTAAAAAGAATTTAAGCAGACTTATTCCAAAACATATCATAAAAGATGATATATTTGCAACTATTAGTTATGAATTAGGTTTACCTTATGGAGTAGGTTATGTTGATGATATAGACCATCTAGGAAATAGAAGACTAAGATCTGTAGGAGAACTATTACAAAATCAATTTAGAATTGGTTTATCTAGAATGGAAAGAGTAGTTAAGGAAAGAATGACTATTCAAGACCAAGAGTCAATAACTCCTCAAATGTTAATTAATATAAGACCAGTAGCAGCAGCTATTAAAGAATTCTTTGGTAGTTCTCAATTATCTCAATTCATGGATCAAACAAATCCATTATCAGAATTAACACATAAGAGAAGATTATCAGCTTTAGGACCAGGAGGTCTTTCAAGAGAAAGAGCTGGGTTTGAAGTTAGAGACGTTCATCATTCTCATTATGGTAGAATGTGTCCTATAGAAACTCCAGAAGGACCAAATATAGGTCTTATAAACTCATTAGCTACTTTTGCAAGAGTTAATGAATATGGTTTTATAGAAACACCATATAGAATTGTAGATAAAGAAAATGGTAGAGCAACTGATGAAATAAGATATTTTACAGCTGACGAAGAAGATCAATGTTTAATTGCTCAAGCAAAAGAACCATTAGATGAAGATGGTTATTTTGTAGATAAAAAAGTAACTGTCAGATATTTAGAAGATGTATTAGTAGTTGCAGCAACAGAAGTTGATTTAATGGACGTATCAGCAAGACAAATTGTATCAGTAGCAACAGCTATGATACCTTTCCTTGAAAATGATGATGCATCAAGAGCTCTTATGGGATCTAACATGCAACGTCAAGCAGTTCCATTATTAAAACCACAAGCGCCAATAGTTGGTACTGGAATAGAATTTAAGGCTGCGGTAGACTCAGGAGTTCTTCCAAAAGCTAAAAACGCTGGTACTGTTACTTATGTATCTGCAAATGAAATTCGTGTAAAGAGAGATTCAGATGGAGGAACGGATACTTATAGATTATTAAAGTTCAAAAGAAGTAACCAAAGTAGTTGTATTAATCAAAGACCTATGGTAAGTACAGGTGAAATGGTATTTAAGAATCAAGTTCTTGCAGATGGTCCTTCAACTGATTTAGGGGAAATAGCATTAGGTAAAAACATCAGAATGGGATTCATAACTTGGGAAGGTTATAACTATGAAGATGCTATGCTTATTTCAGAAGAATTAGTTAGAGAAGATGTATTTACATCTATGCATATTGAAGAATATGAATGTGAAGCAAGAGATACTAAGTTAGGACCAGAAGAAATAACTAGAGATATACCTAATGTAAGTGAAGATGCACTTAAAGATATAGATGATAGAGGTATCATTAGAATAGGTGCTGAAGTAAGATCGGGAGATATCTTAGTTGGTAAAGTTACACCTAAGGGAGAAACTGAGCTTACAGCTGAAGAAAGATTATTGAGAGCAATCTTTGGAGAAAAGGCAAGAGAAGTTAGAGATACTTCTTTAAGAGTTCCTCACGGAGAAGCGGGTATAATCGTTGATATTAAGGTATTTACAAGGGAAAATGGAGACGAATTAAATCCAGGAGTAAATGAACTTGTAAGATGTTATATAGTACAAAAAAGAAAAATATCAGTAGGAGATAAGATGGCTGGACGTCATGGTAATAAAGGGGTTATTTCAAGAATATTACCTGAAGAAGATATGCCATTCTTGCCAGATGGTAGACCGTTACAGATATGCTTAAACCCTCTAGGTGTACCTTCACGTATGAATATTGGTCAGGTACTTGAGGTTCATTTAGGATGGGCAGCTAGTAAATTAGGTTGGCATATATCAACACCAGTATTTGATGGCGCTACTGAAAATGAAATAGAAAAATGTTTAGAAAAAGCAGGTTATAATGCAAATGGAAAAACTACATTATATGATGGTAGAACAGGAGAGCCATTTGATAATCCAGTAACAGTAGGTATAATGTATATCTTAAAACTTGCCCATCTAGTTGATGATAAGATTCATGCTAGATCAACAGGTCCATATTCTTTAGTTACACAACAACCACTAGGGGGTAAAGCTCAATTTGGTGGTCAAAGATTTGGAGAAATGGAAGTTTGGGCTCTAGAAGCATATGGAGCAGCTCATACATTACAAGAAATATTAACTGTTAAATCAGATGATGTTGTAGGTAGAGTAAAAACATATGAGGCTATTGTTAAAGGTGAAAATATTCCAGAACCAGGAGTTCCAGAATCATTCAAAGTACTTATAAAAGAGCTTCAAGCATTATGCTTAGATGTTAAAGTTTTAAATGAAAGTCATCAAGAAGTTAGTTTAAAAGAGTATGCTGATGAAGAAATGACTGATTTAGATGTTAATATGGAAGGTTCAGAAGAAAACACTGCGGTAGAAGAAAACATTGCAGTAGCAGATAATAATGTTGAAACTACCGATGAGGAATATAGGGAAGACCTTGATGAAATTGAATATGATGAAAATTTTGAAATAGAACCATTTGAAACTAATCTAGAATTAGATGATTTTAATGATGAACATTAATTTGAAGGGAGGATTTACCCTTGTTTGAGTTAAATAATTTTGATGCCATACAAATTGGTTTAGCATCTCCAGAACAAATAAGAGAGTGGTCAAGAGGAGAAGTAAAAAAACCGGAAACTATTAATTACAGAACATTAAAACCAGAAAAAGACGGTCTTTTTTGTGAAAGAATATTTGGACCTATGAAAGATTGGGAATGTCACTGTGGAAAATACAAAAGAGTAAGATATAAAGGTATAGTTTGTGACCGATGTGGAGTTGAAGTTACAAAAGCTAAAGTAAGAAGAGAAAGAATGGGGCACATTGAACTGGCTGCTCCAGTTTCTCACATCTGGTATTTCAAAGGAATTCCATCAAGGATGGGATTATTAATGGATATGTCACCAAGGGCTTTAGAAAAAGTTTTATATTTTGCGTCTTATATAGTAATAGACCCAAAAGAAACACCATTATTAAAGAAACAATTGCTTAATGAAAAAGAATATAGAGAAGCAGTAGATAAATATGGTGATGACAGTTTTGTTGCTGGAATGGGTGCTGAAGCAATCCAAGAATTACTTGGAGAAATAGATTTAGTAGCAGGTGCTAAAGAACTTAAAGAAGAATTAAAACAAAGCACAGGTCAAAAAAGAGTAAGAATTATAAGAAGATTAGAAGTTGTTGAATCTTTTGCTAAATCAGGAAATGATCCTAAATGGATGATTATAAATGTAATTCCTGTAATTCCACCAGATTTAAGACCTATGGTTCAATTAGATGGAGGAAGATTTGCGACATCTGATTTAAATGATTTATATAGAAGAGTTATTAATAGAAATAATAGATTAAAGAAATTATTAGATTTGGGAGCACCTGATATTATAGTAAGAAATGAAAAAAGAATGCTTCAAGAAGCAGTAGATGCTCTTATTGATAATGGTAGAAGAGGTAGACCAGTTACTGGTCCAGGAAATAGACCTTTAAAATCCCTTTCAGATATGTTAAAAGGTAAGCAAGGTAGATTTAGACAAAACTTACTTGGTAAGAGAGTTGATTATTCTGGTAGATCAGTTATTGTTGTTGGACCAGAATTAAAGATGTACCAATGTGGACTTCCGAAAGAAATGGCTTTAGAGTTATTCAAACCATTTGTTATGAAAAAGTTAGTCCAAGATGGAATTGCACATAACATAAAGAGTGCTAAGAGAATGGTAGAAAGAGTTTTACCACAAGTATGGGATGTATTAGAAGAAGTTATTGCTGATCATCCAGTATTACTTAACCGTGCTCCTACACTACATAGATTAGGAATTCAAGCATTCCAACCTGTATTAGTAGAAGGAAGAGCAATTAAATTACATCCATTAGCATGTACAGCATATAATGCAGATTTCGATGGAGACCAAATGGCTGTTCACGTACCTTTATCAGTGGAAGCACAAGCAGAAGCTAGATTCTTAATGTTAGCAGCAGGAAATATTTTAAAACCATCTGATGGTAAGCCTGTTTGTGTACCAACACAAGATATGGTTCTTGGTTCTTACTATTTAACAATGGATAGAACTGATGCTAAAGGTGAAGGAATGACTTTCTCTAGCAAAGAAGAAGCTGTTATGGCTTATGAATCTAAATATATAGATATTCATGCACAAATAAATGTTAGAGTATTCAAGGAAATAAATGGAATAGTAGAATCAGGAATAATCAAAACTACAGTAGGAAAACTTATATTTAATGAATCAATTCCACAAGATTTAGGATTTGTTAATAGAGTTACTGAAGAAGAAAAATTAAATTTAGAAATAGATTTCTTAGTGACTAAGAAAGCATTAGGAAAAGTTATAGATAAATGTTATATGAAACATGGTCCTACAAAAACTTCTATAATGCTTGATAACATCAAAGCTTTAGGATACCATTATTCATCAATTGGTGCGGTAACAGTTGCAGCATCAGATATGATAGTACCTAAGGTTAAGTATGATTTACTAAAAGAGGCAGATGAAACAGTAGAGAAAATCGAAAAGATGTATAAGAGAGGATTCATATCTGAAGATGAAAGATATGAGAGAGTTATAGAAAAATGGACTAAGACAACAGAAGATGTTGCAGATGCTTTAATGGATAGTATGGATAAGTTTAATCCAATTTACATGATGGCAGATTCAGGAGCCAGAGGTTCTAAGTCACAAATTAAACAATTAGCAGGTATGAGAGGTCTTATGGCAAGTCCATCAGGAAAGATTCTTGAATTACCTATCAGGGCATCATTTAGAGAAGGTCTTGATGTATTAGAATACTTTATATCTACTCACGGAGCTAGAAAAGGTAATGCGGATACAGCGTTAAAGACAGCCGATTCAGGTTATTTAACAAGAAGACTTGTTGATGTCTCTCAAGATGTAATTGTAAGAGAAGAAGACTGTGGAACTGATGCAGGAATATATGTAACTGAAATAAAAGAAGGTTCAGAAGTAATCGAAGAATTAAAAGAAAGATTAATTGGTAGATATACTGCAGAAGATATAGTTGATCCTAATACTGGAGATGTTATAGTAGCTAAAAATGAGTATATGGATTCACAAATAGCTGATAAGGTTGTTACAGCTGGAATTAAGAAAGTTAAGATAAGATCTGTATTTACATGTAGTTGTAAAATAGGTGTATGTGCAAAATGTTACGGAATGAACATGGCAACTGCTAAGAAGATTGATATTGGAGAAGCAGTTGGTATAATAGCTGCTCAATCAATTGGTGAACCTGGAACGCAGCTTACAATGAGAACATTCCATACTGGTGGAGTTGCTGGATCAGATATTACTCAAGGTTTACCTAGAGTTGAAGAATTATTCGAAGCTAGAAAACCAAAGGGGCTTGCTATAGTAAGTGAGATAAATGGGAATATAAGAATTGAAGAAACTAAGAAGAAGAGAACTGTATTTGTGATGGATGCAGATGGTGAAGAACGTAGTTATGATATACCATTTGGATCAAGATTAAAAGTAACAGATGGAGATTACATTGAAGCTGGAGATGAAATAACAGAAGGATCAGTAAATCCACATGATATTATGAACATTAAAGGTGTAGATGGAGCTAGAAGATACTTACTTTCAGAAGTTCAAAAGGTATATAGATTACAAGGTGTTGATATTAATGATAAACATCTTGAAGTAGTTGTAAGACAAATGACTAGAAAAGTAAAAGTTCTTGAATCGGGTGATACTGAATTATTACCAGGTACAATGATAGATATATTTGATTTTGAAGAAGCAAATGCTAAGGTTAGAGAATTTGGTGGAGAAGAAGCTAAGGGCGAACAATCTTTACTAGGTATTACTAAAGCAGCATTAGCAACAGATAGCTTCTTATCAGCAGCTTCATTCCAAGAAACTACTAGAGTTCTTACAGAAGCAGCTATAAAAGGAAAAGTTGATCCATTAATAGGATTAAAAGAAAATGTAATCATCGGTAAATTAATACCAGCAGGAACAGGTATGATGAGATACAGATCTTTAAATTTAAATACAAAAAATGAAAAAATAGAAGAAAATATTATAGAATCAGTTGAATAATTAATTTTATTGACATGAGTATATTAAAATGATAAAATACAGTTTGTGTGGCTGATAAAGCTACAAATTTATATTTGTTAATAAACATCATGAAGGCAAAATGAGTTTTGTCTTCATGAGTTTTTATGACAATGTATATTTATGTAAAGCTTGTATGCAAGTATAAGCTATAATTGATTTTATGGTTATATATGAATTATTGAGTAAATAATTATTTTTAGGTTAAAGTTAATTATGCTTATTTAACTTAGTGTTTATCTTAATTTAATATAGATAAATAAATTTTGGGAGGTGAAAAAATGCCAACTATTAGCCAATTAGTAAGAAAAGGCAGAAAGTCAACAGCAGTAAAATCTACTGCACCAGCACTTAAAGAATGCCCTCAAAAAAGAGGGGTATGTACTGTAGTAAAAACAACAACTCCAAAGAAGCCTAACTCAGCGTTAAGAAAAATTGCGAGAGTAAGACTTACAAATGGATTTGAAGTAACTGCATACATTGGTGGTGTAGGCCATAACTTACAAGAACATAGTGTTGTTCTTATAAGAGGTGGTAGAGTTAAGGACCTTCCTGGTGTAAGATACCATATAGTAAGAGGTGCGTTAGACTGCGCAGGAGTAGCTAACAGAATGCAAGGAAGATCAAAATACGGTGCTAAGAAACCAAAGAAAAAATAAGGTTAACTTAGTTTAGTGCTAATCTTCGCATTTACATAGATTTTTAATTTTAGTTTATATAGATGTATGAGGAAAGCACTTTACGGTATGAAAAAACATACCGAGTACCGATGAACTTAAATTTAAATTGTTAAGGAGGGAAGAAAAGTGCCAAGAAAAGGACATATCGCAAAAAGAGATGTATTACCAGATCCAGTTTACAATTCAAAAGTTGTTACTAAATTTATAAACAGCATAATGGAAGATGGTAAGAAAGGTGTAGCTCAAAAAATCTGTTATAAAGCATTTGAAATAATCGCTGAAAAAAGCGGTAAAGAAGCTTTAGAAGTTTTTGAAGAAGCTATGAATAATGTAATGCCACTACTAGAAGTTAAAGCTAGAAGAATAGGTGGTGCAACATACCAAGTTCCTATGGAAGTTAGAACAGAAAGAAGACAGACTTTAGGAATCAGATGGATGTTATTAGCAGCTAGAAAAAGAGGCGAAAAGCTAATGAGTGAAAGAGTTGCAGGAGAATTATTAGATGCAGCTAACAATACTGGAGCAGCTGTTAAGAAGAGAGAAGATACTCATAAAATGGCAGAAGCGAATAAAGCATTTGCTCATTACAGATACTAATATATATAAAAACTGTTTTGGTTTATGCCAAGACAGTTTTGTCAAATTTATACTTACTATTTGAGAGGAGGACAATTAATGGCTAGAAAATATCCTTTAGATAAATTTCGTAATTTTGGTATAATGGCTCATATTGATGCTGGTAAAACAACAACAACTGAGCGTATATTATTTTATACAGGCGTTAGTCATAAAATAGGAGAAGTTCATGATGGTGAAGCTACAATGGACTGGATGGTTCAAGAACAAGAGAGAGGTATAACAATTACTTCTGCTGCAACATCATGTGAATGGAACGGTCATGAATTAAATATTATTGATACTCCTGGTCACGTAGACTTCACAGTAGAAGTTGAAAGATCATTAAGAGTACTTGATGGAGCAGTTACTGTTCTTGATGCTAAGAGTGGTGTTGAACCACAAACAGAAACAGTTTGGAGACAGGCGGATAAATACGGCGTTCCAAGAATGATTTATGTAAATAAGATGGATGCAACAGGTGCAGATTTCTTTAGATGCGTAAATACAGTAAGAGATAGATTAAAAGGAAATGCTGTTCCAATACAAATTCCAATAGGTGGAGAAGAAAATTTTAAAGGTATGGTAGACCTTATAAGAAATGTTGCTTTCGTATTCTATGATGATCTTGGAAAAGATATGAGAGAAGAAGAAATTCCAGCTGATTTAGTAGATCAAGCTGAAGAATACAGAGCAGCAATGATAGAAGCTATTGCTGAAACTGATGAAGAATTAATGATGAAATACTTAGATGGTGAAGAGCTTACAGTTGAAGAATTAAAAGCTGCTTTAAGAAAAGCTACTATAGCTAATGAAATTTATCCTTGTATTTGTGGTTCTTCATATAAAAATAAAGGTGTTCAAGAAATGATTGATGGTGTTGTTGATTATTTACCATCTCCATTAGATATACCAGCAGTTTCAGGAACAACTTTAGAAGGAGAAGAAGCTGAAAGAAATGCTGACGATAAAGAACCATTATCAGCATTAGCATTTAAGATTGCTACTGACCCATTTGTTGGTAAGTTAGCTTTTGCAAGAATATACTCAGGTGTAATGGAAAAAGGTTCATATGTTCTTAACTCAACTAAGGGTAAAAAAGAAAGAGTTGGAAGACTTGTTAAAATGCACTCTAACTCAAGACAAGAAGTTGAATCATTGGAAGCAGGAGAATTAGGAGCTATAATAGGATTAAAGAACACTACTACTGGTGATACTTTATGTTCAGAAAAAGAACCTATAGTTCTTGAATCAATGGATTTCCCAGAACCAGTTATTGATATAGCTATTGAACCTAAAACTAAAGCAGCTCAAGAAAAGATGGGATTGGCTTTAGCTAAGTTAGCAGAAGAAGATCCAACTTTTAAAACTTGGACTGATGAAGAAACAGGTCAAACAATTATATCAGGTATGGGTGAATTACATTTAGATATCATTGTTGATAGACTTAAGAGAGAATTCAAGGTTGAATGTAACGTTGGAGCTCCTCAAGTTTCTTATAAAGAAACAATCAGAAAAGCTGTTAAAGCAGAAGCTAAATATGCTAAACAATCAGGTGGTAAAGGACAATACGGTCATGCTGTAATTGAAATGGAACCAACTGATGGAGAATACGTATTTGAAAATGCGATTGTTGGAGGAGCTATTCCTAAGGAATATATTCCAGCTGTTGACAATGGTATTAAAGAAGCAGCTTTAAATGGTGTAATTGCTGGATATAACGTTATTAACTTTAAAGTTAAGTTAGTACACGGTTCATATCATGAAGTTGATTCATCGGAAATGGCATTTAAGATTGCTGGTTCTATGGCATTCAAGAATGCTATGGCTAAGGCAGATCCAGTACTTCTTGAACCAATGATGAAAGTTGAAATAACAGTTCCAGAAGAATACATGGGAGATGTTATTGGAGACGTAAATTCAAGAAGAGGTAGAATGGAAGGCATGGAAGCAGTTAATGGTGCTCAACTTATCAAAGCGTTTGTACCGTTATCAGAAATGTTTGGATATGCTACATCTTTAAGATCAAGAACTCAAGGTAGAGGTGTTTACGCAATGGTATTCGACCACTATGAAGAAGTTCCAAAGAGTGTTCAAGAACAAATTGTTGGAAAAAAATCTAAATAATATTTAGAAATTAATATAATATTTTAAATTATTTTATAATAAGGGAGGAATTTTACAATGTCAAAGGAAAAATTTGAGAGAAGTAAACCACACGTAAATATTGGAACAATCGGTCACGTAGACCACGGTAAGACTACATTAACAGCAGCAATCACAACTGTATTAGCAAAAAGAGGATATGCAGAAGCTTTCGATTATGCAGCAATAGATAAGGCTCCAGAAGAAAAAGAAAGAGGAATCACAATCAATACTGCACACGTTGAATATGAAACAGACAACAGACACTACGCTCACGTTGACTGTCCAGGACATGCTGACTATGTTAAGAACATGATCACAGGAGCAGCACAAATGGATGGAGCTATCTTAGTTTGTTCAGCAGCAGATGGTCCAATGCCACAAACAAGAGAACATATCTTACTTGCATCAAGAGTTGGAGTTGACTACATCGTAGTATTCTTAAACAAAGCAGATATGGTAGATGACGAAGAATTATTAGAATTAGTTGAAATGGAAGTTAGAGAATTATTAAGCGAATACAACTTCCCAGGAGATGATATTCCAGTAATTAAGGGATCAGCATTAAAAGCATTAGAAAACCCAACAGATGAAGCAGCAATCGCTCCAATCTTAGAATTAATGGAAGCAGTAGATAGTTACATCCCAACACCAGAAAGAGCAACTGATAAACCATTTATCATGCCAATCGAAGATGTATTTACAATCACTGGTAGAGGAACAGTTGCAACTGGTAGAGTTGAAACTGGAGTACTTCACGTAGGAGACGAAGTTGAAATCGTAGGATTAAGTGAAGAAAAGAAGAAAGTTGTTGTAACTGGAATCGAAATGTTCAGAAAATTATTAGACGAAGCGCAAGCGGGAGATAATATAGGAGCATTATTAAGAGGTGTTCAAAGAACTGACATCGAAAGAGGTCAAGTATTATCTTTACCAAACTCAGTACACCCACACACTAAGTTCGTAGGTCAAGTATACGTACTTAAAAAAGAAGAAGGTGGAAGACATACTCCATTCTTTGATGGATATAGACCACAATTCTACTTTAGAACAACAGACGTTACAGGATCAATCAAATTACCAGAAGGAATGGAAATGGTAATGCCTGGAGATCACATTGATATGAACGTTGAATTAATCACACCAGTAGCTATGGATGAAGGATTAAGATTCGCTATCAGAGAAGGTGGAAGAACTGTAGGTTCAGGAGTTGTTACTAAGATTAACGCTTAATCTTAATAATAATTTGTAAATTTAATATAAAATTATAATTTTAAAAATTCTAATTAGAATATGTAGATAGGGTAGAGAAAAGACGTTTTCTCTACCTTATTTTTTTCTATTAAAAGATAAAAATGAAAAATATTATTAAAAAAATATAATAAATAAATATAATAAATGTATTGAAATTTATAAGAAATACTATTAAAATGATACAAAGAAACAAAAACGAAAAAATAAAAATATCAAGTGAGTAAAAACTTCAAGAAAAGTATAAAAAAAACTTGAAAAATATTTTTAATGATAGTATAATAAAGAAGTTGCATAGCATACAGCGATGAATCGAGAGGTTGCCGGACTTCCGGGTAATTCTTGATGAGTAGTTTGGATCTAGAATCCGACGACAGGGATTTTATAAACTTTTGAGGTGGCAATGAAACACCCGGTACAGTTTATAGAATAGCCGCTGTTGTGCGTTAGAAGTAAAGCGTACATGAAAAGGAGGGAAACCATAATGTCAAAGCAAAAAATAAGAATCAGATTAAAAGCTTTTGATCACACAATATTAGATCAATCAGCTGAAAAAATCGTAGAAACTGCAAAAACATCAGGAGCTAAAGTAGTAGGACCAGTTCCACTACCAACTGAAAAAGATGTTGTTACAATATTAAGAGCGGTTCACAAATATAAAGATTCAAGAGAACAATTTGAAATTAGAACTCATAAGAGATTAATCGACATAGTTAATCCATCACCTAAGACTGTTGATGCATTAATGAGATTAAATCTTCCAGCAGGTGTGGATATAGAAATTAAATTATAAGCTGGAAATTAAAAATGAACTATTATGATTGGAAACAGTCCGCTAATTAGTTTGGGAGGTGTAAATACATGAAAAAAGCTATAATAGGTAAGAAAATAGGAATGACTCAAATCTTTAATGAAGCAGGAAAAGTTATTCCAGTTACAGTAGTAGAAGCTGGTCCATGTGTTGTTGTTCAAAAGAAAACTGTAGAAAAAGATGGTTATGACGCAATACAAGTTGGTTTTGGTGATATAAGAGAAAAATTAGTTAACAAACCAGCTAAAGGACATTTTGAAAAAGCAGGAGTTTCTTTAAAGAGAACTCTAAAAGAATTCAGACTTGAAGATGTAAGCCAATATGAAGTTGGTCAAGAAATTAAAGCTGATGTATTTGAATCAGGAGATAAAATTGATGTATCAGGAGTTTCTAAAGGTAAGGGATTCCAAGGTGTTATTAAGAGATGGAACCAACAAAGAGGACCAATGACTCACGGTTCTAAATTTAAGAGAGCACCAGGTTCAATGGGAGCTTCTTCAGACCCATCTAGAACATTCAAGAATAAGAGAATGCCTGGACATATGGGTAATGTAAATACAACAGTAATGAATTTAGAAGTAGTTAAAGTAATAGCTGAAAAGAACTTATTATTAATTAAGGGTGGTATCCCAGGACCTAACAAAGGTACAGTAGTAATAAGAAATGCAGTTAAAGCTTAATTTCTAAAGGAAAGGAGGAGACATAATGCCTACAGTAGGATTATTTAATCAAGAAGGAAAACAAATTGGAGATATCCAATTAAATGCAAATGTGTTTGAAGTAGAAGTAAATAAACATGCATTACATCAAGTGGTAGTTGCTTTATTAGCTAATAAGAGACAAGGAACTCAATCAGCTAAAACTAGAACTGAGGTAAGAGGAGGCGGAATCAAGCCTTGGAGACAAAAGGGTACTGGTAGAGCAAGACAAGGTTCTATTAGAGCACCTCAATGGATCAAAGGTGGTATTGTATTCGCACCAAAGCCAAGAGATTATAGAGTTTCAATTCCTAAGAGTATGAGAAGAGTTGCTATGAAGTCAGCATTAACTAGCAAAGTTAATGAAGGACAAATGGTAGTTTTAGAATCATTGTCTTTTGAAGCTCCAAAGACTAAGCAAGTTATAAAAATGTTGGATGCATTTAATGCAAAAAAAACATTAATAGTAACTGCTGAATCAAATGAATCTATTTATAAATCAGCAAGAAATATCCAAGGGGTTAGTGTTATCCCAGTAAACAATATCAACGTATATGATTTATTAAAATTCGAAAAAATAATCATAACTAAAGATGCTGTATCAAAAATTGAGGAGGTGTACGCATAATGAAATTAACAAGCCATGATATAATAAGAAAGCCTGTTATAACTGAAAAGAGTATGGCTGCTATGGCAGAAAAGAAGTACACTTTCATGGTTCACGTGAATGCTAATAAGTCTCAAGTAAAGAGAGCTGTGGAAGAAGTTTTTGATGTTAAAGTTAAAGATGTTAACACTATAAACGGTTTAGGAAAAACTAAGAGAATGGGCGTACATGTAGGAAAGAGATCTGACTACAAGAAAGCTATAGTTACATTAACAGAAGAAAGCAAAGCTATTGAATTCTTTGATGGATTACAATAGTATAATTAAGGCCATTATTGGTGAAATGCCAGAAAAGCTGAAAAAAAGGAGGGAATTGTAATGGCAGTTAAAAAGTTTAACCCTATTACACCATCAAGAAGACAAATGACTATGCCAACATTTGAAGAAATAACTTCACAACAACCGGAAAAGTCACTTCTTGTATCATTAAAGAGTAAAGCAGGTAGAAATGCTCAAGGTAAGATTACTGTGAGACACCGTGGCGGTGGCGTTAAAAGAAAATACAGAATCATAGATTTTAAGAGAAATAAAGATTCAATTTCAGCAAAAGTTGCAACAATAGAATATGATCCAAATAGATCAGCTTATATTGCACTTGTTGTTTATGCAGATGGGGAAAAGAGATACATATTAGCTCCAGCAGGATTAAATGTTGGTGATGTTATAGTATCAGGTCCAGATGCTGATATCAAACCAGGTAATGCTCTTCCATTAAAGAACATACCAGTTGGTACAATTATTCATAATATCGAATTACAAAAAGGTAAAGGTGGTCAATTAGTTAGATCTGCTGGTAATTCAGCACAATTAATGGCTAAAGAAGGAAACTACGCTACTTTAAGATTACCTTCAGGTGAAATGAGATATGTAAGAATAGAATGTAGAGCAACGATTGGAACAGTTTCTAATCCAACAAATGATATTGTCAATATCGGTAAAGCTGGTAGAAAGAGACATATGGGATGGAGACCTACAGTTAGAGGTTCTGTAATGAATCCTAATGATCACCCTCATGGTGGTGGTGAAGGTAAATCACCAGTTGGTAGACCAAGTCCAGTTACTCCATGGGGTAAACCAGCACTTGGATACAAGACAAGAAAGAATAAGAAATATTCTGATAGATTTATTATCAAGGGTAGAAACTCTAAATAGTTTGAAGAGAAGTTTTAATTCTCTTCTAGCTTATTGTTAGTAAGGTTTATGAAGGGAGGCAATATTAGTGAGTAGATCAACAAAAAAAGCACCTTTTGTACATGAAGGACTTTTGAAGAAAATAGAAGAAATGAATGCAAGTGGAGATAAGAAAGTTGTTAAGACTTGGTCAAGAAGTTCAACAGTTTATCCACAAATGATAGGTCATACAATTGCAGTTCATGATGGAAGGAAACATGTTCCAGTATATTTATCAGAAGATATGGTTGGACATAAGTTGGGTGAGTTCGTATTAACTAGAACTTACAGAGGTCATGTTGCAGATAAAACATCAAAAAGAAAGTAGCCTGGAAAGGAGGAACATAAATGGAAGCTAGAGCTATAGCTAAATATATTAGAATGTCTCCAATGAAAGTTAGAGTGATTCTTAATTTAATAAGAGGAAAACAAGTTAAAGAAGCTTTTGCTATCTTAGAATATACTCCAAGAGAAGCAGCAGTAGTAATTAAGAAAGTATTAAAATCAGCTGTTGCAAATGCAGAAAATAATTTAGAATTAAATGCTGACAACTTATATGTTTCAGAAGCTTATGTTGGTGAAGGTCCAATACTTAAGAGATTCAGACCAATGGATCACGGTAAGGCATTCAGAATCAACAAGAGAACTAGTCACGTAACAGTAGTTGTTAAAGAAAGAGCTTAAAAGAAGGAGGGAAAGTTAAGTGGGTCAAAAAGTACATCCTCACGGTCTTAGAGTAGGCGTTATCAAAGGATGGGATGCAAAGTGGTATGCTAATAAAAAAGACTTTGCTGATAATCTTGTAGAAGATAACCAAATTAGAAAATTTGTAAAAAAGGAACTTTTCTCAGCTGGTATTTCTAAAATAGAAATTGAAAGAGCTGCTAAAAGAGTTAAATTAAATATATATACTGCTAAACCAGGTGTTGTTATAGGAAAAGGTGGATCAGGAATTGAAAGTTTAAAAAATAAATTAACTAATTATATTAGCGGAAAACATATATTAATCAACATAGTTGAAGTTAAAGCTGTAGAAGCTGATGCTCAATTAATGGCTGAAAATATAGCTGCACAATTAGAAAAGAGAATATCATTCAGAAGAGCTATGAAGCAAACAATGCAAAGAGGTATGAAACATGGAATAAAGGGTGTTAAAACTTCTTGTTCTGGTAGATTAGGTGGAGCAGAAATAGCAAGAACTGAACAATATCATGAAGGAACAATTCCACTACAAACATTAAGAGCTGATATCGAATATGGATTTGCTGAAGCAAATACAACATACGGAAAAATCGGAGTTAAAGTTTGGGTTTATAATGGTGAAGTTCTTCCAACAAAGAAAGTAGAAAAGGAAGAAGCTAACGCGTAAGAAAGGAGGAATAGATCATGTTAATGCCTAAAAGAGTAAAACATCGTAAGGTACAACGTGGTAGAATGAAAGGTAGAGCTACAAGAGGTAACTTCTTAGCATATGGAGATTTTGGTCTTCAAGCTACAACTTGTGGATGGATAACAAGTAATCAAATCGAAGCTGCCAGAATTGCTATCAACAGATATATAAGAAGAGGAGGAAAACTTTGGATAAAGATTTTCCCAGATAAGCCAGTAACAGAAAAACCAGCTGAAACAAGAATGGGATCAGGTAAAGGATCACCAGAATATTGGGTAGCTGTTGTTAAACCTGATAGAGTAGTTTTCGAACTATCTGGAGTTGCTGAAGATGTTGCAAGAGAAGCGATGAGACTTGCATCACATAAACTTCCTGTAAAAACTAAGTTTGTTACAAGAAGAGATTTTGAGGAAATGGGTGGTGAAAAATAATGAAGGCTAGAGAATTAAAAGAATTAAGATCAAGCAATCCTCAAGATTTAGCAGTAAAGTTAGGAGATCTTAAAGCAGAATTATTCAATTTAAGATTTCAATTAGCTACAGGACAATTAGAAAATCCTATGAGAATTAGAGAAGTAAAGAAATCTATAGCCCAAATAAAGACCATCTTAAGAGAAGACGAAGTGAGGGCATTAGAACAGTAAATCTGGAAGGAGGGTAAGCCCTAATGGATAGAACATTAAGAAAGAAAAGAACTGGTAAAGTTGTTTCAGATAAAATGGATAAAACAATCGTAGTAGCTGTTGAAACTAAGGTTAGACATCCACTATATGGAAAAACAGTTAATAGAACTACAAAGTTTAAAGTTCATGATGAAAATAATGAAGCTAAAATTAATGATAGAGTATTAATAATGGAAACTAGACCTTTATCTAAAGACAAAAGATGGAGACTTGTTGAAATAGTAGAAAAAGCTAAATAGGCTTTAATACTGAAAGGAGGGTAATTGTATGATACAACCACAAACTTTACTTAAAGTTGCAGATAATTCAGGTGCAAAAGAGATTATGTGCATAAGAGTATTAGGTGGATCAAAAAGAAAATTTGGTAATATAAGCGACGTTATTGTAGCTAGCGTTAAAAGTGCAACACCAGGCGGAGTTGTTAAAAAAGGCGAAGTTGTTAAAGCTGTTATAGTTAGATCAGTAAAAGGATTAAGAAGAGCGGACGGTTCATATATTAAATTTGATGAAAATGCTGCAGTTATCATTAAAGACGATAAACAACCAAGAGGTACTCGTATCTTTGGACCTGTTGCTAGGGAGCTAAGAGATAAAGAATTCAACAAAATTCTATCATTAGCACCAGAAGTTCTATAAGAGGAGGTGTCTTACTTGAAGGTACATGTAAGAAAAAATGATACAGTTGTAGTTATATCTGGTAAAGATAAAGGAAAAACTGGTGAAGTTTTAAAAGTATATCCAAAAACAGGAAAGGTTCTTGTTCAAGGAGTTAACATAGTTAAAAAGCACCAAAAAGCTAATAAGAGCCAAGTTGAAAGCGCTATAATTGAAAGAGAAGCTGCTATTAACAGTTCTAAAGTTATGTTATATTGTAACAAATGTAAAAATGCTACAAGAATAGCTAATAAAATATTAGATGATGGTACTAAAGTTAGAGTATGTAAGAAATGTTCAGAAACATTCTAAATTCTGAAAGGAGGTAACTATAAATGACAAGACTTCAAGAAAAGTATGAAAAAGAAGTAATTCCAGCAATGGTTGAAAAGTTCGGATATAAGAACGTTATGGAAATTCCAAAGCTAGAAAAAATCGTAATTAACATGGGTGTTGGAGAAGCTAAGGAAAATCAAAAAGTTTTAGAAGCAGCAGTTAATGATTTAAGCTTAATAGCTGGTCAAAAACCAATATTAACAAGAGCAAAAAAATCAGTTGCTAACTTTAAAATAAGAGAAAATATGGCTTTAGGATGTAAAGTTACATTAAGAAAAGCAAAAATGTATGAATTCGCTGATAAGCTAATGAGTATAGCATTACCTAGAGTAAGAGATTTCAGAGGAATTTCAGCTAAAGCATTCGATGGTAGAGGAAACTATTCATTAGGAATAAAAGAGCAATTAATATTCCCAGAAATAGAATATGATAAGATTGATAAAGTTAGAGGGATGGATATAATCTTCGTTACAACAGCAAATACAGACGAAGAAGCAAGAGAATTACTTAGATTTCTTGGAATGCCATTCGCTCAATAATAAGGAGGGAAACATATTGGCACGTAAAGCTATTATTGAAAAGTGGAGTAAAACTCCTAAATATAAAACTAGAGCTTATACAAGATGTAGAATATGTGGAAGACCACATTCTGTATTAAGAAAATACGGAGTATGTCGTATTTGTTTTAGAGAACTTGCTTATAAAGGCGAAATTCCTGGTTGCAGAAAAGCAAGCTGGTAATAGACATGATGTAATGAAAGGAGGCACAAAAAATGGTTATGACAGATCCAATAGCAGATTTACTTACACGTGTAAGAAATGCTAATGCTGTAAAACATGAAGTTGTAGAAGTACCTTCTTCAAATGTAAAGAAGGCAATTACAAATATATTATTACAAGAGGGTTATATTAAAAATATAGAAGAATATAACGACGGAGTTGTACCAATGTTAAGAATTACTCTTAAGTATGGTGCTAATAATGAAAGAGTTATAACTGGTATTAAGAGAATTTCTAAACCAGGATTAAGAGTATATTGTAAAAAAGATGAAGTACCAAAAGTTCTTAATGGATTAGGAGTTGCAGTAATTTCAACTTCAAGAGGATTAATGGTTGATAGAGAAGCTAGAAAGAACGGTTTTGGTGGAGAAGTTGTTTGCTACGTTTGGTAGTATTTAAACTTTAATAACAAACAGTATGTAGTTTCAAATATAGAATTTAGAAATAATACAGGAGGTGTACTTATGTCAAGAGTTGGTAGATTACCAATAGCTGTTCCTGCTAACATAACTGTAACAGTAACACCAGACAACGTTGTTACTGTTAAAGGACCAAAAGGCGAGTTAGTTAAAGCTATGCATAAAGACATAAATATAGCAGTTGAAAACAATGAAGTAGTTGTTACTAGACCAAGTGATAATAAAGATCATAGAGCTCTTCATGGTTTAACAAGAGCGTTAATTAATAACATGGTAATCGGAGTTAATGAAGGTTATCAAAAGACTTTAGAATTAGTTGGTGTTGGTTATAGAGCTCAATTACAAGGTAAGAAACTTGTAATGAACCTTGGATATTCACATCCAGTTGAAATAGAACCTATCGATGGGATCACATTTGAAACTCCTGCTGCAACTAAGGTAATTGTTAAAGGTATCGACAAAGAAAAAGTTGGTGCTGCTGCAGCTGATATAAGAAAATGGAGATTACCAGAACCATACAAGGGTAAAGGTATCAAGTTCGAAAATGAAGTGATCAGACGTAAAGAAGGTAAAACTGGTAAGAAATAATAGGAAGGAGTGAGCTGTATGTTCAAAAAGGTAGACAAAAAAGCAAGCAGAACTAAGCGTCACCTTAGAGTTCGTAAGAAAGTTTTTGGTACTCCTGACAGACCAAGACTTTCAGTTTTCAGAAGTGAAAAAAATATATACGCACAAATTATAGATGACGTAAATGCTGTTACAATAGTAGCTGCTTCAAGTTTAGATAAAGATTTTGCATCTAAAGGTGGAAATAAAGAAGGTGCTAAACTTGTTGGTGCAGCAGTAGCTAAAAAAGCTATAGAAAAAGGAATTACTGAAGTAGTATTCGACAGAGGTGGATATGTATACCACGGAAGAATTCAAGAATTAGCAGAAGGTGCTAGAGAAGCAGGCTTAAAATTCTAATATACAAGGAGGGAAATACATGAGAATCGATCCTAGTACGCTAGACCTTAAAGAAAAGGTTGTTGATATAAACAGAGTTACTAAGGTTGTTAAAGGTGGTAGAAACTTCAGATTCAGCGCTTTAGTTGTTGTTGGAGACGAAAACGGACACGTTGGCGTTGGAATGGGTAAATCTATCGAAATTCCTGAAGCAATCAAAAAAGGAATAGAAGATGCTAAGAAAAACTTAGTAAAAGTTGCTATGGTAGGAACTACTGTTCCTCATCAAATAAATGGAAAATTTGGAACAGGTAATGTTCTAATAATGCCAGCTAAAGAAGGTACAGGAGTTATTGCCGGAGGTCCAGCAAGATCTGTACTAGAATTAGCAGGTTTAAAGGATGTAAGAGCTAAATCATTAGGTTCAAATAATCCTAAAAATATGGTTAAATCTACAATAAACGGATTAGCAAACTTAAGAACAGCTGAAGATATAGCTAAATTAAGAGGAAAATCTGTAGAAGAAATATTAGGTTAGGAGGAATTGCAATGGCTAAACTAAAAATCACTTTAGTGAAGAGTTTAATAGGTAGAAAAAAAGATCATATCGCTACTGCAAATGCTCTTGGACTTAAAAAGATTCATGCTACAGTAGAACATGAGGGAACACCTCAAATTAAAGGTATGTTAAAGAAAATTGATTACCTATTAAAGGTAGAAGAAATATAAGAATATAAGGAGGTGTGCTTAAGATGAAACTTCATGAATTACAACCAGCAGCTGGAAGTAAAAAAGCTCCTAAGAGAGTTGGTAGAGGTACAGGTTCTGGTTTAGGAAGAAATGCTGGTAAAGGTGAAAAGGGTCAAAATGCAAGATCAGGCGGTGGTGTAAGACCGGGTTTTGAAGGAGGTCAAATGCCTTTATATAGAAGACTTCCGAAGAGAGGTTTTACAAATATTTTTGCTAAAAAATACGTTAGTATTAACGTTGATAGATTAAATATATTTGAAAATGGTACTGAAATAACTCCAGAATTATTACTTGAAAGAAGAGTTATAAGTAAAGTATTAGATGGAGTAAAAATACTTGGTAACGGAAATTTAGAAAAATCTTTAACAGTAAAAGGATGTAAGTTCTCAAAGTCTGCAATAGAAAAGATCGAAGCAGCTGGAGGAAAAGTTGAGGTGATTTAAAGTGCTTCAAACTTTACGTAACGCATTTAAGGTTTCTGAACTAAGGAAGAAATTTCTTTGGATAATCTTATTGGTTGCAGTTTTCAGGATAGGAAGTCATATTCCTGTTCCTGGAATCAATGCTGAATATTTAAAACAAATGTCCCAATCAGGAGGACTACTAGGCTTTTATGATTTATTATCAGGAGGAGCTTTTAGTAGATTTAGTATATTTGCATTAGGAGTTATGCCTTACATTAATGCATCAATCATAATGCAATTATTAACTGTTGCCATACCTCAATTAGAACAACTTTCTAAAGAGGGTGAAGATGGAAGAAAGAAAATACAAAACGCTACTCGTTATGTGTCACTTGCAATATCATTTATTCTAGCATTTGGAATATATGCAACTATTTCTAATAGTGGAGCTACAGCAGGAATAAAGACTAGTCAAATGTTTGTTGTAATATTTGCATTAGTTGTTGGAGCTACTTTCTGTATGTGGTTAGGTGACCAATTAACTGTTAATGGAATTGGAAATGGAACTTCAATATTAATTTTTGTTAATATAGTTTCAAGAATTCCAATGACTATAGCTTCAATTTCTGCTTCAAAGCAAGCAGGAAATGTGAGCATAATAGAGGTTTCAGTATTTGCAGCATTTTTTGTTGCATTGTTAGCTATTGTAATTTATTTCTCATTAGCTGAGAGAAGAATACCTGTTCAATATGCTGGTAAAGCTATTGGGGGAAGTAAAATGATGAGAAATCAAACTAGTCATATACCTTTAAGTATTATAGGATCAGCAGTTATTGCAATAATATTTGCAATGTCTGTTATGGATTTTCCTAGAACAATAGCAAACTTTGTTCCGAATAAAAGTTGGGCAATGTGGATTTTAACCAATAAAACATGTGTTTTTAATTCTAATAGTTGGATGTATGTAGTGCTATATGCAATACTTACTTTATTCTTTACATGGTTCTATACTCAAATAACGTTTAAGCCAGATGAAATGGCTGAAAACTTACATAAATCTACAGGATTTATACCAGGAGTAAGACCAGGAGAAGCTACAACAAGATATTTTGAAAGAATTCTTAACAGAGTTTCAATAATAGGTGGAGCATTAGCGGCTATGTTAGCAGTAACTCCAACTATAGTTCAAAATTATACAGAATTTAAAAATATATCTTTCTCAGGAACGGCACTTTTAATAATTATAGGTGTAGCATTAGATTTCAACAGACAAGTTGAATCTCAAATGACAATGCGTCACTATAAAGGATTTTTAAAATAGATTAAGTAAATGGAGATGAAGCCCGTGAAGATAGTATTACTAGGTCCTCCAGGAGCAGGAAAAGGAACACAGGCAAAATCAATTAGTAGTAGATATTCAATACCACATATTTCTACAGGGGATATTTTTAGAAAAAATATTTCTGAAAATACTCCACTTGGAATGGAAGCAAAAAGTTACATGGATAAAGGTTTATTAGTTCCAGATGAAGTAACTATTAATATGGTTAAGGATAGATTACAACAGGAAGATTGTCTATCAGGATATCTATTAGATGGTTTCCCAAGAACTGTAGCACAAGCTGAAGCTCTTAATGAGTTCCTTGAAGGTAGAAACGAACAATTGGATACAGCATTATTAATTGATGTACCTAGTGAGTTTATATTAGAAAGAATGACAGGTAGAAGAGTTTGTACATCGTGTGGAGGAAGTTTTCATATTAAATTTAACCCACCAAAAATTGATGGAAAATGTGACTTGTGTGGAAGTGATATTATGCAAAGAAAAGACGATACAGTTGAAACTGTAAAAGAAAGAATCGATGTATATGATAAACAAACACAACCACTAATTGATTTTTATAAAAGTAAAAATTTACTTTCAATGGTAGATGGTACGAAAGCTATTAATCAAGTATTTGAAGATATTTGCAAAGTATTAGGAGAGCAATAAAGCATGATTATTCGTAAAAATAATGATGAAATTGCTTTAATGAGAAAAGCAGGTAGAATAGTAGCTGAGACATTATTACTATTAGAAGAAAAAATAAAGCCTGGTATAACTACTGCAGAATTAGACAAGGTAGCAGAAGAATTTATAACTAAGCATGGAGCGAAACCTTCTTTTAAAGGATTATATGGTTTTCCTTCGTCACTATGTATTTCTGTGAATGAGCAAGTAGTTCATGGAATACCAGGAAATTATAAAATAAAAGATGGTGACATAGTTAGTATTGACTGTGGAGCTTTCATTAATGGTTTCCATGGAGATGCAGCAAGAACCTTTCCAATTGGAGAAGTTACAAATGATGCTAAAAGATTAATTGATGTAACAAAAGAAAGTTTCTTTAGAGGTATAAAATATGCTAAAGAAGGAAATAGATTAGGTAATATATCACACGAAATACAAAACTACATTGAGGCAGCAGGTTTTTCAGTAGTAAGAGACTTTGTAGGTCATGGGATTGGAAGGAAACTTCATGAAGATCCAGACGTGCCTAACTTTGGAAGAGAAGGCAAAGGAACTAAATTACTTAATGGAATGGTATTAGCTATAGAACCTATGGTTAATATGGGAAATTGGAAAGTTAAAACTTTAAGTAATGGATGGACTGTTGTAACAGCAGATTCTACTTTATCTGCACATTATGAAAATACAGTTGCGATTTTGCCAGATGGACCAGAGATATTAACACTTATTAAGTAGAAACAGAGTGTTGCTTAGTTATAAATTTGCATGATACCATTAAGTTAAGTGCTAATTTATTACTAAGGTAATCATCGAGGTGAAAATTTTGCAAAGCAATGACTTGATTGGGAAAATAGTACTTTCAAAAGCAGGGAGAGATATAGAACATTTATATGTTATTGTTAGGCAACTAGATGGCAAGTATGTTTTGTTATCTAATGGAAATACAAAAACAATAAATAAGCCTAAGAGGAAAAAACTTAAGCATTTAAATATATTAGAAAGTGTAGATGAAGAACTTAAATCATCTATAAAAGTATGCGATAAAAGTACTGATTTAAAAATTAAGAGATTTCTAAAACTTAGAAGCATTGTTAAGGAGGGTTGATTACCTTATGTCAAAAGATGATGTTATAGAAATGCAAGGTACAGTACTAGAATCTTTACCAAATGCCATGTTCCAAGTTGAACTTGAAAGTGGGCATAAAATTCTAGCACATATATCAGGAAAATTAAGAATGAACTTCATTAGAATTCTACCAGGAGATAAGGTTACAGTGGAGCTTTCTCCATATGACTTAACTAGAGGAAGAATTACATGGAGAGCAAAATAAGATAGAGATATTAGGTTGGATCTATCATTAGAAATATGAGGAGGGTTAGCTATGAAAGTAAGACCATCAGTTAAGCCTATTTGCGAAAAGTGCAAAGTAATAAAAAGAAAAGGAAGAGTAATGGTTATCTGTGAAAATCCTAAGCACAAGCAAAAACAAGGTTAATGATCAATTTTACAATAAACTTACATTATAAGGTTAAATAATATTGACATTTTCTTAAAAGTCAAATATGATTATATAGTCGTTTAATTAATTGCAATAGATTTTTAGGAGCGGCTGCAATAGAGAAGTCTATTGGCCTAAAATTTTTATATAATTTTTAAATCAAACTTTTATGCATTTCAATTATCAGGAGGTGTAATTTTTAATGGCAAGAATAGCAGGTGTTGACCTACCAAGAGAAAAAAGAGTTGAAATTGCTTTAACTTATATCTATGGGATAGGTTTATCAACTTCACAAAAAATCTTATCTACAACAGGAATAAGCTCTGATGTTAGAGTTAAAGATTTATCAGAAGACGAAGTAAATGAAATCAGAACTTATATAAATAAGAACTTAATGGTTGAAGGTGACTTAAGAAGAGATGTTGCTTTAAACATTAAGAGATTAGTAGAAATAGGATCATATAGAGGTATTAGACACAGAAGAGGTCTTCCAGTTAGAGGTCAAAAGACTAAGACTAACGCTAGAACTAGAAAAGGTCCTAAGAAAACAATAGCTAATAAAAAGAAATAGCAAGGAGGGAAATAACTAATGGCTCAAAAAGTTAAGAAAACTAGAAGAAGAAAAGAAAGAAAAAATGTTGAGCATGGCGCAGCACACATAAAGTCAACTTTCAATAATTCAATAGTTACTTTAACAGATGCAGTAGGTAATGCTTTATCATGGTCAAGTGCAGGAGCACTAGGCTTCAGAGGATCAAGAAAAAGTACTCCATTTGCAGCTCAAATGGCAGCTGAAACAGCAGCTAAAGCAGCTATGGAACATGGCTTAAAGAGTATTGAAGTTTATGTTAAAGGTCCAGGTTCAGGAAGAGAAGCTGCTATAAGATCTTTACAAGCAGCAGGATTAGAAGTAACTTTAATAAAAGATGTTACTCCAATTCCACACAATGGTTGTAGACCACCAAAGAGAAGAAGAGTTTAATTTAACCGTAATAGGAGGTGTAATTTAATGGCAAGATATACTGGAGCTACATGTAGATTATGTAGAAGAGAAGGTATGAAGTTATTCCTAAAAGGGGATAGATGTTTTACAGATAAATGTGCTTTTGTTAGAAGAAGCTATGCACCAGGACAACATGGAGCAAGCAGAAAGAAATTATCAAACTATGGAATTCAATTAAGAGAAAAACAAAAAGCAAGAAGAATATATGGCGTTTTAGAAGGCCAATTTAGAACATATTATGAAAAAGCTGAACACATGAAGGGTATAACAGGTGAAAACCTACTTAAATTACTAGAAATGAGATTAGATAACGTAGCTTATAGACTAGGTTATGGTGCATCTAGAAATGAAGCTAGACAATTAGTTACTCATGGACATTTCTTAGTAAATGGTAGAAAAGTTGACATTTGTTCATATCATGTTTCAGTTAATGATGTAATTACTGTATGCGAAAAAAGCAGATCAAGTGAAAAGTTTAAGACTTTCGTAGAAAATCCAAAAACTTTACCAAAATGGTTAGAAGCTAATGTTGATAACTATGAAGGAAAAGTTGTTGCAGAACCATCAAGAGAAGATATTGATGTTCCTGTTAACGAAACACTTATTGTTGAGTTATATAGTAAATAATATATTGAATAAGGTTATATTTGTTAGGCAAATCTATCAAATGATATGCAAATATAGAATCAGTTGCCCTCAAAATAAGGTTGCCATTTATAATATAAGGAGGGTTTGTGGATGTTAGAAATCGAAAAGCCAATAATAGAATGTATAGAAGCTAGTGAAGATGGAACTTATGGAAAATATGTTGTTGAACCACTTGAAAGAGGATATGGTATTACATTAGGTAATGCTCTAAGAAGAATACTATTATCATCTCTTCCAGGAGTAGCAACTAGTTCTATTAAGATTGATGGTGTTCTTCACGAGTTTTCTACTGTTAAAGGAGTTAAAGAAGATGTAACAGAATTAATTCTTAACATTAAATCTTTAGCTTTAAGAATGAATGGTGAAGGTCCTAAAGTTATCTATATTGATGCTAAAGGTCCTGGTGAAGTTACTGGAGCAGATATAAAGACTGATGGAGACGTTGAAGTTGTTAATAAGGATTTACATATAGCAACTTTAGATGATGGCGGAAGACTTTATATGGAATTAACAGTTAATAGAGGAAGAGGTTATGTTACTCAAAATAAAAATAAGAGTGATGATTTACCAATTTCAGCAATAGCTGTTGATTCTATCTATACACCAGTAAAGAAAGTTAATTTTACAGTTGAGAATACTAGAGTAGGTCAAATTACTGATTATGATAAATTAACTTTAGAAATATGGACTAATGGTACTATAAAGATTGATGAAGCTATAAGCTTATCAGCTAAAATCCTTATAGAACATTTCAAATTATTTATGTCATTAACAAGTAATACTAATGATGTTGAAATAATGATAGAAAAAGAAGAAGATAAAAAAGAAAAAGTACTAGAAATGACTGTAGAAGAACTTGATTTATCAGTTAGATCATATAACTGTTTAAAGAGAGCTGGAATTAACACAGTACAAGAACTTGCTACTAAATCAATGGATGATATGATGAAAGTCAGAAATCTAGGAAAGAAATCTTTAGAAGAAGTTGAAAGAAAACTTAAAGAATTAGGTTTATGCTTAAAACTAAACGATGAGTAAGGAGGTAAATCCATGGCAGGTTATCGTAAGTTAGGTCTACCTACAGACCAAAGAAGAGCTATGCTAAGAAATCTTGTTACAAGCTTATTAAAACACGGAAAAATCGAAACAACTGTAACAAGAGCTAAGGAAACTAGATCTCTTGCAGAAAAAATGATTACTCTTGGAAAAAGAGGAGATCTTCATGCTAGAAGACAGGCATCAGCTTTTATACAAGAAGAATTAGTTGTTAAGAATTTATTTGATAACGTAGCTCCAAAATACGCTGAAAGAAACGGCGGATATACAAGAATGTATAAAAAAGGTCCTAGAAGAGGAGACGGAGCTGAAGTAGTAATACTTGAATTAGTATAACTAATAAGGGGATTAAGTTAAAACTTAGTCCCCATTTTAACATATAAAAATATTAAATTAATATATTATAGAGAATTTTCTATAAAATCATAGAAATATTTTGAAATTTTATTATTGAACTTACAATATTTTATTATATAATTAACTTAGCTAATTTTATGTATAATAACTTAGGTGTAATTTTATATAAAAATTATATTTAAAATTTTGTATAATGTATTAGTTATTATAATTTATGGAGGTTAAACAATGAATCAGGAAATGGTTAATTGCACTGATGTATCCTTCAAATATATTAGAAATGAAGAAGGTACAAGAGAAGAAAAATACGCACTTAAAAATGTTAACCTTACCGTTAAGAAAGGGGAATTTTTAGTAGTATTAGGTCATAATGGCTCAGGAAAATCTACCATAGCTAAACATATGAATGCATTACTTACACCAAGTAGTGGTACTGTAATAGTAGATGGTTTAAATACTAGTGATCAAAATAATTTATGGGAAATAAGATCTAGAGCTGGAATGGTGTTTCAAAACCCAGATAACCAATTAGTAGCAACAATAGTTGAAGAAGATGTAGCTTTTGGACCAGAAAATTTAGGGGTAGAATCAAAAGAAATAAGAAGACGAGTTGATGATAGTTTAGAAAAAGTTGGTATGAGTGAATATAAAAGACATGCACCACATCTTTTATCAGGTGGTCAAAAACAAAGAATTGCAATTGCAGGTATTTTAGCAATTCAACCTAAATGTATAATATTTGATGAGCCAACGGCTATGTTAGATCCATCAGGTAGAAAAGATGTTTTAAAAACTATAAAGGATATAAATAAAAATTATGGTATTACTATAGTTTTGATAACACATTATATGGATGAAGCAGCTCAAGCTGATAGAATTATCGTTATGGATGGTGGCGAAGTTAAAATGGAAGGAACACCAAAAGAAATTTTTCCACAGGTTGAAATGATGAAAAATATAGGTTTAGATGTTCCTCAAGTTACAGAATTAACTTATGAACTTAGAAAAAAAGGAATAAATATTCCAAAAGAAATATTAAATGTAGATGAGATGGTGAACGCGATATGTCAATTAAAGTAGAAAATTTAAAACATATATATATGCCTAAAACACCTTTTGAAAAAGTTGCATTGGATAATGTTAATATAGAAATAAAAGATGGAGAATTTGTAGCGTTAATTGGACATACAGGTTCTGGAAAATCTACTTTTATTCAACATTTAAATGGATTATTAGAAGCGACAAGTGGAACTATAATAGTTGATGGACTGGATATAACAAAAAAAGAAGTAAATTTAACTGATGTAAGAAAAAAAGTTGGTCTTGTATTTCAATATCCTGAATATCAAATATTTGAGGAAACTATAGCTAAAGATATAGCTTTTGGGCCTAAAAATTTAGGACTAAGTGATGATGAAATAAGTAATAGAGTAATTGAATCAATGAATATGGTGGGATTGGATTATGATACATATAAAGATCAATCTCCCTTTGATTTAAGTGGAGGACAAAAAAGAAGAGTAGCTATAGCTGGTGTTATTGCTATGAAACCAACTACATTAATATTGGATGAACCCACAGCAGGATTAGATCCTAAAGGAAGAGATGATATATTAGAACAAATCTCTAAACTTCATAAAAAATATAATATGACTATAATTTTAGTTAGCCATAGTATGGAAGACGTAGCCAAGATAGCAGAAAGAATAGTTGTTATGAATCATGGTGAGGTTGCATTACAAGGTAAACCGTCAGAAGTATTTAAAGAAGTAGAAAAATTAGAAAAAATAGGGCTTGGGGTTCCTCAGGTTACATATTTAGTAAGAGAACTTAGGAAAAAAGGTATTGAAATATCAGATGATGTTTTTACAATAGAAGGTGCTAAAAAGGAATTACTAAGAATTTTAAAAGACAAGAATTAAATAGTTATAGATTATATTACTCTTAAATAGGAGAGGAGGAATTTTGCTAAATCACATATTAAAACAAGTGATTATTAGCAATAATTAAATTAATATGTTAAAGGATATTACTATAGGACAATATATACCAGGGGAATCATTTATCCATAAATTAGATCCAAGAACTAAAATAATGATTTCTATACTTTTTATTGTGTGTCTATTTATAATAAATAAATTTATTGGATATACATTTATATTTTTATTTTTAGCTTCAATAATATTAATTGCAAAAATTCCATTAAGATTTATTTTCAATGGATTAAAACCAGTATTTTTATTAATTGCATTAACTGCTATATTGAATATTTTTATGATTAAAGGTACTCCAGAAACATTTATATACAGTATAGGATTTTTATCTATATATGTAGAAGGTGTTAAATTAGCAGGATTTATGGCGTTAAGATTAATATTTTTAATAGTTGGAACATCTATACTAACTTTAACTACTTCACCAATAGAATTAACAGATGGGATAGAAAAGTTGATAAGACCAATAGGAAAAGAAATGGCACATGAACTTGCTATGATGATGACAATAGCATTAAGATTTATTCCAACACTTATGGACGAAACAGATAAAATAATGAAAGCCCAAAAAGCGAGAGGTGCTGACTTTGAATCTGGAAATATAATAAATAAAGCTAAAAGTTTAGTTCCGTTACTAGTGCCACTATTTATAAGTTCTTTTAGAAGAGCAGATGAGTTAGCTATGGCTATGGAAGCTAGAGGTTATAGAGGTGGAGCAGGTAGAACAAGAATGAAAATTCTTAAATTTACATCAAAGGATACAGTTGCAGCAGTTGTATTTTCTTTACTTATATTATGGAGTTTAGCTGTAAGATTTATCTTATAATTTAAAGAGGAAACATATGAGAAATATAAAATTAATAATTGAGTTTGATGGTACTAATTTTTGTGGATGGCAAAGACAAATTAAGGATAGAACTGTTCAGGGATGTTTAGAAAATGCTATTTTTAAGATAACAGGAGAAAAGAGCTTAACTAATGGTAGTTCTAGAACTGATGGTGGAGTTCATGCAAAAGCTATGGTAGCTAATTTTTTTACTAATAGCAAGATACCAGGAGAAAAATTTAGAGAAGCGTTAAATACTAAATTACCTGATGATGTTGCAATAATAAAATCAGAAGAAGTAGATGTAGATTTTCATGCAAGATATTCTTCTAAAGGCAAGATGTATTCATACACAATTATTAATAGATATGAAAAATTATCTTTTGGAAGACAGTATGTACATCATGTTAGAAAAGAATTAAATGTTGAAAATATGAAAAAAGCATGTGAATATTTTACAGGAAAACATGATTTTAAAGCATTTATGTCACCAGGAAGTTCTGCAAAGACAACTATTAGAACTATACAAGAATTTTATATAGAGCAAAATGAAAATATGATAAAAATCTTTGTAAGCGCTGATGGTTTTTTATATAATATGGTAAGAATAATAGTGGGAACATTAATTAATGTAGGAATAGGTAAAACAAAACTTGAAGAAGTAAAAGATATAATAAATGATGGAGTTAGGAAAAGAGCTGGTATGTGCGTACCACCTAATGGACTAGTATTAGAAAAAGTTTTTTATTAAATATTATAAAAAATCTTGACACGCCCGTAAGCGTGTATTATAATAAGTTTGTTTGTTAAAAGATTTATGTATATAAGATCCACTAGCCCCGGGTCTTGACATAAAAGTGCATACAAAAATTAATGTATGCCATAATGTAAGTTCAGGGAGGGAAAGAGATGAAATCATACATTGCGAAAGCACAAGAAGTTGAAAGAAAATGGTATGTTGTTGATGCTGCTGGTAAGCCACTAGGAAGAGTTGCTAGCCAAGTTGCTTCAATTCTAAGAGGAAAAAATAAACCAACATTTACACCAAATGTTGATTGCGGAGATTTCGTTGTAGTAATCAATGCTGAAGAAGTTGTTTTAACTGGTAAAAAGTTAGATCAAAAAATGTTAAGAAAGCATAGTTTTTATCCAGGTGGATTAAAGGAAACTCCTTACAGAGAAGTATTAGCTAAGAAGCCTGAATTCGCTTTTGAAGAAGCTGTTAGAAGAATGCTTCCAAAAGGAGTATTAGGAAGACAAATGCTAAAGAAATTAAAAGTATATAGAGGCGCTGAACATAATCATGCAGCTCAAAAACCAGAAGTACTAGAATTAAAGTACTAATAAGATCTCGGGAGGAGGAAATAGAAAATGGCAAAAGTTCAATACATGGGTACTGGAAGAAGAAAGAAATCAGTTGCAAGAGTTAGACTTGTACCAGGAAACGGTAAAGTTACTGTAAATAAAAGAGATATCGAAACATTCTTTGGTTTAGAAACTTTAAGAGTTATAGTTAATCAACCATTAGTTTTAACTGCAACTAAAGATAAGTTTGACGTTTTAGTAAATGTTCACGGTGGTGGATTTACAGGTCAAGCAGGAGCTATCAGACACGGTATAGCTAGAGCATTAGTTAAATCTGATGAAGCTTTAAAATCAGACTTAAAGAAGGCTGGATTCTTAACTAGAGATCCAAGAATGAAGGAAAGAAAGAAATACGGTCTTAAAAAAGCAAGAAGAGCTCCACAATTCTCAAAGAGATAGGAACTTATATATTGCAAGAAAAGGGGGAGGATTTGTTTCTCTTCCTTTTTTTTTATCTTTAACAATATCTATAAAATAATTTTAAATTGGAAAATAGTTAATAAAAATATAAGGAGAGTTATAAATTCCTATTAAGTTAGTTATAATAACAAAAAATAAATTTTCTTCAAAAATGACATAATAAAAATTGATTACAATAAAAATATAAAGTTTTATATTAAAACTAGGTTAAAAATCACTCTAAAATATTAACATTATGTAAAAAATCATGTACACTAAATAATGTTGATAAATAAAATAAGTGAAGGGGACAAATAATTTGGAATCTATAATAATGATTATAATAAAATTAATGGGTGGCTTAGGCTTATTTATTTATGGTATGAAATTAATGGGTGACGGGTTAGAAAATGCAGCAGGAGATGGACTGAAAAAAATTCTTGAAAAAGTAACAAGCAATCCAATATCAGCTGTTTTTATTGGAGCTGTAGTTACTGCTGTAATTCAAAGTAGTAGTGCAACTACTGTTATGGTAGTTGGATTTGTTAATGCAGGACTTATGAATTTAGTCCAAGCAGCAGGAATCATTATGGGAGCTAATATAGGAACAACAATAACGGCTCAATTAGTATCATTTAAATTAGATGAAATAGCACCACTATTTGTATTTGCTGGGGCTGCTATGGTTATGTTTGTAAGGGGAAAAAAGAGAAAAGATATAGGAAATATAATTTTAGGTTTTGGTATCCTATTTACAGGAATGGGCATAATGAGTGCTTCAATGAAACCATTAACAAGTACTCCTGTATTTTCTGATTTTATAGTATCTATAGGCAATAACTGGTTTATTGGAGTAATAGCAGGAGCTGCTATAACAGCAATACTTCAAAGTTCATCAGCAACAACAGGAATATTAGTAGCATTAGCTAGTGCAAATGCAATTGATATAAGAATAGCTTTACCAATTATATTTGGATGTAACATAGGAACATGTATAACTGCTATGATTGCAAGTGTTGGAACTAACAAGACAGCACATAAGGCAGCAATATTACATTTAATATTTAATGTTGCAGGTACTGTATTATTCTTACCATTCTTAGGTATTCTTGGTGATTTTGTATCTACGGTTAGTAATGATGTAAGTAGACAAATTGCTAATGCACATACAGTATTTAATTTAGTAAATACTGCAGTATTATTACCACTTAATAAATATATAATAAGGTTTGTTAATAAGTTAATACCAGGAGAAGATGATATAGAGAAAAAAGGTCCTAAATATATAGACAATAGGCTTTTAGAAACTCCTGTTATTGCAGCAGGACAAGTTATAAAAGAAACTATAAGAATGGCTAATAAAGCTAGAAAAAACTTAGAATTGTCTATGAAATCATTTATTGATAATGATGATACTTTAGTTAAGCAAGTGTATGAAAATGAAGAGATAATTAATATTTTAGAAGAAAGTATAACAGCTTATTTAGTTAAACTATCTAAATGTGATTTATCAGATAAAGAAAAAGGAATAGTAGCATCTACTTTCCATGTAATTATAGATATTGAAAGAATAGGAGATCATGCTAAAAATATTGCAGAATTAGCTAATCAAAAAATACATAAAAAACTTAAATATAGTGAAGAAGCTATAAGAGAATTAGATGATATATATAATAAAACAGTTGAAGCATTAGAGATTGCAATTAATTCATATGCATCAAGAGATTTTGACAAAGCAAAAACTATCATAGAAGTAGAAAGAAAAATAGATACATATCAAAAAACTTATAGAGATAAACATATTCAAAGACTTTATGATGAAAAATGTAATGCATATGCAGGGGCTATTTTCTTAGATTTAGTTAATAATTTTGAGCGTATAGGAGATCATTCAACTAATATAGCTGAAAGCGTAATAGAAAATTATAAGTAATTTGAAAGCATATCAAATAATAAATTAAAATATTATTTGATGTGTTTTTTTATTTATTTCCACATGCCTGAAATAAAATTTTAATAGTATACCCAAATACATCCTTAGATATATTAATAAAAAACTATTATAGTATTTATACATTGTTTGAATAAATAAAATTAATGCAACAAATAATATATTGTATAAGAGTTCTTTATTGGAGGTATTGTTTATGAAAATGAGAAGAGTATTATCAATATTTTGTATATTATTTATTGTATTTGCATTGCCAATAAAAGCAATGTCAAAAGAAAGTGAAGCAAAACATATAATTTTAATAGATCCAGGTCATGGTGGTATAGATGGTGGAGCTAAATCTAAGAATGGTACTGTTGAAAAAGATATAAATTTATCTATAAGTTCAAAGTTAAAGAATAAACTAGAAGAGGAAGGTTATATTGTTTATTTAACTAGAGAAGGGGATACAGAGTTAGATAGAAAAAAAGTAAATGATTTAAATGCAAGATGTAAAATGAAAAAAGATAAAAATTGTGAAGTTTTTATATCTATTCATCAAAATATGTTTCCACAACCTAATTGTTTTGGAGCACAAGTATGGTATTCTAATAATGATAAAAGTAAGGTTTTAGCTAATAATATACAAACATCATTAAAGTCCAATATAGATAATGGAAATAAGAGAGTCGCAAAAGCTGCTAAAGATAATTATAAAATATTGAGAGATGGCTATGATGGAGCTTGTGTATTAGTTGAATGTGGTTTTTTATCTAATAGTAAAGAGGAACAGAATCTAAAAAGTGATGAATATCAAGAAAAAATATCTAAAAGTATTTTAGAAGCTATTAATTCTTATTTTGAATCATCTAATAAATAAAAATATATCTCAAAATGATTAACAATCGTTTTGAGATATATTTTTATATTATTTTTCATCTACTTTATTTTGAACATTAGAAAAATTATAGGACAATGTGGAGTCACTATTTAAGGTTAACCAAAAAGTTTTTCCTTTGGTTAGATATAATAGAGAATTTCTTTTAAACTCTTTAAATAAGCCATTAGAATATACGTAAAAAGTATTTTCTTTTTGAGAGCTAGCATCTATTACTATATTTTTATATGTTATCGGAAATTTTGCACATATACTAATGCCTTGCAAGCCATTATAAAAGTAATGATACTCATTATTATAATAAAGGAAATTTGAAAAACTCGAATCAATATTTACTACTGATATAGTATCGATATAATTATTATTAAATTTATTTTTTAAGTCATTATAATTTAAAAAATTTATTTTAGGAAAATCTTTCTCATCAATATAAGATATAACTTCCATAGATGAGTCTTTTATAAAATTATTATTTGAAAATACAGCAGAATAATTAAATTGATGATTGGATGAATCATAATCTAACATTAATATATCAGCACTTGATATTGAACTCAATTTGTTTATATCATTTTCTTTAAATTTTATTTTATATGATGAGTTTATATTAAAATCGTTACTAATGTTATCTATTGTTTTATTAACGCGAAAACTATTTTTATAAGAAGTTTTATTAAAAAATTGATTATTTAACAATAAAATACTGTTGTATATTATAAGAACAATTAAAAATACTGTTAATATATAAATAATATTTCTAATTAATTTGTTTAAATTAATATTCTTCATTTTACACTCCTTAATAAAGTATTATGTTTAATTATAGTAATAAAATTTTTAAAATATGAAATTTTTATTATTATAATTAAATAAAAATAAAGTAGAATAGGATAAGAGATGTATTTATTTTTATAGGCCTAATTAAGGTTTAAGAATAGGATATTAAGAAGGATTTTTAGGAAAATTAGTAAACAGTGATCTTTTAAGAGGTGTTAATACGAAGGATAAGCATTAGGAGATAATACTGTTTGGTAAAAATATCAGGCAAATTAGTACTATAATTACAAAAGAATAATATATGCAAAAATAAAAGAAGAGCTATCATCAGCTGATAATTTTTCAAATAATCAATTGATGAGAGCTCTTCTTTAATACTAAATATTTTTAAAACCTTTGCCTTTAACTTCAGATATATCTACTATAGTGATAAATGCTGTTGGATCTATATTATGGATAGATGTTTTTAAATTTAGCATTTGTCTAGTTGTAACTATACAATAAAGCATCTTCTTTTTGTGATGAGTATATTCTCCTTCAGCAACTAAAGAGGTTACTCCTCTATGTAAATCAGTTATAACATAATTTATAACCTCTTCTTCTTTTTCTGTTAGAATAAGTAATAATTTTTTACTGCTTAACCCTTTTAATACGTTGTCTAATACAATACCTTGAGTAAATACTGATATCAATGTATATAGTGCTTGAGGTAATCCAAATATGATTGCTCCAATTATAATTATTATGCAATTTAAAGAAAAACCTAAGCTACCAATATTAAAGTTGGAATATTTTTTTCTTATAAGCATAGTTATTACATCTGTTCCACCAGTTGAACCATGTCTTAGAAATACTAATCCATATCCTATGCCACATAAAACACCACCATATATACAATAAAGAAGTATATCATTTATATATATAATATTTGTAAAAGGCCTTGTTAAAATTAAAGATAATGATAAAGAAATCATTCCTATTGCTGTGTATATAGTGAAATTTTTATCTAGTTTTTTATAACTTAATAATAATAGAGGCATGTTTATAATAAATACACCGATACCAGAAGGTAGTCCAGTAGTATATTCTAGTATAAGTGCAATACCTGTAGCACCTCCACTTAATAGTTTGGCATGAGACAAGAATAGATTTACACCTAGAGAAGCTATAAGACATCCTAAAAAAATAAATGCAGTATCAATGATTATGTTTTTGTATTTGCTGATCGTACCCATCAAAATTACTCCTTTGAATATATATAAATTGAGTGTATTAAATATTAATACACTTTATAGAATAAAAATCAAGTTACGTATATACCATAACATATTTTTTGTAATAATGTGTAGTAATAATTGAAAACATTAGTATTATAATAGATAATATCTTTATAAATTAATTGTTTTAAATTAGTTTAATACTTTAGTTGTATCTTTTTATTATTTTATTAAAAGTTAATTATCAATTTAAAATATAGTTAGGAGAAGTAATATGATAAGAACAAAATTACCAGGAAGCAAAAAGATTAAAATAATAATTTTATTAATATTATTAGTGATAACTTTAGTAATATTATTATTTGAAGGAATTAATAATCACGGAAATAGAAATATTATTGATAAAGAGAATATTGAAAATGCTCAGATATTAGATGGAAATAGTAATATAAATAATGATAATAATAAAGTACAAGAAGGTAAGAATGAAATTACAGAAAATGAAAAAGAAAATAAATTATATAATGAAGCGTATACATTGTTTTTTTCAAGAGAATATAATAAATCTATTAAAAAATCAAATGAGATTATAAAAGAGTTTCCAAATAGTGCAAAAGGATATAATATAAGAGGAATAGCTAAATCTTATAGTGAAAGTTTTGAAGCAGGTATAAAAGATATAGACAAAGCATTAGAAATTCAACCACAATATGGGTATGCAATTTTTAATAAAGCTTTAACTTATGAGTTATATGGAAAACTAGATGAAGCATTATTGTGGTATAATAAAAATTTAGAGATAGAAAATTATATATGGACTTATTATGGTATAGCATCTATATATGGAAGAAGAGGGGATGTTAAAAATACTATAAAATATTTAAGTAAAGCAATAGAAATAGATGGAGTTGTAAAAAATCAAGCAAAAGAAGAGGATGATTTTAATCCAGTAAGAGATGCTAAAGAATTTCAAGACTTAATTAGTAATTAATAAGCCTAATTTGATATAAATAGAATTTTTAATTTCATGTGTAAATAAATATTAAGATTGGGAGTTGATAAATTATGTATAACGTATTGGTTGTAGATGATGAAAAAGAAATAAGAGATGCAATTGAAATATATTTAAGAGGAGAAAATTTAAAAGTTTTTAAGGCAGCAGATGGATTAGAAGCATTAGAAATTCTTAATAATGAAAAAATACATGTACTTGTATTAGATATAATGATGCCTAAACTTGATGGTATAAGAACATGCCTGAAAATAAGAGAAACAGAAAATTTACCTATAATCATGTTATCAGCAAAAGGTGAAGATTCAGATAAAATTCTTGGCTTAAATGTTGGAGCTGATGATTATATAACAAAACCTTTTAATCATTTAGAATTAGTTGCTAGAGTTAAATCTCAATTAAGAAGATATGACAAGCCTTTAAATATAGAAGATGAGGAGCAAGTAATAACAGTAAAAGACTTAGTTATAGATACAGTATCTAAGAGTATTACTGTAAGAGGAGAAGAAATAAAAGCAACAGCTACAGAATATAAAATATTACATCTATTAGCTTCAAACTTAGGTAAGGTATTTTCAATAAAAGAAATATATGAAAAAGTATGGGAAGAACCATTTTATAAGAGTGAAAATACAGTTACAGTTCATATAAGAAGAATAAGAGAAAAGATTGAGATAAACACTAAAGAGCCTGAATATATTAAGGTGGTGTGGGGAATTGGCTATAAAATTGAAAAAGAGAATTAAAAATTATTTAAGAGGAATATATCTAATAGATATACTACTTATAATATTAATATCAGGAATATTATTTTCGGCAGCTTTAGAATATAAAGATTTTATTAAACAAAATAATAATGTAAATTTAATTAAATCTGTATTTAATGAAAAAGAATATGAAACAAAGAAACTATGTGAAGATAGTAAAGCATTTTCTCAATTAATATATGAAACTACAGATGGATTATATGATTTATTAACTGGAAGTAACGAAATAAAAGAAAAAATAGGTCAGTTAATGAAGTATTTTAATAGTAATGTAGAGGAATACAATAGTCATTTAAAATTAAGAGATAATGTTTATTTTATAATTAGAAATAAATATACTAAAGAGCTATATACAAATGATCCATTTTTAGATTCATCCATTAAATACATAAAGGAAAATCAAATAGACAATTTATTAAATAATAGGTTTAAGAAACAGGGAGTAGTAAGTGTACGATTTGATAATGAAAAAGAATTTAATTATTTGGTTAACAAGGGATCAGTAAACTATTTAGATGATACAATTAAAAATTTTGAAGAAGTTTATTATACCTCTACAGATACTTATAAAGAAGAAATGATGGCAATAAGAAAGCAAATAATAAGCTTATCCCTTTTATTTTTAATTTATGTATTTTTAATTATTAAGATATTATTAGTAATAGCTAGAAGAGGAAATAAAGAAGAAAAAATAAAATCTAATATAATAAATAGCATAATTTTCGTTTTAAAAAATGGATTTAAGTATAGGGAAACAAGTAAAACATTATTAATATCATTAGCAATAATAATAATAATATTAATAACTTATCTTTATTTCCTTGCAATAGGTGGATATGAAAATAATATTTTTGTAAGATTTTTTAAAACATATCCATTTAAAGGAGCTATTTCAATAATAACAGCTTTAATTTTAATGGTAATATTTACGGTTAAGAAGACATTAGATATTGCAGTTATTAATGAAGGACTTAAAAAATTAAATGAGGGTAATTTAGATGAAGATATACCTGTTTTTGGTTCAATAACTATTAGAGAGTTGATTACTAATATTAATTTAATAAAAGAAGGATATAAGAATTCTTTATATGAAAGAGTAAAGGATGAAAAACTAAAGACTGAATTGATATCAAATGTATCACATGATCTGAAAACGCCATTAACTTCTATAATAAATTATGTAAATATATTAAAAAATAAAGATATTACAGAAGAAGAACGAAAAGATTATTTAGCAATACTAGATTCAAAATCATTAAAATTAAAATCATTAATTGACGATTTATTTGAAATGTCAAAAATAAATAGTGGGAAAATAGTATTAAATAAAGATAAATTAGATATTTTATCTCTTATACATCAAGGAATAGGGGAATATAGTTTTCTTTATGAACATAAAAATATAAACTTTAAAGTTATTAGTAATGAAGAAGAAATATTTGTGGAATTAGATGGAAGGTTAATTTCTAGAGCAATAGAAAATATAATAATTAATGCATTAAAATATTCATTGGATAATACAAGAGTTTATATAGAAGTTGAAAAAAATAATGATAATGTTGAAATTGTAGTAAAGAATATATCAAATTACGAAATGGATTTTGATGAAGAAGAAATATTTGAAAGATTTGCTAGAGCAGATAAATCAAGAAATTCAAGTGTTGAAGGCTCTGGGTTGGGTTTAGCTATAACAAAAAGTATAGTTGAATTACATGACGGTAAAACTAAAATAGAAAGAGAAGGCGATATGTTTAAGATATATATAATATTGCCTTTGAAGAATAAATAATATTAATAAATAAAATTTATTGATTAAGTGGTTAATTCATAGCAAATTGAAGATTAACCACTTTTTTTGTAAATAAAATATGTTTTTTAGAGTTTTACAATTATAATATTAGCAATTATACTATAAACGTTAAAACGATATGTTGTATGTTAAATATAAATAATAAAAATATATACACAATATGTAGTAGAGGAGCGGGAATATTGATTTTGAAGAAACTTTGCGATTTAGCATTAAACGGAATTAAAGATAATGATGGTACATATACAGAAGAAAAATTATTAAAATCATTGGAACATATAATGAGGGATGGAATGGATATTAGTGAACTTAGAAAATCTTTAATTCAGGTTTCTTTAGATTTAACTAATGATATGGAACCTAATTGGCAGTATGCAGCATCAACAATATATATATATGAGCTTTATGATAAAGTAAGAGAAAATAGAAATTTAGATTCAGATAAAAATTTATATGATAATTATTATGAATTTATAAAGGAGTTAACAGAAAGAAATCTTTATGGAGAATATATTTTAGAAAATTATTCAAAGGAAGATATACTAAAACTTCAAAAAGAAATTAAACCAGAGAGAGATTTTCTATTTAACTATAGCGGAATAGATCTTGTGGCAAAAAGATATTTGGTTCAAGATTACAATAGAAAAATTATAGAACTTCCACAACAAATGTTTATGGGAATTGCTATGCATCTTGCTATTCCAGAAGTTAAAGAAAAAAGAGTATATTGGGCAAAAAGATTTTATAATGTTTTAAGTCAACTTAAGGCTACAATGGCAACTCCAACAATGTCAAATGCTAGAAAGCCGTTTTATCAATTAAGTTCTTGTTTTATTGATACTGTTGATGATAGCTTAGAAGGAATATATAAATCCTTAGATAACTTTGCTAAAGTTTCAAAATTTGGTGGTGGAATGGGTATATATATAGGGAAAATTAGAGCATTAGGTTCTCCGATTAGAGGATTTAAAGGGGCATCAGGTGGAGTGATTCCATGGGTAAAACTATTTAATGATACAGCAATTGCAGTAGATCAATTAGGAGTTAGAAATGGATCAGTAGCAATATGGCTAGATGCTTGGCATAAGGATATACCTGAATTTTTGCAAATTAGAACCAATAATGGAGATGATAGAAAGAAGGCTCATGATGTATTTCCTGGAGTTTGTTATCCAGATTTATTTTGGAAGCTTGCTGAAGAAAATATAGATAGTGATTGGCATATGATGTGTCCTCATGAAATAAAAACAGTAAAAGGATACTCACTTGAAGATTTCTATGGTAAAGAATGGGAAGAAAAATATTTTGAATGTGTTAAAGATGATAAGATTGAAAAAAGAAGCATTAAAATTAAAGATTTAGTAAGACTGATAATTAAAAGTGCAGCAGAAACAGGAGCACCTTTCGCATTTTTTAGAGATACAGCAAACAAAATGAATCCTAATAAACATAAAGGAATGATATATTCTTCAAATTTATGTACAGAAATTATGCAGAATATGAGTGCAATGAAAGTTAATGGAGATACTACAATTAAAGATAATGATAAATATACAGTAATGCAAAATATACAGGCAGGGGATTTTGTTGTTTGTAATCTTTCATCATTAGTGCTTGGAAATATAGATGTACTTAATGATGAAGAATTAGAATATGTTGTTGAAACACAAATAAGAGCTATGGATAATGTAATTGACTTAAATTACTATTCAGTTCCATTTGCTGAAATAACTAATAAAAGATATAGAGGAATAGGACTTGGAACAAGTGGTTATCACCATATGTTAGCTAATAATAAAATTCATTGGACAGAAGAAAAGCATAAAACATTTGTTGATAATGTATATGAAAGAATTAATTATTATTCAATAAAAGCCAGTATGAATTTATCTAAGGAAAAAGGAAAATACCAATTGTTTGATGGCTCAGATTGGGAAAATGGAATGTACTTTGAACTTAGAGGATATAGTGATGAAAAGTGGGATAATTTAAGAAAAAATGTTAAGGAATTTGGTATGAGAAATGGATACTTAATTGCTGTAGCTCCGAATGGATCAACTGCAACTATTGCAGGAACTTCAGAAGGCATTGATCCGATAATGGCTAGATTTTATTTAGAAGAAAAGAAGGGTATGATAATTCCTAAGACAGCACCAAATCTTTCAGAAGATAATTATTGGTATTATAATACTGCCTATAATTTAGAACAAGGTTGGTGTGTAGAAGTAAATGGAGTTCGTCAAAGACATATAGATCAAGGACAATCATTTAATTTATATATAACAACTCAATATACAATGAGACAAATAATGAATTTATATATAAAAGCATGTAAATGTGGAGTTAAATCTATCTATTATGTAAGGTCTAAATCTTTAGAAGTAACAGAATGTGAAAGTTGCTCAGCATAAGTAGGAGCTTAAAAGTAAATGTTGAAATTTTATATTTGGCAATTTGAACTTATGCAATGAATAAAATAAATTAAGAATTGATATTGGAAAGTGGAGAGTTGATTAAAAAATTCTTTAGGGAATTTTGAAATATATATTTTCAAAAAAAATTTAGGATTTTTAACTAAAATTCTAAGCTTTTCAATTATCCACTCTCAACTAAAAAAAGGGTGGAGCTTTTTGTTCGTATTTAAGAAAAGATAGTGTAAAGTACACTATGAAAAAATAACACAAAAAATAAAATAACTAGATGATTAATAAAATGGGGAGAAATAATTATGGAAGTAAAGAAAAAACCACTATTTAATGAATTTGGAGATAGAGATCCAGGATTAAAAAGAATTATAAATGGAAATACAACTAATTTAAATGATTTTAATAATATGAAATATACATGGGCTTCTGAATGGTACAGACAAGGAATGAATAATTTTTGGATACCAGAAGAAATTAATTTATCACAAGATTTAAAAGATTACAAAAAGCTTTTACCAGAAGAAAGAACTGCTTATGACAAAATATTATCATTTTTAATATTTTTAGATTCTATACAAACAGCTAATTTAAGTAATATAAATAGTTATATTACAGCAAGTGAAATAAACTTATGTCTAACTATTCAAAGCTTTCAAGAAGCTGTTCATTCTCAAAGTTATAGCTATATGCTTGATAGTATATGTTCACCAGAAGAAAGAAATGAAATACTATATCAATGGAAAGATGATGAAATTTTACTAAAGAGAAATAAGTTTATAGGCGATTTATATAATGAGTTTATAAATAATCCTAATGAATATAACTTAATAAAAACATTAATGGCCAATTATATATTAGAGGGAATATACTTCTATTCAGGATTTATGTTTTTTTACAATTTAGAAAGAAATGGTAAAATGCCTGGTTCAGCTCAGGAAATTAGATATATAAACAGAGATGAAAACACTCATTTATGGTTATTTAGAAATATAATAAAAGAATTACAAAATGAAAACTCAGAAAGTTTTACAACTGATTTAAAAAATGAACTTAGAGAAATGATGCGTACTGGTGTTGAAAATGAAATATTATGGGGACATTATGTAATAGGAGATAAAATTCAAGGAATAAATAAAAAACTAATTGAAGATTATATAAAATATTTAGGAAATAAGAGACTTAAGGAAATAGGTCTAGAACCATTGTTTTCAGGTTATGATGAAAATCCAGCTACATGGGTTGATATTGTTGCTAATTCTAATTCTGTAAAAACTGATTTTTTTGAAGCTAAATCGACAGCTTACGCGAAAGTTTCTACTTTAATTGATGATTTATAAAATAATTTGAGAATTTTTGAAAAATTTTTTATAAAATTAGCAATAAGCTATTAAATATTTTAAAAATTATGTTATAATAACTAAAGTTAGAATTTTAAATCTAGAAGTTATTCTCAAATAACATAATGGATTAATGACCATAGATTAAGTTATAAAAAACAATTTCAAAATATCGAGGAGGAGTTTTTAGAGATGAAAAAAGGTATTGCTGCATCTAAAGGATATGCAATAGGAAAAGCATTTTTAACTGAAAATGAAGAAATAGTTATAACTGACGCTTTAATTAGTGATATAGAAAGTGAAAAAGAAAAATTACAAAAAGCATTAGATGATTCAAAATCACAATTACAAGCTATTAAAGATAAAGCTGAAAAAGAAATGGGAGCAGAAAAAGCTGCTGTTTTTGAAGCACATATTACATTATTAGATGACCCAGAATTTACTGGAGCAATGATGAGTGAAATAGAAACAAACAGTCTTAATGGATTAAAATCTATAGAAAATGTTACAAACAGTTTTGTAACTATATTTGAATCTATGGATAATGATTATATGAGAGAAAGAGCAGCAGATATAAAAGACGTATCAAAAAGAATAATATCTAATTTTGCTGGTAAAGGTGGAGATGCTTTTGCCATTAATGAAAACAATACCGTAATCGTTGCACATGATTTAACACCATCTGATACTGCTCAATTAGATAGAAGTAAAGTAGTAGGATTTATTACTAACATAGGCGGAAGAACTTCACATGCTGCTATTATGGCTAGAACATTAGAAATACCTGCAGTACTTGGTTTAGGTAACATCACTGAAATCGTTAAGACAGGAGATATGGTTATTGTTGACGGATTAACTGGAGACGTAATCATAAACCCATCAGAAGAAGTTTTAGCAGATTACAGAGCTAGACAAGAAAAGTTTAAAGCAGAACAAGAAGAACTAAAGAAATTAATAGATGTAAAAACAACTACTAAGTCTGGTAGAAGAATAGAAGTTTGCGGAAACATAGGTAAACCAGAAGATGTACTTGGTGTTATAGCAAATGGTGGAGATGGTGTAGGATTATTCAGAACTGAATTCTTATACATGGATAGAGATAGTGCTCCAACAGAAGAAGAACAATTTGAAAGTTACAAATTTGTTCTTGAAAAAATGGAAGGTAATCAAGTTGTTATAAGAACTCTTGATATTGGTGGAGATAAGACTCTTCCATACTTACCATTACCAGAAGAAATGAATCCATTCTTAGGATATAGAGCAATAAGACTTTGCTTAGATAGAAAAGAAATATTTAAGGTTCAATTAAGAGCATTATTAAGAGCTTCTGTATATGGTAACCTTTGTGTTATGTTCCCTATGATTTCAGGATTAGAAGAATTCTTACAAGCTAAAGAAGTAGTTGAAGAATGTAAAGCTGAATTAAAAGCAGAAGGAAAAGAATACTCAGAAAATATTCAATGGGGTATAATGGTTGAAATTCCTGCAGCAGCAGTTTATGCTGATGAATTAGCTAAACATGTTGATTTCTTCTCAATAGGGACAAATGATTTAATTCAATATACATTAGCAGCTGATAGAATGAGCGAAAAAGTTTCATATCTTTATAATCCAATGCATCCAGCAGTACTTAGATTAATAAAAATGACTATTGATGGTGCACATAAACATGGAAAATGGGTTGGAATGTGTGGAGAAATGGCTGGAGATGAAGCAGCTATACCAACATTAGTTGAATATGGATTAGATGAGTTCTCAATGAGTGCTACATCAATATTAAATGCTAAGAAAATAATTTTAGAACAAGAATAATAATATTTAGGCACATTCAAATAAATAGTCATTATGCTAGTTTATTTTGTGAACTATCACTTCTTTGGAGACTACTAATAGCAAAACTATTATAAGAATCCAAATCATTGTATTTCACAAAATATACGTGACATCTTTGACTTGTTATTTATTTTCATATGCCTTAACATAATTAATAAAAAGATGGAGTTTTACTCCATCTTTTTTTATTTTTAGGAAGTTATATAAATTTTAAAGCTTGAAAAGCTGATAAGATCTAAGTTGAAGTAAATATTAGCTGAGAGGGGAGATTGAAGAATTAAAGATTTAAGGAAAAAATTCTTAGTGAAATTTTAAAATACATATTTTTTATATGATTATTTCTGTACTATATTTGAAAAATATGTATGGCTAAAAAATTTATCCTCTAAAATTACTTAATGATTTTTTATAAAAATTATTAAGTAATTTTAATAATATAGTTTGTTTAATGATAAAATAATTAATAGCAAAATTTATAAGTGGAGGATTATATATGAATAAAATTTTAGAAATGTTTATATCATTTTTCAAAATTGGTGCCTTTACTTTTGGTGGGGGATATGCAATGATTCCTTTAATAGAAGAAGAGGTTGTTAATAAGAAAAAATGGCTTACTAAAGAGGAATTTATGGATTTTTTAATAGTATCCCAAAGTTTACCAGGTGCATTGGCAATAAATTGCTCTGCATTTATTGGGCAAAAGATAGGTGGAATGCTAGGAGAAGTAGTAGCTATATTAGCAGTAACATTACCATCATTTTTTATAATAATTTTAATTGCAACATTTTTTATGCAATTTAGGAATAATTATTTTGTTAATTTAGCCTTTAAAGGAATAAATGCAGCTGTACCAATGTTGGTTTTGTTTGGTGTAATAAGTTTATCAAAAGGTGTAAAAAAGAATTTAAGAACATTAATAATGATAATTTTAGCACTTATAGCATTAATAATATTTAATATTCATCCAGTAATTGTTATCTTAGTGTCAGCAATATATGGAATGATATTTTTAAGAGAGAAGGTATAAACTATGATATTATTGAAATTATTTATATCCTTTTTTAAGATTGGAGCATTTAGTTTTGGTGGAGGATATGCCATGATTCCATTTATTAAAAAGGAGATAATAACCAATAATTCATGGCTTACAATAAGTGACTTTATGGATATCATAGGTATATCACAAATGACACCGGGACCAGTATCTATTAATTCAGCTACTTTTGTTGGATTTAAAGTATCAGGGATTTTAGGTAGCCTATTTGCCACTATAGGTATAATAACTATATCATTTATATTAGTTACTATATGCTCAAAAACTTTGGAGAAATTTAAAGATTCTAATTTGGTAAAAAGTGCATTACTTGGGATGAGGCCTATATTAATAGCTCTTATACTTCAAGCGTTTTTTGATTTAGCTAAAGAATCTTATGTAGATATAAAGTCAATAATAGTTACTTTAATAATTGGAGCATTATTATTATCTCGTAAAATTCATCCAATAATATGTGTACTTATATCAGCAATATTAGGAATATTATTTTGGAGTTTTTAATTTAAAAAATATTTTAGCAAACAATAAAAATATATAAAAAAACATAGTTTGATTTATAATTTTTCTGTTAATCAATACTATGTTATTCTTATACTATACTTAGATTAATTAAAAATTTATACGTATTTACAATAAAGGGGAATAATATGAAAAAAGCAAGTAAAAGGTATTATGATAAAGCTATAAAATATTATCAGAATGGAGAACTATCTAAATCTTTAAAAATATGTGAAGAAGGATTATCTTGTAATTTAAAGAATCCATCTATATTAAATCTAAAAGGACTTATATTATATCAGCAAGGTAAACTAAAAGAAGCTATTACAGTATGGAAAATTAACAAAGACATTAATAATAATGAGATATCTAAGAATTATATAAATAGTGCTAAAGAAGATGAAGTAAGGGTAGAATTATATGAACTTGGAGAGAAAAAATTAAAAGAATTAAAAATAGGTGAAGCAATAGCAATATTTAAAAAGTGTAAAGAAAGTGATTTTAACTGTATAAAGGTAAATACAGCTCTAGCATTATGTTATCAAAAAAAAGGCGAAATAAATAAGTGTATAACATATATGAATAAAGTTTTGTCTACAGATAAAAACTATATTGTAGCAAAACAAATAAAAAAGCAATTAATAGAAATCAAAGCATATAAAAAGGATTCTAATGGTCTTATAAAATGGATTATAGGGATTTTAATGGCATTTATATTTGCAACAACTATCTATGTATTTAAAGATAATTTTAAAATTAATAATAAAAAAGATAGTAATACACAAATAAGTCAAGAAGAGGTAAATATAAACAAATCAGAAGTAACAAATACTGAAGAAGTAAAAGAACCTGAATCAAAAATTCCAGAAGAAACTATTTCAGAATCAACTGTTAATGAAGAAAAGAAAAAAGCACAATTAGATTTAAACAGATTGAATGAGTATTTAGAAAATGCAGAATTTGATAATATTTATTATGTTTTAGAAAATGTAAATGAACAGGATATCCCAAATGATTATAAAGGGGTATATAGAAAATGTATAAATTTATTAAAGACTTCAGGAATTGAAGAATTTTATAGAAAGGGAATGGAAGAGTATAATAAAGAAAATTATGAAAATGCTAATGTTGAATTTAATAAAGCATATACATATAGTAATGGCAATTATTTAAGAGAACATATTGTATTTTATAATGCAGTTACTTTAGAGCAATTAAATAATTTCGATGAAGCAATAAAATTATATGAATTATATTATGAAGAATATCCTAATAGCTCATATACAGATAATGCATTATATAATCTTTCATTAATACTTAGTTCTATTAATAAAGAAAAAAGTGTTTACTATGCCAGTAAATTGGTAGATAATTTTCCTGACTCAATGTATATTAATGAAACAATAAACCAAATATTAAATAGTTAATTTAAGATAAAAAATTAATATGGGATGTGATAGTAATGATATCAGTAATCAAGGATATTAAGGTATATGCTCCTGAGTATTTAGGTATAAGAGATATTGTAATAGCAGGAGGAAAGATAGAAGGAATTTATGAGAACATAGATATATCAGATACTTTCATAAAGATTAATGTAATAAACGGAAAAAATAAGATTATATTTCCAGGATTTATAGATAGTCATGTACATCTTATTGGAGGTGGTGGTGAAGGTGGCTATAGAACACGTACACCAGAACTTCAATTATCTAATTTAACATCAAGTGGAATAACAACAGTAGTTGGATGTATTGGGACTGATAGTGAGTGTAGAAGTATAAAATCTTTAATAGCAAAAGTAAAATCCTTAAAAGAAGAAGGAATATCTGCATATTGTTATACAGGATCATATGCTATTCCTGTAAAAACATTAACTGACGTTATTGAAAGAGATTTAATGCTAATTGAAGAAATAATAGGTGTTGGAGAAATAGCATTATCAGATAATAGAAGTTCAGAACCTAGTTATGAAGAATTTGTTAAATTAGTAGCACAATCTAGGGTTGGAGGAATACTATCTGGTAAATCAGGAGTTGTAAATGTGCATATAGGTCAAGGAAAAAGAAAACTTGATTATTTATTTAAATTAATAAAAGAATCAGATATACCAGTTTCTCAACTATTACCTACTCATATTAATAGAAATATTAATTTATTTATTGAAGGATTAAATTATGTAAAAGAAGGTGGTTTTATAGATTTAACCACAAGTAGTGACGTGAACTTTTTAGAAGATGGAGAACTTACAGCTTCACAAGGATTAAAAAAGTATATCGAATCAGGATTACCAATAAAAAATATAACATTTTCATCTGATGGTAATGGAAGTATGCCAAAGTTTAATGAAAATAAAGAAATGATAGGTCTTGGAATTTGTTCTGTAGAATCTCTTTATACTCAAGTAAAAGAAAGCATAAAAAAATATAATACACCTATTGAAACAGCCATAAAAGTTATAACATCAAATGTAGCAGATATATTAAAATTGTACAATAAAGGAAGAATATTAGCAGGAAAAGATGCAGATTTAGTAATAGTTGATGAGGATTCTTTAGATATAGATATAGTTATATCTAATGGAATAAAGATGGTTGAAGATGGTGAATGTATAATAAGAGGAACATTTGAATAAAGATGTTTTCATTAATAATAAAAGAGTAACTTATAGTTAAATAATTTGAAGAAATAACGACCTAATCAATTTAATTGTATGATTTGGTCGTTATTTTTTAGGCACATTCAAATAAATAACTAGTCAGTATGCTAGTTTATTTTGCGAACTACTTCTTCCTTAAAACCTACTAATAGCACACTATTAGTAGAACCAAAGTCAGTTTATTTTACAAAATATCCGTTGCATCTTTAACTTGTTATTTATTTTCATATACCTTATTAAGATTTAATTTTGAAAAATGTATGATGTCCTATTGTTTTTGTATCTTGTTTTTGAGTTTGATGCATCCATGCACAAGTTGCTGTACTTGGATTATAAAAAAATAAAGCTTCGTTTGTAGGATCATACCCTTTTATAGCATCATAGACGGCATTATAGCATGTTTGATTTGGATTAGCTTTGATTTTTCCATTTTTAACACATGAAAAAGCATTTTTCTGAAAGATTACTTCTCTTATTGAATTTGGAAAGTTTGGACTCATAACACGATTTAAAACAACTGATGCAACGGCTACTTTTCCATCATAAGGTTCACCAATACTCTCTGCATAAACTAGCTTAGCCATTAATTCAATATCATTTTCCGTTATATAGAGTTTTTTTGTATTATAACTAAAAACTTCTACTGTAGATTCATCTAAAATATTTTTATTTATAGTATTGTTATTTAATTGTGCATTACATTGAGTTTCAATGTTTATATTATTTAAATAAGTTTCATTGCTTTCATGTCTAGATATAAGATTAGTATGAAAATTGTTACTTAATACTTCAGCATAAGCAACTTTGTTATTAATAACGGAAAGATATAGCATTAAATTAATTATGAAAAGACTATATATTTTTTTCATAAAAAATCCTCCTCTGGTATATTTCAAACCAATAATATTATCTCCTGAAAATATTCTTATATACATAAATTAATATTTATATGATAATATGGATTTTTGTAGGTTATCAAGATTGCTTAAAAAATAATTATATTTATCAAAGGAATCAACATACAAGTCATCTACATTATTGAAATTAGATTTTGAATTTTCATATAAATTCATTTCATCTTGTACACTTTTTTTAAAAGAATTTATATAAGAATCATATGCAGAAATAGTTTCTTTTAAAGCTTCATAACAATCATCAGCACCAACAGGAATAGATATTGATAAAGAACTATCTTTTATTTTATTAAAGTTTGAGTATTTTTCATTAATATCACACATTACTACAGATAAATCTCGTTTATCTTCTCTGATTTTTTCTAAAGCAGGTTTAACATCATCTTTTAACTCGGAAAATCTATTTAATAAGTCATTAACTTGTATAAAGAAATCACGTTTTTGTTCATTTAGAATATCATTTTCTCTAACTGACTTATATGATTTATTTAAAAATTTATTTAAGTCTGAAAAAAATGTTTTTAAGTTTTTAGAAAGTGAAATTTTAATGTTAGATTTAGATAATGTATCTGTTTCTTTAAGAAAATTTTGTTGGTTTTTTATTAAGTTTTCATATAATACTTGAAAATATTTATTATTCTTATTATTTATAATAGATATAATAGAATTATATAGATCAATATTTGTTTTTAAATAATCTTTTAAGTTATTTTTTAATTCATTAGACGTAGATTTTTTAAAATTTAAATTATTTAAACCATTATCTAATTCAGTTAATAAGTTAAGATTTTTATTTAAAAGTTCATTTGTATTTTTGAAATTAATATTAGCATCATTTTCATCGAATTTTAATGATGAATTTATAGTTGTTATTGTCTTAGAAATTTTATTTATTTTATTTAGTTCAGTATTTTTAAAAAATAACGTTAATAATATAAGTATTAGTATAAATAAACTAGATAATAAACTTACAATTTTTAATGTTTTTTTATCTATTGAAAAATTTATCATAACCATAACCCCCTCATCCTTATTAATCAATAATATATTTTTAGTTACTTAATATTACTTATATTATGTTGATTAAAAAAATATTATAAAAATAATGAATTTTTAATAAAATAGTAATTCTCTTTGTATATAATAATTGAAATTTTGATGTATAATTTTATATATATGCAAAATTGGAGGTGAAAGTATTGCAAGATTTTATATCACTAATAATAAAGAGTTTAAACAATATGTCCTTGTGGTCAATATTAGATATATTAGTGGTTTCTTATATATTCTATAAAGGATATATGCTTATTAAAGAAACAAGAGCGGAGCAATTACTAAAAGGTATAGTGTTAATTATAGTATTAATACCAATAAGTTATTTATTAAAATTAGATATGTTGTATTTTATATTAAATAAGACACTTACAATTGGAGTATTATCTGTAATTATAATTTTTCAACCAGAGATTAGAAGAGGATTAGAACATATAGGTAGATCGGCATTTGAGGATGTACATTATGCAAACGATAAAGAGAGTATACAAAGTTCTATAAATGAAATAGTTAATGCTGTACAAAATTTATCAGAAAGTAAAACTGGTGCATTAATAGTAATGGAACAAAAGACAGGTCTTGCAGAAATAGTTTCATCTGGAACAATATTAGATGCCAATATAAGTTCAAACCTTTTAGAAAATATTTTTGTAGTGAATACTCCTTTGCATGATGGAGCAACAATAATTAGAAATAATAAAATACTAGCTTCAGGATGTGTTCTTCCTTTAACTAATAATAATAATATTAATAAAAAATTAGGTACTAGACACAGAGCAGGATTAGGGCTTTCAGAAGTTTCTGATGCTTTAATAATTATTGTATCTGAAGAAACAGGAGTAATTTCGTTAGCTATAAATGGAAAATTGAGTAGAGGGTATGATAAAGAACGATTAAGAAGCATATTATCAAATATAATTGAGAATAGAAATAAGAAAAATGTTAAGGATGCTAAGGAGAGGGTGAGATCATGGGTAAGGGGAATAAAAATAAATCATTAATAGCTAAGATTATTTGTTTGCTTTTATCTTTTGGTCTTTGGCTCTATATATCAAATGTGGAGAATCCTGTAAGAACATATGAGTTAAAAGGCGTACCAGTAGAACTAATAAATATGGATAGTATTTCAAAATCTAATTTAGCTATAGTAGAAGATGAAAATTTTACAGTTAACTTAACACTAGAAGGGGCTACAAGTGATATAACTAACGCAAAAAAAGATTCTTTTAAATTAATAGCTGATATGAGTTCATATGCACTTAAAAATGGGGAAAATATAATTCCTATTCAAATAGTAAGTTACCCTCAAAATATAAATATAAAAAATAATGGATTTATAGGAATAAAAGTTAAACTAGAAACATTAGTGACAAAAGAAATCTCTTTAAAATCTCAGGTAAATGTTAATTATAAAGAGAATATTTATAAAAGAGATTTATCTATATCGCCACAAAAGGCAACTATAGTAGGTCCAGAAACTCAAGTAAATAAAATTGATAGGGGCATCCTTATAGGAAATGTAGAAAATTTAGATAAAGATTTTAATAAGAAATTTCCTATTAGATTTATAACTAAAGACAATAAGGAAGTTAAGGGAATTAAATCTAATATAAATGAATCTGAATTAAATATAACAATTAATAATGGAAAAACAGTTCCAATAAATATAAAAACTACAGGTAAGTCAAGTGATGGTATATCTATAGAAAGTATGACTGTTGAGCCTAAATCAATTCATATTATAGGTGATGATAAGTTGTTAAGTGGCATTAATTCTATAAATACACAGGAAATTAATATAAGTAATATTACATCTGATGCTGAAATAAATACAAACTTAAAATTACCAGAAGGTATTACTACACAGGAAAATAGCCAAAATGTTAAGGTTAAATTTGCAGTTAAGAAGATACAAGATGTATCAAAAGATATTTCATGTATAGTGGAATATATAAATTTAGATCCCAATTTAGTAGTTGATTCATCTAAGGAAACTGTTAATGTAAGTGTTTCAGGATTAGAATCAGTATTAAATAATATACCTGATGGAGAATTAAAAGCTACAGTTGATCTATCAAATATAAGTGAGCCTGGAGCTTATACTTATAAACCTACAGTTACTAGCGTAAGTAATAGGACTGATTTTAATATACTATCAGTTGAAGATGTTCAAATAGTTTTAAAAAATAAATAATAAAATAGCCACAACTTATTTAATTGTGGCTATTTTTTATGATATAATCGGTTAAACTTATAATTGAAATATATATCTGATATATTTATAAATAAACTAGAATGAGTACTTGCAATTTTACTTTATCTATTGAATATATTGATATAAATTTAAAGTACAATTAATTATTAAAAATAAAATAGGAGAAAGTACATATGAGTATAAGAATAAATAATTTAACTTTAAGTATAGATGATAATAAAGAAGTATTAATAAAAAAGATAAGTAAGAAATTAAAGATATCTTCTAAGGATATAAAGAAATTAACTATAATAAAAGAAAGTTTAGATGCAAGAAAGAAAAATGACATAAAATTTAATTATTGCGTTGATATAAAATGTTATAATGAAAAGAAGATAGTATCTAAAATTAAAGATAATAATATTATTCTCCAAGAGGATGATAAGGGGTTACAAATAAAAAAAGGTGATATTAAATTAAATAGCAGACCAGTTATAGTTGGATTCGGTCCAGCAGGTATGTTTGCAGCACTAACTTTAGCACAAAATGGATATAAGCCTATTATATTTGAAAGAGGAGAAGAGGTTGATAGTAGAACAAGGACAGTTGAAGATTTTTGGAAGACTGGAAATTTAAATATTGAATCAAATGTACAATTTGGTGAAGGTGGAGCAGGTGCATTTTCTGATGGAAAATTAACAACAAGAATAAAAGATCCAAGATGTGCTTATATATTAGAAGAACTTGTAAATGCTGGAGCTCCAGAAGAAATTAAATATTTAGGAAAACCACATGTTGGAACAGATATCTTAAAAGGTGTTGTAAAAAACATAAGAGAACAAATAAAATCTCTTGGTGGAGAAATTCATTTCAATTCAAAATTAGAGGATATAAAATATGAAAATAATAAATTAAAAAACATAGTTGTTAATGGAAAAGAATTAGAATGTGAAATTCTAGTTTTAGCTATTGGTCATAGTCCAAGAGATACATATGAAATGCTGTATAAAAGAGGTATTTCTATGGAAGCAAAGCCTTTTGCAATAGGTGTTAGAATAGAGCATCCTCAAGAATTAATAAATATTAGTCAATATGGAGATTATCATAATCATCCAAGATTAGGATCAGCAGAATATAGATTGACTTATAAAAGTGAAAAATTAAATAGAGGGATATATTCTTTTTGTATGTGTCCAGGTGGAACAGTAGTGGCATCAGCATCAGAAGAAGGAAGATTAGTATCTAATGGTATGAGTTATCATGCAAGAAATTTAGCTAATGCTAATTCTGCATTAGTTGTAACAGTTTCTACAGAAGATTTTGAAGGAGATTCTCCTTTAAGTGGAATGGAATTCCAAAGACATTATGAATGTTTAGCGTTTAAATCAGGTGGTGGCAATTACAAAGCACCAATACAATTATTAGGTGATTTCATGAATGATAGACCTAGCACAAAATTAGGTAGTGTTAATCCAAGTTATTTACCTGGGTATGAATTTAGAGAATTAAAAGAATGTTTACCTAATTATGTTGTAGAAGGAATAAAAGAAGGCATACAAAATTTTTCTAAAAAGATAGAAGGATATGGGATGGAAGATGCTATTTTAACTGGAATAGAAACTAGAACATCAGCTCCAGTTAGAATTCATAGAAATAAAGCACTTGAAAGCATAACAGTGAAAGGTCTTTATCCAGTAGGTGAAGGAGCTGGCTTTGCAGGTGGAATAGTTTCATCAGCAGTTGATGGAGTTAAAGTAGCAGAAAGTATAATAAATCAATTTTATTAATACTTTAATAACTTTAATAATTTAAATAAATTTATTAAATAGTCTCAATATTCTAAAAAAGGCCAATATTACGTTATTTTTTGTTACAATAAAGATAATGAGTTTAAAATATAGTTAATTAATAAAATAAAAAGGAAAATAAAGTTAATATAGATAGATTAATTTATTAGAATAAGAGGTGCATTTATAATGAGTAAAAACTTTGATGATTTATTATCTAAATTAAAAGCAAATAAGAAAAAAAAGTTATCAGTAGCAGTAGCACAAGACGAACCAGTTTTAGAAGCAGTAATGGCGGCTAAAGAAAAAGGAATAGCAGATGCAATATTAGTTGGAGATCAAGAAAAAATAAGACAAATCGCAGAAAAAATAAAAATGGATTTAACTCAATTCGAGATAATTCATGAACCAGATACTAAAAAAGCGGCATTATTTGCAGTTCAATTAGTATCAAGTGGAAGAGCAGATATGGTTATGAAAGGTTTAGTAGACACAGCAACTTTCTTAAGAAGTGTTCTTAACAAAGAAGTAGGTCTTAGAACAGGTAAAGTTATGTCTCACGTAGCAGTATTTGAAGTTGAAGGTATGGATAGATTAATATTTTTAACAGATGCTGCATTCAACACTTATCCTGATTTAAAAGCTAAAGTTCAAATAGTAAATAATGCTGTAACAGTAGCTCATGCTTGTGGAATACAAGTTCCAAAGGTAGCACCAGTATGTGCTGTTGAAGTTGTTAATCCAGACATGCCTGCAACAATAGATGCGTCATTATTGACTACTATGAATAATAGAGGACAAATAAAAGGTTGTATAGTAGATGGACCTTTAGCATTAGATAATGCGTTATCAGAAGAGGCTGCTCATCATAAAGGTATTACAGGTCCAGTAGCAGGACAAGCAGATATTATATTATTACCTAATATAGAAACTGGTAATGTAATGTATAAATGCTTAACTTATACATCAAAGAGTAAAAATGGTGGTTTATTAGTAGGAACATCAGCACCAGTTATTCTAACATCAAGAGCTGATAAATTTGAAACAAAAGTAAATTCTATAGCTTTAGCAGCATTAGTTGCTGAAAATGCTAAATAAGATTATTATTGGGGGTATTATTTAATGTCATATAAATTATTAATTATTAATCCAGGATCAACTTCTACAAAAATAGGAGTTTATGAAGATGAGAAAGAACTATTTGAAGAAACATTAAGACATACTAATGAAGAAATAAAAAGATATGAAACTATTTATGATCAATTTCAATTTAGAAAAGATGTAATATTAAGTGTTCTTAAAGAAAAAGATTTTGATATAACTACTTTAAGTGCAATAGTTGGTAGAGGTGGAATGCTAAAACCAGTAGAAGGCGGAACTTATGCTGTTAATGACGCAATGATAGAAGATTTAAAAGTAGGAGTACAAGGCCCTCATGCTTCAAATCTTGGAGGAATAATAGCAAAATCAATTGGTGACGAATTAAATATACCATCATTTATAGTAGATCCAGTTGTTACAGATGAATTAGATGATGTAGCAAGATTATCAGGAGTTCCAGAACTTCCAAGAAAGAGTAAATTCCATGCTTTAAATCAAAAAGCAGTAGCTAAAAGATATGGTAAAGACAGTGGAAAAGGATACGAAAATTTAAACTTAATAGTTGTACACATGGGTGGTGGAGTTTCTGTTGGAGCCCATAAAAAAGGAAAAGTAGTTGACGTTAACAATGCTTTAGATGGTGATGGACCATTTTCACCAGAAAGAGCAGGAGCAGTGCCAGTAGGTGACTTAATTAAAATGTGCTTTAGCGGACAATATACTGAATCAGAAGTATACACTAAGGTTGTTGGTAAAGGTGGATTTGTTGGATACCTAAACACTAATGATGTTAAAGGTGTTATAGACAAAATGGAAGCTGGAGATAAAGAATGCGAAAAGATATATAAAGCTTTCCTTTATCAAATAACAAAAACTATTGGAGAAATGTCAGCTGCATTAAATGGAAAAGTTGATCAAATATTATTAACAGGTGGAATTGCATATTCACCAACACTTGTTCCAGATTTAAAATCAAATGTAGAATGGATAGCTCCAGTAACTGTATATCCAGGAGAAGATGAATTATTAGCATTAGCTCAAGGTGCGATAAGAGTTCTTGACGGAGAAGAAAAAGCTAAGGTTTACTAAAATAAATTAATAGAGGATATCTCATTTAATGATTTAATAAAATCATTGTGAGATATCCTTTTTTATGTATAGAAATTATAGAGTTATTGAGGTTTCAAAAGTACATTCATTTTGTGCTTAATAAAAGAATCGTTACTTTATTTAAAGAACTTAAGTTAAAAAATCAATAATGTTAATTAAAAAAATAGTATTGTTTAGTACAGTATAAAATGATTATATTAGATTTTTAATGTTTCTGTATAATTATTCTAAAAAGAGACGAGATTTATATAATAGAGTATCAATATAAAAATAGCAATTTTAAAAGTTAAATGATAAGATTATTCGGTTATTGTATATATTAATACATATGTTATACAGTCATTATAAAAGATAAGGAGTATGATTATGAGGAGTTCTTTGAATATAACAAACAAATTAACCATGTTAACAGAAATGGAGAATGATTCAAAATTTCAAATTTTAGAATATACTGATTTAAATGGAGCTACAGATTTAGAAACCGCTTTTGGATTAAATATAATTAATGAAAGTAATATAAAATTAAAACAAATAAGAATAATACTTGATGATAGCTCAGTAAAATTAGAATCTGGTCTTTTGAGTTATATGAAAGGTGATATAGATATTAAGAGTAATATGGGAGGGGTATTGGGTTTAGGAAAAAAGTTTATTACAAGTAAATTAACAGGTGAAACTATGTTTAAACCAGTTTATAGAGGATCAGGGGAAATATTTTTAGAATCATCATTTGGTCATTTTGCTTTAATTGAGTTAGAAGATGATGAAATAATTGTAGATGATGGACTGTTTTGTGCTTGTGAAGGTGGAATTGAGGTAGGAGCATCAATACAAAAAAATTTATCCTCAGCTTTTTTAGGAAATGAAGGATTATGCCAAACTAAAATAAGTGGTAATGGTATAGTAGCATTAGAAATACCAGTTCCTGAAACTGAAATATTTAAATGCATATTAATAGATGATACATTAAAAGTAGATGGAAACTTTGCAATTTTAAGAACTGGAAATATTGAATTCTCAGTAGAAAAATCATCAAAATCTATTACAGGTTCAATAACAAGTGGAGAAGGTTTCGTTAATGTATATAGAGGAACTGGAGAAGTATGGCTTGTTCCAACAAAAGCTATATATGATGATATGAGAACTAAGAGTTTTAAAGAAATGACTAAACCAAGTAGGGAACGAAATACAGAAAGTTAATGCTTTTATATATTAAAGTTGTGAAGAAAAGAAGTTAAAGTTATAATATTTAAAGAGGAAATAATTAAAGAGGTGAGAGAATAATGAGTTCATCAGATTCAAAAATTAAAAGCAAAGAATTAGATTTATTTTTTAAAGGAATTTTAGAACTTGAAAATATAGATGAATGTTATAACTTTTTTGAAGATGTAGCTACTATTAATGAAATAAAATCATTAGCTCAAAGGTTTCATGTTGCTATGCTTTTAAATAATAAAAAGACATATACTGAAATAGCAGAGGTTACAGGAGCAAGTACAGCTACTATAAGTAGAGTGAATAGGTGCTTAAATTATGGTAGTAATGGTTATAAAATAATTTTAAAAAAATTAGAAAAATAAATATTGAATTTTTATAAATTTTTGCTATAAGTAATTGAAAAATACTTATAGCATATTTTAGTTAAAATATTAATAGAAGTAGAATAAAAAATAGTATAAGAAAATCTTTAATACTTTTACGGAATAATTCTAAATTTCCTTTTTGATTAAAAAATGGATTATATACTTTTTATTACTAGTATATATATCTATGAACATAAGCTTAAAACATTGTCAATATTAATGAAAAATATTATACTAATATATAGGTTAAGTTAAAAAATTTATCAATATAAATAGAGAATTATCAAATTTATTATTATTTCATAATAATATAGTAATTAGATATGTGAGAGAATAAAAAAGCGAGGTAAAAATATGGACAGAATGTTTGGAACTGATGGAGTTAGAGGAATTGCTAATACTGAGTTGACAGCTCAAATGGCTTATAATTTAGGTAGAGCAGGTGCATATGTTTTAACAGAAGGTGCACATAAACCAAAAATATTAGTAGCTAAGGATACAAGAATATCTGGAGATATGTTAGAATCTGCTTTAGTTGCAGGTATATTATCAGTTGGAGCAGAAGCAGTAATATTAGGAGTAGTTCCAACACCAGCAGTTGCATATTTAACAAGAAAATATGATGCAGACGCAGGTGTAATGATATCAGCTTCTCATAATCCAGTAGAATACAATGGAATAAAATTCTTTAATGACAAAGGATATAAACTTTCTGATGAATTAGAAGATGGAATCCAAAAGGTAATTGAAAGTGATTTTGAAGGAGTACCAAATCCAATAGGAATAGACTTAGGAAGAGAAAAGATAGAAGTTGCTGCTTTAGAAGACTATACAGAATTTGTAAAGCAAACAATTCCTTATAATTTAAAAGGAATGAAAATAGCTTTAGATTGTGCTAATGGTGCATCTTATAAATCTGCTGTAAAAGCATTTAGAGATTTAGGTGCTGATGTTTTTGTAATTAATGATAATCCAGATGGAACTAATATAAATAAAAATTGTGGATCAACACATCCAGAGGAACTTATGGATTATGTAGTTAAAAAAGGTTGCGATTTAGGTTTTGCATTTGATGGAGATGCAGATAGATGTTTAGCAGTTGATGAAAATGGTAAATTAATAAATGGTGATTTTATATTAATGTTATGTGCAAGTTATCTAAAAGAAATAGGAAAATTAAGAGAAGATACTTTAGTTGTAACAGTTATGAGTAATTTAGGTTTAGATATTGCATGTAGAAATTTAGGAATAAAGCTTGAAAAGACAAAAGTTGGAGATAGATACGTTCTTGAAGAGATGACTAAAGATAACTATGTATTAGGTGGAGAACAATCAGGTCATGTTATATTCTTAGACTACAATACAACTGGAGATGGACTAGTTACAGCTCTTCAAGTTGCATCAATAGTTAAGAAGAAAGAAAAAACATTATCAGAATTATGTTCTGTAATGAAAGAATTACCACAAGTTTTAGTTAATGCAACTGTTCCTAATGATAAAAAGAATATATACTTAGAAGATACAGAAATAGTAGAAGCTATTAAAGAAATGGAAGCAAAACTAAATGGTGTAGGAAGAGTTTTAATAAGACCATCAGGAACTGAACCATTAGTTAGAGTTATGCTAGAAGGTGAAAACCAAGCAGAAATAGATGAAATGGCTCATGGTTTAGCTAACTTAATTTTATCTAAAATATAAAGGATAATTTATGATTTAGTCATATGTTGACATATTTATAGGTAAAGCTGGACAGATTAATTGGACTTAAGAATACTAAAAAATATATAGTGTCGTTTTAGCTTGTTAATGATATAAAATTGTGACAAGCAAACATGATAATAAGGAATTTATAGAGAACTATCATAAGGTGATTAAAAATCATTTTATGATGGTTCTTTTTTTATGTCTTAAGACTTCAACCAAAATTCTAAATTAAAAAGCAGGTTGTAGACCACTTTATTCTTTTATAATATGAATTAGCAATTTTAAAAAAGTAATAAAAAGTAAAAATACTAAAACAAGTATAATGGAATTTAAAATTTGATAAAGAATTAAAGAAAATGATTTACCGGATTCTGATGAAAATCAGTATATAAATTATAACGTAAAAAGTCATGATATTTTGGAATTAGGTGCTTGCGTTAATTTTAAGGGGCACTTTTTTTCTATTTCTAAATTAATTTATGAAATAGAAGATGGAATATTAGAAACTACTTATGATTTACAAACTAGCCAAGGACAAAATCAATGCAGAATATACAATGAAAAATTACAAGGAATATCATTAGAGGGAACTGTCACCGATGTTTCAAGTGATGAAATAAAAGTAAAACTAGATATAGACGGAAAAAATGAAAATAGTGAATATTGTTGGTTTAAATATTCAACCATAGCTGCATCACCTGATGGAAGTGGATGGTATTTTATGCCTGAAATTAATGATAGAGCAAGAGTATATTTCCCAACTAATGATGAAAATGAAGCATTTGCAATAAGCTGTATACATAAGATAAATGCAGATCCATCTGTTAAGTATATAACAACTATAAATGGAAAGAAGATAATTTTTAGTGAAGACAGTATTACAATTTCAGCTAATGACAGTGCAACAATTACTTTAAGCAGTGGAGGGGGAATAAGTATATCAGGAGGAAGTATAAGTTTAAATGCAAGTGAAAATATTTCTATTAGAGCAGAAGACAGTGTTGTTGTATCAGGTAAAGATAATGTAGAGATTAGTTGTGACAAAGGTGGAAAAGTAACTTTAGATAATGGAGGAAATGTAGTACTTAATGGAACAAAAGTGAAAATTAATTAAGGGGGTGTAATCAATGGGAATATCATATGTCGTGGATAAAGCTAAGATAAAGTGCTCTAAGGCAATTGGAGAAAGTGTACTAAATAAATCACCAGATAATGAAAACTTAGAACTTCATGGAAAAGTAATGCTTACAATTGCAGATAATAAACCTAATATAAATATTACACCATTTCCACTATGCGAAAGCAAAAAAAATCCTGAAGTTATTAAAAATGGTATGAAGCCAGTACCATGTAAGCCATCTATATGTAATAAGTGGATGAAAGGCGAAAAAGATGTGTATTTGAATGGAGAATTGGCATTAAATAGTGGATGTGAATTGACTTGTTTATATGGTGGATTAATAAAGATATCTGATGATGGTCAAAGAAAGTAATAAAGGAGGTAGTTTAAATGATTATGAATTATGAAAATATACAGGTAGAACTACCATATGAAATTTTACAAATTGAAGATTTAAATTTTAAAGCAGAAATTAATGAACACCATACTTTTAATATTAAAGCACTTATAGATGAAAATAATGTGGATAAGTACTTAAATGAAGATACAGAAAATAAACAAATTAAGATTATTATAAACAACAGTACAATTTATGTTGGAAAAATAATAGAGCTTAAAATAAGCTGTATTAATCATTTATCATACTTAAATATAAAATCAATATCTTATTCTTATAATTTAGATATAAAAAGAAATAACCATGCTTTTACAAATTTAAAATCTACATATGAGAATGTAATTAATGAAACATTGAGTAAATATAAAAATTATATCTTTAAAGACAATATAACAGAAGGAAAAAGTATTGATAATTTAATTGTTCAGTATGAAGAAACAGACTTTGAATTTTTAAAACGTCTAGCATCACATTTTAAAAGTGTACTTGTAGTAGATAGTGGCAGTGATGTAATTAGATTTCATTTTGGAGTAGAAACTATAAGTAATAAGTATGTTTTGGAAAACTCATTTAATGAAATAGAGAAGAAATTTGATTTTTTTAATACTATGCAGAGTGTAACAAAGGACTGTTTATATGAGCAGGATTTTATAGGATGGAAGTTAGATAATAAAGAATATTTTCCATTAGGAACTGAGTTTACTTATTATGGTCAAAAGGTTTGTGTATATAAAGTAGAGATGAAAATTAAAAAAGGTGAAATCATTTATACATATGAATTGAAATTTCTAAAAGGAATAATTACAGAATGCAAGATCAATCATAAGCTTAAAGGAGTAAGTTTAGAAGGCATTGTTAAGAATGTAAAAAACAATGAAATGCAAATTTATTTTTGTATAAATGATAATTATAAAGATGATGCAAGTAATAAGTGGTTTGATTATTGCAGAGAAACAAGCAACTTTTATGTTATGCCTATGGTAGGGAGCAAAGTTCACATTACTTTTTTTACTGGTGATGAAAGAAAAGTTAATGTAACTAATGCTATAAGAAGCGCTGAAAGTAATGCTAAATATTATAACAAAATATCAAATCCAAGGAATAAATCTTATTCTACAGAAAATGGACAAGAACTTTTAATGTCACCAGATATGATTCAAATAGCTCAAGATGATGGAAAAAGTATTCAGGTTACATTAAGCAGCAATGGAAGTGTAAGTATATCAGGAAACAATATAAATTTATCTGCTAGTAAGAAAGCTGAGGTTGGAAGTAAAGCACCTTTTGATGCTAAGAAAAATCCAGTAAAGCCTAGAAGTATAAGCATATCAGCAAAAAATTGTGTAACTATAACTAGAAGCGTAGGAAGTAGTGTAAATCCAAGTGAGGTTATACAACTTAAAGAAGAAAATAATATAAAAGGTATCGTAAAACTAGGAAGATAAAATAAATTTTTATTAGGAGAGCAGTTATTTATGAAGTATTTTGAAATGATACAAGATAACAGAATAAGTTATGATTACAAAATTGAAAATTTAGAGTGGGAAAAACTAGATACAGATGAGGAAGAAAAAGAAATAGTAGGTATAGTTTCTTTTAAGGGAAAAGAAGAATCAGTACCAGATTTTATAGCTTATAAAAAACGTTTTTTTGTTTCTGCAGAGTTAAAAAAAGTTATGGCAATGTATAGTGAAGATTTAAAGTTTAATCTAGTTATGTTTAGTAATATAGAAAATAAAATTCAAAAAGAATATTACGATGTAGAATCTCCATTAATAGAAGGTTTAAGTGATAATTCAACTTATCATAAAGATCATTCAGTAAATAAAAAAATAATAAAGCATAAAAAAGTTAAGGACTCTCCTGTATTTAGATTAAAAGAAATGGAGACTACACAGTTTTCACCAAAGCATATTTTTGTTCATTTAGATATTGTTGAAAGTGCCGTTAGAAGAGAACTTTGGGGAATGATTTTTGAAGAAATTCAGGTGGAGGAATAGAAATGTCTTTTTTAGATGAGAAGATTGCTAAATTGCAAAAAATTAAAAAGGTAGCTAAAAAGAGAGAAATTTTAAAAGCTCAGCAAAAAAATATAGAAGCAGAAATATTGCCTGAAATATCTCAAGAAGAAGTTACTTTAGCTATAGAAAATGGGAAATTAGATTATAATGGCGTTGAATTTGAATTTGAAAATAAAGATTGCTTTGACGGAATGATTACTTTTCCTATAATTAAAAATTTTTTTGAGGATTATTTAGAAGATGAATCAAAATATTTATGGAATAAAGAAAAGAATTTAAATATTCTATTAAGCAAAATAAATATTGATGATACAGATAGACAGAAGATTGATTTTAATATAGTACTTCAACAGTTATTAAAGAAAAATAAACTTTATGTGGAATGTTCAAGTATTACAGAAGATTTATATATGAATTATCCAAGAAACACAATAAAGCTTAGGATGCCAACAGCTTATGATTATATGTATCAATACATTGAAATGATAGATTTAGGAGAGCAATGTATAATATTAGTTTTTTCATGTTTAGAAAAAGATAAGAATAAGTGGGAAAAAATCATGATAGGAATATCGGAGCTTATTAAAATTAATGAGGGAGATAAATAGATTCATGAAAGAAATTGAAGAAAAATTTTTAAAGGAAGAAGCTAAACCAGTTTTAGAAAAATATAAAGAAAAAGTACTTTTAAATATATTAGAAAATGAAGATAAATTAAAGAATCAAATATTAGAAGTCTTAAAGAAAATAGCTGATAAATCAAAGAAAGATGAAGAATTTAAAATAAAATATATAGATTTTTCAATACTTAAAATCGGTATTTTAAATAAAACTTATGATATAACAGCAATTGCTTATGGTAAAGAGTGGTATGCAGGAGACATGATATATGAAGTGTTTAGTATAGATTATATATTTGAGGGATTAGAAGAAATTAGAAATGATTTATATCAAAAAATAAAGAAGTATGTAGGAAAAATAAAAGCTTGTAGTGTAGATCAATATATTTTAAGACAAGTTGCTGGTTACAATGAATACTTAACATATTTTTTTATTAAATATCTTAAGCAATATGATGAAGAAATTAGCTTTAATGAAATGAATAAATACGAAACATTGAGGATTAGTTATGGAGACTATAAGGATTACTCTCAAACAGTATATTATTATGATAATTTTGAGAAAAGTGAAGATATTTTTAAAGAAGAACTAAAAGAAAATAAGATAGAAAAATTGGTATTCAGTTATTGGACAGGCTTAAAAGCAGAGAATTTTAAAATTGAAAATCAGGATATAACATGCATGAATTTAAAAAGATCAGATCTAAAAAAATTTATCTTAAAATCATGTAAAGCAGTTGGATTAAATTTAAAAGAAGCTAAATTAAGTAAATGTCGTTTTATATCTAGTGATTTAGGAACAACAGATTTTAGTTTTAGCATTTTAGAAGATGTAGTTTTCGAGGATTGTATTTTAAGAAATACAAAATTAAAAAATGCTAAGTTAACTAATGTATATGTTATAAACAATGGAAAAGCTGTAAGACTTGAAAATAAAAAATGATTAAACGTTAATAATCTAGTTTTTAAGAGAGGGGGAGATTATTAATGCCATTTGTATTAATACCAGCGGCAATAGAACTTGTGTCTGCGATTATTACTACAGCAAAAATTGTTTTAGGATTAGCAGCAGCGGCAACTGCAATAGTAGTTGCTCATGAAGGTATTAAAGAATTAATACAAGGAATGACAATAGATGATTCTACTGTATCTGATAATCAGGATTGTATAGATTCTGATATTGAAGAAATGAGTGGTATTATATCTGGTTTAGTAGTAGGCAGTGCTACTAGCAGAATTTGTGATATAATTAATACAACACAAAATGATATAATAAGTTCAGCAGTAGATAAATGTTGGATTTCAGAAGGTATAAATGAACCTACAATTGAGGTATTTCCAGCATATGATGGAATAGACATGCCTAATATAGAAGTATTCCCATTAGATAATATAGCAGATATACCTAATATAGAGGTATTCCCATCAGATGATGGATTAAATGTACCTAGTATAGAAACATTCCCAATATATGATGATATTGATATACCTAATATAGAAACATTTCCAATGGATGAATCTGATGAGATGGATAATATTATATTATTTAATGAAATTGATGACATAAGAGTAACTAATAGAAAAGGAGTTGCTTATCCTCAAGTAATAGTTGATGGATATGGAGAAATACCTTTTCCAGATGGTCCGTATGTACCAAATAATTCAGCAAGATTAAGACCAAAATTTACTGCAAGATATAAGGAGTTATTTAAAGAATGGTGGATAAGTCAAGGAAGACCTTGGCCAGAAGGAAATGTTAATATACATCACATAAAACCTTTATCAAAAGGAGGGGATAATAGTTTTGAAAATTTAATTCCATTAGTTCAGCCAGATGAACATCAACCGTTTACTAATTGGTGGCGAAGTTATCCATAGATGAGGAGTGAATTTTTATGTCAGTAGAAAAAATATTGAAATTAAAAGATAATTTGATAGATTTAAAATTAAATATATTTGATAGTGAAGGTAATAGTATTGAAGTTGGATTTAACTTTAATAATCCAGCAACTGAAAATGAAATAACTTATGTAGAAAATAAACTTAATTTTAAATTTCCAAAATCGTTTATAAATTTTCTTGAAACTTTTAATGGATGTACTTTATTTAATTATAAAGAATTGGATGGATTAATAATACTTAGTACAAATGATTTTATTAAAATAAATAACTATCTAATTAACACATTTGAGGAAGATTGGAATTCAGAGTTGATAATCTTTGCTAAATATATTGGTGAAGATAATTATCTTGCATTTAATGGAGAAAAAATTATAGATTGTTTTACAGAAGAGCTACCAAGTGAATGGCGCATAATATCAAATGATTTTAATCAATTTATAGATGAATTTATAGAGAATGATGGTGCTAAATATTGGTTGTAATATTTTTTAGAATGAAAAAGTAATGATATCAACAACAGTTATAAAAATAGTTAATATTTATAATTTTAAATATTAACTATTTTTATTTAATCTAAATTATACTAAATAATTAATACAACACAAAATGATATAATAAGTTCGCAGTAGATAAGTGTTGGGCTGAAGAAGTAAGTGGACCGAGTATAGAAGTATTTCCAGCACATAATGATGAGGGAATAATTATTACTGATATACCAGCAACAGAAGTACCATCAACTACTATATTAGATACGCCAATGATAGTAGAGAAACCAAATAATGTAGAAGTATTTCCAGAGCAAAGAGTTGAAACACCAATAATTATAGATTTTCCAGCAGAAAAGCAGAGTGAAAAGGAAAATGTTATTTTTATTGAGGGGGTTAGTAAACCTAAATTTAATTATGATATACCACTTGATAAAGCTATGGAGTCTTTGGATGGATTCTCCAGAATAGATAATTATTCAGCTAATTTTAGGGGATTGGAAGTAAGAGCTCAACGTTCTTTGGAACATCTTTCGGATAAACAGTTACAATTTCAATATAAGGAAGGTTTATCTCCAAAAGACATAAATGGTGATACTATTATACTACATCATCATGAACAAAATGTAGCAGGACCAATTATAGAAATACCTAGGCCCAATCATAAGATGGGTAATATAAAACAGCATCCATTAGGTAATAGCGGTGGAGTAGGTAGTGGTGCTGAAAGGGAAGCTTTTAATGCATGGAGAGCACAATATTGGAAAGCTAGGTATGCAGAAGAATTAATAAGAAGAGGTGTTATAAAGTGAATAAAAATATTTTAAGCATTATTAAGGAGCAATTTGATATGGTGCCAGAGTCATTTGGTGGTGAAGTTACAATTGAAGAAGTTGATAAAGCTAAAGAGTTGATAGGTGTTGAATTACCAGAAGATTATATTGAGTTTATTTGTATGTTTGGATGTGGAGTTGTTGGAGCTACAGTTATATTAGGGTTAGGAGAAGCACAGTTTGTATCTACTCCATCATTTGTTAATCAAACAATAGAATTCAGAGGTGAATTACCTAATAAGTACAAAGATTTTGTAGTAATTGGTGTAGATGGAGCAGGAAATCCAATAGGTTTTAATTCACCAAGTAAAGAAATAATTCTATTTGACCATGACTTCGATGGGGAAGTATGCTTAGCTCTTAATTTTTCGGAATACTTAAGGAAGGCTTGTTATAATGAATTGAAAATTCAGTTTTAGAAGATATTATTGATAGAAATGTAATTAGATTTTGAATGTAATAAAGAGGAGAAGAATATGATATATTGTCCGTTTTGTGATGGTCAAGGAGTAATAAATAAGGCAACTATAAAAGGAACAGAGGTGATATTGTATATTTGTGATGAGCGTGATACTGTGTGGAAAGATACAGATATAACAGAAGATAATTGTGATAACTTTGAAAGTGTAATGAATACTTTAGGTAGGAAGGCGTTATGGTCAGAACTTACAGATGTAGAAAGGTTATAAATTGATAGTGATAGATTGAAACTAACAGCATAATTAATAATATACTTACTGCATAACTTGAATAAATTGTTAATGTAATGTATTTTAGATAAAGATTATGAAAAAATAAACTGCATAATCTAAATAAAGTAGTGAGCATGGGGCAGAGGGGGAAGAGTGGCATATAATTTTAAAAAGTTAATTCTAGTTGATGAAACTAAAAAATACTTTCTAAAATCTTTACCACCTTAACCCCCTTTTCACCTAAATTAAAAGAAAATATAGTTTTAACTGAAATGTCGATACTTTAATAGTGTCGATATTTTTTTACTTTAAGTTAGATTCATAGTAGGTGATGTAGAAAATGCTACTGAAATAATACCAATACTTTTAAAAGTCAAGATAACTAGGGACTAGGAATTTTAAACTGGGATATAAAGACTTAAAGGAAAATAAGAGTTAAGTAATTAATGTAGCAGATATACCTAATATAGAAACATTTCCAATGGATGAATCTGATGAGATGGATAATATTATTTTTATTGATGGAATAAGTAATACTATAACAAAAGGAAAAGTAAAACATATATTGAATAGGCATACATTTAATCGAGTCAAAAATAATTTACAATATAAAATAAAGACTATGCCAAGAGAAGATTTAGAGATGGATATATCAGAAAGAAGTTTCTTTAATCCATCTTGGTCAGAAGAAAAAGTTGTTGAAGCAGCGCAACAGGCATATGATACAATCATAGAACAAGGTGAAATCAATGGAAAGCATACTGTAGAAGTATATGGTGAAGAAATTAATGTTTATATTGATAATGGTAAATTTGGTACTGCGTATGGATCGCACCATTATACTTTAGATGATTTTGGATTATAGGGAGGATAAGATGTTTACAATTGAACATAAGATTTTAAATGAAACATTAGAAGAAATAAAAAAAATGAGTTTAAACGAGTTTGTAAATGAATTTGATGGAGATATAGAAGGACAAATAAAAATTACTTTTAATAATAAAACGATAGGATATATAAATGATGAAATCCCTTTTTCAGAGGAGTTATTAGTCTGGTGGTTAACAAAACTAAATCAAGCCATTTATACATTAAATCAAAATAATTATGTAGCATTTTATATTTTAGATACTGATAATATATGGCTTGAATTAAAAGTTAATGATAACTTAATTCATGTAAGAAAGATAAAGTTAAAATTAAAAAATATTAATAAATCATTAGTAGATAAGCCTATGGAAGAATTCGAGAAATATAAATGGGAGGGCATAACTGTCGGTAAAAATGAATTTATTAAAAGAGTTGTACAAGATAGTCAATTATTAATAAATGAGATATCTGAGATAAATTCTAAATTGATTGAATCAGAAAGCATAAAAAATCTGAGAAAATTTTTATATTTAAATATTAATAATGTAGTAAGTTGAAATTAAATAGATAATAAAAATTATAATGGCTAATATTTTAAATAATAAATGTTAGCCATTTTTATAATTAGATATATTAGATACGCCAGCAATTGTAGAGGAACCAAATAATATAATAGTATTTCCAGAGCAAAGAGTTGAAACACCAATAATTATAGATTTTCCAGCAGAGAAGCAGAACGAGACGGGAAATGTTATTTTTATTGAGGGAGATACTAAGAATATTGATGATATTCCTTGGATTACTTTAAAAAGTTTGCCAATTGATGAAGAAAGAGCATTATTAGATTCATTAAAACATGTTGATGATGGAACAATACCTAATGGTAATTTATCAAGAAGATGGGCAATTCCTTTTAGGAATAGATATGGAGATTTACCATCTGGAAGTTATCGGGAATATAGAGTCGCACCACCACTAGGAATTACCAATGCAGGACCTAGAAGAATAGTAAAAAATATAGATACTGGTGAAGTATATTATACTTGGACACATTATGAAGATGCTGGAGAACCTGCATTTGTTAGGATTAGATAAGGAGGGTATAGAAAATGAAGTTGTTAAATGGAATATATTGTATTAGTAGTAAAGATAATAGTTATGTGTATAAAGATTTAGAAGATACAGGGTATAATATATATAATATTAAAGGTAATGACATTAAATCTATTGAAGATTTATTTGAATGGTTTAAAAAAGAGTTGCCACAAGATCCTCCACTTTCAGGAAAGGTTAATTTTGATGCCTTAGTGGATTCGCTTTGGGGAGGGTTTGATTATCAGGGAAAAGAAAAAGTAGTAATTATATGGACTAACCCAATGAAGTTAATGAAAAAAGATAAAGATAGATTTAGGATATTAATTGAGTGTTTAAAAGAATTAGCTGAAACTCTTACATTGAAAGAATATGGAATTAATAAACCTATATTTCTTAAAATAATTTTAGTGGAAGATGATAATTTGTTTGTAGAACTTAATAAATTAATTAAGGAAATATAAGATAATGCTATAAAAAAGGCTTAGATATTTTAAATGAATAATTTTTTTATTATAAAGAGAAAAAATAAATATATATTATAATTAAAAATAGAGTTAATGCTTTCTAATCAGAGATACATTAACTCTATTTATATTCAAACTAAAACAATCAATACAACGCAAATAGACATACCTAATATAGAAGTATTCCCATCAGATGATGGATTAAATGTGCCTAGTATAGAAACATTCCCAATATATGATGATATTGATATACCTAATATAGAAACATTTCCAATGGATGAATCTGATGAGATGGATAATATTATTTTTATTGATGGTACAGAGGTTGTATGGCCAAGTAAACCACATAAGAATGGCACAGAAGGACATTGGGAAGCAATATTAGAAGAAGTAAATAACATGGTTAGCAGTGGTAAATATACAAAGATATATGTTAATAAAGGTATAGGAAATGAAATTATAGGTGCAAAGCCTAACAATAGACCAGATATAATGGGAGTAAGAGAAGATGGCATGATAGATCAGGTAGAAGTTCCTAGTAAAACAGATTCTATAGAAAAATTATTAGATAGAATGGAAATAAATAAAGAAATTATGGGAGATAGAGCTGGTACTTCTAAAATAAAGAGAATTAAAAAATAGGAGGATAGTATATGGATAAAGAGATAGTAGTATCAATAACATTATATGGAGAAGTTGAATATAAAAATAATTGGATTGATTGGTATGAATATTGCAAAAGGGTTATTGAGAGATTAGGACATAAGCCTAATTATATTTCAATCGAGAGTGATTCTATTAAATCAAATAAGGTATTAAGTCTGGATAAAAATGAAAGAAAGGTAATAAAATCTATTAATAATGATACTAATATTAAATGGCTATCAGTTTATTCATTACCAAATAATTTTATTACTGCTTCATTTGATTATAATATACTTTTTACTAGAAATAATAAATATTTAAGTATTATTATGAATAAAAAATTATATTCAAAGTTAGATGTAGATAGTACTTTATCTGAATTAAGAAAATTTATTAAGTTAAAGCATGGAGAAATTTACGAAATGCATAGAGATGAAAGTCCTTTACTATACGCTTCTGGATTAAATGAAGCATCGGATTTTGATACATTAAAAATAATAAAAAAATTATAATATAGTTAATAAAGCTAATGTTTCTAATTAAAGAGACATTAGCTCTATTTATATTCAGATTATACTAAAATAATTAATACAACACAAAATGATATAATAAGTTCAGCAGTAGATAAATGTTGGGCTCCAGAAGTAAGTGGCCCGAGTATAGAAGTATTTCTAATATATTGTAAAAAGGGTAGGTAAGTAACTGTGAATATAGAATTTTTAGAAGATAAATTAACAAGTTATAAATTTAAATATCCAGAGCCATTTTTAAAAGTTATAAAGTTAAATTTAGTAGACTTTGACCAGTGGTATATAATGGATGAAGAAAGGGTAATAAACACATTAAAAGGACTTAGAGAAAGGTATCCAAATAGAAAACTTATACCTTTTGCAAGAAGAGATGATAATGATGATATAGCATGTTTCGAAGCAAATAAGGGTGAAAGAGTTCAGATAATACATGATTTTGCATCAGTAGGATATGAGCAAAGAAAAGAATATAATTGCTTTTGGGATTGGTTAACAGAAGCTATTAAAGTAATGATTGAATACAATAAAGAATAATATAATAGATGATTTTATAAATACAGGATTCTCTAAGAATACGATAAATAGAGTTTTAGAGCAAAAATACAAAATGTTAGAATAGAAAGTAACTGCATAAAATCTAAACAGAGATAATTTGGAGCAATAATTATGAAAATATTATTTTCAGATAAACAATTTGAACATGAAATAAGAAAAAAGATTAGAAAATTAAGTGGAGATATTGAAGTAGAAGATTTAAAAAATATTATTGAATTAAAAATTATACACTATAGTGATGAACCCCAAATAGCTAGTTTAGAAGGAATTCAATATTGTGATAATTTAAGAAAGCTTGAATTAATGGGAACTTATTTAAATGATATTTCATTAATAAAGAATATTAAGAAACTAGAGTATTTAGATTTAAGTGATAATAATATAACGGATATTAGTTTCATATGTAATATTAAGACTTTAAAGTATTTAAATTTAAGTGGAAATCCAATAAAAAATATAGATTATATTAATGATATAAGAAGTTTGGAGCGTATTAATTTAGAAAGAACAGATTGTGAGGTTCCTAAATTAAATAATCCGGATAAAATAAGATCATTTGGGTTGCCACAAAATTGTTTCGATTTAGAATTTTTAGATAGATATAAGAATTTAAAAGAGATAACTTTACCAAGTTGCTTAAAAACATTAGAAGTTATAAAAGAGTTTAAAAACTTGCATAATGTAGAAAGTTTAGCTATAAATAATAGCAAAGTAAATGATTTAACACCATTATCTAATTTAAAAAGATTAAAAAAGTTAGATTTATTTGCTAATAATTTAGAGGATATTTCTGCAATTCATAATTTAAAGGAATTAATTAGTATTAATGTAGGTATAAATAAAATCTCGGATATTTCATGCATAGAATCATTAACAAATTTAGAATATTTTACAGCAGAACAAAATCTAATTAAAGATATAGCTCCATTAAAAAATCTTTTTCAATTAAAGGAATTAAATTTAAGTGGGTGCCAGATAAGTGATATTTCGCCATTAGAAAAGCTAAAAAAATTAGAAATTTTAAATTTAGAAGACAATTTACTTACTAATATAAATGGAATTGAAAAATTAGATAAATTAAAAGAAATTAATTTAGAATATAATGAAATTAATGATATAGAAATGTTAAGAAAACTTCAACAGAAAAGAAATGATTTAGAAATAATATATTAAACTTACAATATGAGCTAGTGTTCCTAATTTAAGAGACATTGGCTCTATTTATATTTATTTAAACTAAAACAATCAATACAACACAAAATGATATAATAAGTTCATCATTAGATAAATGTTGTTGGGCTCCAGAAATAAGTGGACCGAGTATAGAAGTATTTCCAGCAAATAATTATGATTGAATAATTATTTTATTTTACTTCATGGAACACATCTTCCAGGATTTTTTGGAACATATTAATAATTAAGGAGCAACAATTTATGAAGGCACTTTTTTTAGATAAACAATTTGAACATGAAATAAGAAAAAAGATTAGAAAATTAAGTGGAGATATTAAAGTAGAAGATTTAAAAAGTATTATTGAATTAAAAATTATACACTATAGTGATGAACCCCAAATAGCTAGTTTAGAAGGAGTTTAATATTGTGATAATTTAAGAAAGATTGAATTAATGGAAACTTATTTAAATGATATTTCATTAATAAAGAATATTAAGAAACTAGAGTATTTAGATTTAAGTGATAATAATATAACTGATATTAGTTTCATATGTAATATCAAGATTTTAAAGTATTTAAATTTAAGTGGAAATCCAATAAAAAATGTATATATTAAGAATAAAAATCAAGTTTTTTGTTTATAGAATAGCAATTATAAAACTGGGGTATAAATAAGATAATGTCTAAAAGTACATGCTAAGGAGGAAATGCTTATGAATATAGTTCCGTATAATGAATATTTGTTAGTTATGCCAAATGGTGATACTAAAGGATTTAATGATTTAGAATTAGCAAAAGCTTATATAAATATATATTATGAAAGAGTTATAGATCATAAAATTGACAAAAACGATTATAACGATGCAACAGAAATTGGAGCAGAGGAACCAAGAAGAAATATATGTACTCAATTAGGAGTAGCTGAAGGAAAATGTGAAGTTTATAACATAGATAATTTTATAGAGGTTGTAAGGGACAAAGTAGTTTTTGATGAAGAAAGAGAAGAAATAATCTCAAAATTATTAGCAAAAGAAATAGATTTTAATGTTTATGATTATAATTTAGATAATATATTACCAGATATTAAAACTATTGAGATGATGGAGCAATATGGAGATCCAGATTAAAAATTATGTGTTATATTAATCCTTATATTTCTTAATAAACAATATACGAGTTTTATAAATTTTATATACAATTTTATGCACAATTTTTGTAGATAACAATTTCATTTATGAAAAAAGTGTGGATAACTTTAAAAAAATGTGGATTCATTAAATTTGAATTCACATTTTTTTAGTATAAATAAACTTAAAAATATGTTTATGCTAAATTTATTTTCCTATGCTTTATGCAAACACTTTTATTTATTATATAAAATTATTAACTACTTTATGTTATAATAATTACTAATAATACATAATAAAATATTGAGGAATTTGTATATGAATTATGTTTATATTTTAGAATGTTCAGATAAAACCTTGTATACAGGATGGACCAATGATTTAGAGAAAAGAGTAAAAATGCATTCTTTAGGCAAAGGGGCAAAATATACAAGGGGGAGAACTCCAGTTAAACTTTTATATTATGAAATATTCGAAGATAAAAAAGAGGCTATGAAAAGAGAGTATAGAATAAAGAGACTAACTAGGTTACAAAAAGAAGAATTAATAAGAAATTTTAACTGTGATTTTAGGATATAGTCATGGATTTTGGAGGGGTTTATGAAGGTTACTATAAAAGATGTTGCTAAAGAAGCAAATGTTTCGCCTTCTACTGTGTCTAGAGTGCTATCAAATAGTAGTCAAATCAGTGAGGAAACTAAAAATAAGGTTAGGGAAGCTGTTAAAAAATTAAAATATAAACCTAATGCTATTGCTAGAAGTTTAGCAAATAATAAAACAAGAATAGTAGGAGTAATACTTCCTAATGAAGCTCAGGATTTATTAACAAATCCGTTTTTTATCCAAGCAATGAAAGGAATGAGTGTTTTTGCTCAAAGCAAGAATTATTATATTACTTATGCATTCAGTAAAGATGAAGAACACGAAGCACATCATGTAAAGGATTTTATAAGCAGTAATTTAGTGGATGGAATTTGTCTATTAAGAGCTAAGTCTAATGATAGTAATATAAAATATTTAAAGGAAACAGGCTTTCCATTTGTTGTTATAGGTAGACCAGAAGAGACAGAAGGAATTTTATGGGTAGATAATGATAATTTTAAAGCAACATATGATTTAGTTAATAAATTAGCTAAAAAAGGCAAAAAAAAGTTAGCTTTTTTAGGAGCTAGAAAAGAGTGGAATTTAACTAAAGATAGAATTAATGGATTTAAGGTATCATGTCAAATGAATGGGATTAATATAAAAGATGAAGATATTGTAATCAAAGAAGAATTTACTGAAAAAGAAGGAATTGAAGCTACTAAGGAGCTTTTAAAGCATAAGATTCCAGATGCCATTGTAGCAGAAGATGATATGTTAGCTTTTGGTGCATTGAAGGTATTTAAAGAAGAAAATTTAATAGATATAGCTATAATAGGATTTAATAATACTCAATTAGCAGAATTTCAAAATCCACCATTAGCATCAGTGGATATAAATGCATATGAGTTAGGATATTATGCAGCTAAAATATTAATAGATTCATTAGAAAATAGTAATAAAAGTGTTGACCATTATATAATAGATACAAACTTGGTAATTAGAGATTCAATAAAATAATGCTTTATTGAATCTGTATAAGTTTTTTTGCAACCGATTGCGAGAAATACTTTGTAATTGTGAGAAAGAATATGAAAAATAAAGGATTAAGTATAATTTTTATCTAATAAAGGAAAAAAATCTTTTGTAATCGGTTGAAATAATTGATATAATTAAGGTACAAAATTTAGATAACAGTTAATTTTAAACACAAATGATGAATTTACATTACTAAATATCTGATTAGATCATATATTTCTTAGTATATAAAATTAGTCATTTAAATTTTATATTTTATGCAATCGATTGCGAAAGGAATGTACTTACTAATGAAAAAAATTTGGTGGAAAGAAGCAATAGGTTATCAAATCTATCCAAGAAGTTTTAAAGATTCTAATGGGGATGGAATTGGTGATTTAAGAGGAATAATATCTAAGTTAGATTATTTAAAGAACTTAGGAATAGATGTAATTTGGATATGTCCAATGTACAAGTCTCCTAATGATGATAATGGATACGATATAAGTGATTATCAAGATATAATGGAAGATTTCGGAACAATGGCTGACTTTGATGATTTATTAGAGGAAGTTCATAAAAGAGAAATGAAGTTAATTATTGATTTAGTTATTAATCATACAAGTGATGAACATAAATGGTTTATAGAATCTAAGTCATCAAAAGATAATCCTAAAAGAGATTGGTATATTTGGAAATCTGGTAAAGATGGAATTGAACCTAATAATTGGGAAAGCATATTTAAAGGTCCTGCATGGGAATATGATGAGAATACAGATGAATATTTCTTACATTTATTTTCAAAAAGGCAACCTGATTTAAATTGGGAAAATCCAGAAGTAAGAAACGAATTATATAAAATGATAAATTGGTGGTTAGAAAAAGGCATTGATGGATTTAGAGTTGATGCTATAAGTCATATTAAAAAAGATCAAACATTTGAAGATATTAAAAGTGAAAAAAATGAAAGATATGTATCTTCATTTGAAAAACATATGAATTTTCCAGGAATACATAGATTTTTAGCTGAACTTGCTGATAATACTTTTGAAAATTATGATATCATGACTGTTGGCGAAGCTAATGGTGTTGATTCAGAAGAAGCAGAGCTTTGGGTTGGAGAAGAAGATGGAAAATTTAATATGGTATTTCAATTTGAACATCTTGATTTGTGGGATTATGACTCAGATAGTAAATTATCAGTAGTTGCATTAAAGAAAGCATTAACAAAATGGCAAAACAATTTAAATGGTGTAGGTTGGAATGCATTATTTATAGAAAATCATGATATTCCAAGAGTTGTTTCAACTTGGGGAAATGATAAAAACTATAGAAAAGAATGTGCTAAGGCATTAGGTTTAATGTATTTTATGCAACAAGGAACCCCATTCATTTATCAAGGACAAGAACTTGGTATGACAAATGTTAAATTTGAAGATATAAATAAATATGATGATATTAAATCAGTAAACATATTTAATGAAAGAGTACAAGCAGGAATTTCAAAAGAAGACGCACTTAAAGAAATTTGGGCAATATCAAGAGATAATTCTCGTACACCAATGCAATGGGACAGTAGTAAAAATGCAGGATTTTCAACTGATAACCCTTGGATAGATATTAACTCAAATTACAAAGAAATAAATGTTGAATCTGAATTAAAAGATTCTAATTCAGTATTTAATTTTTATAAGAGAATGATACAAATTAAAAAGAATAGTGAAACTTTAATTTATGGTGAATACAAACTTATATTAGATGAAGATAAAAATATATATTCATATATGAGAATTTTAGATGATAAAAAATATATGATTATATGTAATTTATCAGATAATGAAAATTTATATAAATATGATGAAGAAGTATTAAGATTTGAAAATTTAATTTTATCTAATTATCATGTGGATAAGCATGATGAAATTAATAGTATAAATTTAAAACCTTGGGAATGTAGGTTATATAAATTAATTTAAAACTAAGTTTTTATGGTAATAGGGTATTGAGAAAAAATAATTATAAGGATAGGGTGGAGAAGATGAAAGCAAAAAGAGAAAAATTATTTTCATTTGAATTTTGGCAAAAATTCGGTAAAGCACTTATGGTAGTTGTTGCTGTAATGCCAGCAGCTGGATTAATGATTTGTCTTGGAAAATTAATAGGAATGTCTGTAGATTTAGCTTTAGTGCAAACCATTGCAAGAGTTGTTGAAGACTTAGGTTGGGGTATTATTGGTAATTTACATGTTTTATTTGCAGTGGCAATTGGTGGATCTTGGGCAAAAGAACGTGCAGGTGGAGCATTTGCTGCGATAATAGCATTTATACTTACTAACCGTATTACAGGTGCTATATTTGGAGTTAGTTCAGCAATGTTAGGAGACAAAACTGCGACAGTAACATCACTTTTAGGAAGACAATTAGTAGTAGGAGATTATTTTACATCTATACTTGGAGCACCAGCTCTAAATATGGGAGTTTTTATTGGAATTATTTCTGGGTTCTTAGGAGCTACATTATATAATAAATATTATAACTTTAATAAATTACCTAATGCATTATCATTCTTTAACGGTAAACGTTTTGTTCCTTTTGTAGTTATAGCAGGTTCAATAGTAACAGCAATAATACTTTCAATTATATGGCCTTTTGCTCAATCAGCTTTAAATGCTTTTGGTGTATGGCTTGCAGCATCTAAGGATACAGCACCTATATTATCACCATTTATATATGGTTGTTTAGAACGTTTACTATTACCGTTTGGATTACATCACATGCTTACAATACCAGTAAACTATACTGAATTAGGTGGAGTTTATACAATATTAACAGGTTCTAATGCAGGACATGTTATAGCAGGTCAAGATCCATTATGGTATGCTTGGATATCAGATTTAATAAACTTAAAAGGTGCAGGAGATATGTCCACATATAACAATTTATTATCAACAGTTACACCAGCAAGATTTAAATATGGACAAGTAGTTCTTTCAAGTGCTTCATTAATGGGTGTTGCTCTTGCAATGTACAGAAATGTTGATGAAGATAAGAGACATAAATATAAATCAATGTTTTTATCAGCAGGGCTTGCAGTATTTTTAACAGGTGTTACAGAACCAATAGAATTTATGTTTATGTTTGTTTCACCAATACTTTATGGAGTATATGCTATTATAACAGGTATTGGATTTGCATTAGCTGATATAATAAATTTAAGAATACAAGCTTTTGGATTTGTAGAATTTACAACTCGTATTCCTATGTTTGTTAAAGCAGGATTATCAATGGATTTAGTTAATTTTGTAATAAGTGGAATTGTATTTTTCTTCTTAAATTACTTTACATTTAATTTCTTAATCAAGAAATTTAAGATTGCTACTCCTGGTAGAAGAGGAAATTATATTGACTCAGAAGATGATGATTCTTCACAAAATTCATCAAATTCAAATGCGTCAGGTGATGAACTAGCAGTAAAAATAATTTCATTATTAGGTGAAAGAGAAAATATTGTAGATGTAGATGCTTGCATGACACGTTTAAGAGTAACAGTTAAAGATAAATCTTTAGTGGCGGATGAAAAACAATGGAAGAAAAATGGTGCACTTGGTTTAGTGGTAAAAGATAAAGGAATACAAGCAATATATGGACCTAAAGCTGATGTTTTAAAATCAAATATTCAAGATATATTAGGAGTGTACTAAAGTGAAACTATTAACTTTAAATTGTCATTCTTGGCAAGAAGAAAATCAATTAGATAAAATAAAATATTTAGCTAAAACAATAGTTGAAAAAGATTATGATGCAATAGCACTTCAAGAAGTAAGTCAATCTATTGATGCAAAAATTATTAATGGTAACTTAAAAGCAGATAATTTTGCATTACTATTAAAATATGAATTAGATAAATATGATACTAGCTATAATTTTTTCTGGGATTTTTCTCATATAGGTTATGGAAAATATCAAGAAGGTTTAGCAATATTTACTAAGCATAATATAATTAATGAAAAATCATTTTTTATAACTAAAGCAACAAATATACAGTATTGGAAGACTAGAAAAATTGTAAAGATTACATTTAAATATAAGAATAAAAATATAGATTTTTATTCTTGTCATCTAGGATGGTGGGACGATGAAGAAGAACCATTTGAAAATCAAGTAGAAAAATTATTACAGGAAAATACTTCTGATAAAATTATATTTTTTATGGGTGATTTTAATAATAATGCATTTATAAGAAATGAAGGATATGATTATTTGCTTAGTAAAGGTTTAGTTGATACATTTAAAATATCCAAAGAATGTGATAATGGAATTACGGTCAAAGGAAAAATAGATGGTTGGGATGAAAATAAGGAAAAGTTAAGATTAGATCTTATTTTAAGTAATAAAAAGTTAGATGTCTTGACATCTAGAGTAATATTTAATGGAATTAATAAAGATGTAATATCTGATCATTATGGTGTTGAAGTTAGCCTAAACTTATAAATAAAATAAATGAAATAAAAAAAATAAGACGAATGATTTTATTCGTCTTATTTTTTTTCTATTTTTTTCATTATATTGTATAGCTTTGATACACAATCGTTTAATGTGTATAAATCATCATCATCTAAAATTTCGATTTTACTTACTAATTTAGCTTTTGCAGCATTTCTAAATTCTTCAAATATATCTAATGCCTTTTTTGTTAGCTCAACTCTAAGTATTCTTCTATCATTTTCATCACAATATCTATTAACTAAACCATATTCTATAAGTTTATCTATTATAGGTGTCATATTAGATTTAGATATACCTAAGTTATTAGCTATTTGAGATATTGGAGAAGAATTTGCTTTATGCAGATAAAGAATTACTTTTGTATGAGATGGTGGCATTGGAAATTTATTCATATAATCTTCGATTTTTTTTGGTGGTTTAGGAAAATTTTTTATAAAATCATTTTCACTAAAAATATTATTTTTCACTAAAAATAAAAAAGTTAATAAAGAATCAGAAATTTTATCTAAATCTTGTTTATGCATTAGTACAACTCCTTAAAATTCTAATAAATACAATATAGATTATAAACTAATAATTATTTAGACACAAGAAGGAAAGTTATTGACTTAGAATAATTATAAATTTATAATTAATTATACTTTATTAATTAATACTAATGTTGACAAAATTTAGATACTGATAGACATTTTTTAGAGAAATATGACTTTAATCGTGATAATAAAAATATTAAATGTTAGGAGATGTTTAGAAAAATTTATATGAATTGTTTTAATTAAAAATGACATTAAAAGTTGGAGGGCAATAAGTATGAAAAAATATTTAGCATTATTATTAGTATTTAATATGATGTTGTTAGTTGGTTGTGGAAAGAAAGATGTACATACAGAACAAGAAAAATCAATAGCAGTGTCAGTTAAAAGATCTAAAAACAGTGGTATAGAAAATAAGAATACATTTACAGGTACTACTAAAGTAGCTACAGAAACTTCTATTACAGCAGAAATGGCTGGAACAGTAGAGAAGATATATGTATCACTTGGTCAAGAAGTTAAAAAAGGGGATGTACTTTTAACTTTAAAAGGTGATGATGTGAATAATAGTGTTAATCAATCAAAAGCAGCTTTAGATTTAGCACAAGCAAATTATAATAATACTACAAGCGGAAGCATAGAAAGTCAAAAAAATCAATTAGAAAGTTCATTGAAACTTGCTCAATTACAATATGATGAAGCAAAAAGAAATTATGACATGTATACAACATTATATCAAGCAGATGCAATAAGTGAAGATCAATATAAAAAAATAGAGCTTAATTTTAATCAAGCAAAGCAACAATTAGATGTAGCTCAAAAATCATATACAACATCAACAGAAAAGAGTATTCCTCAATTGCAAGAGTTAGCTGAAAAACAATTAGAACAAGCTAAGGTAGCATATGAAATAGCATCTAGTAATTTAGATAAGCTTACATTAGTATCACCAGTTGATGGAGTAATTACAACTAAAAACTGTGATTCTAATGAAATGATTAGTCAACAACAGCCAGCATTTATCATTTCTTCTCCAAACACTTTAGAAGTTAATATAAATGTGGCACAAGCTGATATAAATAAGTTTTCAGCTGGACAAGATTTAGAAGTTATAATAGATGGACAAACTATAAATGGAAAAGTTCAATATGTTCCATTAGTAGTAGATTCAAAAACCTCTTTATATCAAATAAAAATATTAATAGATAATTCATCAAACATTTTTAAAGCTGGGATGTCTGCAGAAGTTAATTTAAGTTTAGAAAAAAATGAAAATACAATAACTGTTCCTAAAAAAGCTGTATTTGAAGAAGATGGTAAAAAATATTTATATATAGTAAATGATGAAAATAGAGCTATAAAAACAGTTGTTAAGACAGGAATAGAAACATCAAATAATATTGAAATTAAATCTGGAATTAATTCTGATGATACAGTAGTTGTTGGTGGAATAACACTTATAAATGATGGAAGTAAAGTATTTCCTGTAGAAAAGGAGGACTAAGCTTATGAATTTAACCAAAACTTCAGTTAAACGTCCTCTTACAATAATAATGGTATTTTTAGTTGTTATTATGTTTGGTTATATAGGTTATTTAAAGATGCCAGCAAACTTGATGCCAGATATAGAAATACCTGTAGTAATGGTAACAACACAATGGCCAGGAGCAGGGCCGGAAGATATTGATGAACATATAAGTGAAAAAATTGAAGAAAAGTTATCCGCAGTATCTAATGTTAAAAAGACTATTTCAATGTCTCAGGAAAGTGTTTCTATGGTTGTAGCACAATTTGAGTACGGAACAGACCTAGATGAAATATTAAATGATATACGGTCAAAGGTTGATTCTGTTCAAGCTACTTTACCAGATGATGTTACAAAATCAACTGTACTTAAAATGGATATAAATGCTCAAGCAATATCACAACTAGTTATATCAGGTGGACATAGTTCAGAAGCTTTAATGAAATATGCTGAAGATACTATTCAACCTAAAATTGAATCAGTTGAAGGTGTTACAGAAGCAGGAATCAATGGTGGAGATAAGTCACAAGTAAATATAACTGCTGATCCTGCTGTTTTATCAAATTATGGTGTAAGTTTACAAACTATAAAAAATGTGTTATCAGCTACTAATAAAACTTTTCCATATGGTTCAATAATTCAAGGAGAAGATAAAATTGTATTAAGAGGCGTTGACGAATTAAATTCCTTAGATGATGTAAAACAGATTCAAATACCATTAAGTGGTAAAAATACTGTTAGATTAGACAAGATATGTGATGTTGAATATGGATTTGTTAAGAAAAAATCTATATATAGATATAATGGTGAGAATAGTTTAGTAATAGATATACAAAAGCAACAAGATGCAAATACTGTACAAATTATGAATGATGTTTACAAAACAGTAGAGAAACTTAATTCAGATAACCCAGAATACAAAATAGAAATAGTAAATGACTCAAGTGAATATATAAGTGATTCAATTAGAAGTGTAATGCAAAATCTTGGGATAAGTGCAGTTATAGCATTTTTAGTTATATTACTTTTCTTAAAAAATATTAGAGCATCATTAGTTGTTGCAATTGCAATACCTACATCAATAATAGGTGCCATTGCATTACTTTATTTTACTGGTGAAACTTTAAATATGGTAACATTAGGTTCACTTGTAATAGCGGTAGGTATGGTTGTAGATAATGCAACAGTTATTATAGAAAATATATTTCAATATAGAAGAGATACTATATTAGATATTGATAATTGTGCTATAAAAGGAACTCAAACTGTAACTAATGCAATTGTAGCATCAACATTAACTACAGTAGCTATATTTTTACCTATATTATTTACTGAAGGATTTACAAAAATAATGTTTGGTGCTTTAGCTAAAACCCTTATATATGCATTAACATTATCGTTAATAGTAGCAGTAACTCTTGTTCCTAGTATTTTTGCAAAGTTAAGTAAAGGTGAAAATTCTAAAAAAATAGTAGAAAAACCATCACCTATTTTTAATAAGCTTAGTAAAAAATATAAAAGTATATTAAATGTTGCTTTAAATCATAAAAAAATAGTGGTATTTATAAGCATATTATTATTTGTTGCATCTATATTTGCTTCTACACTTGTAGGTGTGGATTTCATGGCATCAACAGATGAAGGAAAGCTAAATATATCAATAACATTACCAGAAGGACTTGAATTAAATGCTAATGATTATTATGTATCAATGGCAGAAAATAAGATTTCTGATATTCATGAAATAAAAACTACTATGACAACATTAGCTCCATCATCTAGAAATGGGAATAATACAGCGAATATAGCAATAGAATTAATACCAAAAAGTGAAAGAAAAAAATCAACTAAAGACGTAGAAAAAGAAGTAGTTGAAAGAATGTCAACTGTTCCTGATTGTGAAATAAAAGTTAGTGCAAGCAGTAGTATGGAAGGTGGCTCTGATGGTGTTTCGCTTGAGTTAAAGGGACCTAATATTGATGTATTAGAAGAAATAGCAAAACAAGCTAAGGAAAAATTAAATTCTTTAAAAGGTTTTAGAAATGTAGATACATCTCTTTCTGATACAACTAAAGAAGCTCAGTTTAAAATAGACAAAGACAAAGCTGAGCAATATGGGATAAATACTTCTGGAATAGCAAGTTTGTTACGTACAGCAATAAATGGAGATTCAGTAACAACAGCAACAATAGATGATTATAAAGTTAATGTTAATTTAAAATATAAAGAATCAAGTATTGATAGCATAGATGATATAAAGCAAATTAAAGTAACATCTCAAACAGGTCAGCAAATTCCAATAGCTGCATTTGCTGAAATAACAATGGAAGATGGTTTAAAGTCTGTTTCTAAAAGTGATGGAGATTATACTATAACTATTTCAGCAACAGTAGATGATTTAGATACAGGTACGGCGTCAAAACAAGCTATGAATGCTATTAATGAATTAGATATGCCAAGAGATTATAATGTTTCTTTTGGTGGATCAACAGAAATGATGAATGAATCAATGAGTGGATTAATTTTTGCTATGGTTATAGCCATAATACTTGTTTATATGGTAATGGTTGCACAGTTTGAATCATTTAGTAAACCATTTATTATAATGTTCTGTATTCCATTTGCATTTGTTGGAGTTATTGCTGCATTAGTAATAACAAGAGCAAACCTTAATGTTGTAGGAATGCTCGGATCTATACTACTTATAGGTATAGTTGTTAATAATGGTATAGTTTTAATAGATTATATTGAACAACTTAGAAAAGCTAAACCAAATGATAATTTAATAGATATAGTTTCTACTGGATCAGCAACAAGACTTAGACCAGTTCTTATGACTACAATGACAACAGTTGTAGGAATGATACCAACAGCTTTAGCTTTAGGTAGTGGTGGAGAGACAATGCAACCTTTAGCAGTAGTAATAATAGGTGGACTTTCAGTATCTACTTTAGTAACACTTATATTGATTCCTACAATATATATGATATTTGATAAAATAGGAAATAAATTTTTAAATGGATTTAATAAGTTGAAAGATAAAATAATTAAAAAAGTAAAAAAATCGCCTTTTAGAAATAAAGAAAAAACAGATACTAATAATGAAACAAATTATGATATTGATATAAAACAAATAGAAAAAAACACTGAAGAAATACTGAATAATGACGATGAAAATAAATAATACGATATTAGGAAGGATGGGATGTAATGAATAAAAGCTTAAAAAGATTAGTATCATTGACTGTTGCAGGTTTAATAACATCAATATCATTAGTTCAAATGCCAGTAAGTGCTAATACATCTAAGTCAGTATTAAGTTTAGAAAAAGCTATAGATTCAGCAGTAGATAATAGTTATCAAATAGTGTTAAATGAACAAAAACAGGATATGCTTGAAGATAAAGATGATTTTTATCAGGATGTTGATAAGGATGATGATGGATATAATGATATACAAATGAGTGAAAATGAGCAAAAGAGAAAGTTTTTAGAAGATCAAATATCTGTAGATGTAACTAATAAATATAATTCAATAATATTACTTAAAAAAGAATTAAAGAATATAAACATAGATATAAAAATAAAAACTAAAGACTATGAAACTATGGAATTGAAAAAGAAAATAGGTTTAGTTAGTACTATTCAAATTCAAAATGCTAAAGCAGAAATAGACAAACTTAAGGCTGAAAAAAAGTCAAAAGAAGAAGAACTAGAGAATAGTAAAAAAGTTTTTTCTATAATAACAGATATAGATGTTGAAGATTATATATTAGATAATGATGTTAAATTTAAACCATTAAGGCTGGATGAATCTTTAGAGTTTTATCTTGATGATAGAATAGATACTTACTTTAGATATAATAAAAAGTTAGCTGAATGGGTTGAAGATAATTACACAAGTACAGCAGGATCTAAACCAGTTTCACCAAATTCAAGTGATGAAAAATATAAGGAAAAAGATGAAGATGGAAATTTTAAATATAATTTTAAAACTGATTTAGAACAATGGAAATTAGATTATAGAAATTGGATGGCTAATTCATTAAAAGATATAGAAAGTGAGTATAAAGCTAATACAGCTGTAGACTCAGTTAATGATGGTAAGAGAACTATGAAGCAAACATTGCTTACAACTTATACAAAGCTTGTTACATTAGAAGGTAATATATCTTCAATGAAGTCACAGCTTGAAGTATTAAATAATAAAACTAAGATAACTAAGTTACAATACGATATTGGACTAGCTACGAAACAAGATTATTATAAACAACTTTTAGCTAATGAACAATTAAAGGTTACTTATGAATCTTTAATTAATAGCTACAATGATTTAAAAGAAAAAATAGATAAACCGTGGACTATTTCTTCTGGAATGTAGTAAAAAAGCCATGCTTTGGTGAAGCATGGCTTTTTTATTCTTTGTAATTTATAAAATACTGTATTTTAAAGATTATTTTTATTAAATATAAATATATAGTATAATTACTAATAAATTATTATACATTTTAGTAATAAAATTATATAGTTAGGGGGAGCAGAATGAAGGTATTAAGAAATACATTAAAATCAATAATAATAGGAATAACTTTAATTACTTCTACATATGTAAATGTTTATGCTTCAGAAACATTTTATGATTCTAATAAATTAAAGAATGAAATTTATAATAATTTAGAGGATTGGAAAACAGATTTTACTCTTAATTATGGTGGAGAAAATATTCAGTCTATACTAGATAGTGCAATAAATAATGAAGATTATTTAGAAAGATCAGTAGCATCATATAACATAAAAATTAGTGGAGCTATAAATAAATTTAATATAAAATATAGAACAACAAAATCACAAGAAAATTTTATTGATAGTGAATTAAAAAGAATAGTGAATAATTTAATAGATCCCAATATGAGTAAAGTAGATAAGATTATAACTATAAATAATTATTTGGTTAAAATATATAAATATGATTATAATTTAAAATCTGATAATGTATATTCTGCATTAACAACTAAAAAAACTATATGTCAAGGTTATGCTATGACTGCATATAAAATGTTTAAGATATTAGGTATAGATTCTAGAATTATTAGTGGAACAATAAATGGAACAGCACATGCTTGGAATATGGTAAATATTAAAGGTAATTGGTATCATTTAGATATAACTAATAATGATAATGTTATTAGAGATAAATATTTACTTGTAAGTGATCAATTTTTAATATCAGAAGGATTCAGTTGGGATAGATCTAAATACCCAGTTTCATATTCTAATTATTATAATAGTCATAAGACTTATGTAGATTATAATAATGATAATGAAAAAGATATATATACTTATTATAATGGTGGAAAGTGGTATATTAAAGATGGTGTTTGGCATTATTTTAGATATTGTGGTAAAGATGCTATAGGATGGCTTAAAAATGATGGAAACTGGTATTACTTTGATAGGAATGGTGATATGAAAGTAGGGTGGATATTAGATAATGGAACATGGTACTATTGTTATTCTAATGGACAAATGGCCTATAATACTACTATAGGTAAATATAAATTAGGTAGTACTGGAGCTTTGATAAATTAGAATTTTTTATTTAGAATAATTCATATTAAATATTAGTAAAAAAATTAAACATAGGAAAAATTTAATATAAATAAAAACACCTATATTTTATATAATAACAATATAGGTGTTTTTATTTTTTAAAGATATTATGAGTACACTTAAAGAATAAAAAAATAATCATATGCCGTACCATTATTTCTGCACTACGTTTGGAAAGGGTGCATGGCTAGAAAATCCACGCTTCAAAGTGGCTTAGCGATTTTTTATTATTTATGAATTAATATTTCTAAAGAATATGAGGATAACTCAAGTTATATTTTCTTGATATGTATTCGAAAATTTAGATGTTTAAAAAATTACATATTTACAGTTACATTGTAAATTTTTTATATATAAAAATATTAAATTTGTAGAATTTTATACATAAAGATATATATTATATTATAGACAAACTAAAATTATATGATAAAATAAATCCATAGGCATGAAATTAACTGATAGAAGGGAGAATTTAGGGATTAAAATCAATTAAAGCGCCAGGACTTAAGTGGCAATAGAATTTTTGTTAAGTTCTACTTATTAAATCAAAAATTTAGATCATCACTTAAGTTGACGAGGTTGGGGAGTATCGAAACTTCGGCGGGTGCCCCACGGTATTTGCACTACCGTTAGCAACTGGCAAAACTATAAAGTAATTTATAGTACAAATCCAGTTAGGTGTTAAAACCTTCTTAATTTAGATTTTGTATTTAAGAGTACTATTATGCCTATTTTTAAGTTTCTGATTAAAAATCTAAAAGAGGTTATAATTTTTTATTATGAATTAAGAAAGGAAGATTAATATGTGCGGAATAGTTGGATATTTAGGAAGTGGAAAAGCTACTTCATTTTTAATTAATGGATTATCAAAATTAGAGTATAGAGGTTATGACTCAGCTGGAGTAGCTGTTGTTAATAATGGAGATATAGAAGTAAGAAAGTTTAAAGGAAGATTAGCTAATTTAGCAGATAATATAAAGGGAAATCCTGTAGAAGGTAATATGGGGATAGGACATACAAGATGGGCAACTCATGGAGCACCATCAGATGTTAATTCACATCCACATTTAAATAGTAAGGAAACAATTGCTGTAGTTCAAAATGGAATAATTGAGAATTATCTAACATTAAGAACGTGGCTTAAAGGCGAAGGTTATACTTTTAAATCTGAAACAGATACAGAAGTAATTCCTAACTTAATAGATTACTATTATGAAGGAGATTTATTTGAAGCAGTTATAAAAACACTTAAGAGACTTGAAGGGAGTTATGCTTTAGGTGTTGTTTGTAAAGATGAACCAGATAAATTAATAGCAGTAAGAAAAGAATGTCCTTTAATTGTAGGTTTAGGAAAAGATGAATCATTCATCGCATCAGATATTCCAGCTGTATTAAGTTACACTAGAGATGTATATCTTTTAGAAGATCATGAAATAGCTGTTCTTTCAAATGATGGTGTTAAACTTTATGCTGAAGATGGAAAAGAAATAAAGAAAGATGTTTATCATGTTACATGGAGTGAAGATGCTGCTGAAAAAGGTGGATTTGAAGATTTCATGTTAAAAGAAATTCATGAACAACCAAGAGCTATAAGAGATACTATGGCAGGCAGAATTTCAATGGAAAAGAGCATGCTTTTAGATGATTTAAAAATCACTAAAGAAGATTTAGAAAATACAGATAGAGTATTTATAGTAGCTTGTGGTACTGCATATCATGCTGGACTTGTAGGTAAAAATATGATTGAATCACTTGCAAAAATTCCAGTAGAAGTTGATATAGCATCTGAGTTTAGATACAGAAATCCACTAGTAACAGAAAAATCTTTAGTTGTTGTTATAAGTCAATCTGGAGAAACAGCAGATACCTTAGCAGCTTTAAGAAACAGCAAAAATATTGGAGCTACTATAATAGCGCTAACTAATGTAGTTGGAAGTTCAGTATCAAGAGAAGCTGATCATGTATTATATACATTAGCAGGACCAGAAATTTCAGTTGCATCTACTAAAGCTTATACAACTCAAATAATTGGAATGTATATGATGGCTATGACATTTGCTAAAATATTAGGAAAATTAAAGAGTGATAGATTAGAAAAATTAAAAGAAGAGTTATTAGATTTACCAGAAAAGGTAGAACTAGTTTTAGAAGATAGAGATAAGATAAAAGCAATAGCTGAAAAAATGTATGAAGAAAAAGATGTATTTTATTTAGGTAGAGGTCTTGATTATGCAGTTGCATTAGAAGGATCACTTAAGCTTAAGGAAATATCATATATTCATGCTGAAGCATATGCAGGTGGAGAATTAAAACATGGTCCTATAGCATTAATTGAAGATGGAACAAATGTAGTTGCTTTATTAACTCAAGAAGCTTTAAAAGAGAAAATGGTAAGTAATATTGTTGAAATTAGAGCAAGAGGAGCAAAAGTTATAGGAGTTTGTTATCAAGGAACTAAGGGATTAGAAGAAGTTTTAGATGAGGTTATTTATATTCCAAGAACTAAGGATATGTTTGCACCAGTATTAAGTGTTGCTGCACTTCAATTATTATCATATTATGTAGCAAAATCTAAAGGTTGCGATATAGATAAGCCAAGAAACTTAGCTAAATCAGTTACTGTGGAATAATCTAAGATTTTAAAAGTAAATTTATATTAAAATATATTAGATTAAATAATAGTTAGATAAGTGTTTTAGATAATAATAAAATTATCTAAAACACTTTTTATTTTAGACAGTATGTACTATGAATGATAAAATAAAATTATGCATTAGGATTTTAAAATATATTAGAGATAGATGGTGATTAGGTGATTATAATAAAATTAGAGAAAAATAGAAGAAATAAAATAATTTTTAAAGCAAAATTTACAGATGGTGAAGAAAAGAAAATATTTTTTAAGAGAGCTATTATAGAAGGTAAAAAACTTAAAGGAGAATTTGAGTATCAAATACCATTAAGATTTTTTATTCCAATAGTAAAAAATATAAATAAAAAAGAAGTTTTATTAGATAAAGATAGCTTATTTTGTTATCTAGAATTTTCTGATATTTATGATCAAAATTATTATAATGAAACACAAGCTACTCCTAATTATATGAAAAAGTGGAGAGAAGAAGGATGTCCCGAAATATATAAAGTAACAATTGATAAAGAAAGTTATGATATAGAAAAAGAGATTATTTTTAAAAAACCACATATTTGCATTAAATAATTTCTAAATATAATACTTATTTCAGTATTTTGGTATTTGTAAAAATATTAAAAATATAACTGGAAACATAATTTCCAGTTATACAATATATTAAAATATTTAATTTACACAAATTCTTTTACATTATCTTAATTTACATAAATTTTTCTACATTCTCAAATCATAAATTCAAGCATTTTTATACCAGGTGTCGCGCTGGAATTGAAGATTTATCATAAATATTATTTATCATCATCTATAAGTACATCTATTTTACCTGTATCTGGGCTAATGATTAATCCATGAACTCTTATATCTTTAGGCATCAAGGGATGATTTTTTATCATTTTTACACTTTTTTCTATAGAATGTTCTACAGACTCAAATCCATGAAGCCATGACTCAATGTTTATTCCAGAATTATTTAAAATAGAAACAGTTTCAGCGTTTATTCCTCTATTAATCATTTTATTTACTATTTTTTTAGGGTCTATATTGCTCATACCACAACCATAGTGTCCTACTACAAAAACATCTTCAGCTTCAAATTCATATATTGAAACTAATATACTTCTCATCACACTTCCAAATGGATGCACTATCATTGCACCAGCATTTTTTATTATTTTTGCATCTCCATTTTTTATGTTCATAGCTTTAGGTAATAATTCTGTTAATCTAGTATCCATGCATGATAATATAACCATTTTCTTTTTGGGTGTTTTTGTTGTAATAAATTCTTCAAATCTTTTATTTTCCACAAAATTTTTATTAAAGTCTAATATTTCTTTTAATTTACTCATATGTTGCCCCACCTTTATTATTTTATATTAAATAGATTATACAATTAAAATAGTATTTATTAAATATGATTTTAGAAAAAATATTATTATAAAAATTAGTTAGAGTATAAATGAATAGATATTAAGTTGTCTAAAAATTAAATTTTAGATATACTTATTCATAATAAAATATCGTATTAATATATGATAGCAATTTACTATAATTTATAGGGGGCAAAATAAATATGAATATTTTAGAAGAAAAAAAGGAATTAAGAAAAAAAATATTAAATTTAAGAAAAGAAATAAATTCTACAGAAAAGAAAAATTTTGATAATATAATCCACAAGAAATTTTTTGAAAGTAAATTTTATTCACAATGTAGAAATATTTTTGTGTATATCTCTTACGATTCTGAAATTGATACTAAAACTTTAATAATAAAAGCATTAAAAGATGGAAAAAATATATATGTACCTAGGACAAATTATAAGACTAAATTAATGGAAGCTGTTAAAATAACATCTTTAGAAAATCTTATAGAAGATAGATATGGGATTTTACAGCCTAAAGAAAGTGAGTTATCAACTGAGTTAAATAATATTGATTTAGTCATTATACCAGGAGTTGCTTTTGATATAAATGGTGGCAGAATGGGATATGGAGGGGGATTTTATGATAGATATTTAAATAAATGTAAAAAAGACATATTTAAAATTGCATTAGCATACGATTTTCAAGTAATAGATTATATACCAATGGATAAGCATGATATAAGTGTAGATTGTGTTATTACAAACACTAAAGAAATCATTATAAGATATCAAACAAGCATTAGATGAAGTTAATAATGATTTTCTTTAAGAAGATATTTATATATGTGTAAGTAAAAATATGAAGAAAATGATATATATTTTATGATTTAAATAAAATACGATATATGCAATAGATGAATATGGATTGTAATTTGGCTTTTAGAATTCTTAATGAGTATTGTCACATTTACTGCTTATTGCAATTTAAAATTGCAACAAGCTAAAATGGGGCTATACTGATTTTAGTTTTCTTAAGTCTAATTACTTGGTGCTGTTTACTTATGCATATATCGTATTTTTAGTAAATCAAAAGAAATTATCTTTCTTTTGTAGCTATTTCATTTAATAGTCTTTCAGTAAAGGCATCTAGTTTCATAGCACCTTCATCATCATTCTTTCTACTTCTTACAGAAACTTCATTATTATTAGCTTCTTTTTCTCCAACTACTAAGATATAAGGAGTTCTTTCAAGTCTAGCTTCTCTGATTTTGTAACCAATTTTTTCAGCTCTGTAGTCAGCTTCAATTCTAACACCTTTATTTCTTAATGATTTAACAACTGATTCAGCGTAATCATTATATTTATCTGATATTGGCAATACTTTCACTTGAACTGGAGAAAGCCAAGTAGGGAATGCACCAGCATATTTTTCTATAAGCATTGCTAAAGTTCTTTCATAACAACCAATTGATGATCTATGAATTATATATGGACGTTTCTTTTCTCCATCTTTATCAACATAATTCATATCAAATCTTTCAGCTAAAGCAAAATCTATTTGAACTGTGAATAATGTGTCTTCTTTTCCATGAACATTTCTAAATTGTAAATCAAGCTTTGGACCATAGAATGCAGCTTCATCATCAGCCTCAACATAATTAATTTTTAAATGATCTAATATAGTTCTCATTGTATCTTGAGTCTTGTTCCAAGCTTCAGGATCATTTATATATTTTTCAGTATTATTTGGATCCCATTTAGAGAATCTATAGCTTATATCTTCATCTATACCTAATGTTTTCATTATATATTGGATTAATTCAACTACACCTTTAAATTCTTCTTCTAATTGCTCTGGAGTTACAATTAAATGACCATCAGCTAGAGTAAATTGTCTAACTCTTATAAGTCCATGCATTTCTCCAGAAGATTCATTTCTAAATAGAGTAGAAGTTTCACCATATCTTATAGGAAGATCTCTATAACTATGTTGTTCAGCATTATATATAGTATATTGGAATGGACAAGTCATTGGTCTTAATGCAAAAACTTCATCATCCTTTTCTTCATCACCTAATACAAACATACCATCTTTGTAATGATCCCAGTGACCAGAAATTTTATAAAGGTCGCTTTTAGCCATAAATGGAGTTTTAGTTAATACATAACCTCTTTTTTCTTCTTCATCTTCAACCCATCTTTGAAGAAGTTGAACAATTTTAGCTCCTTTTGGCATTAATAAAGGAAGACCTTGACCTACATTTTCATCAGTAGTAAATAATTTAAGTTCTCTACCTAATTTATTATGATCTCTTTTTTTAGCTTCTTCTAATGCTTCTAGGTATGCATCAAGATCAGATTTTTTTAAGAAAGCAGTACCATATATTCTAGTAAGCATTTTATTTTTTTCGTCACCTTTCCAGTAAGCGCCAGCACTTCTAGTAAGTTTTATTGCTTTAATTGATTTTAATGACATAACATGAGGTCCTGCACATAAGTCAGTGAAATCTCCAATCTTATAGAATGATATTACTTCATCATCACTTAAGTCATTTATTAATTCAACTTTATATGGTTCATCTTTCATTAACTCTAAAGCTTCATTTCTTGGAAGTTCAAATCTTTCAATTGAAGGATTTGCTTTTATTATTTTTTTCATCTCTGCTTCAATTTTTTCTAAATCTTGAGCTGAGAATGCAACATCTTTATCAAAATCATAGTAAAAACCATTTGCAATAGATGGTCCTATAGCTAATTTAGTATTGGGGAATAATTTCTTAACAGCACAAGCTAGCACATGAGAAATACTATGTCTTACAGCATCTTTACCTTCTTGAGAATCAAAAGTGCAAATACTTAAGTTTATATCTTGAGTAATTTTGTCTCTAAGATCATATACTTTACCATTAACAATACCACAATATGCGTTTCTAGCTAAACCTTCACTAATTGATTTTGCTATTTCATATATAGATATTCCAGCTTCAAATTCTTTAATTGATCCATCTTTTAAAGTTATTTTTATCATTAAAAAAACTCCTTTCAAAATTAAAATAAAAAAACTCCGTCTCTAAAAATATAGAGACGAAGAAATATCCGTGGTTCCACTCTAATTATCTAATTACTTACTTAAACTAAATATAACTATAATATATAACTAAGTAGGAGATTAGATCACTTTAAATTACCGTAACGTGGTAATAAACGGACTGTATTAAAGTCACTCAGAGGTGGTTTTCAACTAAATTTATTTAAGAATAATTCCACCAACATATTCTCTCTCTGAAAATAAGGTTTTAGTTTACTGTCCTCATCAACGTATTATTTTTATTATCATGTTAATATTTTTTATTATAATCATTGCATTTTTTTATGTCAATAAAATAAAAAATATTTGTTATAAAATTAATGTTCTTTATCTATATTGTCGATTAATTTATCTAAATTTAGATTTTCAATCATTTCTTCAGAATATAATTTTCCACCCATAATCTTAACTATTATATCTAATTTCTTATATCCTTCTTTGTATAGTTTTAAGTCTTTTACTATTCTTTTTAGTTGATTTCTAGATACTTCGAGAATTGTCATTAATTTTTTAAATTTGTAATAGTCATTTTTTAAAAGATAAAATAGATTGTTTTGAAGTTCTAACTTGTACAAAATATCAGTTTCTTCACAATGATGAGGTCCTAGCTTACCTCTATGATGATATGGACATAAATATTTATAATTTAACTTTATATCCAATCCACCTTCACTTCTGTGAACAATATGATGAATGTCAGCCTGTTTTTTACATATTTCACACAAATACAACTACTTTCCTCCTTAAATGCTTCTATATATAATTATAGAATAATTAAGTTAAAATATCAATTTACTCATTTTTGATAAAAGTGAATTAAATAAAAATTATTCAAATAAAATCCAATTAAATAATCTTCCCTATAATAAATAATATTTAAAAAAAGTTTAAAGTGTTACATTTTTGAAACAATTAAGAACAAGTTTTGAAACGATTACTTGCTATTATATAATCATAGTAAACGTTTTACAGAGGGGGAAATTTATTGAGTACATTAGAGTTATTAGAACATAACCCTATTATAGCATCTGTAAAAAATGAGGAAGAGTTAGAATTAGCTTTAAAATCTTCAGTACAGATTATATTTGTGTTATTTGGTAGCATAATGAATATAAAAAAAATAAGTAACTTAATAGAAGAAAAGGGTAAAGTGGGAATAATTCATTTAGATTTAGTTGATGGGTTTGTTTCAACAAAAGAAATAGTACTTAGCTATTTAAAGAAAAATACTAGTTTTAAAGGAATTATAAGTACTAAACCACATATTCTTAAGATTGCTAAGAATTATGGATTATTAGCAATTCAAAGACTTTTTATATTTGATACGCTATCATTTACAAATTCTAAGAAGCATCTAATATCAGGAGCTGATGCAATTGAAATATTACCTGGAATTTTACCTAAGGTTATAGAAGATATGTCTAAAAATACATTAAAACCAATAATTACAGGTGGATTAATTGAAAATAAACAAGAAATTATTTTAGCTCTAAAATCTGGTGCGACATGTGTATCTACAACTAAACAGCAACTTTGGAGTATTTAATTAATAATTAGGCGTATTTTAAATATTTCTTTTAATTTATTATAGGAATTATTTATAGTATAAAAACAAAAAATTAGTTTTACAAACTAAGAGATTAATTTTGTGGAGGGATTTTTATGTTTAACTTTTTAAAACCGGCACCTCATATTGAGAGAATGCCAGCAGAAAAAATACCATCAAGCTACAAGAGATATCGAATACAAGTATTTATAAGTATCTATGTTGGATACCTTATTTATTACTTTGTAAGAAGTAATTTCTCATTAGCTAAAGTATATCTTATAGATCAAGGGTTTACAAAAACTGAAGTTGGTTTTGTTGCCTCAGCTTTAGGGTTAGCTTATGGTGTAAGTAAATTTGTAATGGGTAATAAATCTGATAGATCTAATCCAAGATTTTTCTTAGCAATAGGACTTATTTTATCAGGTGTAACAAATTTATTCTTACCTAATGCAACTAATATAGGTATGATGTTTGTATTAATGTTACTTAATGGTTGGTTCCAAGGTATGGGTTGGCCTCCATGTGGTAGAATAATGACTCACTGGTTCTCAGATAGTGAACGTGGAGTTAAGATGTCAATATGGAATACTGCACATAATATAGGTGGTGGATTTATAGCTACAATCGTATTACTTGGTGTATCTATATTTGGAAGTTGGAAAGGTTCATTCTATTTACCAGCACTTATTGCTATAGTTGGTGGTATCGTTTATATGATTTTTGCAAGAGATACTCCTCAATCTGTTGGTTTACCACCAATTGAAGAATATATGGATGATTATCCAGAAGTTTCAGAACAAGTAGAGGATGCAGAAGCAGAACTTACTGCAAAAGAAATATTATTTAAATATGTACTTAATAATAAATTATTATGGTGTATTGCTCTAGCTAACGTATTCGTTTACTTGGTTAGATATGGTGTTATTAATTGGGTTCCAACATACTTACAAGAAGTAAGAAACTTTAATCCTAAAGATTCTTCAGTAGCATTTGCTTTATTTGAATATGCTGCTATTCCAGGAACTATTATAGTTGGATGGATTAGTGACCATGTATTCCATGGAAGACGTGCTCCAATCGGAATTATTTGTATGATTGGTGTTGCAATTGCAACATTTGTTTATTGGAAGAGTACAAGCCCAATAGCAATTAACTGTGCCTTAGCATCAATTGGTGCTTTAATATATGGACCAGTTATGTTAATAGGTGTTAGTGCTTTAGACCTTGTACCTAAAAAAGCAGCAGGAACAGCTGCTGGTTTCACTGGATTATTTGGATACATGGGTGGACAAGTTGCAGCAGAAGTTGTAATGGGTGCTGTTGTTGATAAATTCAGTTGGAACGGTGGATTTATGTTATTAATGGCTTCATGTGTTATTGCAATATTCTTCTTATCATTCACATGGAATTCTCATAATATAGCTGCTAAAAAAGCTAATTAAATAAGATAAACTGATTAAATAAAATAGATTAATTAAACAAAATTAAAAGATTTACCAATCCCCAATTTTATAAATTATTATATTAATGAAAAAGCATATTTTCAAACTGAAGTTTGGAAATATGCTTTTTAATTTAATCTAATCACTAAGGCTATATAAATATTAAGGGAATATTATTGGGAAAAAATAACAATAATATTAATGTTAAAATTTTTTTTATTTTAAATATTAATAAAAATATGAAAAAATTATAGTATAAATAAATTGCTTAAACAGTATTATATACTATATAATATAATATAGAGATAAGTATTAAATAATAAATAAAATAAATGAAAGAATGGTGATTGGGTTGAAAGAGAAGTATAATTCATTTAGATATTGGGACGAGATTACTAGTAAAAATAAGACTATTAGAGGACATATGTTTATGGAAGAACTTCCAACTGAGAGGAGCATTTATTTTCATACACTTATTTTTAATAAAAATATAGGAGTAAGTAGCATTTGGGGGTATATGCCTAATCCTAAAGCTTTACTTGGATATATTCAACATTCATTTTTACAAGAAGCTTTTTATAAATGGATACATGGGAATCAGAAATTAGTAACTAAAATTCCATCTTTACCTGTTCAAATTATTATTAAAGAGGCAGAAAAACTTAAAAAAATTAATAAAGATATAGCTATTAAAATGAAGCATGATTATGATAAATTGAATAATTTATGGAATAGTCCTATTAGTAAATTAGATTTAGAGGTAAAAAAATTTGTTAAGGAATTTAATGGAAGATGGCGTGGAGATAACAAGCAATTTTTATATTTAAAAATATTTAGAAATGCCAGAGAATTAGGAGATTTTGTAATATCATCTGGTTTAATTACAAATACAGAAAAAGAATTAGAAAAAAAGATAGGAGTGCCATTAGAAAAGTGGAAAGATATTTGTGAAGATGTAGTTAAAGATAAAGATAATGGAGAAAAATTTAGAAATGTATTATTAAAAAGATTAACTGAAGTATTTTAAAATAAGATAATATTTTATAAAAATATTAATATATTTATAAGTGAATTTTGTAGATTAATTAAAAAAGGGGTTACTAAAAATTGTAAAATGATTTATAGTAACCCTAAAATACTATTTTTTAATAATAGATGCTATACTTTGAGATGATATACCAAGCATATTTCCTGTAAAACCAAGTCCTTCTTCTGTAGTTGCTTTTACATTAATTTGATCAATATTAATATTGAGAGCATCAGATATATTTTTTCTCATGTTTTCTATATAAGGAGCAAGTTTTGGCTTTTGAGCAATAATTATAGAATCAATATTATTTATAATATATCCTTTTGCCTGTATTAATTTATTTACTTCTTCTAAAAGTTTTATACTAGATATTCCTTTAAATTTATTATCGTTATCAGGAAAATGACGACCAATGTCTCCTAATGCACAAGCACCTAATATGGAATCCATTATTGCGTGTAATAAAACATCAGCATCAGAATGTCCTAATAATCCTTTTTCATAAGGAATTTCAACTCCACCTAAAATTAATTTTCTATTTTCAACTAACTTATGAACATCATATCCAAGTCCTACTCTCATGTAATAAAATTCCTTTCAAGATAAATTAGATTTTAATAATTATAGTACAATTTTATCATTTAAATTTGTAGTAATCAATTTTAGCATTAGTAGTAATCGAATAATTATTGTCTAGATGTTTTGAAGAGAGTTTGACATTTATATAATAGATAAGACGATTTAAAATAAAAGTAAGGAAACTTATTTTACGTTTTTTAATAAAATCTACATAGATAACTTTTTTTTTCATATTAATCTCCATAAATATATTGATTTAAAATTAAAATTTTTTTAAGTATTATTTAATTAATCTTAGATTATTCTATTGAAGATTAAATATAAATTGTTTTAAGATGGAGTTGAATGTTAATAGCAGTAAAATAAATTTCTATGATATAATAATATCATATGAAACATTAGTTAGTTTTGATATTTATAATATTAATTAAATAAATATTATAAGGTACATTCAAATAAATAACTAGTCAGTAGGTTAGTTTATTTTGCGAAATATATCTTCCTTGGAATCTACTAATAGTACAACTATTAGCAGAACTCAGGTCATTGTATTTCACAAAATATCCATCGTATTTTTGACTTGTTATTTATTTTCATATTCCTAATATTAAATTTGGAGGAAACTAAGATGAACAAGCTAAAAATTAAATATGTTTTTTCATCAACACCTAATATTTTGTTGATAGGTGAAAAGACAGATGTAAATAGAAATAAACAAATAGAATTATTTTTAAAAGAATTATCTTTATATAATATTTTGCTTAAGGATTTAATCAATTATCCTCCTAAAGAAAAACAACGTAATATGATCTTAAATATATCATATTATATTCTTGAAAATAGCAATTTAATGGATTCTGTTGAGAGAAAAAAGGATTTACATATAAGGAGTATTTGCAAAGAACTTGATGTAAGTGAAGAATTTTTAAGGAAATGGAAAGAATATATTATATTTTATTATATTATTTTTTCAAATGAAAATTATAAACTTATACAAGATTATTTGAAAATAGAAGAAAGATCAATTAATGTAGTAAATTTAAATAATAAAAATAAAACTAAAACTCAATTTTTTAGAGGAATAGTTATAAAAAGTTTAAGAAATAGTGCATACATTTTAACATCAAGTGGAGAAATAATTAATATAAAGACTGATAAAAACACTAAAATTGGTCAAGAAATTAGTGGACAAGAGAAGAAATCATTTAGAAATTTTAAGATACATTTTTGTATTTTAATATTTATAATGATTATAATTGGAGCATCTTTTTATTCTCAGTATTGTATACCTAAGAGCACAGTAATAGTAAGAACAACATCACCTATAAAATTAGAATGCAATTTTTTAAGTAAAGTCATTTATTCATATTCAGGAACTGAAAAAGGAAAGAAGTTGGTAATTTCAACTGATATATTGCATGAGAATATTGATATAGCTATAAAAGAGGTTTTAGAATATGCATTTAGTAATAAAATGATACCGTCTGATAATGAAATATTGATAACTGTAAATGGAGAAACTTTAAAGTATGGTACTTTAAAAGAAACTAGTAAATTTATAACTGAAATAAATGAAAAAAATAAAAATGAACATAAAAAACAAATTTCTGTATTGATAAATAATGGAGGAAATGAACATAAATTAACTCCTAATTTATATGAATAAGGTACATTCAAATAAAAAAATCTGATAAAAACTATTTTATCAGATTTTTTTATTATTATTTTTTTGTATTATTTAATAATTTTTTAAATGTATCCATATCGTAATTAGAACTTATATAAATTCTATCAAGAAGCAAAGGATTATCATTTCTATCGGAAAGACCTAAATGAGTAGTGAATCCTAGTTTAAAACCAGCATCTTTAGCTGCTTTTATAGTATTATTATTGTAATGTCCATAAGGATAAGCAATACTAGTGACAGGTTTTTCTGTAATTGCCTCTAAGGTATCTTTGGATTCTATAAATTCTTTTAATTGTTCTTCGTATGTCATAGTAGCAAGGTCAGGGTGACCAGCAGTGTGACTTTGAATATCTATTCCGTAATCAGACATCTTTTTTATGGCATCTTCAGAAAGATAATATCCTCCATCTAATTGAAAAGTTATGCAAAAAATAGTAGCTTTAATTTCTAAATCTTTTAGTATAGGAAAAACATTAGTATAGTTATCCATATATCCATCATCAAATGTAATTACTATACTTTTTTCAGGAATAGGAATGTTATTTAAAAGATGATCTTCTAATTCATTAAGTGTTAGCGTTGAATATCCTGAATCCTTTATATATCTAAGTTGATTTCTAAGTTTTTGAGGGGATATTATAATCTCACTGCCCTCAGAATTTTTAACTGAATGATAATATAAAACAGGAACACCTATATTTTCATTAGTTAGTTTTAAGTTAGGTTTTTCTTTAATTTTATTTTCATTTTCAACATCTAAAGTTTTATTATCAGTCTTATCATCTAATTTGGTAGTTTGAGTATTAGAATTTTCAACCTTTTTAGTAGTGTTAGAATTATTTAAAGGTTCATCAACAGTATTTTTTAAATATAAAGGGTTATACATAAAATATACACCAATTGCACAAATTAAAACACAAGCAAGTATAATTATATTTTTTTTATTAAGAAACGTATTTAAATTTTTCAATTATTTATCCTCCTAGTTATTTTAAGTACTCTTTATATAATATAAGCATAATAAGGATATTTTAACATAATATTTTCTTTGTAATAAAAAATTAAAAAAAGAAAAATTTTACAACTTATCAACATTATCCACAATGGGCTGTGGATAACCTGTTATAAAAATAATTTTGTAAAAAAAAATTGCTGTGTATTTTGTTAATATTTTTTTATAGTGTTTCTATAGGAAAGGAGAAGAAGATAGTATAATGCACTTAGTTTCAAATGTTTTATCAATATTTTTAATCCCTATAATATTATCTCAAAGTTATCCACAATTTATGTTTATAAATAATAGAATAAAAAACGACAATAATCTAAAAATTGTGGAAAAGTCTATAAATAAAAATTTAGATTATTTAAAAGAAGATATTAGAATTTTGCAAATTCAAGGTGGAAAAGATAGAAAAAAAATTAATAATATAAATTCTAAAATAAAATCCGACATTATTAATAGAGTTAGTGAAGCAGAAAAAATTTCAGAAGAATACTTTAAAGATATAAATATTAAACCTACATTTCCATATGAAATAATATCTAAATATGTTATTGAAAGAGATGATGATGAAATTTTAAGCTTTTATAATGATTATTATGAGTTCTTAGGAGGAGCACATGGAATGACTATAAGAACTTCATATACTATAGATAAAAACAAAGAGGAATTTATAAAGTTAAATGATTTATTTAAGTCAGGGTATGATTATTTAAGTATAATAAATAAAGAAATAAAAAAGCAAATAGAAAGCCATCCAGAAGATTATTTTGATTTAGGAAAAGAATTTAAAGGTATAAATAATGAACAAAATTTTTATTTAGATAAAAATAATATTATTATATATTATCAGTTATATGAGATAGCTCCTTACGTTTATGGTATTCCAGAATTTAAAATTCCTATAAGTTTATTTAAAGGAAATTTTATGTATAATTAGGGTTTAATTTGGATTGTATACATGATAATATTTACTTTATATATAAGATCTAATGGAGGTTTAAATGAAGAAGTTATTAAAAGAATATATAATAATAACTATAGGAATTATTATAGTTGCTACAGGACTTGAGGTATTTTTTTTCTCAAATAATATAGCATCAGGAGGAGTTTCGGGATTAGCATTGGTTTTGAATGAAGTTTTGGGAGTTGAGCCGGGGATAGTAATGATTGTATGTAATATAATATTATTTGTTGCAGCTTTTATATTTATTGGTGGTAATTTTGGAATAAAGAGTATATATGCAGCATTTGGTTTATCATTTCTATTGTCAGCAGTTGAAAAAATTTATAGCCCTATAGTAGTAACTAATAATTTAGTTTTAGTATCTATATTTGGAAGTGTATTAGTAGCAATGGGAACAGCAATTATGTATACTCAAAATGCTACTACAGGAGGTACTAGTATCATAGCTAAGATATTAAGTAAATATTTTCATATTGATTTTGGAAAGGCATTATTATTATCAGATTCTATAGTAATATTATTAGCAATTTATACATTTGGAATAGAATTAGGCTTGTTTGGATTATTAAGTGTATATTTAATAGGTACTTTGATAGATAAATTTATAGATGGATTTAATTTATCAAAACAAGTTATGATTTTTACAGAAAATGAAGAACTTGTAGCAAATTATATAATTAATGATGTTGGAAGAGGATGTACAGTTTTTTATGGTAAAGGTGGATATACTAAAAAACAAAATTGTGTTATTTTAACTATATTAAGTAGAGCGCAATTTATTAAGTTAAGACAATTTATGATAAAAAATGATTCTAACGCATTTATAACTGTAAATGAAACAACAGAAGTATTAGGCCAAGGATTTAAAAGCATATTAGATACTTAATGTGAATTTATATAAAAATAAAATTATTTTATTTGAAATTTTTATGATCAATTAAGTAAAAATTAAAAAGTTATATATTAAAGAATACATAAATCATTGAAAAACAGCCGTAAAGTATATATTATAAAGTAATAAATTGTAAGCTGTGATAAAATTAATTATAATTAATTTTATCACAGCTTATTTTATAAAAAATTTAGATTACTTACTTTTGTAAGAATTTGAATTTTTATTTCCTCTAAATCCATATCCATCAGAGACTTGTCTATTAATTGAAGCTACTTTTCCAGTTATACATCCTCTACAATGAGAAGGAGTATCTCCTGTACAAATTTTACCTGGATATAGTGCATAAAGTTTTCTATATTCACCTTCAGTTACATTTGGCATAACTACATTAGCACCACTTTGAAGTGCTATAATACGACCATTTTTATGTAATGATTCCATTGCTGTAGTAGCAGGGATGTTTATGTCAGGAAGTAATAATCTAGTTATAGACATTACTTTTAAAGCTAAAATAAGATTTCCACCTTCTGCATCTTTTAGCGGAGTATCTTCATTTGGAATAAAAGGACCAATGCCAATCATGTCAGCATTTATTTTTTTGAAAAATAAAATATCATTTGCTAAAGAATCTAATGTTTGATTTGGTAGTCCTACTAATACACCTGTACCAACTTCATAATCTAAATCACCTAAATCTTTTAAACATTTTAATCTAGCTTGAAAATTCATTAAAGGATCCATTTCTTCATAAAGTTTTTTATCAGTAGTTTCAATACGGATTAGATATCTATCAGCCCCAGCTTCTTTAAAAGCTTTGTATTCATCGTATGTTTTTTCACCTAAACTTAAAGTTAGAGCAACATCTAATTTTTTAATTTCTTTTATTATTTCTACCATTCTCTCTTTTGTGAAAAAATCATCTTCACCACCTTGAAGAACTATTGTTTTATATCCATAAGATACAGCTTTTTTTGCAAAATCAATAATCTCATCTTTGCTTAGTCTATATCTTTTTATATTTTTATTATCTCTTCTTAATCCACAATATAAGCAATTTCTCTTGCATATGTTAGTAAATTCTATAAGACCTCTTAAATGTACAATATTGCCTAAATATTTTTCTCTTACACTATCAGCAGCATGAAATAAATCATCATTTATATCATCACATGATAATAGTTTTAATATTTCATCTTTACTTAATTCATGCGTAGTAATTGCTTTTTCAATTAAATTTTTCATGTATCCTCCATAATTTTAATTTATTAATAATACTTAAATTTAGTATACTATATAAAAAATAAGAGTTAAAGGAAGATACTTTACCAATTAACTCTTATTCTTATTACAATACTATTTTATATGTTGAATAATAAATACAAATATAAAGTACAAAATATTTGTAAGCATATGAAAATATACTTAATTTAAGCCACTTGTTTTTTTTCTTTAATATTACCATCTTTGTTTTTAATATTAATATCACTATCTTTTTCAGAATCATATTTAATCATTTTATATATTTGAATTATTATTGTTGGAAGGAAAGCAAATAAGTATATATATCCTAAATTTGTTTTGCTTAATGGAACAACTTCAAATAATGATTGTAATGGTGGAACTAATAGAACTAAATTTAATAATATTAATCCAATTCCGAAAGCTATCCAACTAAACTTATTTTCAAATAAACCTAATTTAAATATAGATTTTCGTCCTCTACAATTAAAACCATGGAATAATCTAGCTAAACATAATGTAGCAAATGCCATAGTACTAGCAGTTCCAACTGGACCATTTGATAATCCAATATGATAAGAAGTAACAGTAGCAACTGCAATTAGTAGTCCGTCAAATAATATACTCTTAATGAAGTTTTTGTTTAAGATTGATTCTTTACTGTTTCTAGGCTTTTCATTTAAAACATCTTTTGTTGATTTTTCCATACCTATTGCAATAGCAGGTAAACTATCAGTAAGTAAATTTATAAATAATAAATGTACAGCAGCAAAAGGCACTGGTAAAGCTCTTAAAGAGGCATATAATACAGCTAATATTCCAGAGGTATTTCCAGAGAGTAAAAATCTAATTGAATTTTTTATATTAGCATAAATATTTCTACCATTACTTATTGATTTAACTATAGTTGCAAAGTTGTCGTCAGTTAATATCATAGAAGCAGCATCTTTTGAAACTTCTGTACCTGTTATACCCATTGCAATACCAATATCAGCTTGTTTTAAAGCAGGAGCATCATTTACACCATCACCAGTCATAGAAACTATTTTGTTTTTACTTTGCCATGCTTTAACTATTCTAATTTTGTGTTCTGGAGATACTCTAGCATAAACAGAAATGTGTTCTAATTTATCTAATAACTCTTTATCAGACATTTTATCTAATTCAATACCATTAACAGATACATCGTTTTTTTGTAGTATTCCTATTTCTTTAGCAATAGCAGAAGCTGTAATTTTATGGTCTCCTGTAATCATTACTGGTTTAATTGAAGCTTTAATACAATCACGTACAGCAGCTTTTGATTCCTCTCTAGGTGGATCTATCATGGAAATTAATCCAACAAATATAAAATCTTTTTCATCATCTAAAGATAATTCTTTATTATTATCTAATTTTTTATATCCGAATGATAGTACTCTTAATCCATTAGAAGATAATTCATGATTAATCTTATTTATATCATCTATATCTTTTTCAGTAATTTTTCTTATGCCATTAGATGTTTTTATTAATGCTGTTCTTTTTAATAATACGTCAATAGCACCTTTTGTAATCATTAAATACTCATCATTTATATTATGAAGTGTACTCATTAATTTTCTATCTGAATCAAAAGGAATTTCACTTAATCTAGGATGTTCTTTTCTATAATCAACTTCATTTATATTAAAATTATGACCTAAATTAATCAAGGCTACCTCAGTAGGATCACCAAGTTCTTTACCATCAATAGATGTAGAATCATTACAAAGTATAGAACTATTTATTAAAAATTTGGAAAGTGGATCATTTAAATTAATTTCTTTAGAAGTTATTAATTTATCATCTACAAAGATACTTTTAACAGTCATTTTATTTTGGGTTAAGGTACCTGTTTTATCTGAACAAATTACAGATACACAACCTAAACCTTCAACAGCCCTAAGATTTTTAATAATAGCATGCTCTTTAGACATTTTTTGAGTTCCTATAGAAAGAACTATGGTAACTATTGAACTAAGAGCTTCTGGGATAGCTGCAACTGCAAGAGCAACAGCAAACATTAATGAATCTAATATAGTATTGTTTCTATAAACATTTAAAGCAAATACAATTCCACAAATAATAATTACTCCAATAGCTAATTTTTTTGAAAAATCATCTAAAGATACTTGAAGAGGTGTTTGCTTTTCTTCAGTTTCCTCCATTAAAGTGGCTATTTTGCCTAATTCAGTATTCATACCAGTACTTGTTACAAGCACTGTACTTCTTCCATAAGTTACAAGGGAACTTGAAAAAACCATATTTTTTTGATCACCTAAAGCTACTTCAGGTTTATCTATTTTTTCGGAAATTTTATCTACACTTTCTGATTCACCTGTTAAAGAGCTTTCATTAACTTGTAATGAAAAACTTTCAATTATTCTTCCATCTGCAACTATTAAGTCTCCGGCTTCTAACATTAAGATATCACCTGGTACTACGTCTTTGGATGGAATTTCTATTTTATTAGAATTTCTAATAACTTTAGCAGTAGGAGAAGATAGCGCCTTTAAACTGCTTAATGATTGCTCAGCTTTGACATATTGAACTGTACCTAAGATTGCATTTACAGTTATAACAACTAAAATAACAATAGTACTTTCAATATTTCCAGTTGCTATAGATATAATTGCAGCAGCTATTAGAATAATAACTAATAAATCCTTAAATTGATCTAAAAATATAGAAGTAATACTCTTTTTCTTTTTTTCTGTCAAGGTATTATCCCCATATTTATCTAATTGATTTTTTACTTGTTCTTCGGTAAGACCTTTTAAAGTTACATTAAAATTTTTTAAAGTATCCTCAGGACTTTTATAAAAATATTTTTCCATCTCATTTTATCTCCTTCTTATATTAATTATCATATACTAAAAATAGCAAGCAACATTCTTATATATAGTTTGCTCATTATTTTATTTCAAATGCTTAAAGAATAAAAAAAGACTTTTAATATAATTTCATTTTTGAAATTATATTAAAAGTCTCGTTACCCAAAAGGTTATAACACCAGGTTAGTAAATAACCGAGCATGTTGATGTTATATTATAACTACTCCCTTTTAATTAAGGATTATATTTTAATATATTTAAAACTAATATATTCTAATTTCAAGGTATTGTCAATTGAATTTTACTATAATTAGAAATTAATATTAAATTTTAGTTATGATATAATTAATAATAAAATAATTGAAGAGGAGATAATCTTTATGTTTACACCTATAAAGACACCAAAAGTATATGATCAAGTTATAGAACAAATAAAATTAAAAATAAAAAGTGGTGAACTCAAAAAAGGTGATAAGCTTCCATCAGAAAGAGAAATGTCAGAAAGTCTTTGCGTTTCTCGTACTTCAGTAAGAGAGGCTATAAAAGCATTAGAAGTAATAGGTCTTATCGAAAGTAGACAAGGTGCAGGAAACTTTATAAAAACTAATTTTGATAATTCACTTTTTGAACCTTTATCTGTAATGTTTATGCTTCAAGAAAGTTCTCTTAAAGAAATGTATGACTTAAGAAAAACTTTAGAATTAGAATGTGGAAGATTAGCATCAAAGAATATAAAAGATAATGAGTTAGAGCACTTAAGTGCCATATTAGATAGAATGTATCAATCTGAAACAGAAGAAGAAAGTTTAGAATTGGATATAAAATTTCATTATGTTATAGTAAAATCAGCTAGAAATGTTTTACTTACTAATATATTGGAAGTAATATCTCAATTAATGGATGAATTTATAAGAACATCGAGAATGCAAATTTTACATACTGATAATAGTAGAGAAATATTATTGTCAATGCATGAAGATTTAGTTAAAGCATTAAAATTTAGAGATGAAAAAGCGATTCAAAGTGCAATGGAAAAACATTTTGATTTAATATGGAAAGCATATGGTTATTAAGAATAATTAAATATTCTTAGGTGAAATATTGTTAATAAAATGTCAAATAAAAAGTTCTTATAAAAATAAAAAGAGTTTTTTTTATTTTTATAGGAGCTTTTTTATATGGATTTTACTATTAAAAAACTTTGTAATAAACAAACGATAGCTATTTAAATAGATTTTTTTAGAACACAAACGCTGTAAATGTTTTCTGTTAATTTAATAACAATTATTTACATGTAAAACTTTTAAATATATAATAATAATTGTAAGTGGTAGTACCAATTTCAAATTGGTATGATATATTACCAAAATGGAGGGATAACCGTGTACATTTTATTTGTTTTAGCTTGTATTCCTATTATTTGGCTTATGATTTCGTTAGGAAAGCTTAAGGTTGCAGGTCACAAGGCATGTCCTACAGCTCTCTTAATAACAGTATTACTTGCTATATTCATTTGGAAAATGAATATTACTGATGCAATTACCTCTACTTTGGAAGGTGTAGCGTTAGCATTATGGCCTATAATGCTTGTCATTATAGCAGCAGTTTTTACTTACAATTTATCTATTCACACAGGTAGTATGGACATTATAAAAAAAATTATGACAAGCGTAACAACAGATAAAAGAATCTTGGTACTTATCTTAGCTTGGGGATTTGGAGGGTTCCTTGAAGCTATAGCAGGATTTGGTACAGCAGTAGCTATACCAGCAAGTATTCTTGCAGCATTAGGTTTTGAACCAGTATTTGCAGCAATTATTTGCTTAATAGCAAATACAACTCCAACAGCTTTTGGTGCCATAGGGTTACCAATAATAACATTATCGCAAATTACAGAATTAGATATACATCATTTATCTTATGCTATAACAATTCAATTAGCTGTAATGATAATAATTATTCCATTTATACTAGTTGCTTTAACTGGAAAAGGTATTAAATCAATAAAAGGAGTTTTTGGAATTACATTAATATCAGGTGTATCATTTGCGATTCCTCAAGTATTTGTTGCAAAATTTATGGGTGCTGAATTACCAGCAGTAATAGGTTCAGTAGTTTCTATGGTATTAACAATTTTTGTAGCAAAGAAATTCTATAATAATTCAGAAAATAAGACAAGTACTAAAGAAAAAATCACATTTAGTCAAGGATTTAAAGCATGGTTACCATTTATACTAGTATTTTTATTCGTAATGATATGTTCACCATTGTTTAAATCAATATATGAACCATTATCAAAAATAAAGACGTCTGTACAAATATATACAGGAGTAGGAGGCAAACCATATACTTTTTCATGGATTGTTACTCCGGGAGTATTAATAATACTAGCAACTTATGTTGGAGGTCTATTACAAGGATGCAAATTCAAAGAAATTAGTTTAGTTCTATTTAACACTATGAAACAAATGGTTAAATCTTGTATAACAATAGTTTCAATTGTATCTTTAGCAAAAGTTATGGGTTACAGTGGAATGATTAAATCTGTAGCAGATGTTTTAGTTATTATAACAGGAAGCTTTTATCCACTAATAGCCCCTATAATAGGAGCACTTGGGACATTTATAACAGGAAGTGATACTTCAGCTAATGTTTTGTTTGGTGAGTTACAAGTACAAGCTGCTAATTCAATTGGAGCAAATCCTTATTGGATTGCAGGAGGAAATGTAATGGGAGCAACTGCAGGAAAAATGATTTCTCCTCAAAGTATAGCAGTTGCAACGGCAGCAACCAATCTTGTTGGTAGTGAAGGAAAGATTTTAAATTCAACATTAAAAGTTTGTTTATTTTATATTGTTTTATCAGGATTATTAGTATATTTCTGTGGACCACTATTTGGATTTTAGAATATATTTTTAGGAGGTATTTACATGAATATTTTAGTTTGTATTAAACAAGTACCAGGAACTTCAAAGGTAGAAGTTGATCAAGCCACTGGAGTATTAAAAAGAGATGGTATTGATTCAAAAATGAATCCATATGACTTATATGCATTAGAAACAGCATTGAGAATAAAAGAAAGCAAAGGTGGAACTGTAAAAGTTTTAAGTATGGGACCAAATCAAGCTCTTAGCGTAATTAAAGAAGCTTATAGCATGGGGGCTGATGATGGTGCATTATTATCAGATAGAAAATTTGGAGGTGCTGATGTTTTAGCAACATCATATACAATATCTCAAGGTGTAAGAAAAATGGGAGATTTTCAATTAATAATTTGTGGAAAGCAAACTACTGATGGAGATACAGCTCAAGTAGGTCCTGAGATGGCTGAGTATTTAAATATACCTCATGTAGCAAATGTTGAGAGAATAATAGAAGTTAAGGAGGAATCAGTTATAGTTGAAATGGATATGCCAGAAACTTTAGAAGTAGTTGAAATTTCATATCCATGTTTAATAACTGTAAATAAAGGAATATTTGAGCCAAGGCTTCCGTCTTATAGGAAGAAAATTGCAACTAAAGATAAAAAAATTTCAATTATGAGTTTAGCTGATTTTGAAGATAGAAATGAAAAGAAATACGGATTAAATGGTTCACCAACTCAAGTTGAAAGAATATTTCCACCAGAAGTTAATGATGATAGAGAAATGTGGACAGGTGATTCAAATGAATTAGTTGAAAAGATAGAACATAAATTAAAAGAGTTTAAATTTATTTAACTATAAAAATTTAGACAAATTCTTATAATATAGTATTAAAAAGGTTTAAAGTGTATAAATAAAGCATTAATCAAGGAGGAATGATTTATGGCAAAGTTAGTTGTTAATCAAGAAAAAATAACTAATAAAGAAGAGTTAATAAAAATATGCCCATTTGGTGCTCTTGAGATAAATAATGGAAAAGTTGAGATAAATGGAGCTTGTAAAATGTGTAAGCTTTGTGTAAAAAAAGGTCCAAAAGGAGCAGTTGAATATATTGAAGACGAAGTAAAAGCGATAGATAAAAGTTTATGGAGAGGAATATCCGTTTATGTAGATCATGTTAATGGAAAAATTCACCCTGTAACGTATGAATTAATTGGTAAAGCTAGAGAATTAGCAGCTAAAATAAATCACCCTGTTTATTGTGTATTTATTGGACATAACATTCTAGATGAAGCAAAAGAGTTATTACATTATGGAGTAGATAAGGTATTTGTATATGATGATGAAGAATTAAAAGATTTTAGAATAGAAACTTATGCAGCAGCTTTTGAAGAGTTTATTAAGAAAGTTAAACCATCATCAATATTAGTTGGAGCTACAACAATAGGTAGATCATTAGCACCTAGAATTGCTGCTAGATTTAGAACAGGTCTTACAGCAGATTGTACCATACTTGATATAAAAGAAGATACTGATTTAGTACAAATTAGACCAGCATTTGGTGGTAACATAATGGCTCAAATAGTTACTCCTAATTCAAGACCACAACTTGCAACAGTAAGATATAAAGTAATGACAGCACCAGAAAGAAAAGATGAAACTAACGGTGAAATAATTAAATGTGAAATCAAAAAAGACAAACTCAATTCTGGTATTAAAGTTCTTGAAATTAAAGAAAAGAATACAGAAGTTGGAATAAGTGATGCTGAAGTAATAGTAGCAGCAGGTAGAGGAGTTAAATCAGAGAAAGACTTAACAATGATAAAAGAACTTGCAGAACTATTAGGAGCAGAGTTTGCATGTACTAGACCTTTAATTGAAGCAGGATGGGTTGATGCAAAAAGACAAATTGGTTTAAGTGGTAGAACAGTAAGACCAAGACTTATAATAACTTGTGGGATTTCAGGAGCAGTTCAATTTTCAGCAGGTATGAATAATTCAGATTATATATTTGCTATTAATAGTGATGAGAAAGCACCTATATTTAAAGTTGCTCATTACGGAATAGTTGGCAATATGTATGATATTATTCCACAACTTATAGAAAAAGTAAAAATGAGTAAGGGGGCATAAGGCTATGACTTATAAAAATATTGATATTAAAGATTATGAATATATATTATCTATTGCAGAAAATGATAAAGAGAGAGTTTTCTTTGGCGATGAAATAAATGAAGATTATAGCCATGATGAATTAGGTGGAATAAAGAAAATGCCTGATATTGTAGTTCAAGCTATAAGTACTGAAGAAGTTTCAAAAATAATGAAATATGCTTATGAAAATTCTATTCCAGTTACTCCAAGAGGTTCTGGTACAGGTCTTGTAGGTGCAGCTGTTCCGATAAAAGGTGGAATAGTTATAGATCTTTGTAGAATGAATAAAATATTAGAACTAGATGAAGAAAATCTTACACTTACATTAGAACCAGGTGTATTACTTATGGAAATAGGTAAATACGTTGAAGAATTTGATTTATTTTATCCTCCAGATCCAGGTGAAAAATCAGCTACTATAGGTGGTAATATAAGCACTAATGCAGGTGGTATGAGAGCAGTAAAATATGGTGTTACTAGAGATTATGTAAGAGGTTTAGAAGTAGTACTACCTAATGGTAAAGTAGTAGAACTTGGTGGAAAAGTAGTTAAAAATAGTTCAGGATATTCATTAAAGGATCTAATAATAGGAGCAGAAGGAACTTTAGGTATAGTAACTAAAGCAATATTAAAGCTATTACCATTACCTAAGAAGTCATTAAGTTTACTTATACCATTTCCCACATTAGAAAATGCAATAGATACAGTACCTAAAATAATTAAATCAAAGACAATTCCAACAGCAATTGAGTTTATGCAAAGAGAAGCTATATTAGCAGCAGAAGAATTTTTAGGAAAGAGTTTTCCAGATAAATCATCAGATGCATATCTTTTATTAACTTTTGATGGGAACTCAACAGAAGAAATTGAAAAAGCATATGAAAATGTAGCTAATATATGTTTGGATGCAGATGCCATAGATGTATTTATATCTGATACTGAAGAAAGACAAGAATCAATTTGGTCAGCTAGGGGATGTTTCCTTGAGGCAATAAAAGCATTAACAACAGAAATGGATGAAGTTGATGTAGTTGTTCCAAGAAATAAAATAGGTGAATTCGTTAAATTCACTCATGAGCTTGAAAGTAAATATAATATTAGAATAAAGAGTTTTGGACATGCTGGAGATGGAAATTTACACATTTATATATTAAGAGATCTATTAGATGAAAATGTATGGTATGAAAAACTTGAATTAGTAATGAAAGATATGTATGATAAGTCAAATGAATTAATGGGACAAGTATCAGGAGAACATGGAATAGGTTTTGCTAAAAAACCTTATTTAAAAGAATCTCTATCTGATGATATAATTTCAGTAATGGAGGGAATTAAATTATCATTTGATCCTAAAAATATATTAAATCCAGGAAAAATATTCAAATAAATAATCTCTCAATTTAGATAAACTATTTTAACAAGGGTATACCAAATAAATTTTGGTATACTCTTTTTATGACTAGCAAAAGTATTAATATAATATATAAATAAAGGTTATAAATTCATATATTATATTTTTTTGTACAAAATTTCATGTAAAATTACTAAAAATGCTAATATAATAGTTAGCATTTTTAGTTAATTTTTAATTACAAAACACTTTTTAATTTATTATGTTTATATAGATAATAATGTTTTATAGAAAAAAAATGAAAATTATCTTATAATTTCTATATTGGTAGTACAATAATATAGAATTTATAAATAAAGGAGACTAAATAATATGACAGGTCTTGTTTTAGAGGGAGGAGCATTTAGAGGGCTTTTTACAGCTGGGGTTTTAGATGCTTTATTAGATATGAATTTAGACATGAAATATATAGTTGGTGTATCTGCTGGAATAACAAATGGTTATTCATATGTTTCTAGACAAAGAGGTAGAAATCTAGAAGTTATGGAAAAATTTATAAATCATAAAAGATATGTTGGATATAGAAATCTATTAAAATGTAAATCTATAATGGATATGGATTTTGTTTTTGATGAGATTCCAAATGAGCATTGTCCTTTTGATTATGAGACTTTTGATAAATTTGATGGTAAGGTATTGGCTGGAAGTGTTAATGTTAATACTGGTGAAGTAGAGTATTTTGATAAAAAACATATAGAAAACCAAAATACTATACTTAGAGCTACATGTTCAATTCCACTTTTGTTTCAATTTGTTGAAATAAAAAATCAATTTTATGCTGATGGTGGGTTAATAGATGCAATACCTATAAAAAAATCTGTTTTTGATGGAAATAATAAAAATATAATAGTTTTAACAAGAAATGAAGGATATAGAAAACATGAATCCAAAGTAAGCAAATTTGTTTATAAATTATATAGAAAAAGATATCCTAAATTAGCTGAAGCTTTGAAAAATAGACATATTCAATATAACAATCAATTAGATTATTGCAAAGAATTAGAGAATAAAAACGAAGCTATAATTATAAGACCAACAATAGAAATGAATATAGGAAGATTTGAAAGAGATAAAAATAAATTGAAAGAAATTTATAATAATGGCTATAATGAAACAATAAAAATTAGGGAAAAATTAATAAAATTTATTGATTAGAATAAAGTTAATTTGTTTTAAAATGATTATATATAATTAAATTATATATAAAAGATTGAGTAGATTTTATTTATTTACATATAATGTTTAGATAAAATTTGAGTTATATAATAAAATGTATACTTAGGAGATAAAATTTAGATAAAAAAGGAGAATAGTTACTTGATTAAGAAGGAATGTTCTAAAAAATATATGAATAATGAATTTATTGAAAATAAAGAAAATGATGAATCAGCAGAATTATATGATAATATGATGGATGATTTATTTGAAAAGTATGAAAATAAGATGAATAGAATGTTTGTAAAAGGCGTATATTCTTTTGAAGTATCTGAACAATTAAAATCATTATCTAAAGAAGCAATTTATAGCATAGCTAGAAATCTAGGAATGAGTAGAATTTCAACATTAAATAAGGATGCTTTAATTGAAAAAGTACTTACTGAATATAATGAAATAATTGAAAAACAATTTATATATTTTGAAGAAGAGAGATTTGATATCTTAAAGAATTATATTAATAATGGTGGAGTAAAAGTTTTTGATGAAATTGATACTTATGAACTTAGTAGAACAGCATACTTTATGCAACAGGGAATTATATTTCCATCAACAAAAGATGAAAAAGCAGTATTTTTAATGCCTAAAATAGTTCAAGATATAATAAGAGAAAAAGAGAATAGTGAATATACAAATAGATTAAAAAAGAATAGAGAAATATTAGATTTATATAGAGGATTAAATAAGGCGTATGGTATTGTAAATACTAAAGATGTTATAAGTTTATTACAAAGATATGATATAGATAATTCTGAGGAATTTAATATAAATGAAATAATAAAAGAGGCTCAATATTATTATAGAGAGTATAGAGAAGAAAAAGGATTTTTTATAAATAATAATATAGAAAATTGGTCAGATTTATTAAATGATATAGAGAAAGATAATAATAATTTAGAATATTGTAATATAAATAAAAATGAATTATTAAATATGATTGATCATGAGTGGATATATAAAAGTAAATTTGGAAAAGCATTTTTAAAAGAATTTACTAATATATTTGAGATTAAAAAAGAAATGGTATATCAAATAATGGATGATTTATCTTTTGATATTCAAGATAATAATATAGATGAAACTATAAATAGTTTATTAGAATTAATAAATGCTGATAATATAGAGCTTAGAAATTATATAAAGGGCTTAGCAAATAAATTTTTAAGTAATATAAGACTTTGGAAATATAAAGGTGCCACACTTAATGAAATAAATGGAAAAGATAAAGAAGTAAAGACAAAAATAACTGTTGGTAGGAATGACCCTTGTATTTGCGGTAGTGGAAAGAAATATAAAAAATGTTGTGGAAAAAACTAAATTAATGTTTTATTATCAATAATATAATAATAAAGAACTACTTACTTATTCAGTAGTTCTTTTAATTTTGATAATTTTTTCTTTCGTGGTTTGGTTTATAAATAAAATTGTTTTTTCACAAATATTAATAATTATACATATATTGAATTAGTATCATTACTTGGAGTTGAAAATACGTGATATACGGTTTGATATTAGCTGGAGGAAAAGGAAGTAGATTATATCCATTATCAAGAAATAATCAACCAAAACAATTCCTTAAAGTTATTAATGACAAAAGCTTTTTAGTTAATACAGTAGAAAGAATAAAACCATTAATAGATAGAGAAAATATTTACGTTGTAACTAATACAGATTATGAAAATAAGATAAAAGAAGAGATTCCAAATATAAAAAAAGAAAATATTTTTATAGAGCCTGCCAATAAAGAAACTGCTACGTGTATAGGGCTTTCTGCAGTAAAACTTTTAAAACAAGATGCAGATGCAATTATGGTAGTTTTGCCATCAGACCATTATATTCAGGGTGAAAAAGAATATTTAGATACTTTATCACAAGCAGTAGAAATGGCTAATAAAAAAAGATGTATAGTAACTTTAGGTATAGAACCCACACGTCCAGAGACAGGGTATGGATATATAGAAATGGGTGATAGATACTCAGGTAATATATCTACTTATAAAATTGCTAGATTTACGGAAAAACCAAATTTAGAAATAGCAAAAGACTTTTTATTAAAAGGAACTTATTTATGGAATTCTGGTATGTTTGTGTTTAGAGCAGATGTGATATTGAGAGAAATAGAAAAATACATTCCTAAAATGCATAAATCATTAATGGAAATATATAAGCATGTAGGAGAAGAAGACGAAGAAAAGGTAATTAAAGAACAATATGATATTATTGATGGAATATCAATTGATTTTGGAGTTATGCAAAAGACTAGAAAAGCATTTGTAATAAAGTGTGATTTTAATTGGGATGATATAGGAAGTTTTAATGCTCTAAGTAGATTTTTAGGTAAATATAGAAATAATAGTGTATCTAAAAATGTTTATATGGAAGATTGCGAAAGTTGTTCAGTATTTGGAGGAAAAAATTTAATAATAGGTTTTGGAATAAAGGACTTAGTAATAGTAGATGCAGGTGATGTTATTTTAGTTATGGATAAGAATAGAGATCAAGAGATAAAGCATTTATTAAATAAATTAAATAGTGAGGACAAATATAATAAATTTTTATAGTTTTTAAAATAAGAGTGTTAAAAAGCATATTATTTAATTATTATGATACTTTTTAATATTCTTATTTTTTATTTGTTAATAATTGCATCTATTAATTGAAAAATATTAAAAAAATATAATATTTTTCTATAAATAACATAAAAAATATTAATAAAAACATTGTAAATTAGCTTATATAATATTATTATATGAGTATACTAATTAGTTGTTATTTAATATAAATATTATATTGATAATGACAAATGAGAGGGCGTGTATAGAATTTGATGATGAATACTCATAAAATTATTGCACAAAATATTTTGAATTATACAAATAGTAAGAGTATATATCTAATTAATGATTATAGATTTATATGGGGAAATATAAAACCAGATTGTGTACTTAAATATAAAATGATAAAACATTACTTCATTGAAAGTATAGATATAATGATAAAGAAAATTGAGAGACTATGTTCTTTATCTTTACAGGACATTTATTACAAGGTATCAGTTAATAAGTTTAGCGAAGAGCTTGGAGTAATTTGTCATTTCATGTGTGATTATTTTTGTGCTCCTCATTATTATAGATGGGAGTTTAAAAGTACAAGTCAAGTTAAGAATCATGTTATGTATGAAAAAGATTTGGGGAAAATAGCAAAAGAGTTCAATTCAAAAGGGTGTATAACTTCAAGCATAGATATAGATAATATTAAAGAATTTATCTATGATTTACAAAATCAATATAAAGGTTCTTTAGATTTTAAGAATGATTTAACTTATGCTTATTATGTTTGTAACAGCATAGTTAATATGGTTTTAAATAGAGTATTTTTAAATGAATGCAGTTTATCGAAAGTAGTATAAGGCACATTCAAATAAATAACTAGTCAATATGCTAGTTTATTTTGTGAACTATTTCTTCCTTGGAACCTAATAATAGTACAACTATTAGCAGAACCAAAATCATTGTATTTCACAAAATATATGTGGCATCTTTGACTTGTTATCCATTTTCATATGTCTAATTAAATTTTTAAGAAACTTATTTTTATAAGTTTCTTTTTTTAGTTGCATAAATAAAATTAAAGGCATATAATATAAGAAAACATATGAACAATAAAGCATATGTTCATATAAATGGAGGAGTTATTATGAATAATGAAAATAATTTTGTAGAAAATTGTAAATGCAATATTATACATGAAGATATAGTGATGAAAGTAAAAGATTTATTGCCACAAGAAGAAATTTTATATGATTTAGCTGAATTATTTAAAGTATTTGGTGATTCTACAAGGATTAAAATAATATGTGCATTATTTGAATCAGAATTATGTGTTTGTGATATGGCAGCTCTTTTAGGAATGACTCAATCTGCAATATCTCATCAGCTAAGAACATTAAAATCAGCTAGACTAGTTAAGTTTAGAAGAGAGGGCAAAGTAATTTATTATTCACTTGATGATGAACACATAAAACATATATTTGATGAGGGATTTAAACATATTACTGAATAAAGGGGGATTATATTAATTATGGATGATGAAATGAAACTTTCACTTAATGGACTAGATTGTGCTAATTGTGCTAATAAAATTGAAAGAAAAGTTAATGATATGGAAGATGTTGAAGAAGCAAATATGAATTTTTCTTTAGGTAAGTTAACTGTTAAATTACATGAAAATAAAGATAAAGAAAAAGTTTTTAATTTAATTAAAGATATAGTTAAGAAATTAGAGCCACATGTAATTGTAACAGATGAAAAAGATGTTTTTAACAACAAGGTAAATATAAATAAATTAAATTATAGTTGTAAAAAACCATGTTGTAGTCATGAAAGCTGTGCTACTCACAATAATGGAAATAGCACACATGTTCATGTTAAAAAATATAATCATTCAGAAAATATATCACATGATAATAAAACAAATAGTACAACCAAGTTATTTGATAAAAAAAAGTTTTTCTATGAAAATCAAGTATCTATTATAGGATTAATTTTATATATAATAGCAATATTATTTAGGGAAGAGAATTATTTAAATACATCTATATTTATTTTTAGTTATATATTAATTGGAGGAGAAGTATTAAAAATTGCTTTTAAGAATATTTTAAGAGGAGAAATTTTTGATGAAAATTTTTTAATGACTATAGCTACAGTTGGAGCATTAGCAATAGGGGAATATCCGGAAGCAGTCGGGGTTATGATGTTTTATAAAATAGGAGAATTGTTTCAAGGTTATGCTGTAAATAAATCAAGAAAATCTATAACATCACTTATGAATATACGTCCAGAATATGCAAATATAATTACTAACCAAGGTGAACAGAAAGTGTCTCCAGAAGAAGTTAAAAAAAATGACTTTATAGTTGTGAAACCAGGGGAAAGGATACCACTTGATGGGGTAGTGATAGAAGGAACTGGTAGTATAGATACTTCAGCATTAACAGGAGAATCACTTCCAAGAGAAATTAATGTTGGTGATGAATTATTATCAGGAAGTATAAATTTAAATTCAGTTATAAAATTGAAAGTTACTAAAATGTTTAGTGAATCAACTGTATCAAAAATATTAAACTTGGTAGAAAATTCTAGTAGTAAAAAGGCTAAAACAGAAAAATTTATTACTAAGTTTTCAAGATTATATACACCAATAGTAGTATTTTTAGCAATAGCAGTTGCAATAATTCCACCAATTTTAATTAAAGGAGAAGTATTTTCAGATTGGTTATATAGAGCATTAATATTTTTGGTTATATCATGTCCATGCGCATTAGTTATTTCTGTACCTTTAGGATTGTTTGCAGGGATTGGAGGAGCATCTAAAAAAGGTATTTTAATAAAGGGTGGAAATTATATTGAAGTGTTAAAAAATGTTGATACAGTAGTATTTGATAAAACAGGTACTTTAACAAAAGGAACATTTAAAGTTTCAGAAATTAATGCTATAGACATGGAAAAAGAAGATTTCTTAAGAATTTCAGCATTAGGTGAAAGTTTTTCAAATCATCCAATTGCTAAATCAATAGTAAAGGAATTTAAAGGTGAATTAAAAAAAGATAATGTGGAAGATTATAAAGAATTATCAGGTCATGGTATAAAAGCTGTGATTGAGGGTAAAAATGTAATTTTAGGTAATTATAAATTACTTGAAGATAATAATATTAATTTAAAAAAAGTAGAAAAAGCAGGGACTGTGGTATATGTTTCAATAGATGGTAAGTATAGTGGAAATATAGTTATAGCAGATGAAATAAAAGAAGATTCAATTAAAGCAATTAAAAAATTAAAAACTACTGGAATAAAAAGAACTGTAATGCTTACTGGAGATAATAATATTGTAGCCAATAGCGTAGCTAAAGTAATAGGTATAGATGAAGTGAAAAGTGAGCTTCTGCCTGGAGATAAAGTATTAGAAATAGAAAAATTAATAACTAATAACCAGTCAAAAGGAAAAGTAATGTTTGTTGGAGATGGTATAAATGATGCACCAGTTCTTGCTAGAGCAGATGTAGGAATTGCAATGGGAGGAATAGGATCTGATGCAGCAATAGAAGCAGCAGATGTTGTTTTAATGAAAGATAATCCATTAGCATTATCTGATGCAATAAAAATATCTAAAAAAGTAAATTTAATATTATGGCAAAATATAATTTTTGCTCTTGGAGTTAAAATTTTTGTTTTAGTTTTAGGTGCTTTTGGAATAGCTAATATGTGGGAAGCAGTATTTGCAGATGTAGGTGTTACATTGATAGCTATTTTAAATTCTATGAGGAGCTTAAAAAACAATTAAGTAAGAAATTATATTTTGATTTTATTTATAAAATAATAATAAGAGCAGTTAATATCCATAACTGCTCTTATTATTGGTGGTATTTTACATTCATATTTTTGTGTAAAAATTAATTATTAATAATAAGCCTAGAAAAAAATAAAATTTTGTATTATGATAAAATATAGATGATTTTTATACAGATTTACAATTCATCTATAAATAATAATTATTTATAGATGTGTTTAAAAGATTTTATATGTGTTTTTAGTAAGTTATTAAAATAACATTTATTTCAATAATGAGTATGTTAAAATAATATCTTTTAATTTGTTAAAATTCTAAATTTTAAGGTTTAGTAAAATGATTAATAATAAATTGTATTTTTAGAGAAAAGATTAAATATAAATAAAAATAAGGAGTAATGGTATGGATAAAAATAAAAATATATCTATGGCAGTTGTAAAGAGATTGCCTAAATATCATAGGTATCTTAACGAACTGATGAAAAACGATGTAGACAGAATATCATCAAAAGAACTTGGAGAAAAGATAGGATTTACAGCATCTCAAATTAGACAGGATTTAAATTGTTTTGGTGATTTTGGTCAACAGGGATATGGATATAATGTTAAAGAATTATATACACAAATAAATTCAATATTAGGTCTAGATAAGGAGTATAATGCTGTTTTAATCGGAGCAGGTAACATAGGTCAAGCGATAGCTAATTATACTAGATTTGATAAATTAGGAATTATGATAACTGCTATTTTTGATGCCAATCCTAAACTTATAGGGATAAAAATAAGAGATATTGAAATAAGAGATATTGATGAATTAGGAAGTTTTCTTAATTTTAATTCTACAGCTATTGGTGTTATATGTGTACCTAAAAAAAGTGCACAAAAAGTTAGTGATGAATTAATAAAGGGAGGAATAAAAGGTATTTGGAATTTTGCACCTATAGATTTAGTTGTACCAGAAGATGTAAAAGTTGAAAATGTTCATTTAAGTGATAGTATATCAACATTAATTTATCAATTACATCAACAAAGCTAAGAGTGAGAATTTGAGGGGTTATATAAAAAATATGTTAATAATACAATATTTTATTGCAAATAATACTTATAAGTATTATAATTTAAGAAAAGAAAAAATATTGTTTGCATATTTTTTTATGAACAATTGTTAATATTATAACAATTGGTAACAATTGTTGACATAATAAGACTATTTAAGGCCTTTTATTTTTAAGTTTAATTGTTAATATTATAACAATTTTAATTAGAAAATAATTTGCTAAGAATAAGAGTTGTTATAATAATTTTTACCATATCTAAAATCTAAAAATAAAAAAATTTTAATAAAAAAGTACAAGTATATAGGTTTAAGGGAGGATTATGAAAATGGAATTAAAAAATGTAATTCTTGAAAAAGAAGGTCATTTAGCAACTGTTATAATTAACAGACCAAAAGCTTTAAATGCATTAAATTCAGAAACATTAAAAGACTTAGACGTAGTTTTGGAAAATTTAGAAAATGATAGTAATATATATGCAGTTATTTTAACTGGTTCAGGAGAAAAATCTTTCGTTGCTGGAGCTGATATATCAGAAATGAAAGATCTTAATGAACAACAAGGTAAAGAATTTGGTGAATTAGGAAACAAAGTTTTCTTAAGATTAGAAAAGTTAAACAAGCCTGTAATAGCAGCTATTTCAGGATTCGCTTTAGGTGGTGGATGCGAATTAGCTATGGCATGTGATATAAGAATAGCATCAGAAAAAGCAAGATTTGCTCAACCAGAAGCAGGACTTGGAATAACTCCAGGTTTTGGTGGTACTCAAAGATTACCAAGAATAGTTGGAATGGGTAAAGCTAAAGAATTAATTTATACTTGTGCTCAAGTAAAAGCTGATGAAGCATTAAGAATAGGATTAGTAAATAAAGTAGTTTCATTAGAAAACTTAATGGATGAAGCAAAAGCTATGGCAGAAAAAATAATAGTTAATGCTCCAGTAGCTGTTAAGCTTTGTAAGGATGCAATAAATAGAGGAATGCAAGTCGATATAGATAAGGCTGTGTTAATAGAAGCAGAAGATTTTGGAAAATGTTTCTCAACTGAAGATCAAAAAGAAGGTATGACTGCTTTCTTAGAAAGAAGAGAAAAGAATTTCCAAAATAAATAATTAAAAATTAAGTTAAAAATCTAATAGGTTTTTATATAATTGATCATCAATAGAGTGTAATCAATAAGGAGGGTAATTTAATGAATTTCCAATTAACTAGAGAACAAGAATTAGTACAACAAATGGTTAGAGAATTCGCTCAAAATGAAGTGAAACCAATTGCTGCTGAAGTGGATGAAACTGAAAGATTTCCAATGGAAAACGTTGAAAAAATGGGTAAAATAGGTATGATGGGAATACCATTTGCTAAAGAATTTGGAGGAGCAGGTGGAGATGTTCTTTCATATATAATGACAGTTGAAGAATTATCAAAAGTATGTGCTACAACAGGTGTTATAGTTTCAGCTCATACTTCATTATGTGCATCTGTAATAAATGAAAATGGTACTCCAGAACAAAAAGCAAAATATTTACCAGATCTTTGTCAAGGTAAGAAAATCGGTGCTTTTGGTTTAACTGAACCAGGTGCTGGAACAGATGCTGCTGGTCAACAAACAACAGCTGTATTAGATGGAGATCATTATGTATTAAATGGATCAAAAATCTTCATAACTAATGGTGGAGTAGCTGAAACTTTCATAATATTTGCTATGACTGATAAGAGTAAAGGAACTAAAGGAATTTCAGCTTTCATAGTTGAAAAGAGCTTCCCAGGATTCTCAATCGGTAAATTAGAAGATAAAATGGGAATCAGAGGATCTTCAACAACTGAACTTGTAATGGAAGAGTGTATAGTACCAAAAGAAAACTTAATTGGTAAAGAAGGTAAGGGATTTGGTATAGCAATGAAGACTCTTGATGGAGGAAGAATTGGTATAGCTGCTCAAGCTTTAGGTATTGCAGAAGGTGCATTTGAAGAAGCTGTTAATTACATGAAAGAAAGAAAACAATTTAAGAGACCATTATCAGCTCAACAAGGTTTACAATGGTATATTGCTGAAATGGACGTTAAGATAGAAGCTGCAAGACATTTAGTATATAAAGCTGCTTGTAAGAAACAAAATAAACAACCATACTCAGTAGATGCTGCAAGAGCTAAATTATTTGCTGCAGAAGTGGCTATGGAAGTTACAACTAAAGCAGTTCAAATATTCGGTGGATACGGATATACTAAAGAATATCCAGTAGAAAGAATGATGAGAGATGCTAAGATAACTGAAATATATGAAGGAACTTCAGAAGTTCAAAAAATGGTTATCGCAGGAAGCATTTTAAGATAGGGGAGGACTTATAGAATGAATATAGTAGTTTGTGTAAAACAAGTTCCAGATACTACAGCTGTAAAGATTGATCCTAAGACAGGTACACTAATAAGAGATGGTGTTCCATCAATCATGAATCCAGAGGATAAACATGCATTAGAAGGTGCATTACAATTAAAAGAAACTATTGGAGCAAAAGTAACAGTTATAAGCATGGGACTTCCAATGGCTAAAGCAACATTAAGAGAAGCTTTATGTATGGGAGCTGATGAAGCTATCCTATTAACTGATAGAGTATTAGGAGGAGCTGATACTTTAGCTACTTCAAAAGCATTAGCAGGAGTTATTGCTAAATTAGATTATGATATAGTATTTGCAGGAAGACAAGCTATCGATGGAGATACTGCTCAAGTTGGACCAGAAATAGCTGAGCATTTAAATATCCCTCAAGTTACTTATGTTCAAGGCGTTGAAGCAAAGGGAGATAAAGAATTAATAGTTAACAGAGCTTTAGAAGATGGATTTGAAAAAATACAAATACAAACTCCATGTCTATTAACTGCAATTGAAGAACTTAATGAACCAAGATACATGAGTGTTGCTAAAATATTTGCAACTTCTGATGATCAAATTAAGGTTATGAGTGCAGATGATATAGATGTAGATAAAGCTGAATTAGGACTTAAAGGATCACCTACAAAGGTTAAAAAGTCAATGACTAAAGAAGTTAAAGGTGCAGGCGAAGTTATTAATAAGCCAGCAAAAGAATCAGTAGCTTACGTTGTAGAAAAACTACAAGAAAAACACTACATCTAGTATAATAGGAGGGTAATTTATTATGAATATAGCAGATTACAATGGCGTTTGGGTATTTGCAGAACAAAGAGAAGGCCAATTACAAAAAGTATCTTTAGAATTACTTGGAGAAGGTAGAAAAATTGCTGATAAATTAGGTGTTAAATTAACAGCTTTATTATTAGGTAACAATATAGAAAATTTAGCTAAGACATTAGGAGAACATGGTGCTGATGAAGTTTTAGTTGCAGAAGATAAAAACTTAGAACACTACACTACTGATGCATACACAAAAGTTATTTGTGACTTAGCAAATGAAAGAAAACCAGGAATATTATTTATAGGAGCTACTTTTATAGGAAGAGACTTAGGTCCAAGAGTTGCTGCTAGATTATCTACTGGATTAACTGCTGACTGTACATCTTTAGATGTTGAAGTTGAAGGTGGAGCTTTATTAGCTACTAGACCTGCATTTGGTGGTAACTTAATGGCTACTATTGCTTGTCCAGAACACAGACCACAAATGGCTACAGTAAGACCAGGAGTATTTGGAAAAATTACTACTGATGCAAGTAAATGCAATATAGAAAAAGTTGAAGCTAAACTTTCTGATAGTGATGTCAGAACTAAGGTATTAGAAATAATAAAAGAACACAAAGATGTTGTAGATATATCAGAAGCTAAAGTTCTTGTAGCTGGTGGTAGAGGAGTAGGTTCTAAAGAAAACTTTGCTTTATTACAAGAATTAGCAGTAGCATTAGATGGAACAGTAGCTGGATCAAGAGCAGCTGTTGAAAATGGATGGATAGAAAGAGATTACCAAGTTGGTCAAACTGGTAAGACTGTAAGACCATCAATCTACATTGCTTGTGGTATTTCAGGAGCAATCCAACACGTTGCTGGTATGCAAGAATCAGATATGATTATAGCTATCAACAAAGATGAAACTGCACCAATCATGCAAGTTGCTGATTATGGTATAGTTGGAGATGTAAGTAAAGTATTACCTGAATTAATAGCTCAAGTTAAAGAAGTTAAGAGTGCTGAATAGTATTTAAGATTTTTATCCTTCATCAAATATGATCATATTTGATGGAGGTATTTATAAATAAAAGTTCTGAGGAGGATTTATCAATGAAAAAGGTATTTGTACTTGGTGCTGGAACAATGGGTGCTGGAATCGTTCAAGCATTCGCACAACATGGTTATGAAGTAATAGTAAGAGACATAAAAGATGAATTTGTTGAAAGAGGAATAGCTGGAATCAACAAAGGACTAACTAGATTAGTTTCTAAAGGAAAAATGACTGAAGAAGTTAAAGAAGAAATTCTTTCAAGAATTTCTGGAACTACTGATATGAAATTAGCTGCTGACTGCGATTTAGTAGTAGAAGCTGCTGTTGAAAACATGAAAATAAAAAGAGAAATATTTGCTGAATTAGATGGAATCTGTAAACCAGAAACTATCTTAGCATCTAATACTTCTTCTTTATCAATTACAGAAGTTGCATCAGCAACTAACAGACCTGATAAAGTTATAGGAATGCATTTCTTTAATCCAGCTCCAGTAATGAAGCTTGTTGAAATTATCAGAGGAATGGCTACTTCACAAGAAACTTTTGATGCTATAAAAGAATTAACTGTAGCTATAGAAAAGAATCCAGTAGAAGTTGCAGAAGCTCCAGGATTTGTTGTTAACAGAATATTAATTCCAATGATTAATGAAGGTATTGGAATATTAGCAGAAGGTATCGCTTCAGTTGAAGATATAGATACAGCTATGAAATATGGTGCAAATCATCCAATGGGACCTTTAGCATTAGGAGATCTTATCGGATTAGATGTATGTTTAGCTATTATGGATGTTTTATATAATGAAACAGGAGATACTAAATATAGAGCTCACAGCTTATTAAGAAAATATGTAAGAGCTGGATGGTTAGGAAGAAAAACTGGAAGAGGTTTCTACGACTATTCAAAATAATATATATTTTGGACTCAAGCATTATGCTTGAGTCTTTTTTTGTGTCTAGAAAATTATATATAGAAATTTTTGATTTATATTTTATTTAATAATATACTATATAATAGAATATATTATTTGATAATTATTTTAGTTTAGAGGTGATTTATTATGTTAAAAGAATTAGCTCAAAAATATTGGGATGATAAGTATGATTTAAATTGTGCAGAATGTCTAATATATGCAGCAAATGAAGAATACGAGTTGAATTTATCAAAAGAGACTTTAAAAACAATGTCTGCATTTGGTGGAGGAATGGCAATAGGAGAGATGTGTGGTGTTATTTCTGGAGCAATAGCTGCTATCGGAATAATGTTTACCAATATAAGTGGACATAAGAGTCCAATTGTTAGAGAAATGACTACAGAATTTATAAATAAATTTAAAGATATTCTTGGAAGTAATAATTGTATTAAATTAAGGGAAGAATATAAAAAGTCTAAAGAAGACGGAACTTGTATAGTTATGGTTGAAACAGCTGCCGAAATTCTTCAAGATATTGTAATTAAATATGATAAATTTAGAGTCAATTGGAACTAAATTTTATTAACATATATTTTTATAAAGATATGTTAATAAAATTTTCTGGTATATGTGTAAAGTAGGAGGGGACTTAATTTAATGGATTATAAAAAAATAGAAACTAGCAACAATAGTATAATCATAAAAGGAGTTAAAAATTTTAATTTAAAACATATATTCGAATGTGGTCAAATTTTTAGATTTGAAGAAATTCAAAAAGATAATTTTATAGTTATTGCATTTGGTAGGTTAATTGAATTAGTTCAAAGAAATAATGAGGTATTTGTATATAACACAACGGAAGAGGAAGTTAAAGAAATATGGTTAAATTATTTTGATTTAAATAGAGATTACTCTAATATAAAAGAAGAACTATCTAAAGATGAGTTATTAAAACAAAGTATAGAATTTGGTTATGGAATTAGAGTTTTAAACCAAGATTCATTTGAAATGCTTCTTAGCTTTATAATATCTGCAAGAAATAACATTCCCTCAATTAAGAAAACTGTTAATAAAATATCTGAAAAATGGGGAAATAAGATAGAATATAAAGGAAAGATTTATTATTCATTTCCTACAATTCAACAAATAAAAGATGCTACTTTAGATGAGATAAAAGAAACAGGAGCATCTTTTAGAAGTAAGTATTTACTGGATACAATTCAAAATATATATAGATCTACTATTAATGATTCCGAAATACAGGATAATGAAGATTCATTTAATGTGTATAATTTAGATTATATAAAAAAGCTAAATGATGATGAATGTCATAAAGCTTTGCAAGAATTTAAAGGTGTAGGGGCCAAGGTGGCTGATTGTATAATGCTTTTTTCAATGGGTAAAACATCAGCTTTTCCAGTAGATGTATGGGTTAAACGTGCAATGATACATTTTTATAATGCTGAAGAAGGTTCATTAAATAAAATTAGAATATTTGCAAGAAATAAGTTTGGAAAATTATCAGGATTTGCTCAACAATATTTATTTTATTATGCTAGAGAAAATAATATAAAAGTATAAAATAAACTATTGGGTAATTCTATATTTTGTAAAGTAATTTTATAGCAAATTCAGAAAAATTTGAATAATATGATTATAACATGTAACTAGTTATTATTATGGTATAATTACCGTATCATTACATTGATATAATAATTTGCTGGGAGAGTGTGTGCGTAGTATGTTCAATTTTGAGAACCAACTTATAAAATTAAAACATGATGTATTAAGCAATATTGTAAGATTAGCCAAAGAAAATAAGATTAATAAAGAAAATTTAGAAAAGATACCTTATGAAATGTTGCCAGGGGATGAACCTAAATACAGAGAAAGTATAATACATGAAAGAGAAGTATTATTAGAAAGATTAAAGTTAGCAGCTGGATTTATTCCAAATGGAAAAGGTACAGACGATTTAATAAATATAGAAGATGAAGAACAAATATTATATGTTATAAAGAATGCATGTGATATGTGTCCAACTAAGAAATTTGAAGTAACAGATGCATGTAGAAATTGTATAGCACATAAATGTCAAAGTGTTTGTAAATTTGGTGCTATTAGTTATGTAGATGGTAAAGCATATATAGATCCTGATAAATGTAAGGAATGTGGAATGTGTAAGAAAGCATGTCCGTATGATGCTATTGCAGAAGACATGAGACCATGTAAAAAATCTTGTCCAACAGGAGCATTAGATATTAATAGCGATAAAAAAGCTATGATAAAACAAGAAAAGTGTGTTAATTGTGGTGCTTGTATGGCTGCATGTCCTTTTGGAGCATTAGAGGATAAAAGTCTTTTAGTTAAAGTTGTTAAAGAATTAACTAGTAATTCAAATATTTATGCTGTTGTTGCACCTGCAATAACTGGGCAATTAAATTCTAAGACTACTTATGGACAAGTTAAAAATGCTATGAGAGAGTTAGGATTCACAGATATGATAGAAGCTGCATGTGGTGCAGATGCAGTAACAGTACATGAAAGTAATGAATTTGTTGAAAGAATGGAAAATGGAGATTCCTATATGACTAATTCTTGTTGTCCAGGCTTTTTAAGTTATATAGAAAAGATTATGCCAGATCAAGTAGATAGAATATCTGGAACGGTTTCACCTATGGTTGCAACAGGAAGATTCATAAAAGCTAATGATAAGAATGCAAAAGTTGTATTTATAGGACCATGTACTGCTAAGAAGTCTGAAATTTTAAGAGATTCAATAAAAGATGCAGTTGATTATGCATTAACGTTTGAAGAGTTATTAGCATTATTTGAAGGATTTGATATAGATCCATCTAACTTTGATGATATAGTTGTTGATGAAGCATCAGTTTTTGGAAGAGGATTTGGAGCTGGCGGTGGTTTAACAGCAGCTATTGAAAATTATGTAAAAGATAAAGGGATAGAATGTGAATTTAAGCCAGTTAAAGTTTCAGGTGGGGCTGAGATAAAGAAAACTATGATGATGGCTAAGATGGGTAGATTACAAGGAAACTTTATAGAAGGAATGATGTGTGAAGGTGGATGCATTAATGGACCAGGAAAAATATTATCGCCAATGAAAGCAAAAGCATCATTTAATAAAATAAATAAACAATCCAGTATGAAAAATGTTTTAGAAAATTCTAGAATTGAGGATTATAAAGACATAAATTTAGAAAGATAAATTTAAATTGTAAAAAAGAAGCCCTCTTAGGACTTCTTTTTTTATTTAAGAAATTATATTACTAAAGAAATTATGGATAATTTCTAAAATACTGTATTTTAAAGGTATTATGAGTAGTTCTAAAGAATAAAAATAATCATATGCGACACCATTATTTTTGTACTACTGTTGGAAAGGGTGCATGACTAAAAAATCCATGCTCTAAAGTTAATTAGCAATTTTTTTATAAATAAATTGCTAATTAAATATAAATATAAAATATAATTTAATATTTAAAAAGTTAGATATTAACAATTTTTCATTAAATAAAAAAAAGTTACTATATAATTATTAAAAGGTGTATTATATAAATTACAGGAATATTTAGGGGGGATAGATTTATGAAGATTTTATTGGTTGATGATGAAGAATCAATATTAAACTTAATAAAAATGAATCTTATATTTGAAAATTATGAAGTAATAACTGCTGAATGTGGAATAGATGCAATAGAACTATTCAAAAATGAATCTCCTGATTTAATTGTATTAGATCTAATGCTTCCTGATAAAGATGGGTTTGAAGTTATACATGAATTTCAAAAGATAAATAGTGAAGTTCCTATAATTATACTTAGTGCAAAAGATCAGTTAAACAATAAACTTTTAGGTCTTCAACTTGGAGCTGATGATTATATAACGAAACCATTTGACAGTAGAGAACTTATATTAAGGATTAGAGCTATATCTCGAAGAATAAATAAAGCTAAAGCTCTTGTAAAAAATGAAATTAAAAATAAAAAAAATGATATTATAGAAAAAGGACTTATAAAAATAATTATTCCAGAAAGAAGAGTATTTATCGAAGGTAAAGAAGCTATATTTACACATATAGAATTTGAAATAATATTATTAATGATACAGAATCCTTATAAAGTATTTACAAGAGAAGAATTATTGGACAAGATATGGGGATACAGTTTTGCAGGAAACACTAGAGCAGTAGATATTCATATAAAGAGAATTAGAAAAAAATTATCTGGAAATGAAGACGTTATAAAGACAATATATGGAGTAGGATATAGATTAGAGGTATAATATATGAAATTGGGTATCAAAGGAAAAATAGTGATTATGAATATATTTATTTTAATAATAGCTATATTAAGCATATATGTAGTGACAATTTATACCCTTTATAGTAGAGTGATAAATAATTCCATAGACATGCTAAAAAAAGAAAGTTATACAAGTCAAGCATTTATTATGAATTATTTAGATAAAGAAGATGATTTTCATGCAGAAAACGTTTTGAATGAAATGAGTCCATTTATTGCAACATATTTGTCTAATGGTTGCAAGTTTAGAGTTCAAATCTACAATAGTTCATCATTAATAGGAGATTCAGATAGTTATCCAAATATAAATAAAGATGATGATGTTGTGACTGCACTAAAGGGAAATAAATCATATATTATAAGAAAAATGGAAGATTCATCATATATACTATTTTCAAGTCCTATTTATTATTCAGATGGAACTATAGGATGTGTACGATATGTATATGATCTTGATAATGAAAGTACAATTATAACTAATACCATTTTAAGTATGGTTTTATTTGCAATAGTAGCAATAATATTTTCTAGTATTATGAGTAACTCATTTTCTAATAGAATAGTTAGACCTATAGTTAGTCTTAAAAATATTGCGAGAAAAGTATCTTTTGGTGATTTTTCTAAAAAAATTAGTATAAATAGTGGAGATGAGATAGAGGAGTTATCTAATTCATTTAATATAATGTCTAATAATATAGAAATAATGATTGACAATCTAAAAGAAGAGAAAGAAACTCAAAAGAGATTTTTAGATAATGTTACGCATGAATTTAAAACTCCTTTATCCGCAATTTTAGGATATTCAGATTTACTATTAAGAGTGAGAGAAAAGAAAGATGTTGAGAAATGTGTAAAATATATAGTAAAAAGTAGTAATAGATTACTAAAACTTGTTGAACAACTTCTTGATTTATCAAGGCTTAATAAAAATGAAATAGATATAAAGAATGAAATTGTTGATATAAAATCTATAATTGAAAGTGCTGCAATGATGTTAAATCCTAGGATTCATAAGTTTGGAATTAATCTTAATATGGATTTAGTTAGTAAGAATATTTATGCAGATAAAGAAAAAACAGAGCAGGTTGTACTTAATGTATTAGATAATGCAATAAAGTATAGTGAGTGTACAGAAATCAATATATATATGAAATATAATGAATGTTATGTAATAATATTCATTTCAGATAATGGACAAGGCATACCTAAAGAAGATCTAAAGAATGTATTTGAAAATTTTTATACAGCTCATAAAGTTTTGCAAAAGAAATATGGTGGAAGTGGATTAGGGTTATCAATATGTAAGGAATTTATGGAAAAGCAATCTGGAAAAATTGAAATAAGCAGTTTAAATGGAACTACTGTAAAATTAAGTTTTAAGCATGCAATTAAGAAGGAGATAAAGTAAGGTGAAATAAGATTATGATAAAGTTTAACTATAAAATAGTTATAAATCTATTTATAATATTAATTATATTATTGATTGGTATATATGTATATTTAAAAAGTAGTATTTATAATAATTTAGTTATTTTAGATGATAAAGAGCAGGTTATTCAGTATTCAATTGATTCAATACCAGTTAAAGTAGAACTTTACAGTAAAAGATGGGGAAAATTAACTATAGATTCAAATGAACAAATAAAAGAGTTTTGGAATATAGTTGATGGAATGCCTAAAAGTAATAATTTTTATAATTCTAAAATAGAAAATTCTTTTAATGAGATAACTGGAACAATTTATTATTTAGATGGAAAAAAAGGAACATTATATTTAAATGATACACTTAGAATAGATGATATTTATTATGGAGGTAATGATAGTTCTGCGTATATAAATAGAATTAAAAACTATATTAATGATATTTTTTGTACACCATCTGTATTATCTAAACTTATAAACGATAAAAATAAAATAACTATAGTAGATACTTATAATAATATAAAAAAGTGTGGTAGCAATGATAAGTTGTTATTAAAAGATGAAATTATGAATTTGAAAAGAATTAAAGATAATAAAAAGTTAGAATGGGCTGTAGCTAATAAGGGTGATTTAAATTGTCACATTAGAATTTATCGAGATGAATTTTATGATAATAAAATAGAAGATAATATTAATAATTATGATGTAATAAGTCTTGATATTTATGAAAATAACTATGTAATTGTTAGAGACTATGGAGATGAGATAGTAAATTCTTTTTACATGGAAGGAAATTTAAATAATATATGTGATAATTTATTTAATCAGTAAAGTTTATTTGGAGGTAAAAATATGTTAAGTAAAAGGAAGAGTATTTTATTAATATTTATTTTACTTATGATTTGTATTATTAATGGATGTTCTAATAATATATTTAGTAGTAAAGAGCTACCTAATCTTAAAAATGATAATTTGGTGGTTTATGTTGCATTTAATGAAGATGAAGCTAAGGTCTTACTTGATGGATTTAAAGAAAAGACAGGTTGTAATTATACATTTTTAAGATATCCAACAGAACAACTTGCTGATAAAATTAAAAATCGACAAATTTTAGGTGAAGCTGATATATTTTTAGGGGGAACAGCTGATGCTGTTGAATTACTAAAAATGAATAATTGTTTAGAAAGGTATGCTATAAATAGTTCAAATGAAATACCAATGCAATATATAGATAGTGATGGATATTGGATAGGATTATATGTAGAAGCTTTATCAATAGGAATAAATGAAGATAGATGGAATAAAGAATTTCAGGGTATTAAAAAACCAAAAACAATAGAAGATTTAGTAAATCCTAAATTTAAAGGTGAAATAGTATTAGCTGATCCAAGGACATCGGGAACAGGATATACCTTTTTATCTTATTTGGTTCAAAGTATGGGTAAAGATAATGCATTAAAGTTTTTCAAAAAGCTAAAAAATAATGTTGGACAGTTTACTGATAGTGGATTTACTCCAGCTAAAAAAGTTGGTATGGGAGAATATTTAATAACAGTAAATTTTATAAATCAACAACTTATAGTAAGAAATTCAGGATTTAATATAGAATCAATAGTTCCTGAAAATACAGGATGGACAATATGTCCTATAGCAAAGATAAAGAATAGCAAAAACGATAAAGCATCTGAAGCATTTATGAACTATTGTGTAACAAAAGAAGCCGGAATATCTCTTAAGGATTTTTCAATGGGATTTTCAACAATACCAGGAGTAAATTACCCTAATATAGAGAAAGCTTTTACTTCATATAAATTAAGCAAAGAATATGATTTTAAAAAGGCAGCTAAAGATAGAGAAGAGCTATTAAAGGATTTAGAAGAAATAATGTAAAAGTAATTAAGGATATTGAATAAAGTTAATGCTTATTTAATATCCTTAATTATTTTATGATAAGAGTTTAAACATTAGTGTATATATTAATTGATTAAAGTAAAAACTAATTAATAGTTGATTTTGTTGTATAAAACATATTATCAACAAGTAAAATACATAAATGTAAAAAATATATAATTAAATATAAATTTAATTTATTAAGAAAATAAAAGAAAAAATAAGTAAATAGAAGATATAGTGAGAAAAAATACAGTTTTTAAAGTGAAAAAGCAATATAATATTATAAAAAATATTTGAATTATATGGTCATAAAGGATATTATAATAATTGTATTAGCACTCAATGCTAATGAGTGCTAATACTAAATTAAAAACATTTATACTTAAAAATATAGGAGGGACTTATTATGAGAATAAAACCACTTGGAAATAGAGTAGTGATCAAGAAATTAGAAGCAGAAGAAAAAACAAAGAGCGGTATAGTTTTAACTGGAAGCGCTAAAGAAGTACCACAAGAAGCAGAAGTTGTAGCAGTAGGTCCAGGAAGCGTTGTTGATGGTACAAAAATAGAAATGGAAGTTAAAGTAGGAGATAAAGTTTTATTTTCTAAGTATGCAGGCACAGAAGTAAAATTAGACGGTGAAGAATATATGATATTAAAACAAGATGACATATTAGCAATAGTTGAATAGGAGTGTGGTAATAATGGCAAAGATGTTAAAATTCGGAGAAGATTCAAGAAGATCTATGCAAGTTGGAGTTGATAAACTTGCTGATACTGTAAAAGTAACATTAGGACCAAAAGGAAGAAATGTTGTTTTAGATAAAAAATTTGGTTCTCCATTAATAACTAATGATGGTGTTTCTATTGCAAGAGAAATAGAATTAGAAGATCCTTATGAAAATATGGGAGCTCAATTAGTTAAAGAAGTAGCAACAAAAACTAATGATGTAGCTGGAGATGGTACAACTACAGCAACTTTGCTAGCTCAAGCTATTATAAGAGAAGGCTTAAAGAATGTTACAGCAGGTGCTAATCCTATGCTAATTAGAAATGGTATAAGAATGGCTGTAAATAAAGCTGTAGATGAAATTAAAAAGATTTCTAAACAAGTAGAAGGTAAAGAGGATATAGCAAGAGTTGCAGCCATTTCAGCAGCAGATGAAGAAATAGGTAAGCTAATAGCTGATGCTATGGAAAAAGTAGGAAATGAAGGCGTTATTACTATAGAAGAATCTAAGTCTATGGGAACTGAATTAGATGTAGTTGAAGGTATGCAATTTGATAGAGGATATGTATCACCTTATATGTCAACAGATACAGAAAAGATGGAAGCTTTATTAGATAATCCATATATATTAATAACTGATAAGAAGATTTCTAATATACAAGAGATATTACCTATATTAGAACAAATAGTTCAAGCAGGTAAAAAATTATTAATTATAGCTGAAGATATTGAAGGCGAAGCTATGGCAACATTAGTTGTAAATAAATTAAGAGGAACATTTACTTGTGTAGCTGTAAAGGCACCAGGTTTTGGTGATAGAAGAAAAGAAATGCTTCAAGATATAGCTATATTAACAGGCGGAACAGTAATTGCTGAAGAATTAGGAAGAGATTTAAAAGAAGTTACTCTTGATATGTTAGGTCAAGCTGAAAGTGTAAAAGTAACTAAAGAAAATACTGTTATTGTTAATGGTAAAGGTAATTCTTCTGATATAAAAGATAGAGTTTTACAAATAAAAGCTCAAATAGAAGAAACTTCATCTGAATTTGATAAAGAAAAATTACAAGAAAGACTAGCTAAACTTGCTGGTGGAGTTGCTGTAATTAAAGTTGGTGCTGCAACTGAAACAGAATTAAAAGAAAGAAAACTTAGAATAGAAGATGCTTTAGCTGCTACAAAAGCTGCAGTTGAAGAAGGAATAGTACCAGGTGGTGGAACAGCATATATTAATGTAATAAATGAAGTTGAAAAATTAACATCTGATGTTCAAGATACGCAACTTGGTATAAATATAATTGTTAAATCTTTAGAAGAACCATTAAGACAAATAGCAAGCAATGCTGGAGTTGAAGGATCTGTTATTATAGAAAAAGTTAAAAAAAGTGAAGCAGGAATGGGATATGATGCTTTACATGGAGAATATGTAAATATGATAAAGAAAGGTATAGTTGATCCAACTAAGGTTACAAGATCAGCTTTACAAAATGCAGCATCAGTATCATCAACATTCTTAACAACAGAAGCAGCTGTTGCTGATATTCCACAAAAAGAACAACCAGCAATGCCAGCACCAGGAATGGGAATGGATGGAATGTATTAATATGATAAAAAGACTACCTACCAGGTAGTCTTTTTGTATATAAGTTTTATTTTTTCTTGTATATAAGTTTTAATTTTTAAAATCATTATACAACATAAGGTAATATTTAATTATAAAAGATATATTAAAAATATTTGTATATTTATTATTTGATATAGCAATAATTTAAATATATTCAAATTATTGGAGGTACATATATGATTAATAATTTTAATGTAAAAATTAAATATAAGAAAATGAAAGGATTTACTTTATTAGAACTTATATCAGTAATAGCTATTATAACTATATTAGCAACAGCAATTTTACCTAAAGTTACTGGATATATAAATGAAGCTAAAAAAACGAAAGTACTAGATCAGTGTAGAAAAGTTGTAATGGCAGTAGAATCTTATAATTTAACGCACTCATCTAATTATGATAAAGAAAAAAGTATATCTAATATTAAAGAAGATAATAATATAAATAAATATTTAGAAGGTGTTGAATTTAATAATTTAGATCTAAGTACAACAGTAAAAAATTGTTATGATATATTGAACGGAAAAGAATTTAAATTAAAAACAAATAGTGAAATCTTAGATTTATCTACGATTAATTAATGAAACCGATTATATAAAATGAATGTCTTATTTTTGCAATTTTAATTTCAATTTTATTGACTTTAGGCATAGCATACATTATAATATTTTTAATTAAACAAAGAAAATATTTAAAAACTTATATATACCTTGAATATGGCAAGGAGTATCTACCAGAAACCTTAAATTTCTGACTATGAGTGATATTAATATATTAATATACTTTAAGCATATTAACGTATTAACTTCACTTACGGAGTTGATGCGCTTTTTTTTTATACATAAAAACGCAGAATAAAATGCAAGGAAACAGTTAAAATAAATATAAAATGAAAGAAAAAAATCAAGGGGGAATAATCATGGCTAGAATAATAAAAACAGCTTATACATTTGATGATGTACTATTAGTACCTAATAAATCAGAAATATTACCTAGGGAAGTAAGTGTAAAAACACAATTAACAAAGAAAATATCATTAAACATTCCTTTAATGAGTGCAGCTATGGATACAGTAACAGAATCTAAAATGGCTATTGCTATGGCAAGAGAAGGCGGAATGGGAATAATTCATAAAAATATGACTATAGAAAATCAAGCAAAAGAAGTAGATAAAGTAAAAAGACAAGAAAATGGAATTATAACCGATCCAATATTCTTATCAAAAGAACATACACTTCAAGATGCTGAAAATTTAATGAGTCAATATAGAATATCTGGTGTTCCTATAACTGAGAATGGAAAATTAGTTGGTATACTTACAAATAGAGATATAACTTTTGAAAATGATTTTACAAAGAAAATAGAAGAAGTTATGACAAAAGAAAATTTAATCACAGCTCCAGAAAACACTTCTATTGATGAAGCTAAGGAACTTTTAAAGAAGCATAAAATAGAAAAGTTACCTTTAGTTGACAGTGAAGGAGTTTTAAAAGGATTAATTACAATTAAGGATATTGATAAAGCTAAACAATTTCCTAATGCTGCAAAAGATGAAAATGGTAGATTACTATGTGGAGCTACTGTGGGAGTTACAGTAGATATGATGGATAGAATTGATGCATTAGTAAAAGTTAAAGTTGATGTTATTACAGTAGATACTGCTCATGGTCATTCAAAAGGAGTTTTAGAAGCTGTTAAAGAAATAAAAAGTAAATACCCAGAATTACAAATTATAGCTGGAAATGTTGCAACAGCAGAAGCAACAGAAGATTTAATAAAAGCTGGAGCTGATTGCGTTAAGGTTGGTATAGGTCCAGGATCAATATGTACTACAAGAGTAGTTGCAGGTGTTGGAGTACCACAATTAACTGCTGTTATGGATTGTGCTGAAGTTGGTAAAAAATATGGGGTTCCAGTAATAGCTGATGGTGGATTAAAGTATTCAGGAGATGTAGTAAAAGCTTTGGCAGCAGGAGCATCTGTAGCAATGATGGGATCATTATTTGCAGGATGTGAAGAAGCACCGGGAGAAATGGAAATATACCAAGGTAGAAGTTACAAAGTGTATAGAGGAATGGGTTCTTTAGCAGCAATGGCTTGTGGATCTAAAGATAGATATTTCCAATCTGGAAATAAGAAGTTAGTACCAGAAGGTGTCGAAGGTAGAGTAGCATACAAAGGATATGTTTCAGATACTATATTCCAATTAATAGGAGGAATAAAATCAGGAATGGGATATTTAGGATCTAAAGATTTAGATACTCTATATAAAACTGCTGGATTTGTTGTTCAAACAGCATCAGGATATAGAGAAAGTCATCCTCATGATATAAATATAACTAAGGAAGCTCCAAATTATAGTGTAGGACAATAAATATATTTTATATTTATTGAATAAAGTTCTTAGTTGTTAGATAATTAGGTGGTAAAAAACAATTTAGGAGGAAATGATGAAAAAAGAGTTAGTTTTAGTTATAGATTTTGGTGGACAATATAATCAATTAATTGCGAGAAGGGTAAGAGAATGCAATGTATATTGTGAAGTTCATCCTTATAACTTAAGTGTAGATAAGATTAAAGAAATGAATCCAAAGGGAATTATTTTTACAGGTGGACCAAATAGTGTATATGGTGAAGATTCTCCATTATGTGATAAAAAAATATTTGAAATAGGAGTGCCTGTACTTGGTATATGCTATGGTTCTCAACTTATGTCTCATATGCTTGGTGGAAAGGTAGCAACTGCTCCAGTAAGTGAGTACGGAAAAACAAAAGTTGATGTAAGTGTAGAATCTAAACTTTTTAAAGATGTATCACCTTCAACAATTTGTTGGATGAGTCATACTGATTACATAGAAAAAGCTCCTGAAGGATTTAAAGTAATAGGTTCTACTCCAGTTTGTCCTGTTGCAGCTATGGAATGTGAAGATAAAAATTTATATGCAGTTCAATTTCATCCAGAAGTTATGCATACACAAGAAGGTACAAAAATGCTTTCAAACTTTGTATATGGTGTATGTGGATGTAATGGTGACTGGAAAATGGATTCTTTTGTTGAAAAAACAATTGAAGAAATTCGTGAAAAAGTTGGAAATGGTAAAGTATTATGTGCTTTATCAGGTGGAGTAGATTCATCAGTAGCAGCAGTATTACTTTCAAAAGCTGTTGGAAAGCAACTGACTTGTGTATTTGTTGATCATGGTTTACTTCGTAAAAATGAAGGGGATGAAGTTGAAGAAATATTTGGACCTAATGGACAATATGATTTAAATTTCATTCGTGTAAATGTACAGGAAAGATTTTATGAAAAATTAGCTGGTGTAGAAGAACCAGAGCAAAAGAGAAAAATTATTGGTGAAGAATTTATAAGAGTGTTTGAAGAAGAAGCTCAAAAGATAGGATCGGTTGATTACCTTGTACAAGGAACTATATATCCAGATGTTATTGAAAGTGGTCTTGGAAAATCAGCAGTTATAAAATCTCATCATAATGTAGGTGGACTTCCAGATTGTGTTGATTTTAAAGAAATTATAGAACCACTTAGATTACTATTTAAAGATGAGGTTCGTAAAGCAGGTTTAGAACTTGGAATTCCTAAAAATTTAGTGTTTAGACAACCTTTCCCAGGTCCAGGTCTTGGAATACGTATTATAGGAGAAGTAACAGCTGAAAAAGTTAAGATAGTTCAAGAAGCAGATGCAATATATAGAGAAGAAATTGCAAAAGCAGGCATTGATAAAAAAATTGGCCAATATTTTGCAGCTCTTACTAATATGCGTTCAGTAGGTGTTATGGGAGATGAAAGAACTTATGATTATGCAGTTGCACTACGTGCTGTAACTACAAGTGATTTTATGACAGCTGAAAGTGCTGATCTTCCATGGGAGGTACTTGGAAAAGTAACAACTAGAATTGTAAATGAAGTAAAAGGTGTAAATCGTGTTATGTATGATTGCACAGGAAAACCACCAGCAACTATAGAATTTGAATAAATAACAAACATTTCAGCAAACCATATTTAATTAAGGCTAGCTGAAATGTTTTTTTATTCTTTAAGGATTTATATTACTAAAGAATCTGTGAATAACTTATAGAATACTGTATTTTAAAAGTATTATGATTATTTATAAAGAATAAAAAATAATTATATGCCACACTATTATTCCTGCACTACGTTTGGAAAGGGTGCATGGCTAAAAAAATCAACGCTCCATAGTCGCTTAGCGATTTTTTTGTTTTTAGATTTTTACAAATTTATGATAGAATTATATAGTAAATTTTATTAAATAGAGTAAGATGAGGTAAAAGAATGAAAATAAGAGTACCTAATTATTATAAGAATTTTAAATGTATAGCTTCTAAATGTGAAGATACATGTTGTGCAGGTTGGGAGATTGTAATTGATGATGAAACATGTGAATTCTATAAAACGGTAAAGGGAAACTTTGGAGATAGATTAAAGAAAGAGATTATTTTAGATGATGATGGAGAAAATATTTTTATGCTAAAAGGAGACAGTTGCTCTTTTTTAAATAAAAATAAGATGTGTGATATATATAGTGAACTTGGTAAAGATAACTTATGTAATACATGTAAGCAATATCCAAGATTCATAGAAGAGTATGGAAGCACACGTGAAATGGGAATTTCTTTATCATGTCCAGAAGCAGCAAGGATAATTTTAAATGATTCTGATAAAGTTAAATTTGAAATAGAAGAAAATGATGAAATGGTTATTGCGTATAATGATATTAGTTTTGAAATGTTTATTCAATTGTTAAAATCAAGAAAAATATTTATAGAAATATTGCAAGAACGTTCTATTGATTTAAATAAGAGAATGGCTCTAGTTCTTAATTTTGCACAAGAAATTCAAAAAATGGTAGATGAAAATAAGATATCTAATATATCAGAAATTAGAGAAAAATATTCAGATAGTAAATTTATAAAAAAATTTATCAGCAAATTAAAAGAACATGAAGAAAACAAAATAAATAAGTATAATAACGTATATAAAATTTTAGAAGTATATAAAGGTATGGATCATATTAATGATAATTGGCCGAAAGTTTTAAAACATACTATTAGTTATTTTTATGAAACAGATATTAGCGTTGAGTTTTATATGGATAAACATGATAGGTTTAATAAATATTATATTGATAAAACATATGAATATGAGCATTTAATGGTTTATTTTATATTTAGATATTTAATGAAATCTGTATATGATTATGATGTGATTGCCAAGGTGAAACTAGCAGTATTTAGTTATTTAGTTATAAAAGAATTAAATGTTGTAAGATGGTGTGATAATGAATATAAATTTACTAAAAATGATCAAGTGGATATAATGCAGATGTATTCTAAGGATGTTGAACATTCAGATGAAAATTTAGAATATTTATCAGAAGTATTTGAGATAAATGAAATTTTCAATGTAAAGAATTTTATGATTATGTTGATGAATTAAGTAGATGTAAAGTTTAAGAATAAATTAATAAAAATATAATGCAAAATAGTATATAATTTAGACATAAAAGGTATAAAATAACAAATAATATAAGCTTATTTTCTAGGAGGTATATTTTGAAAAGAAGAAAAAATACTCTTTTAAAAGGGTTAATAATAGTAATAATATTAACTATTATTTCATTATTTACATATCAAATTAAAAATAATATAAAAGGAGAAAGTGTTCAAACCTCAACTAATGAAAATTTAGATTTAGTAAAAAATAATAATGAGGAAGGTCCTTTTAATGGTACAGAAGTTACTGACGAAGATATGGGGGTTATTGTTTTAGGATATCATTCTATTGGTAATGAATTTAAAAAGGATCCGTTAGTTGTATCTAAAGATTTATTTAGGCAGCATTTACAAGCAATAAAGGATGCAGGATATACTACTATCACATTACAACAATTATATGATTATTTATATAATGGAGCTAAAATCCCTAAAAAGAGTGTAGTTATAACATTGGATGATGGATATAAAGATAATTACACAAATGCATTTCCTATTCTTAAAGAATTAAAAATGAATGCAACTATGTTTATAATAGCTAATTATTTAGATGGTGGCGTATATATGTTACCTTCACAAGTTAAAGAAATGAGTGATTATGGTATAGAAATTGAAAGCCATACATTTAATCACAAGGAGCTTTCAACATTAAGTTATGATGACCAACTAAAACAGTTAAAAGATTCTAAAACTAAACTTGAAAATCTAACTGGAAAAAGTATTAATTTTGTAGCATATCCATCAGGAAGTTATAATGAAGATACATTAAAAGCAGTTAAAGAAGCAGGTTATGATATGGCATTTACCGTTAAGAAAGGACAAGCTCATAAAGGGGATAATAAATATAAACTAAATAGAGTATTAGTTGATTATACTTATAAGCAAAGACATATAAAAAGAAATTTAAAGTAGTAAATAATTATATTATCTGTAATATTAAAATACAGATAATATAATTATTTTTTTATAAATATTAACCAATAATTAGACATCGGCATACTATGTACTATATATTATTTACAAAGGAGATAAAGCGATGAACGATTATTATTGTAACGATTATTATTGTAATGAAGATGAATTAGTTTGTAGAGTTGATGAAGTAAGTGATTGTGAAGATATAAATTGTAATATGGAAGATACTTTAAGTGAAACAGATACTAATTCTATATGTAGAAGATGTTATAAAAAAGGTTTTAGAGATGGTTGCAAAAAGGGATATAAAGAAGGATTTAAAGACGGTAAAGCTAAGGGTTATGAAGAAGGCTTTAAAGATGGTCAAGAACAAGGATACAAAGAAGGATTCAAAGCTGGTTGCGAAAAAGGATACAAAGAAGGCTTTAAAGATGGTAAAGCTAAAGGTTATGAAGAAGGCTTTAAAGATGGTAAAGAACAAGGATACAAAGAAGGATTTAAGGCTGGCTGTGAAAAAGGATACAAGAAAGGCTTTAAAGATGGACGTGAAAAAGGCTATGAAGAAGGTCTAAATGATGGATACAACAAAGGATACAAAGATGGACGTAAAAATGGTTTCCAAGAAGGATGTAGAGCAGGCTATGAAAAAGCTCTAAGAGATATTATGAGATGTTTAAAGAAAAATAATTGTTGTTAGATTTTTTAATGTAATTATTAAATTGATTTAATATTATTAAGAGAGTTTATTTTTATATAAACTCTCTTTTTAATTAGAATAAAAAATAAGTTATAATTAATATATAAAGTTAAAAAAAGTGTATAAATGTGTTATAATACAAAAAATAATTTGTATAATGTACGTTATATTACATAAGATAATTCATGTAATATATTTCATAATACAAAAAATAATTTGTATAATATACGTTATTATAATTTTAATTAGTATACATTTTTTCAAACATATAATGAAAAAGTTGATATTAAATAAATATAATTAATGTACTATTATATAATTGTAAGATGGAATGAGGGGTTGAAAATGATTACAAGATCATTAGACAGAAAATTATTTACTATACTTGAAATGCTAGTTAATAGCAATGGTAATACTTTAAAAGATTTTTCAGATGAGTTAAATGTAAGTACTAGAAGTATTAGAAATTATTTAAAACAACTTGAAGATGAAATACCTAGAGAGATTGCAGAAATAATAAAAACTAATAATTCTAAGTATAGCCTAAATATAAAAGATGAAAAAGAATTTAAAGAATTACTAAAGTTAAATAGAAAACAAAAACAAAAATTTACTCAATTAAATAATCCAGAGGAAAGAGTTGACTATTTAATAAATAAGTTAGTAGGCCTTGATGAGATTGTGACAATAGATGATTTAGCAGAGGAGATGAATGTAGGGAGAACTACTTTGGTTAAAGATTTAAAGAAAGTGGATCACAAGTTAAAAGAGTATGCATTAGTATTGAAGAGAAAAACAAATTCAGGAATAAAAATTGAAGGTGATGAAATTAATTTAAGACTAATTATACTCGAACATATATGTAAAACATATAATGATTCAATAATTTTATTAGAAAATAATAATATTCTTACTGAAGAGAAGGTTATTAAACTTCAAGAACAAATAGTAAATTACTTAAAGGAAAATAAACTTAGCGTTACTGAAGCTTTAATAAATAATTTAATAAGATATATAGCAGTTATGCTAATAAGATTAGAGAATAATAAGAAAATAAATACTCTACAATCACAATATAAAATAATAAAAGAATCAGAAGAGTATGAAATAGGTAAAAATATAAAAAATATAATTGAAGTAATAGAAAATCAACACATAGATGATTTAGAAATAATTTTTATAGTAATGCCTTTGCTTGGAAGAAATGCTCCTTTATATCATGAAGTACTAAGAAATTTAACAATAGGTGAAAATATAACATTATTGAGAAAAGAAATTTTTAATAAGGTTTTTGAATTTACTGGATTAAGTTTAGAAGAAGACGAACAGTTAATACAAGGGTTAGAATATCATCTATACTATGCATTAAATAGAATAGTACTAAACATAAAATATAAGAATCCTATGTTAAAAGAGATAAAAGAAAAATATAAACTACCTTATGAAGTTGCTAAAATAGCTGCTTCGGTAATCGAAGAAGAATATCAAGTACAAGTAGAAGACGATGAAATTGGGTATTTAGCATTACATTTTGGAACATATGTTGAAAGAGCAGGTAAATCTTTTGTTCATATAAAAAATGCAGCAATTGTTTGTGGAACAGGTTTGGGCACAGCAAAATTACTAATTATGAAATTAAAGAAAATACTTGGAGAAGAAATCAATTTTAAGTCATTCCCTGATCTGGATTTTACAGAAGATATGGCAAGAGAGTATGATATGATATTTACTCTTGTTGATTTAGATATAAATGCTCAAATACCAATAATAAAAATTACTTCTATTTTTGATGAAAGCCAATTAAAAGGAGAAATAGAAAGTCAAATATTTTTAAATAAAACTAACGAAATAAGAAATAATACTGAACAATATATTTTAAATGGAATGTTAAATAAAAATTTAGTGTTTTACCTAAATAGAGATACTTTTATGAATAATTTAGATGAAATGTTAGATAATTTAATAAATCTAAATATTGTATCAAATGAATATAAGGAAAGAGTTATAGCAAGAGAGAAAAAAGCAGGGACAGCATTTGGAGGTTATATAGCATTACCACATGCAGTTGATGAAAAAGTAGAAAATGTAATAGTAGCATATGGGGTATTAGACAAATTAATTATAGTGGATGGTAAAGAAGTAGGACTCATAATATTACTTGTAATACCTTCAGAAGGTCAAAATAGTCAAGAAGTAATAGTTAAAACATACCAAGAAATTATAGATTTATCAAGCAATAAAAAGATAGTTCAAAAATTAATAAAAACTAAAGAGTATAAAGAATTTAAAGAAGTTTTAGAAAGGAGATAAATTATGAATTCAGTTGTATTTTTAATAATAATAGGGATTACTATTTGGATACTTAATTTTATCTTTGGATTAATGCAGATTAGAGATTTTAATAAAAACTATATAGAATTAAGAAAATTAGGAAAAGTAGCAATAGGAAGAAAAAAAGGAATGATTAACTCAGGCACTATAGTTCTTATAAGAATTCAAGATGATGGATTGATTTTAGAGACTAGAAAAATGCAAGGAGTAACTGTAGCAGCAAGAGTTAAACAATTTACTGGACTTGAGAATATGTATATCTACAAGATTAAAGAAAACGATTTAAAAGAATTTAACAAACCACTAAAAAGAGCAATTTTAGATGCTGTTAAGAATTACAAAAAATTTAAACAAGAGGAGGTGAGTAAGCAAGAGGCAGACTTAGAGGTGGTTGTTTAAAGATAGTATAAATTAATGAGGAGGTTTTCTTATGACACAAATGTTTGATTTTTTAGCTAAAGGTGCAGATTCGTTTATGAATTTATTTAGAGCAGGTGGTAATCAGTTTATGGATTTCGTAACAGGAATAATACCACTATTAGTAGCATTACTGGTTACAATGAATGCAATTATAAAATTTATTGGAGATGAAAAAATAGAAAAATTAGCAACAAAATGCTCTTCAAATCCAATATCTAGATATTTATTATTACCTGTTATAGGAACATTCGTATTTGCAAATCCAATGACATTATCACTAGGAAGATTTATGCCTGAAAAATATAAACCAAGTTATTATGCAGCATCAAGTTTTTCTTGTCACACAATGAATGGATTATTCCCTCACATTAATCCAGGCGAATTATTCGTATTCTTAGGAATAGCTGCAGGTATTACAACTTTAGGTTTTTCAACTACAGATTTAGCAATTAGATATTTATTAGTAGGTATAGTGACAAACTTTTTTAGAGGTTGGATAACAGATTTTACAACTACATATGTAGAAAAACAACAAGGAGTTAAGTTGAATACAGAAATAAAATTAAGTTAATTAGAAAGATAAAAATTATTAGAATACAGAGTTAAATTTAAATAAAAAAATAAAGATTAAGGAGTTGGCAATTATGGGATACAAAAAAGTTAGAATAAGTAAAGGATCAGGCGGATGGGGAGGTCCATTAGTAATAGAACCTACAGAAAAGAAAAATAAAGTGGTTTATATTACTGGAGGAGCTAAACCAGAAACAGCAGTGAAAATAGCAGAGTTAACAGGCTGTGAATTAGTAGATGGATTTACGACAGGAGTTAAAGATGATGAGATTGCTTGTGTAATAATAAATTGTGGAGGAACATTAAGATGTGGAATTTATCCACAAAAGAAGATACCAACAGTTAATATAATGAGAACTGGTAAAAGTGGACCGTTAGCAATGTTTATAAAAGAAGATATATATGTTTCAGCAGTAAAACCTGAAAATGTAGAGATAGTAGAATAACATTAATTTAAAAGATAGCAAAATATAATCTAAAGGAGGAAGACTTAATGAGTTACGATACTAATAAAAAGATTAGTCAACAAAGTGGAGGCTTAGTTGGAAAAATAGGTATAGCAATAGGTAATTTTAGTAGCACATTATTCCAAGCTGGAAGAGATACTATTGATACAATAATTCATACAATATTACCATTTATGGCTTTCGTTGCGGTAATGATAGGTATAATTAATGCATCTGGAATTGGTAGCTGGATTGCAAATTTACTTACACCATTAATTGGAAATGTAGGTGGACTAGTTGTATTATCACTTATATGTTCATTCCCATTACTTTCACCATTCTTAGGACCTGGTGCTGTTATAGCTCAAATAGTTGGTGTTTTAATAGGTACTGAAATTGGTAAAGGAAATATACCACCGCATTTAGCATTACCAGCATTATTTGCCATAAATGCACAAGCAGCTGCTGATTTTATACCAGTTGGTTTAGGATTAGCAGAAGCAGAATCAGAAACAGTGCAAGTAGGTGTTCCATCAGTTTTATATTCAAGATTTTTAACAGGAGCTCCAACAGTTGTGGTAGCTTGGCTTGCAAGTTTTGGATTATATAGCTAAATTATATTAACTAAATAATCAAGAAGGGAACAGTTTTATGAAGACGATTTATAGTACTAGAATAGAAAAGATTGGAGAAAAAGCTGAAGAGTTTTTTGCAGCAAATATGTTCATAACTTTTAAAGATAATGCTCCTCAAGAGTTAGTTGATTACTGTTTTATTCATAATGAAAATAATTTATTAGAAGAAATAAATCCTAACGATATACTTTGTATAAATGATATTACTTATGAAATAAAAGCAGTAGGTGAATTAGTAAATAAAAATTTAAAAGAGTTAGGACATATAACATATAATTTTCTAGGAGAAGAAGAAGCTAATGTAGCTGGAACTTTATACTTAGAAAAAAAAGAAATTGCACCAATTGCCGTTGGTACAATCTTAAAAATAATAAGAAATTAATTTTAAATAGTTAAAAAATAATATTCAAGAAAATTATAAGTCAAATTGCATAATAAGTCAATTTGTATAAGAAGTCAATTTAATAAAAATGTATAAAGTAATCTAAAGTTTATATGTAAAAAATAATTGAATAATTTATAGGATTGATTGTTCCTTGAATTTTAAATAGGTTTGATTACGTATATACTTATATCGGAAATAAGTAGAAAAATCAAACCTATTCCTTAATAAATATAGAGAGAAACGATATTCATATAAATTAACATTGGAGGGATAAAAATGATAAAATCATGGTTAAATTTAGAGGGAAAAACAGCAATAGTTACAGGTGGAGCATCAGGAATAGGAAAGGCAGTAGTACAAGAGTTTTTAAATAATGGTTCAAATGTTGTGGTATGTGATATGAATCCTAATGCACCAGAATTAGAAATGACAGAAACAAGTGGAAAAATGTTATATATGAATACAGATGTAACAAATTATGATAGTGTTAAAGAAATGGTTGCTAAGACTAAAGAAACATTTGGAAGAATAGATATTTTAGTAAATAATGCAGGTATTAATATACCTAGATTATTAGTAGATCCAAAAGAAGAAAATAGTAAATATGAATTAGACGAAGTTGTGTTTGATAAGATAGTTAATGTTAATATAAAAGGCGTATTCTTCTGTGCTCAAGCTGTTGCTAGAGAAATGGTCAAGAATGGTTCTGGAGTTATTATAAATATGTCTTCAGAAAGTGGATTAGAAGGATCAGAAGGACAAAGTATTTATGCAGCAACTAAAAATGCAGTAAATTCATTTACAAGATCTTGGTCTAAAGAATTAGGTAAACAAGGTGTTAGAGTTGTAGGTGTGGCACCAGGAATATTAGAAGCTACAGGATTAAGAACTATAGAATATGAAACAGCATTAGCTTATACTAGAGGAATTACAGTTGAAAATTTAAGAGAAGGATATAGCAAAACATCAACTACTCCTCTTGGAAGATCAGGGAAATTATCAGAAGTTGCAGATTTAGTTTGTTATTTAGGTTCAGAAAGAGGAAGTTATATTCACGGAGTAACTTATAATATTGCAGGTGGAAAAACTAGAGGTTAGTTTTAAAATGTAAATTAATTTTAAGTAAAAAACAAAAAAATATATTTTAGACACATGTATTACTCTCTTATAAATTTTAAATATATAACATTAAAAGTTCCTAATTTTAAAGGAGCTTTTAATGTTATATACGTAATTATTATTGATGTAATGAATGAATTTATAAAGCATTAATTAACTGATTAAGTATAAAAAACAAGTCATTAAATATTAGTAAAATGCATATAATAAAGTTACTGTATTATAATAAAGTAAAATAAATTTAAAATACTTTATTATAAATAATATAAATTTTAAAGAATTTATATGCGTTACAAGCATGATTTATCATTTTTTAGTATGATATTCCAAACTTTGAATAATATCATAAATGTTTAATAAATCTTCAGTAAAAATGTGATATAATTGTAAAGAGAAATTTACGTAATTAATATATGGAGGTATGGTTGTGAAAAAAGGATTAACATTAGATTTAAGTAAAGCACAAGCATTTGTAAAAGACTATGAACTAGATTACATGGAAGGAATGGTAAAAGATTCACATGATAGACTTCATAGTAAAACAGGTCAAGGAAATGACTTTTTAGGTTGGATAGACCTTCCAGTAAATTATGATAAAGAAGAATTTGCTAGAATTAAAAAATCAGCAGAAAAAATACAATCTGATTCAGATGTTTTAATAGTTATAGGGATTGGTGGATCTTATCTTGGAGCTAGAGCAGCAATAGAAATGTTAACAAGTAATTTCCATAATGTTTTAGATGGAAATAAGAGAAAAACACCACAAATATTCTACGCAGGTAATAATATAAGCTCAACTTATATGGCTGAATTATTAGAAGCTATAGAAGGAAAAGACGTTAGTGTAAATGTAATTTCAAAATCAGGAACTACTACAGAACCAGCTATTGCATTTAGAATATTTAAATCATATTTAGAAAAGAAATATGGTGTAGAAGAAGCAAGAAAGAGAATCTATGCTACAACTGATAAAGCTAGAGGAGCATTAAAGAGCTTAGCTGATGCAGAAGGATATGAAACATTTGTGATTCCTGATGATGTTGGAGGAAGATTTACAGTTTTAACACCAGTAGGATTATTACCGATAGCTGTAGCAGGAATAAATATAGATGAAATGATGCAAGGTGCAGCTGATGCAAGAGAAGCATATTCAAATCCTTCACTTAAGGAAAATGATTGTTACAAATATGCTGTTGCGAGAAATGCATTATATAACAAAGGTAAAGCAATAGAAATATTAGTTAACTATGAACCATGTCTTCATTACTTTAATGAATGGTGGAAACAATTATATGGAGAATCAGAAGGAAAAGATAATAAAGGATTATTCCCAGCAGCAGTTGATTTCAGTACAGATCTTCATTCAATGGGACAATACATTCAAGAAGGTAGAAGAAATCTTTTTGAAACAGTTATACATGTAGAAAAACCAAGAAAAGAAGTTACAATAGAATTCAGCGAAGGAGACTTAGATGGATTAAACTTCTTATCAGGAAAAACTATGGATTTTGTAAATAATAAAGCATTCCAAGGAACTTTATTAGCTCATAATGATGGTGGAGTACCTAATATGGTATTAAATGTTCCTGAATTTTCACCTTACTACTTTGGTCATATGGTATACTTCTTTGAAAAAGCTTGTGGAATGAGTGGATATCTTTTAGGAGTAAATCCATTTGATCAACCAGGAGTTGAAGCATATAAGAAAAATATGTTTGCACTTCTTGGAAAACCAGGATATGAAAACATGAAAGAAGAATTAGAAAAGAGACTTTAATTCATGAAAATTATAATTGATGGAGATGCCTGTCCAGGCATTTCCATTATTGAAAAAGTAGCTAAAAACAGAAATATACCAGTGGTGATTTATTGTGATATAAATCACTGTATAAAAAGTGATTATTCAGAAGTTAAAATTGTGGATAGTGGATTTCAAAGTGTGGATATGTTTGTAATAAATGAAACTAAAGCAAATGATATAGTAGTATCTCAAGATTATGGGGTAGCAGCAATATGTTTACCTAAGAAAGCAAAAGTGATAAATCCTAAAGGATATATATATGATGAAAGCAATATAGATAGATTATTAGAAGAAAGACACTTAGCACAAAAAATTAGACGTGGTGGAGGAAAAACTTCAAATCCTAAAAAGAGAAACAAAGAGGATAATTTAAGATTAGAAAAAAACTTGATAAGACTTATAGGATTAATTAATAAAGATATATAGAGGAAAATACCTCTATTTTTTTTTATTCTTTCTTTAGCAAATTATATCTTTGGAATATCTTTATATAACTCATAAAATACTACATTTTAAAGATATTATGAGTATTCCTAAATAATAAAAAATAATTATATGCCGCACCATTATTCCTGCACTATGTTTAGAAAGGGTGCATGGCTGAAAAAATCGACGTTTCACAGTCGCTTAGGGATTTTTTTATTATATGATAATAATTATATAAATATGATATAATTTAAATAAAAATTAGCTGAAGTTATTTACAAAAAATGGAATAAATGTATAATATAATTAAGGAGTATACAGAGAGGGGGTTTGAGAAAAATGCAGGAGCTTCAGTTAAAAGATATAGAACTCGTATTTGACAAAGAAAAACCGCAAACCAGAGGATCTGAAATAAAAATAAAGAGTAAGGTTAACAAATATAATGATGATATAGAATATAAATTTATTATTGGTTTAAATGGTATATGGACAACTATACAAGATTATTCAGAAAAAGATAATTGCTGTTGGAAACCAGTTTATGAAGGGGAATATACGGTTATGGTTCAAGCAAGGGATAAGAAAGGTAAAAAATCATTTGATTATTTAGCAAAAGAGGATTATTTAATTAGTAATAAAGATTTAATAAGTCTTATAGAAGATGTAAAAATAGATAAGCCTGATTTAAGCGTTGGAGAAAAATGTTCTATAGAAGTAAAATCAGTTAAAGAAGATCTACTTTATAGATTTTATATAAAGGGTAAACAAGGATGGGAACTTATTGTAGATTATACAACGGACAATACATTATTATATACTGCTAATAATGCAGGAAAAAAAGAATTCTTAATAGAATGTAAAAGAGCAAATTCAGATGACAATTTTGATGATTATACAACTGTTAAAATTAATGTAGAAGATATCAAAGATGTAGAAATAACCAATTTTGTATGTCACAATACTGAATTAATAGTTGGACAGGAACTTAAATTTACATTAGAAACTAAAAATGAGAGCAATAGAACGATTCTATATAAGTTTTATAAGATATCTAAAGATGGAAAAGCTACCTGTATGCAAGATTATTCTACTAAAAATTATGTTGTATATAAGGAATATAATAAAGGAAGCTATAGACTTTTAGCTTGTGTAAAGGATATATTCTCTAACAAGGAATATGATGACAGAGCAGTTCTTTTATATAATATAAAGCCTTATAAGGATATAGTTATTAAAGGATTTGCAGCGGAGTTAAGCTCACCTCAAATTATAGATACAGATATAAAGTTTAATACAGAAGCAGAAGGTGGTATTAACCTTTTATATAGATATAAAGTAAATGGTTCATATGAGGAAGATACTGGTTTTATAAGGAACTCAGAATATGTATGGAAACCTAGAGAGTCAGGAAGATATGTTATTTCGGTTTATGTAAAGGACGCTTCATCTGGAGCTGAATATGAGGCTTTTGAAGAAATTGATTTTGAAATAGAAAAAAGAGGAAATAAACCAGTAAAAATAGTAGATGTTGTTGTAGATAAAGAAAAAAATGTTTTAATTAATCAACCAGTAAATATAATGGTTAATGCAGAGGGCGGAACTAGATTAGGCTACTCTTTCATAGTTTATAAAAATAAAGTAAAAATAGAACAAACAAAAAGTAGTAAGAAAAATTGGGTTAACTTTACTCCAGAAGAAAAGGGAGACTATGAAATAGAAGTTATTGTTAAAGATAGATACTCTGACAAGGAGTTTGATGCTCATACCTTTGTATATATAAAAGCAAATGAATATATCCCAGGTGAAATAGACTATATAATGTTACCATCTAAAAATAATTATGTAGTTGGGGATACAATAGAGTTTGAATCAGTAATACAAAATACTAAAAGTGTTTTGGTTAAGTATGTAACTAAAATTAATGGACATTTAGTTGAAGAAACTGAATTTGTAGGAAATAAAAAATTAAGATTTGTACCAAAAACTGCTGGAAAATATACAATAGAAGTATATGCTAAAAATGTAAAGTGTACAGATGAATATGATTCTAAAAAAGAAGTTAGTGTATATATAAATGAAGCATCACCTGTTATAAATACAAAAATAATTATAAATAAAAAGAAACCTAAAATTAATCATGAATTAACTTTTGAGGTTAAGAGTAAAGGTGGAAAAGATGTTTGTTATGAATTTTATTTAATGGAACATGGAAATTGGAATAAAGTTCAATCTTATAGTAAAAAAAATTACTATAGTTTTATACCTTTTATTAAAGGAAAATATAAAATCTTAGTATTATCTAAGAGTTACTATAAAAATGTTAATTATGAAGATTATTCAGAAATATCTTTTAAAGTATTAGATTAAGATTTTTAAACTTATTACGAAAATAAATAGAGTATAGTAGTTTAGTTTTATACTTAAGAATAGCTATGTTTTAGTAATATATTGATATTTTAATTACTATTTCATATATCAAAACATACTTAAGACAAGCGTACTAAAAATTGGAGGATAGTTATGGGTATAAATAATTTAAATTCATTTTCAAATGAATTAATGGCATTAACGGCTATTAATAATAGTGGAAATAGTAGTAAGAGTAAAGAAAGTAGTACAGGTGGATTAGAATTTGCATTAGTTATGCAAGCTTTAGCAGATCAATCTAATCAAACATCGAATGAATTAAATAAAGATAAAAGTAATTTAGAAGCTATGAAATCATTAGAAAATACGCAAACAACTCCAGGCCAAAGATTAGATTATATGAAAATGGTTTTAAATGAAAATTTAATTTCTAACCTAAATAGCTCTAGCAATGTATCAAATGTTAATATAGATACTGATAATGAAAGTAAGCAAAGAATATATACAGCAGTAGAAGAAGCATCTAAAAAATATGGAATAGATTCTAATTTGATTTTATCTATAATTAAGCAAGAATCAAATTTTAATCCAAAAGCAGTTTCTGGTGCAGGAGCCATGGGGCTTATGCAACTTATGCCAGAGAATTGTGAAGAAGATGGAGTAAATGATCCTTTTAATATAGAACAAAATATAAATGGTGGAACTAAGCAATTAAAAGGATATATTGATAGATATAATGGTAATATTGAAATGGCTCTTATGGCATATAATGCAGGGCCAGGAACAATGCAAAGAAGGGGCGTTACCTCTGTTGAACATTTATATAAAATGCCTAAAGAAACTCAAAATTATATTCCAAAAGTAATGGGATATTATAGAAGTGGATTTTAGGGTAACTCAAATAAAAGATGAAGTTATTTTGTAATGACTTCATTTTTTATTTAAAAATAATTTCTATTTATGTGAATATTTATTTTGACATATGTGATAAGATACTAATGTACAGAGAGATAATAATCACAGAGTGGAGTGTGGAAAATGCAGAGATTAGATAAAATAGTTTCTAATTTAGGATATGGAAGTAGAAAAGAAGTTAAAGCATTAGCTAAAAAAGGTTTAATAGAAGTAGATGGAAAAATACTTAAAGATAGTAGTATAAATGTAGATCCAGAAAAATCTATAATTAAAATAAACGGAGAAGAAATATTTTATCGTAAGTACATATATTTAATGATGAACAAACCAGCAGGAGTAATATCAGCGACTCATGATTCAAAAGATGAAACTGTTGTTGATTTGTTAGAAATAGATCATCAAGTTTTTAATCCATTTCCAGTAGGTAGATTAGATAAGGATACTGTTGGTTTATTACTATTAACTAATGATGGCGATTTTAATCATAGAATGATATCTCCTAAATGGCATGTAGATAAAATTTATTATGCTAAAATAGATAAAGAAGTAAATGAAAAAGATCAAGAAGCATTTAAAAAAGGTGTAGTATTAGATGATGGATATAAATGTTTAGAGGCTGATTTAGAAATTATATCTTCTTCACTTGAAGGTTCAGAAGTTAGAGTTACCATACAAGAAGGAAAATATCATCAAGTTAAGAGAATGTTCGAAGCATGTGGTAAAAAAGTGATTTATTTAAAGAGAGAGGAATTTGGAGGTTTAATTCTTGATGATGAATTAGAAGAAGGCGAATATAGAGAGTTGTCAGAAGAAGAATTAGCTATTTTAAATGAAAATTAACGAACGTTATAATAATTTGCAATAAAATAATTCATTTTTGGTGCATAAGTAAATATTTTTCGTAAAATTACTTGCATTTTAATATAGAATATCCTATAATAATTTTGCAAGGATAAATAAAAGGAATTATATAGCCCCCTTTTTATTTATTGCTTATTGCTTATTGCTAAAGCGCAACCTAGCCCCAAGGGTTGCGTTTTTTTTGTTTAATAAATGAAAATGTTTACTATAGGTGTAAATTTATTAATATCTATGAGATATAGAAAAATTCTATAATTTAAATATGAAATATACAAATGAATTAATTCATTCATTAAAATTTAAAAATGAATGAATTAATTCATTTTTAGGTTGGTTTTATATTAAAGAATAGGAGATAATAAAAAGGTGTATAATTTTACATAAAATAATTAAATAGTAATCGCTGAATATAAACATTAATCAGCATATAAAAGTTAAATATTATTAATAGTTTTGCTATGTTATAATATTTAGAGATTAAGAAAGGAGCAGGTTAACCAAATGGAGTTAAAATCATTGCTTAATAAAGAACAATATGAAGGTGCCACTAATATAGATGGACAATTGTTAATATTAGCTGGAGCAGGATCAGGAAAAACAAGAGTATTAACTTATAGAATGGCACATATGATAGAAGATATTGGAATACAACCATACAATATATTAGCTATTACATTTACCAATAAAGCAGCTAAAGAAATGAAGGATAGAGTTATATCATTAATTGGTAATAAAGCAGAAAATATGTGGATATCTACATTTCATTCAACTTGTGTAAGAATTCTAAGAAGAGAAATAGATAAGATTGGTTATAATAGTAACTTTACAATATATGATACATCTGATCAAAAAGTATTAGTAAAAGAGTGTATGAAACTTTTAAATATTAATGAAAAAGATATATCTGACCAAGAGATATTAAGTAAAATTGGAAAAGCAAAAGATAGTATGCAAAGTGCTCAAAGTTTTATGAGGCAAAATGAATCTAATTTTAGAGAAAAGAAAATTGCAGAAGCATACGAAATGTATCAAAAGAGATTAAAAGAGAATAATGCATTAGATTTTGATGATTTAATATTTAAGACTGTTGAGCTTTTTAAATCTAATCCAGAAGTATTGGATTTTTATCAAAATAAATTTAAATATATTATGGTAGATGAGTATCAAGATACAAATGGAGCTCAGTATGAATTAATTAGATTATTGGCATCTAAATATAAGAATATATGTGTTGTAGGGGATGATGATCAATGTCTAGTTGAAGGTACCTTAATATCTACTGAAGGTAAAAAAGTTCCTATAGAAAAATTAACTTCTAATGATAAAGTTAAAGTATCATGTGGTAATGGAGAAATGGGAATATTACCTATAAGTAATATAAGTAAAAAGAAGTATTGTGGAGAAATAATAAAAATTACTACAAAAAGTAATAAAGTAATAAAATCTACACCTAATCATATTTCATTTGGAAAAGTATTATTGGAAGAAGATAAATATTATGTTTATTTAATGTATAAAAAGGATTTTGGTTATAGAATTGGTCAAACGTCATCTATAAGATCTAGGGATGAAAGAGAAGCTAGTGGTTTAGCAGTTAGATTAAATGGAGAACAGGCAGATAAGATATGGATTATAAAAGTTTGTAGTTCAAAAGGTGATGCAACTTATTATGAACAATATTATTCTGTAAAATATGGAATACCAACTATTGTGTTTAATTCAAGAGGAAGAAATTTAGCAATATCTCAAGAACATATAGAGAATATGTTTAAAGAAATTGATACAGTAAGTGCTGCTGAAAGATTAATGGAGGAAGAATATTTATATAAAGAATATCCTCATCATTTAAGCAATGCGGTAATAAGAGGAGATTCAATACGAAAGAGAATTAATATTACTTTTTTTGGAGGAAAAAAGTCAGTACAAAGAGGTTTATATTCTCATAGAATAGGACTTAATTCATCTGGTGATGAAACAAAAAATAAATTTATAGAAGCTGGATTTAATGTTAGAAATGGTGAAAGAAATACATATAGAGTAGAAACTGAAAGAGCTTTATATGATGATGCAGAAGAATTTGCTAAGAATTTAGAGCAAGTTGAAGAAAATTTTGATATATTAAAAAAAGCAAGATTAACAGAAAGTAAAAGCTTTTTATTTATGCCGATTGGAAGTTTTAGAGAAGGAATGGCAATTTCAATAGAAAATAATGGAATGATAACGGAAGATATTGTAGTATCTATTGAAAGAGAGAATTATGATGGATTTGTATATGATTTAAATGTAGATAATGCTAGAAATTATATAGCAAATAATATTGTAGTTCATAATTGTATCTATCAATGGAGAGGTGCAGATATTCAAAATATATTAGATTTTGAAAAAGATTATCCTGATGCTAAGGTAATAAAATTAGAACAAAATTATAGATCAAAAAGTAATATATTAGATGCAGCAAATGTTGTAATTGTGAATAATGCAAATAGAAAAAGTAAGGTACTTAGAACTCAGCAAGAACCAGGAAATAAAATAAAGGTTTATAGGGCATTTTCAGATAGTGATGAAGGAGATTTTGTTAGTAAACAAATAGTAGATATTAAATCTAAGGAAAATAAAGAGTACAAAGATTTCGCAATATTATATAGAACAAATGCTCAGTCACGTATATTCGAAGAAAGCTTAAGAAGAAGAGGAATTCCATATAAAATTATAGGTGGAACAAGATTCTATGATAGAAAAGAAATTAAAGATATTTTAGCATATCTTAAATCTATAATTAATCCTAGAGATGATGTTAGCTTAAAGAGAATAATAAATGTACCGAAAAGAAGTATAGGTGATGCTACTGTATCGAAGGTTCAAGAATTTGCTAATAATTTTGAATTAGATATATGGGATGCTTTAATGGAAGTTAGAACTATTCCAACACTAACACCTAGGAATGCTAATAACATAGAAAACTTTACAAATTTAATGGACGAATTCATGAATCTTAGTGAAACAGCCCCTGTATCTGTATTAATAGAAACAATCCTTAAGGATACTGGTTATTTAAAACAACTAGAATCATCAAAGGAAATTGAAGATAAAAGTAGAATTGAAAATTTAAAGGAATTAGTTTCAGATGCAGTTGATTTTGAAAAGAATAATGAAGATAAATCTTTAGCAGCTTATTTGGAAAAAGTATCACTAGTTCAAGATACAGATAAGATTGAGGAAGAAGAGGACACTATTGTATTAATGACAGTTCATAGTGCAAAAGGTCTTGAATTTCCAGTTGTATTTATGGTTGGAATGGAAAATGGAATTTTCCCGGGAAATATGTCGTTTGAAAAAGAATCTGAGATGGAAGAGTCACGAAGATTATGTTATGTAGGTATAACAAGAGCAAAAGAAACATTGTTTATGACATCAGCTGAGGTTAGAAGAGTATTTGGTAGAACAGTTGCATATCCTCAATCAGATTTTATTAATGAAATAAAACCAGAACTTAAGGAATATGTAAGTGGAAATAGAATTGGCTCAGGAAATAGTTCTAGTATTAAGGGACAAAGAAATAATCGATATAATAATCCTCATAGTTTAAGAAGTACAATAAAAAGGGATGTTTCTCAATCTAACAATTTTGTAAGTAATAATGATTCTGATTATTTGAGCGTTGATGAGGTTACTTTAGGTAGAAAAATACAACATGAAAAATTTGGAGTAGGAACAATAGTTAGTGTTCAAGATACTGGAAATGACAAGAAACTAACTATTGCTTTTGATAAGCAAGGAGTTAAAAATCTAATGTTGTCATTTGCTAAATTAAAAGGTATTTAAATTTTAATTTTAGTTTATAATTTTAAATATATATTAATATGTAGATTTATAAAAAAATTATCGGTTTATGATATGGAGAGATAGTAGTGGATAAGATAGAAAGAATAAAAGAACTTGTTGAAAAATTAAATAGATATTCATATGATTACTATGTATTAGATAATCCATCTATAAGTGATAAGGATTATGATAAAGAATATGATGAACTTAAAGCTTTAGAGCAAGAGACTAATTTTATACTACCGTATTCACCTACATTAAGAATTGGTGATATTATTTTAGATGGTTTTAAAAAATATACTCATAAGGGTAAACTTTGGAGTTTAGATAAAGCTCAAAGTTTAGATGAAATAAAAGACTGGCATAATAGAAATGTTAAATTTGTAAATGAAATGCGAGCTAAAGGTGAAGATTTACCAGATTTAAAATATATAGCTACTAAAAAGTTTGATGGATTAACAGTTAACTTAACTTATAATAAGGAAGGCTTAATTGAAACAGGTGCTACTAGAGGAAATGGCGAAATAGGAGAAAATGTAACATCTCAAGTAAAAACTATTAAATCTATACCATTAAAACTTCAAGAAAATGATGATTTATTTGAAGTTCATGGGGAAGCTATTATGACTCAAGAAGCATTTGAAAAATATAATGCCTCTTCACAAATTCCATTAAAGAATTTAAGAAATGGAGCAGCTGGTGCACTTAGAAATCTTAATGTAAAAGAAACTGCACGAAGGAATTTGTCAGCGTTTTTTTATGATGTTGGTTATAAAGAAGGAAATCAGTTTAAAACTTATTTAGAAATGATGGACTTTATAAAAGAAAAGGGTTTGCCAATTGATGATTATTTAAAAGTATGCACGTCTATTGAAGATATAAAAAAAGAAATAGAGTATATAGAAAAAATAAGATTTGATTTAAATTATGATATTGATGGTTTAGTATTAGCTATAGATGATATTAAAACTAGAGAATTGATGGGATATACTGTTAAATTCCCTAAGTGGGCAATAGCATATAAGTTTGAAGCTCAGGAAGCTACAACAAAACTTTTAGATGTTGAATGGAATGTTGGAAGAAGTGGTAGAATAGGACCGACAGCAATATTGGAGCCAGTAGAATTAGCAGGTGTAACTGTTAAAAGAGCAACGCTTAATAATATGGATGATATAAAGAGAAAAGGTGTTAGAATTGGAGCAGATGTATTTGTAAGAAGATCAAATGATGTTATACCTGAAATAATGGGAACTGTAGAAAATACATTGGAAAATTCTGAAGAAATAACACCACCGACTAAATGTCCAGCATGTGGAAGTCATGTGGTTTTAAATGGTGCACATTATTTCTGTGAAAATACACTTTCTTGTAAGCCACAATTAGTTAAAACTATAGTTCATTATGCTTCAAGAAATGCTATGAATATAGCTGGGTTTTCTGAAAAGACAGCAGAACAGTTGTTTGAAAAGTTAAATATTAAGTCTATATCAGACTTATATAAATTAAGAAAAGAAGATTTAATAACATTAGAAAAGTTTGGAGATAAAAAGGCTGAAAATTTATTAAATGCAATTGAGAATAGTAAAGAATGTAAGTTGTATTCATTTATATATGCTTTAGGTATTCCAAATGTTGGAGTAAAAACTGCTAAAGATATTGTTAACAAATTCAAATCTTTAGAAGGATTAAAGAATGCTAAATTTGATGATTTAGTTTCAGTTCAAGATGTTGGAGATGTAGTTGCACAGGATATAATTGAATTCTTTAAAGAGGAAAAAGTAATAAATACTATTGATGAGTTATTAAGTTTAGGAGTAAATCCAGAATTTGATGAAGTAAAAATAGTAGAGAGCATTTTTAAAGGAAAAACCGTAGTTGCCACTGGTACGCTTAACAGCTATTCTAGATCTGAAATAAAAGCTAAACTAGAAAACTTAGGTGCTAAAGTTTCAGGTAGTGTAAGTAAAAAAACTGATTATGTTATAGCTGGTGAATCAGCTGGTTCAAAGTTAACTAAAGCACAAGAATTAGGAGTTAAAGTTATTTCAGAAGAGGAATTTGAAAAAATGTTAGGAAGTGAAAATTAATGAAAGCACTTGTAAATTGGTTAACATTAATATGTGGGTTTATAACTAGTATATTAATAGTATGTACTTTTTTAACTAGTTATCAATTTTATTATGTCGATCAAGTTTTTTACTCATATTTACCTGTTCAATTGGGAATATGTATAACTATGCTAGTGCTTACAATTAGATTTATACTTAATGAAACTGGTAGAAAAAGAATGATATATTCTGCTTTTAGTTTTATGATATCTATTTCGTTAATATTTTTTATAGTTAATTTAGTAAAATAGAAAATTTTATAATAAAATTAGTTGATGAATAATTAGAAAAAGATAATAATATAAAAACTACCATGAAATTTAATTTCATGGTAGTTTTTTAGGTTAATTCATTAGAATTATCAAAGCCTGATATATTATCATTACTAATATCTTCATAGGAATTATCTGAATCGATTTCATCTCTTGAGTAATCTAAATTATCATTTTGAGTTTCACTTAAATACATTTTATCAGATAATGTATTTATTTTTTGACAAATCTTTTCTAATATATAGTTTTGATATCTTAATTGTTTATGTGATTTTAGTGCGACTATAAACAACCATATTCCTATGAACATAAAAACTAACATAAATAATATTGCAACTATTAGAAAAGTAGCTGTTAAAAATTCCATTTTAAAAACCTCCAATAAAATATGCTAATATTATACCATATCTAAAATAAATATTTTAAATATATATGTACATTTATATTATTGTAATAATTTTATTTTAATGCAAGGATTTATTTTATATTTTTATTGAAGATAATAAAAATAATTATAAAACTTACTGATTACAAATTAAATAAAATGTTAATACTTTAATTATGTTTAGTATGATAATAAGGAGGGTATTAATATTGAAAAAATACTTGCTACCTATATCTTTAATTTTTATCATAGGTGCTTTTTTATTAGGATTCATAGAGATTGATACTGTTTCAATAGACAAAAAAACAGATAATGTCATTAATTATGGATTAGAAAATATATCTGATAATTTAAAAAATATTACTAATTTATCTAAAAGAGATCAAGATATAATTTGTGCAGTTAGCAGAGGATTAGTTTCAAAGAATATAGATAATAATATTGTACCTTCTTTAGCTAAAGAAATAATTAAAAGTGAAGATGAAATAGAATATGAATTTAAAATAAATGATAATATATATTGGAGTGATGGAAGTAAAATAACTTCAAATGATATAGTAGTTTTTTTTAGAGAATTATTAAAAGAAGAAGATGAAAAAAATATAAGTGCATTATTAGATGTATATGGTGCAAAAGAATTTAGAGAAGGAAAAACTACATTTGAGAAGGGGGTTGCTATTAAATCAAAAGATAACAGTGTTATTATAAGGCTTAATTCGAAGAATGATAAATTTTTAGATGAGTTAACTAAACCTCAATATAGATTAAGAAAATATCTGATAATGTGGGAAAATATGAAGAAAAATTACAATGAGTTAGTATATAGTGGTGAATATAAAATAACATTATTTGAAAATGATAAGGTTACGCTAGAATCTAATTATGATAGTGATAATAAAAAAGTTATAAATTTAATAAATGATAGCAATGTGGAGCTATCTATGGCATCATTTGAGGTTGGAGAAAGAGATTTAGTTGTAGATCCACCACAAAGTCAATTAAATAAGCTAAGTAATGATGGTAATTTAATAACTATTCCTAAAAATGAAGGGGTTTATTTATATATAAATGATAGTAACAATATTTCTTTACAAGGTAGAAGAGAGATATATAAATATATATCTAAATCTATGGAAAATTATTTGATATCAAATGATAAATCTTTTGAGTTAGCAGAAGGAAGTTATTTTAGAGAAGATAAAGACGATTTAACTAAATTACAAACAAGAAAAGTGATAAGTAATAAGCAAGAAGAGTGGTCTCCACCCAAAGTACTTACAATATTATGTAAAGATAATACTATGAATAGAGAACTGTGTAGGATTATAGAAAAGTGGTTTAGAGAAAATACAAGAATATTTATAAAATATAGCTTATTAAAGGAAGATGAATTTAATGATGAAGAGTTACAAAGAAGATATGACATGATATTGTTTAATAATGAAGCTAATATATTAAATAAAGACAAATTTTATAAGAAATTTATTAATTATATGAGCGAAAGTGAAAAAGAAACTTTACTATCTAGCAATAATAATGATGAAGAATATCTAAGTATAGAAAATAAACTTTTTAGAGAGTACAGAATAGTGCCTTTGATATTTTATAATGAAAATATAGCTTTTTCTAGAAAGGTGTCTAGTATTAAGATGGATGGTAATGGAAACATAGATTTTTCAACTATTATAAATTGATATATATATATATATAATAGTTTAAGGCTACGTCAACAATGATGTAGCCTTATATATTTTACAATATAAAATTAAATTTTCTTATTGCTAGATTTATCTCTGATAGATTTTTTTGATTTATTATCTGACGAATTTAAGGTTTTGTTAATATCATTTGTTGATTTTTTAGCTATGATAATTTCTTTACTTGATTGTTTATCATTACTTGAATTCAGTTGTTTGTTATTATTGTTAATACTAGCAATTTCAGATTTAGTATTATCAGCATCATTAATTATATTTGCATTATTGATTTGGTTTGAATTATTAATATCATCGCTAGAGACATTGTTATTATCAACATTATCATTAATATCAGAAGTAGTTCTACAAGTATCTAAATCTAAACTATTATTTTCTTTATTAAATCCCATTTCTTTTTGTACATCTTCTTTAAGAAAATATATAAATAATAGGAAAGAAAACATATTTTTATTTGAATCAAAATATACTTTACGTACTGTAAAACAATCTTTTTTTCTAGAGTAATTTAAATATTTAACAAATATAGGTGCTAAACCAGTACTTTCAGGAGATGGTAAATTAGGCATTCTAAAATAAGTTTCATCTAACATATCATCAGATTTTAAGCTTAATTTCTTATATCTTTCTACTTCATCTAAAGTTGGAGCTTCAGGCCAACTTGTTAATAAATCATTATTTATATAAAATTTTCTATATATGTTAGATATAATTGGTTTTAATTCTGAAATTTTATCTTCTTCTTTGGCATAAACCATTAAAGATAACAAATAAAGATTAATTTCTACGCAAGAATACTTAGTTTCTTTTTTGTCAGTTAATTTAATAAAAATATTTTTTTCATTATCGTATAAACTTAATAATTTATCATTAATTTCTTTATTGATTTCTTTAAAAGATATTATATTTGTATGTTTATAAGATTCCATTAAACATATAGCTAATAAACAACAATTTTCTAGTGAATTTGAATAATAATCCTTTGTCATAAATTTATTTATTAAGAAATCACTTAAATCTAATATAAGCTCATAAGCTATTGGGTTATGTGAATATTTATAATGAATATTTAAACATAATAAAATATTTAAATCATCTTCAAATGATAAATCATAAAGTGATTCTTTATAATCATTTAATACATACAGTATTTCATTAGAAAATCGTTCATAATCATTACTATCAGCATCAGATTTATTATAGAAAGAATATAAGTAATATGCAGCCATCATAAAAGCTTGATCAGAAAATTTAAATTTATTATTTTTATCAATTAAATTAAAACCTTTAGAGTTTCCGTCAGAAATATTTTTTTTATTAACAAATACACCTTCATTATTTCTAAGATTTTCTGAATAAAATTTTAGTTGTTGTTTTGCAAGATATTTAAATGGTTTTTCAAAAGAGATAATATTTCTATTATCTTTATCATAATTAGAGTAATAGTCACTTAACTCTAATAAGCATAGAGTCATTAAAGCATTTGTAGAAGGATTTATTTCTTTTTTTAATGTAGATTCATCAAACCCACGTGAAGTTTTATTGTGTATAAACATAGGGGATGATTTTTTATATATGCACATTAGTGGAGAAAAATTATTTAATATGCTAATATCATTTGTAGAAGAAGACTTCTTTGAAATTCTAATAGGAATTAGCAGACCACATTTTGAATTAAGAACAATAGTTTTTACTGATTCCTTTGATAAATAAAAAAGCTGATTACTAATTTCCTTTTGAGAAAGACTATTCATTCTAAAAAAGGGTCCTATATATCTCAATTAAATTCACCTCTCTAAAAATTCTCATACTATTAATTAATATGAGATAAATTTAAAAATAGTGCATAAAATCTAAATAAAAGGTGAAATTTTTTGATAAAGGAGCTAAATAAATCTTTTAAATAAGGTGTTAATATTAGTTAAGTATAGTAAGATATATAATAAGATAAAACAATAGAATGATATATATATATTAGAAATATTATAGAATTTGAAATATATGAGTATGGAGTGTGAGTTCATTGAGAAGTGATGGAAGAAAAAACGATCAAATAAGACACGTGAAGGTAACAAGACATTATACAAAGTATGCAGAAGGATCAGTATATACAGAAGTAGGGGATACAAAAGTATTATGTAATGTTTCAATTGAAGATAAAGTTCCTCCATTTATGAAAGGAAAAGGATCAGGATGGATTACAGCTGAATATAATATGCTTCCGAGATCAACAGAAACAAGAAAAGTAAGAGATATTGCAAGATTAAAAATAGATGGAAGAACTATGGAGATACAAAGACTTATAGGTAGGGCTTTAAGATCAGTTGTAGATTTAAAAGCATTGGGAGAAAAGACATTATGGATTGATTGTGATGTTATTCAAGCTGATGGTGGTACAAGAACTACAGCTATTTCAGGAGCATTTATAGCATTAGTTGATGCAGTTAATAGATTACATAGGATAAAACCGTTTAAAATATATCCAATAAGGAGTTTTGTTGCTGCTGTAAGCGTTGGTATAGTTAATGACGAAAAAATATTAGATTTATGCTATCAAGAAGATTCAAATGCTAAAGTTGATATGAATATAATAATGACTGATGAAGGAAGTTTTGTTGAAGTTCAAGGTACTGGAGAAGAAAGTCCATATACTAGAAATGAATTAAATGAATTATTAGATTTAGGTGAAAAGGGGATAAAGCAAATGATTAACGTTCAAAAAGAATCATTAAAAATGGATTCACTTTGGATAGGCACTGGAGGAAATGATTAAAATTATGAAAAAACTTATTTTAGCAAGCAATAATTTAAAAAAAGTAAAAGAAATGAAAGAGCTTCTAAGTGATTTAAATATAGAAATAAAATCACTTAAAGAAGAAGAAATAGATGTAGAAGTTGTTGAAGATGGAAAAACCTTTGAGGAAAATGCAAAGAAAAAAGCAAAAGAAATATATGAATTATTAAAAGCAAGAGGAGAAAAAAATTTTTTGGTTTTAAGTGATGATTCAGGTTTGCAGGTTGACTATCTAAATGGAGCACCTGGTATATATTCAGCTAGATATGCAGGTGAACATGGAAATGATAAAAAGAATAATGCCAAATTATTAGAAGAACTAAGAAATGCATCTAGTGATGAAAGAAGAGCTAAATTTATATGTCAAATTGCTTTGTTTGATGAAATGGGAAAATATTATCCAATAACAGGAGAGGTAAAAGGTATTATTTTAAATGAAGCATATGGGGAATGTGGATTTGGATATGATCCATTATTTTTATATGAACCTTTGAAGAAAAGTTTTGCAGAGTTAACTTCTGAGGAAAAAAATAGGGTCAGCCATAGAGGGGTAGCATTAAACAAATTAAGAGATATAATTGAGGATCTTATAGATGAATAGGAGAGTAAGGAATGTTAATTGCAGTAATAAGTGATACTCATAGGATGAAAAATTATATAAATATTGCTAAGAAGAATATAAATAAAGCTGATATGGTTATACATTTAGGAGACAATATTGAAGATGCTGAGGAAATATTAAAAGATTTTCATGGAGAAGTATATATTGTAAGTGGAAATTGTGATTATAGTGATAAATATCCTAAGGAAGGGATTTTGAATATAGAGGATACTAGAATATTTTTTACTCATGGAGATTTATATGGAGTTAAGTATGGATTAAATAATATTTATTATAAGACAAAGGAGTTAAATGCTGATATAGGTCTTTTTGGTCATACTCATATTTCAATGATAGAAAGATATGATGATGTAATATTGATGAATCCAGGCAGTATATCATTGCCTAGAAACAATGGAAGACATATAGGATTTATAGAGGTTGAAAAAGGCATAGAACCTAGTGTTTATTTAGAAAACATTAATGTATAAAATAAGCAGAACAGTATAATATTAAAGAAAACAACAAAAAATATAATATTTTTTTTTAAAAAAGTATTGACGGATTAATTTAGATATTGTAGAATAGTCATTGTCGTCAGGAGATAACAACAATGACTCCGGGGTGTGGCGCAGATGGGAGCGCGCGTGGTTTGGGACCATGAGGTCGCAGGTTCGATCCCTGTCACCCCGACCAATTAAATGTAATATTGCGGGTGTAGCTCAATGGTAGAGCCCTAGCCTTCCAAGCTAGTTACGTGAGTTCGATTCTCATCACCCGCTCCATTATTCATTGTTAACTTATAATTCTTGATGAATGTTCGAGTAGTTAAAACATGGTAAATGAAAAAACACTTGACATAAATATGAGAATAACTTATAATAATAAGGGTTCTCAAGGGAAGTTCAGCAAGCAATTTTAAAAAGTAAAAAAAGTGCTTGACAGAATAAATCTTATGAATTAAAATAATAAACGTTGTAATGAGAGATTAAATAAATAAAATATGCGTTTTTAGCTCAGCTGGATAGAGCAACGCCCTTCTAAGGCGTGGGCCAGGGGTTCGAATCCCTTAAAACGCACCATTAATTTCGGGGTGTGGCGCAGATGGGAGCGCGCGTGGTTTGGGACCATGAGGTCGCAGGTTCGATCCCTGTCACCCCGACCAATTACAACTAAATATGCGGGTGTAGCTCAATGGTAGAGCCCTAGCCTTCCAAGCTAGTTACGTGAGTTCGATTCTCATCATCCGCTCCATTAAAAATAATATGCGTTTTTAGCTCAGCTGGATAGAGCAACGCCCTTCTAAGGCGTGGGCCAGGGGTTCGAATCCCTTAAAACGCACCATATGGTGAACGTAGTTCAGTTGGTAGAGCGCCAGTTTGTGGCACTGGTTGTCGTGGGTTCGAGTCCCATCGTTCACCCCATATTGGGATGTCGCCAAGCGGTAAGGCAATGGACTTTGACTCCATTATGCGTAGGTTCGAATCCTGCCATCCCAGCCAATATGTGGTTCACTAGCTCAGTCGGTAGAGCACATGACTTTTAATCATGGTGTCCCGGGTTCGATTCCCGGGTGAGCCACCAAATTTAAAATGCAGATGTGGCGGAATTGGCAGACGCACTAGACTTAGGATCTAGCGCTTTACGGCGTGGGGGTTCGACTCCCTTCATCTGCACCAAGTATGCGGAAGTGACTCAATGGTAGAGTGCCACCTTGCCAAGGTGGATGTTGCGGGTTCGAGTCCCGTCTTCCGCTCCAGTTTAAATATAATACAAGATAAATATGCGGATATCGTATATCGGTAATACTCTAGCCTTCCAAGCTAGAAAGGTGGGTTCGATTCCCACTATCCGCTCCATTTAATATGCGTTATTAGCTCAGTTGGTAGAGCACCTGACTCTTAATCAGGGTGTCCCGGGTTCGATCCCCTGATAACGCACCAAAAAGAATGGTGAACGTAGTTCAGTTGGTAGAGCGCCAGTTTGTGGCACTGGTTGTCGTGGGTTCGAGTCCCATCGTTCACCCCATGTAATGGGATGTCGCCAAGCGGTAAGGCAATGGACTTTGACTCCATTATGCGTAGGTTCGAATCCTGCCATCCCAGCCAATATATGGTTCACTAGCTCAGTCGGTAGAGCACATGACTTTTAATCATGGTGTCCCGGGTTCGATTCCCGGGTGAGCCACCAAATTTAAAATGCAGATGTGGCGGAATTGGCAGACGCACTAGACTTAGGATCTAGCGCTTTACGGCGTGGGGGTTCGACTCCCTTCATCTGCACCAAGTATGCGGAAGTGACTCAATGGTAGAGTGCCACCTTGCCAAGGTGGATGTTGCGGGTTCGAGTCCCGTCTTCCGCTCCAGTTTAAATATAATACAAGATAAATATGCGGATATCGTATATCGGTAATACTCTAGCCTTCCAAGCTAGAAAGGTGGGTTCGATTCCCACTATCCGCTCCATTTAAACAACTGTTATCAGTTGTTTTTTTATTATATTTAAACATCTATAGCTCAGCTGGATAGAGCGTTGGACTTCGAATCCAAGCGTCGCAGGTTCGAATCCTGTTAGATGTACCATAAACATAGTAATACCAATAGTTCGTATTAAGTATAAACTGTTGGTATTTTTAATTCTATTAATATAAATATTTAAAATATGTTACATAAATATATAAAACAATATATTTATAACAAGCTTATTAGTGAGAATTAGTAGAAGGTATAGATTTAAATTTAATAAATAGAATTAAAAAAATAGTTTAAATAATAAATTAAAGGTGGATTAAGATAGCATTAAATAAAGAAGAGTATATACTTATAATAGAATATAGACATAGGGACTTCTAATTTATACTATAAAAATTAATTATAGAGAAGTTAAATTATTATATTAGTTAGAATATTAATTATAAAATGAATTATTAATATATTTAGATAATTTATCAACAATTACAAACAAAAAAAATGAAATGCTTGTGGATATCTTTAAGAGAACGTATTACAAATATATAATTATATTTTATAGAGTAAAGAAATACTAATTAATATTATAATATTTAAGCAAAATAACTTTTAACGTATTTATGAAAATACTTTAAAAGTTATTTTTTTATAGAAAGTAGAGGTTTTATTATTGTACAGATCAATTATAAAAATTCTTAAAATTTTAAAAACTGATAAATATCAAGTTAAAGCAAATATTAGTTAAAAATGAGAGGGTGGGTAGGCGATTCGAGAATAAAGAATTAATAGTTTAGAGTTAAGGGGATAATTATTCAATGGAATGTAAATATAAAGTTTTAATATAGAAAGATATATATCTTTAGAAAGTCTTAAGACTTTTAACCAGAACTCTCAATTCTTAATTATTCACTCTAAACTAAAAAGTGTGACATAGCCACTTTGTTCATAATAATAATATAATTTTTGTTTAATATTTGTTTAATATATGTACATAATAATATTGAAGTGTAATATATTATTAATATAGCGGTAAAAACTTTTCCTAGTGTATCATTATAAGGAATATTAAGAAAATAAAAATAAATAATAATAAATTAAATATATTCTAAAAAAATAGACAATCAGATATATATTTACATTATTCGATATGATAGAATAAATCTCGTCGCTAAGAGGTGACAACAAATAACACAGAATTAAATGTTTGGAAAGATACATTTGAAAAAAGTGTTGACAAGAAAGTAACTAAATGTTACACTGATAAAGTCGCTTGAGGGTGACAAGTTAAAACAAAAGTTGACAATAAAGTCAACTAAAGAAAAAATTGGTCTTTGAAAATTGAACAGAAGAAACATTAAAATAAACCAGCAATTCTTTATTTAAAGTAAGTCAAGATTAAACTTTTTATTGAGAGTTTGATCCTGGCTCAGGACGAACGCTGGCGGCGTGCCTAACACATGCAAGTCGAGCGATGAAGCTCCTTCGGGAGTGGATTAGCGGCGGACGGGTGAGTAACACGTGGGCAACCTGCCTCATAGAGAGGGATAGCCTTCCGAAAGGAAGATTAATACCTCATAAGATTGTAGTTTCGCATGAAACAGCAATAAAAGGAGCAATCCGCTATGAGATGGGCCCGCGTCGCATTAGCTAGTTGGTAAGGTAATGGCTTACCAAGGCAACGATGCGTAGCCGACCTGAGAGGGTGATCGGCCACATTGGGACTGAGACACGGCCCAGACTCCTACGGGAGGCAGCAGTGGGGAATATTGCACAATGGGGGAAACCCTGATGCAGCAACGCCGCGTGAGTGATGACGGTCTTCGGATTGTAAAACTCTGTCTTTGGGGACGATAATGACGGTACCCAAGGAGGAAGCCACGGCTAACTACGTGCCAGCAGCCGCGGTAATACGTAGGTGGCAAGCGTTGTCCGGATTTACTGGGCGTAAAGGGAGCGTAGGTGGATATTTAAGTGGGATGTGAAATACTCGGGCTTAACCTGGGTGCTGCATTCCAAACTGGATATCTAGAGTGCAGGAGAGGAAAGTGGAATTCCTAGTGTAGCGGTGAAATGCGTAGATATTAGGAAGAACACCAGTGGCGAAGGCGACTTTCTGGACTGTAACTGACACTGAGGCTCGAAAGCGTGGGGAGCGAACAGGATTAGATACCCTGGTAGTCCACGCCGTAAACGATGAATACTAGGTGTAGGAGCTGTCATGGCTTCTGTGCCGCCGCTAACGCATTAAGTATTCCGCCTGGGGAGTACGGTCGCAAGATTAAAACTCAAAGGAATTGACGGGGGCCCGCACAAGCAGCGGAGCATGTGGTTTAATTCGAAGCAACGCGAAGAACCTTACCTAGACTTGACATCTCCTGAATTACTCTTAATCGAGGAAGTCGCTTCGGCGACAGGAAGACAGGTGGTGCATGGTTGTCGTCAGCTCGTGTCGTGAGATGTTGGGTTAAGTCCCGCAACGAGCGCAACCCTTATTGTTAGTTGCTACCATTTAGTTGAGCACTCTAGCGAGACTGCCGTGGTTAACGCGGAGGAAGGTGGGGATGACGTCAAATCATCATGCCCCTTATGTCTAGGGCTACACACGTGCTACAATGGCTGGTACAGAGAGACGCAATACCGTGAGGTGGAGCTAAACTTTAAAACCAGTCTCAGTTCGGATTGTAGGCTGAAACTCGCCTACATGAAGCTGGAGTTGCTAGTAATCGCGAATCAGAATGTCGCGGTGAATACGTTCCCGGGCCTTGTACACACCGCCCGTCACACCATGAGAGTTGGCAATACCCAAAGTTCGTGAGCTAACCCGTAAGGGAGGCAGCGACCTAAGGTAGGGTCAGCGATTGGGGTGAAGTCGTAACAAGGTAGCCGTAGGAGAACCTGCGGCTGGATCACCTCCTTTCTATGGAGAAATCTAGTTAACAAGACGTTTAACTAGTATTAAAATAAATGCTTACTTAATTAAGAAGGTTTATTTAATGATTTCTGTTCAATTTTGAAAGACTAAGTCTTTCAAGTTGAGGGCTTATAGCTCAGCTGGTTAGAGCGCACGCCTGATAAGCGTGAGGTCGATGGTTCGAGTCCATTTAAGCCCACCATTGTTCTTTGAAAATTGCACATAATAAATTGTATATAATACAACAAGCCAAGAATATATTCTTTGTAATAATTGAAATAATTACCTAGATAATTACTCAAATTAATATTGGCAAATTGTTTTTTTGTTTTTAAACAAATAAAACAATGTTACGAAGTTTAGTGGCGATAAATACGAGGAAACGAATATTTTATGCTCGGAGCGTATTGTGATACGTGAGTACATAAAATATGAAGTTGACAAAGTAGTTAGCGACAATAAATGAGTAAAAGGTCAAGCTACAAAGGGCGCATGGTGAATGCCTTGGCATCAGGAGCCGATGAAGGACGTGATAAGCTGCGATAAGCTTCGGGTAGGCGCACATAGCCAGAGATCCGGAGATGTCCGAATGAGGAAACTCACATGGGAAACCCCATGTATCGTAAAGTGAATACATAGCTTTATGAAGGTAAACCCAGGGAACTGAAACATCTAAGTACCTGGAGGAAGAGAAAGAAAAATCGATTTTCTTAGTAGCGGCGAGCGAAAGGGAAAGAGCCCAAACCAAAGATTTATCTTTGGGGTTGCGGACAGAACATTAACGAGAAGTTGTAATTAACCGAACACAACTGGAAAGTTGGACCGTAGGAGGTAATAGTCCTGTAAGTAAAAGTTATAACAATCAAGTTCTGATCCAGAGTACCACGAGACACGTGAAACCTTGTGGGAAGCAGGGAGGACCACCTCCCAAGGCTAAATACTACCTGATGACCGATAGTGAAGCAGTACCGTGAGGGAAAGGTGAAAAGAACCCCGGGAGGGGAGTGAAATAGAACCTGAAACCATGTGCCTACAACCGATCAAAGCACCTTATGTGTGTGATGATGTGCTTTTTGTAGAACGAGCCAACGAGTTACGGTATGTAGCAAGGTTAAGTACTTAAGGTACGGAGCCGAAGGGAAACCGAGTCTTAATAGGGCGACTAGTTGCATGCTGTAGACCCGAAACCGGGTGACCTATCCATGGCCAGGTTGAAGCGAGGGTAAAACCTCGTGGAGGACCGAACCACGTTGCTGTTGAAAAAGCATGGGATGAGCTGTGGATAGCGGAGAAATTCCAATCGAACTCGGATATAGCTGGTTCTCCTCGAAATAGCTTTAGGGCTAGCGTCGGAAAATGTGAGTACTGGGGGTAGAGCACTGAATGGGCTAGGGGGCATAGCGCTTACCGAACCTTATCAAACTCCGAATACCAGATACTATCAGTCCGGCAGTCAGACTGCGAAAGATAAGTTCCGTAGTCAAAAGGGAAACAGCCCAGATCGTCAGCTAAGGTCCCAAAGTGTAAGTTAAGTGGAAAAGGATGTGGGATTTCTAAGACAACTAGGATGTTGGCTTAGAAGCAGCCACTCATTAAAAGAGTGCGTAATAGCTCACTAGTCAAGAGATCCTGCGCCGAAAATGTCCGGGGCTCAAACTTACCACCGAAGCTACGGGTTCACACTTTGTGTGAGCGGTAGAGGAGCGTCGTAATCGGGCTGAAGTCGTACCGTAAGGAGCGGTGGACTGATTACGAGTGAGAATGTTGGCATTAGTAGCGAGATGTAGGTGAGAATCCTACAGGCCGAATACCTAAGGTTTCCTCAGGAAGGTTCGTCCGCTGAGGGTTAGTCGGGACCTAAGCTGAGGCCGAAAGGCGTAGGCGATGGACAATCGGTTGATATTCCGATACCACTATTATCGTTATTATCGATGGTGTGACGGAGAAGGATAGGATGTGCTAGCTATTGGATGCTAGTCTAAGCGTTTAGGGAGTTAGAATAGGCAAATCCGTTCTAACAATCCTGAGGCGTGATGGGGAAGGTTCTACGGAACCGAAGTATCTGATTCCATGCTTCCAAGAAAAGCATCTAGAAAGAGAAGTAGTGCCCGTACCGCAAACCGACACAGGTAGGTGAGGAGAGAATCCTAAGGCCGGCGGAAGAATTGCAGTTAAGGAACTAGGCAAATTGACCCCGTAACTTCGGGAGAAGGGGTGCCTGCGAGAGCAGGCCGCAGAGAATAGGCACAAGCAACTGTTTAACAAAAACACAGGTCTCTGCTAAAGCGAAAGCTGATGTATAGGGGCTGACGCCTGCCCGGTGCTGGAAGGTTAAGGGGAACACTTAGCGTAAGCGAAGGTGTGAACTTAAGCCCCAGTAAACGGCGGCCGTAACTATAACGGTCCTAAGGTAGCGAAATTCCTTGTCAGGTAAGTTCTGACCCGCACGAATGGCGTAATGACTTGTGCACTGTCTCAACTGCAAATCCGGCGAAGTTGTAGTGCGAGTGAAGATGCTCGCTACCCGCGATTGGACGGAAAGACCCCGTAGAGCTTTACTGTAGCTTAGCATTGAATTTCGGTATTGTCTGTACAGGATAGGTGGGAGACTGGGAAATCAGAGCGTCAGCTTTGATGGAGTCATCCTTGGGATACCACCCTGATAGTACTGGAATTCTAACTGGATGCCATGAATCTGGTGACAGGACATTGTTAGGTGGGCAGTTTGACTGGGGCGGTCGCCTCCTAAAAAGTAACGGAGGCGCCCAAAGGTTCCCTCAGAACGGTCGGAAATCGTTCGTAGAGTGCAAAGGCATAAGGGAGCCTGACTGCGAGACCTACAAGTCGAGCAGGGACGAAAGTCGGGCTTAGTGATCCGGTGGTACCTCGTGGGAGGGCCATCGCTCAACGGATAAAAGCTACCTCGGGGATAACAGGCTGATCTCCCCCAAGAGTTCACATCGACGGGGAGGTTTGGCACCTCGATGTCGGCTCGTCGCATCCTGGGGCTGAAGTAGGTCCCAAGGGTTGGGCTGTTCGCCCATTAAAGCGGCACGCGAGCTGGGTTCAGAACGTCGTGAGACAGTTCGGTCCCTATCCGTCGCGGGCGCAGGAAATTTGAGAAGAGCTGTCCTTAGTACGAGAGGACCGGGATGGACCGACCTATGGTGTACCAGTTGTTTCGCCAGAAGCATAGCTGGGTAGCTAAGTCGGGACGGGATAAACGCTGAAAGCATCTAAGCGTGAAGCCTCCTTCAAGATGAGATTTCCCATAGCGTAAGCTAGTAAGACCCCTTGAAGACTACAAGGTTGATAGGTCAGAGGTGTAAGTATGGTAACATATTTAGCTGACTGATACTAATAGGTCGAGGGCTTGACCAATAAATATTGTATACAAATTATGTGCAATTTTGAAAGAACATTCTTTCAAAATATTCCGCGATAGCTCAATGGTGGAGCACTCGGCTGTTAACCGATAGGCTGGAGGTTCGAGTCCTCTTCGCGGAGCCAATTTGATATTTCAAAGTCGATTTAATCGGCTTTTTTTTTATGTTTAGGAAAGTATAGAACTTTAAAATATATATTTTTAGAAAGTCTTAAGACTTTCAATCAAAATTCTTAACTTTCAATTATATATTTTCAACTAAAAGTGTGGCGTAGCCACTTTTTTGTTGTCTTAAATTATTTATATATACATGTAATAATTTTGTAACAAAAGTAAAAATAATGTATTATATAATTGTATGTGTAGTAATTTGGTGAACTTAATAAGTAGACAAGCTATTAATAATGGAAAAGTGCGGGGGTCAACAATAAATGAGTAATAATATTAATTATAGAAGAAGAAGAAGTAACGGAAAGAATAAAAAAAAGAAAATAATTTTATTTTCTTCAATAGTTTTAGCAGTAGTAGTAGCAGGAATGTTATCTGCTAAATATATTCATAGTAAAAATATTAATGCTGATGCAAGTGAATTTAATAATAAGGGAGTTGCAACGGAAAATAAAGTAGAAGCAGTTCCAGTAGAAGAACCTAAAGAAAAACCTAAATTAGAAAATTCTGGATATTTAACAGCGAAAGAGGATTCAAATGCAGATTCAGCTGAATTTGTAGAGAAGTATTTATATCAACAAAGTCTGGGTCAAATGCCAGAAGGAGCTAATGGTCATAAAGTAGCATATTTAACTTTTGATGATGGTCCATCGGAAACTGTAACACCAGAAGTTTTAAGCGTATTAAAAGAGAAAGGTGTAAAAGCTACTTTCTTTGTATTAGGTAAATCTATAAATGAGAGCGATAAAACTAAAGAATTATTAAAAGAGACAGTAAAAGATGGACATGCAATTGCTAGTCACACATATTCACATGATTATCATTACTTATATCCACATAGAACTGTAAGTATTGAAAACTTTATGAGTGATATAGAAAAAAATAATGAAACGTTTAGACAAGTTTTAGGAAAAGATTTTGTAACTAAAACAATTAGATTTCCTGGTGGATTAATGTCTTGGAAAGGAAAAGATGCAATAAAAGAAAAATTACAAGAGGGTGGATATCATTATATTGAATGGAATTCTTTATCTAAGGATGCAGAAGGAAAAGCTAAAGTTGCATCAGAATTATTAGAAGAAGTTAAAAAAAGTGTTTCAGGAAGAGAAAAAGCAGTTATATTAATGCATGATGCTGCAGGAAAACAAGAAACTGCAAAGGCTTTACCACAAGTAATAGATTATTTAAGAGAACAAGGTTATGAATTTAGAAGTATAAAATAAGACATATGAAAATAAATAACAAGTCAAAGATGTGACGGATATTTTGTGAAGTATAATAACTTAGGTTTTGCTAATAGTTGTGTTATTAGTGGGTTCAAAGGAATAAGTAGTTTACAAAATAAACTAGTAAATATATAAAGAGGCTGCAAGGTCTCTTTTTTATTATAAGAAAAGTATAAATAGGTATAATGTATATAGGAGGTATTTATATGAAAAAGATTCTTTTAGTTGAAGATGAAGAGAGTATAAGAGGCTTTATTAAAATAAATTTAAAAAGAAATGATTTTGAAGTTATAGAAGCAGGAACAGGTGAAGAAGGTCTTAAAGCAGCTGAGGAATTCAATATTGATTTAGCAATTTTAGATGTTATGCTTCCTGGGATAGATGGTTTTAAAGTTTGTGATGAATTAAGAAAGCGATATCCTAAAATAGGAATTGTAATGCTTACAGCACGTACTCAAGATATGGATAAAATAATGGGGTTAGAATATGGAGCAGATGATTATATAATAAAACCATTTAATCCATTGGAGTTGGTTCTTAGAATTAAAGCTATATTAAGAAGAATTGGAAATAAAAATGAAGAAAAAGAGGATGAAGAAAGATTAATAATGGAACCATTTATAATAGATTTATATTCGCAGAAGTTATTTAAAAATAATTTAGAAATAGATGTAACTCCTAAAGAGTATTTACTTATGAAATTATTTTTAAAAAATCCTAATAAAGCATTTTCTAGAGATGAGCTTTTAAATTTAATATGGGGATATAATTATTTTGGTGATCCTAAATTAATAGATGTTAACATCAGACGTTTAAGGGCTAAAATTGAGGATAATCCATCACAACCTAAATTTATAGAAACAATATGGGGTAAGGGATATAGATGGAAAGGATAATAAAATGAAGAGTATTAAAAACACTTTAATTAAAAATTTTTTATTTTTAATATTATTTATTGTTATTTGTATGAATCTTCTTTTGGGAACTTTTGTTAAGAAGTATTATTATGATAATGCAGAAACTTTATTAAGAAATCAAATAGAAATAGCAACAAATTTTTATAATAAATATTTATATAAATCAAGATTAATTGAGAATATATATGATAATGTTGATTCATTTTGGAATAAAAGCAATGCTGAAGTTCAAATACTAGATGAAAAAGGAAACTTATTAATGGATTCCATAGGAGTTAATGATGATAAGTTAAATGAAAAGCCAGATGTTAAAAAAGCAATTAATGGTGAGAGTGGTAGCTATGTTGGAAATGTTAATTACTGTGATTATAAAGTTATGTCTGTTTCGCAACCTCTTTTAAATAATAATAAAGTTATAGGAATAATTAGATACGTTATATCTTTAGAAGAAGTAAATAATGAATTAAAAAGTATATTTTTACTTTTTATGCTAATATCTATATTTGTATTAATTTTAGGAGTAATTATTAGTTTAATCTTATCTAATAAGATTATAAATCCTATAAAAAGGTTAACTGATATAGCTGAAAAAATGGCTAATGGAAATTTAAGAGTTAGAAATAATGTTAGTGGTGAAGGCGAAGTTGCCCAACTTGCTAATACATTAGATTATATGGCTGAAGAGATTATAAAAAGGGAACAATTAAAGGATGATTTTATATCATCAGTATCCCATGAATTAAGGACGCCTTTAACTTCTATAAAGGGATGGGTAATAACTCTTAAAGATAATAATACTGATGAAGAGACGTTTAAATTAGGGTTTAATATATTAGAAAAGGAAACTGATAGATTAGCTAATATGGTGGAAGAATTACTAGATTTTTCAAGACTTATAAATGGAAAAATGCAATTAAAACGAGAATATGTAAATATAATGGAATTAATAGAATATATAGAAAGTTATATGATTCCTAGAGCATTAAAAGAATCTATTAATTTTAATGTGGTATCTAATCTAGAAAATAAAATATACTGGTTAGATATAGATAGAATGACGCAAGTTTTAATAAATCTAATAGATAATTCATTTAAATTTGTAAATAATAAAGGTATTGTTAATGTTATTTTTAATGAAGAAAATAATGCATTAAAGATCATAGTTGAAGACAATGGGTGTGGAATAAGTGAGTATGATTTACCAAGGGTAAAAGAAAAATTTTATAAGGGTGCTAATTCAAAATCTAAAAATGGTATAGGACTATCCATTTGTGAAGAAATAGTTAATCTTCATAATGGAAGTTTAGATATAGTTAGTGAAGAAGGAAAAATGACTAGAGTCACCATATTAATTCCTGAGAAAAGGGAGATAGATATATGAAAAAATTTATTAATATGATTTTAGTTATTCTTATGTCTTTTTTTATAATAGGATGTAATGATATTACTCAAAATAAAATTTATAAAATTAAGCCACCAGAAAATAATTCTTTAAGTATTAAAGGAATTTGGCGGATAAATGATTATAAAATTTTAGATAATGATATATATTCACTTAATAATAGAAAATTTTTAATAGGAGAAGATATTGAAATATGTAATGAATATGTAAAGTTAAAGGATATTGATTATGGAAATATAACTTATAAATTAAAATTAGTTAAGGATGATTATGTTATTTCATATGAAGAAAAGTATAACATAGGTAATTTGAATTTAAATAAAGATAATTATGAAGTTATATCAGTATTTTATAATAATAATATAATGTTTGAATTCATAAAAAATACAGATAAAGAAAGTTTTATATTTTATAATGGAGCATTGTATAATGTTAGTTTGGTTAGTCAAATTAATCAGCCTGTAGATAGTAATATTAAAAAAGAAAATAATAAAATAGATAGTAATTTAATTAACTATTATAATTATCCAGTAGGGGTATATTTGGGAATAAAATCCAATAACGAAGAAGATAATACAGAAGAATATAAGACTGTATATGTTTCATTCCAAAATGATAAGTTACAACCTATAAGAGAAAAATCTGGATTAATAGTTCCACGGATGAATGGAATTTGGAGCATAAACAAAAAATACAGAGAAAAAAATGATTATTATTATGAATATTTTAATGCTAATCCTATAAATAATAAGGATTTTATAAATAATGATAATAAAAATTTAGATAATATAGATAAAAATAGATATATAAGTATAAATTTTGTTGGTAATGATTATATAGCTACTGAAGTATATGAAGGTAATAAATTTACTGGCAAATATGGGAAATATGAAGTTTTACCAATAGATAATATAACATCTAATATACCAATTGTTATAAGTGATATATATTCTGATGATGCAAAGAAAGTTTTTAAACAAGTTTATGATAATATTGTTAATAATTTTTCAGAAGAAGAGAAACAAAAGTATAGTTCTTATATAAATTATAGTAATTTTTCTCTTAAAAGGGCAAATGGAAAATGGAATGTTATTGGCAAGATATCTCCTGCTTATGGATTAGAGGATAGTGGTTATGATTATACATTAAACTTTAAACACAATAAAAAATTAGTTAATTATGATTCATTATTGATTCCTTGGAAAACATTGAAACGTGAATTACCAGATATTAAAGATGCTTTTACATCACCAAATGAGAGAATTGCATTAATTTTAACTGAAAAAGGATTACTTATATATGAAATTGAGAATTCAAAAATAAATAATGCTCCACTTGATATAATAAATATGGATCACAATGATCAAATTATAATGGCCGAATGGTGTATAGGAGATTATGTTGATAATTGGGCAAAACCATTTTTAAATTAAATAAAACGTATAATTTACGTTATAATATAAATAGATATATATTATTTATTAAAATTATTAAATTAGAATTTTAAATTAATATAGACTAACTATAATATGGGATAGTATAGTATTATAATAGATATTATTAGAATATCAAGATAGTATAATTTAAATTTAGTTTAAAGTTATATTGTAATAAGAGATTTTTTATATAAAAGTAAGGTAAGTATAAGGGAGGATTTATATGTTAGAGAAAAGCATTGTATCTCAGGTACTAGCAAAATGTCTAATAACAGGGGGAGATTTTGCAGAGATTTTTGAAGATGATTCTATAAGTAATTCTATATCATTAATAGATGGAAAAGTAGAAGATGCTATTGGTGGAAGAAATTATGGAATTGGAATTAGAATTTTTAAAGGATTAAAAAGTGTATATGCATATACAAATAATAATAGTTTAGATTCTTTATTGGAAACAGCCTATAGAGCAGCATTAGCTTTAGGTGAAGCAACACAAAAAGAAAATAATATTATAGTTAATAAAAAGAAGATTGAAACAATTCATCCTATAATTTATTATCCAAAAGATGTAAATTATAATAAAAAGATAGATATTTTAAAGTTGGCATATAATAGTGCTAAAAATTATAGTAATGATATTTCACAAGTTATAACAAGTTATGGTGATAAAGAACAAAATATTTTAATAGCTAATAGTGATGGACTATATATAGAAGATAAGAGAATTAGAACAAGACTTGGAATAAATGCTATTGCTTCTAAAGGTACAGAAAATCAAACAGGATTTGAAGGTCCAGGAAGACATATGGGAATTGAAATGTTTGAAAGTATAGATCCTGAATATCATGGAAGAGAAGCTGCTAGAATAGCACATACAATGCTTCATGCTAAGAATTGTCCAGCAGGAAATATGACTGTTGCAATAGATAATGGTTTTGGAGGAGTTATATTCCATGAAGCATGTGGTCATGCTTTAGAAGCAAGTTCTGTTGCTAAAGGAAATTCAGTTTTTGCAAATAAATTAGGTGAGCAAATAGCATCTACTAAAGTAACAGCTATAGATGATGGAACAATACCTAATGCTTGGGGATCACTTAATATAGATGATGAAGGTAATAAGACTCAAAAGAATATTTTAATTGAAGATGGTATATTAAAAGGATATATGATTGATAAATTAAATGGTAGAAGAATGAATATGAATCCAACTGGTAGTTCTAGAAGACAAAGCTATAAATATCAACCTACTTCAAGAATGACTAATACTTATATAGCAAATGGAAATGATAATCCAGAAGATATAATTAAATCTATTTCAGATGGATTATATGCTAAAAAATTAGGGGGAGGTTCTGTTAACCCTGTAACTGGAGAATTTAATTTTGCTGTACAAGAAGGATATTTAGTTAAGAATGGTATTATCAAAGAACCAGTAAGGGGTGCTAGCCTTATAGGAAAAGGTAGTGAAGTTCTTATGAATATTGATATGGTAGGAAATAATTTAGAATTAGCTCAAGGGATTTGTGGTTCATCATCTGGAAGTATTCCAACTAATGTTGGTCAACCTATGATTAGAGTTAAGAAAATGACAGTTGGGGGGAGATAATATATGGAATTTAATTTATTTAAAGAAACACTAATGAGTGAAGCTAAAAAAGCAGGATTTGAAGAATGTGAAATATATTATTCTGATGTTGAAAGCCTAAGTATAAATGTATATGAAGGCGATGTTGAAAAGTATAAATTAAATAACTCATTTGGATTATCATTTAGAGGGAAAATAAATGGTAAAATGGGATATTCGTATACTGAAATATTAGATGAGAATTCAATAGATACTCTTATAGAAAATGCTAAAAGTGCAGCATTAGTTATAGAAAATGATGATGTTCAATTTATTTATGAAGGTGATAGTCAATATAAAGATATAAATTGTTATAAATATGAATTAGATAATATAAAACCTGATAAACTTATTAAATTAGCTCTAGAAATGGAAAGTGAATGTAAAAAACAATGCAATAAAGTTGTTAATTTTGGTGGATGTGGAATAGGATATGGAAAATCTAGATATGGAATATTAAATTCAAAAGGATTAAATTTATCTACTTCAAGGAATCATTTAACAGCTTATGTAGCACCAATAATTGAAGATAATAATGAAAAATATGATGGAATGGGATATGTTATTGCAAAAGGAGAAGCAGATATTAATCCTGAAAAATTAGCTAAGGATGGTCTAGAAGAAGCACTTTCTAGAGTTGGTGGAAAAAGTATAAAGTCAGGAAAGTATAAAGTAGTTATAAATAATGAGGCTATGGTATCATTACTTGGAACTTTTTCAGGAATTTTTAATTCCGAACAAGCACAAAAAGGATTATCTTTATTAAAAGGTAAAGAAGGAGAAATTATAGCTTCAGATAAGTTGACTTTAATAGATGATCCACATCGTAAAGATGGTCTTGGAACAACAGCATTTGATGATGAAGGTGTTGCAACTTATAAAAAAGAAGTTATAACTAATGGAAAATTAAATACATTATTATATAATTTAAAAACAGCACATAAAGCAAATGTTAAGTCTACAGGAAATGGTTTTAAATCATCTTATGCATCTATAGTTGGCGTAAGTGCAACAAATTTTTATATAAAACCAGGTGATAGAAGTTTTAAGGAAATATGTAAAGAAGTTAATAATGGAGTAATAATAACTGAATTTGCAGGTCTTCATTCAGGAGCTAATGCTGTTACAGGAGATTTTTCTTTAGCAGCTAAAGGATTTATGATTGAAAATGGTAAAAAGACATTTCCAATAGAGCAAATTACAGTAGCAGGAAACTTTTTTACATTGATTAAAGATATTGAACAAATAGGAAATGATTTAAAGTTCCCTATGAGTAGTGTAGGATCACCATGTGTTGTTGTAAAAGAATTATCAATAGCAGGAAAATAATTTTAATCAGAATTATTAAATAGATATAAAAATAGAAGGATTAAATTAGTCCTTCTATTTTTATTTAAATGTGCCTTATTCATATATTAATACTTTACTAAAGATATACTAATTATATAAAATATTATTTTTTAAAATAATTAGCTCTTATCATTTTATCTGATAGATCAAGAATATTTTTATAGACTTTTTTTTCTTCATTAGAAAGAGTATCTTTATCTCTAATTGTACCATTAGTTAAGATAGCAAATGATTTTTTTGTATTTAAAAGATTTCTTCCTAAAACAGTATTTTCATATTCTTTTTTATCAATACCAAGCATATAAAGTAAAGTTGGCATAACATCAATTTGTCCACCATATAAATCAAATGTTTGTCCATTCTTTATAGATGTATCATAAACTACAAGTGGAACAACAGGATTACCAGTATCTAAGTACCAATCTTCTTTATTAGATAAATTTTCAATACTATCATTATAATATTTATGAACACCTGTATGATCACCCATAATAGCAATAATACTATTGTCTAATAAACCTTCACTATCTAATAATTTTAAGAAATTACCTATTTGAGCATCTGTATAATGTAAACTTTCAAAATATCCACCTAATTCATTTTCATCTAATTCAGGATCAAGATTTAATTCCCTGTATTCTTTTGGTATGTCAAATGGACCGTGACTTGTTAAAGTTACTGTTAAAGCATAGAATGGTTTAGATTGTTCTTTTAGCATTGGAACAACTTGTTTAAAATAGCTTCCATCGCTTATTCCCATGCCAATGATTTCATCAGCATTAAATGAATAATAATCATTAAATTTATCAAATCCTATTGATTTAAGTCCAGCAGAATAATTCCAAAATGATCCTTTATCAGGATGAATAGCAATACTGCTATAACCATCTTTCTCTAAAATATTAGGCAAAGAGTTATAAGCTGTATTTGGATATCTAAAGAAAGTACTACCTCTTCTTAGTGGAAACATGGATGTATTAACCATTAAATCACAATCAGAACTTGTCCCTTCATTAACTTGTTCAAATATATTAGGAAAATAAAATCCTTTAGATGTTAAATCATTTAAAACAGGAGTAATTTCTTTTCCATTAATACTTTTATTTATAACGAAATTTTCTAAAGATTCTACTTGAATATAAATGAGATTTTTACCTTTAGATATACCAAAGTAATCATTATTAGGTAAGTTTTCATTTTTTATTTGGAATAATTTATTCAATTTATTCTCATCTTCAATTGTAAATTTATATGGTTTTGAATCACGATAAACTGTATATAAATCAAATACATGATATCCTATTGGTGAAAAGTATCTAGCTGTATTTGTTGGATCGTAATTATCATATAAATAAGCATTTTTAACATCTTTATTATTTAAAATATGTATATTAAAAGGAATATAAGCTATAAATAATATTGGCGCAATAAAAGTTATAAGGAAAGTTTTTATTGCTCTTTTATTTATTTTATATATGTATTTTCTAGTAAGATAAACATAAATTCCTAATAAAAAGAAATCTATTATAAAAATAAAATCGAAAGCACTAAACATAGAATATATGGCGCCAGATAAATTATCTAAATTTGCTGTTTGCATAGTAATAAGAACAGAAGGAACTGTTAAAAATCCTCTAAAATAACAAACATCTAATATGATAACAACAGTTAATAAAATATTTATTACAAAAAGATATATTATTCTTGATTTACCTTTAAATAAAAGGGAAAAACTTATGAATATTAAAATAAAAGCTAGATAATAATTTAAAAAAGGTCTAGCATAGTCATAACCAGCATTAAAATTAAAGTTATATGGGTTACTATTTGTAATAAATCCTTGAAAAAATATACATTTAAGAAATATAGTAATTAAAGGGAATATAAATAGTATCCATTGATTCATTCTGTTTTTATTAAATAAATTAGTAATTTTATTTTTGTAAGAATGCATAAATTCACCTCGCTATAGAAATTAATATAAAATTATAAACTAACATAGTAATTGTTATCAAATAGTTAACATATTATATTATACATAAATACATGAATCAAACAACCCATATAAAATTAAACATGATATAATAAAAGAGTCTAATAATTTAATAAAGCTATAATATGCGATATATATTTGGAGGAATTATAATGTTAGAATATGATTTAGCTGTAATTGGTGGAGGCATAGCAGGCATGACTGCTGCTTTAGGAGCAGTGAAGAATGGAATAAAAAAAATATTAATATTTGAAAGAGAACATAGTTTAGGTGGAATATTAAATCAATGTATACATAATGCATTTGGTGAAAATTTTTTAGGTGAAAAAGTAACAGGACCTGAATATGTAAACTTTATTGAAGAAAAACTAAAAAAATTTAATGTAGATATTAAACTTAAAACAAATGTTATTGATATAACAGATGATAATGAAATAACTTATGTTAATTCAATAGAGGGTAGTAAAGAGATTAAAGCTAAAGCTATAATTTTAGCAACTGGAGCAAGAGAAGTTTATACTGGAAGTGTTATAGTACCAACTCATGGATTAACAGGAATATTTACTTTAGGATCAGTACATAGATTAATCAATTTAGAGGGGTATCTTCCAGGGAAAAAAACAGTAATAATTGCTAAAAATAAATGGGGATTTTTAGTTGCAAGGCGTATAATAATTGAAGGTGGAAGTGTAGAAGCAGTAATAATTGAAGATGAGATTAAAGATTTGATAGATAAAGAAATTGAAAGCTTGATAGATGGATTTTCTATAGAAATTTTAGAAAATTCTAGAGTTGTAGAGATTTATGGTGATAGTAGAGTAAATAAAATCAAAGTACTTAATTTGAAGGAAGATATAACTTCAAAAATAGAATGTGATTCTTTAATTTTATCCGTTGGATTTAGACCAGAAAATAAACTTGCTAAAAATTTAAAGATAGATATTAATAAAAATACATTAATCCCAGAAACAAAAGAATTTGAAACATCTAAAGTAGGCGTTTTTGCATGTGGTAATTTAATATATGGAAAATTAGCACTTATAATGGAAGAAAAAGATGGTCTTAATTGTGGAATAAAAGCAGCAAATTATATTAAAAATAAGATATAGCATTTTTATACATAATATCATTGCCTAAAGAATTAAGATGTATTCCATCTAAATATATATCATTGTTATTTAAAATAATTGAATAGAAATCTATATAAGAGAGATTATAGTTAATTGATAAATTAATTATTTCCTCTCTTAGTATAGGTAAATTTTTTTCTGAATAGTTATAAAATGGAGAGTACGAAAATAATTTACTTGCCATATCGCCTATAATTGAAGGTGGAATACCAAGTATAATTTTAGAGTTAATTTCTAAAGCTTCTTTAATCATTAGTTCTATATTTTTAATTATTGATTTTACAGTTCGTCCTAAAAGTAAATCATTGCTACCACACATAATAAATATTTTATTAGGAGTATACTTTATTACATCTTCATAATATCTTGTAAGCATACCTGTACTTGTATCACCATTACAACCTTTATTTAATGATGTTAAGCTTATAGTATTTTGAATTTTATAAACCCAAGAATCTTTTTTATGAACACCATATCCAAATGTTAAACTATCACCTAAAAATATAATATCTACATGTTTATCCATAAAACAAACCTACCTTTAAAATAATTTATTAAAACATTTTTTGCATATTAAAGTTTTTCCACCATCTGCTGTCATATAATCTTTTGTTTTTATTTCATTATTACAAATTGCACATATATTTTTGTTTGTAACTGTATTTTTATTAGAATTAATATTTTTATCTATATTTTTATCAGAATCACGTTTTAATATATTTTTTTTTATTGGAAAATATAATTTAGGATTATCTATAATAGATTTTTTATTTATAGAATAGTTAATCTCATACTCACTTTCTCCAAACAGTTCTAATTCGAATCTAGGATTTTGTTTATCATAATATTCTTCAACAATTATTCTAGTAATCTGAGCATCATTTATTATAAGCCCACTCTTCTCGATTCCATCAAATATACTTTTAGTTATATTAATTGTATCAGGATGGCGCTTTTCACTTTTATAGTAAACTTTAAGTATAGCAATTAAACTTTCTTCTAAGACAATATCAGGATTTTGATTTCTAGCTATAAGTGCAATTTCTTGTTCATATAAAGCATATCTATCATGATATTTACCAGAATTACTAGGTAAAATAGCACGTCCATTAATATTATGTAATTTAAAATTTGATTTTGTTATTGGTGATCCGTTAACTATTATTTTAGCGTAAGTTGTCATATAAAACTCCTTATTTATAAATCTTATTAAAATATTATTATACTACATAAAAATATATAGTATAAATAGTAACTTATGTAATAAGGCATATTCAGATTAATAATTAATCAATAGTTTAGTTTATTTTGTGAACTAATTATTCCTTGGAATCTACTAATAGCATAACTAAAGTCATTGTATTTCACAAAATATCCATTGCATCTTTGACTTGTTATTTATTTTCATATGTATAATCAAAAATTGATAATATATGTTATATACAGTATAATATTTGTGGTAATCTGTATTTTAACATGATTTTTTATGATGTTTATATATTTTAGTATTTATAAATATAATTAATGAATTTAATATGTTTATGTATAAATAAGCATTAATAAAAAATATAATTAATAGATATGGATTTAGTAATTGAATTAAATAAAAGAGGTATTTAATTATGGATAAAAAATTAATTTTAGCAATAGAATCAAGTTGTGATGAAACTTCAGCAGCAGTTGTTGTTGATGGAAGAGAAGTTTTATCGAATGTTATATCTACACAAATAGATACTCATAAAAAATTTGGTGGTGTAGTACCAGAAGTTGCATCTAGAATGCATATTGAAATAATAGATTATGTAGTAAAAAAAGCTTTAGATGATGCAGGGGTTTCTTTAGATGATATTGATGCTATAGGAGTTACTTATGGACCTGGCTTAATAGGTGCACTTTTAGTTGGACTTCAATATGCGAAAGGATTAGCATTTTCATCTAAAAAGCCATTAGTTGGTGTAAATCATATAGAAGGTCATATATGTGCTAATTTTATACAATATAAAGAGTTAAAGCCACCATTTATATCTTTAGTTGTATCTGGAGGACATACTTTTATAGTTTCTGTTAATGATTATTGTGATTTTGAAGTAATTGGTAAAACAAGAGATGATGCTGTTGGTGAAGCTTATGATAAAGTAGCAAGAGCTTTAGGTCTTGGATATCCTGGTGGTCCTAAAATTGATAAATTAGCTAAAGAGGGTAATCCGGATGCAATTAATTTTCCAAGGGCTAAGTTTCATGAAGATACATTAGATTTTTCATTCAGTGGAGTAAAATCTGCAGTGTTAAATTATTTAAATAAAGCTAAGATGAAGGGCGTTGAAGTTAATAGAGCTGATGTAGCAGCATCATTTCAAAAAGCCGTTATAAATGTTTTAAAAGACAATGTATTTTTAACTTGTAAAAAGAAAAAGGTTAATAAAATAGCTGTAGCAGGTGGAGTTGCTTCTAATTCTTGTTTAAGAGAGACTCTAAAAAAAGAAGGTGCATTAAGAAAAATTGAAATTTTATTTCCAGAACCAGTATTATGTACAGATAATGCAGCTATGATAGGAAGTGCAGCATATTTTAATTATGAAAAGAATTATATTTCTCCATTAGATATAAATGCAAAACCTAATTTAAAGTTGGGAGAACGTTAAGTATGAATTTATTGCCTCACTCTAATGGATTTCAAAGGATTAAACCACCTAAATTTAATTTATTAGATTTTTTAAGAAAATCAGTAATTATTATTATAGTTTTTCTTATAATTGGATTTTTAGTACAATCCATGAGCAATTTTATTGCTAATGAAACGTTAAAAGCAAATTTAAAATATGTAAGGATAGAAACTAGAAAGTTAGAGTACAAGATAAAAGGAACAGGATCACATACAGTAGTTTTTGATGGAGGAATTGGAAGTAATATATATGAATGGGATGAAGTTTGCAAGAAATTAGAGCGCGATTATGACGTTAAAACATTTGTATATAATAGAGAAGGATATGGATTTAGTGATTCCGGGGAAAGAAGAAGTCCAGAAGAACAAGCAGAGGATTTAAAGAATTTATTAAAAAAGTCTGGTGCTAATGAGCCGTATATATTTGTAAGTGAAGAATATGGTAGTTTAATTTCTATGAGTTTTGCTGAAAAATATCCAGAATTAGTAGGTGGACTTGTATTAATAAATCCATTGTCCTATGATTTAGTAAATAGTAAAGAATATTCAGATTCAATAAAATGGCAGTATTATAAATCAAAGCTAAGATATTTAGGAAGTTATTTTTATATAACAGAATTGTGTGATAAATTAGGAATATTAAAAAGTGAAACTGATATAGAAGATTTACCAAAAGGAGCACAAGAGGAAATTAATATACATAAAAATAAGAAAAATTATACTAAAGCGATATATGATGAAATAGGAAATTTATATAAAAAAGATTTTAAAACTGATATTAATAAAATAATAGAAACTGTACCAACATATTTAATAAGTAATGAAATTACGTCTGAAATAGAGAATATACCAGAAAATTCACTATTAACAGTATATAAATCTTCAATATTAAGTACTCCATATGCATTACATGATCAAGAAAGTATTATAGATGGAGTTAATAATATATTAAAAAAAGCCAAAAGACTAGAAAAAATTAATTCGTAAAATTAATGGTAAAATAATTAAATAATAAATGAAAAAATATGGAATATTAATATATAGTAGTATATGTTATATTCCATATTATTATTTATTGACATTTTTTTGACACAAAAAAATTTTATACTAAGAATATAAGATAAATGAAAAAATTAGGAGGAATTTATAATGGATAATAAAGAAGATTTTATAGATGTACATGAAAATGAAATTAAATATACAGATGATAATTTTTCAGAAAAAAATGAACGTAAGAAAAGACGAAAAAAAATAATTAAAAGAGTAGCAGGATCATTATTATTAGCATTAATAGGGGGACTTTTTGGAAGTGGAATAACTTATTTTTTAGTCAAAGATAATATGACTACTGTGCAATATAAAAATTACACACCTTCAGTATTTACACAACAAACATCATCAGGGACTTTATCTACAACAGAGGCATTTAATAAAGTAGCACCAGCAGTTGTAATTGTATCTACAAAAGGATTATCAAATTTAGGATTTTTTCCACAAGAGGTTGAAGGAATAGGATCTGGATTTATTATAAATGAAGATGGATACATCTTAACTAATTATCATGTTATACAAGGAGCAAATGAAGTTAAAGTTACTTTAAGCGATGGAAAAGAAGTTAATGCAAAAGTAGTAAATTATGATGAGACAAAAGATTTAGCTATGATTAAAGTTGAAGATGGAACTAAGGTTCCTGCTGTTGCTGAACTTGGTGATTCTGAGGCACTACTACCTGGAGATCAAGTTATAGCAATTGGAACACCACTTTCAAAAGAATTTGCTCAGACTCTTACACAAGGTATTATAAGTGCTGTAAATAGAAATGTTTCAACTCAAAATGGAACTAGTGTTAATCTTATACAAACAGATGCAGCTATAAATCCAGGGAATAGTGGAGGACCATTAGTAAATTCTAAAGGTCAAGTTATAGGAATAAATTCAATGAAGATAGGTACTCAATTAAGTGGAACTAGCGTTGAAGGAATGGGATTTGCTATTCCAATAAATGAAGTAAAAGATAAGATAGAGTCTTTATCTAAGCCTATATTAACTTTAGGAATACAAGTAAGAGAAATTGATAGTAAACTTGCAAAAAGATATGATTTACAAGAAGGAATATATGTTGCTGGAGTTGAGGAATTTTCACCAGCAGAAAAAGCAGGAGTAAAAGTTGGAGATGTAATAATTAAATTTGATGGTAAGAGCATTACAAAATTTAATGAACTAAAAGAATTAAAATCAGGAAAAGAAGCTGGAGATAAAGTGAAGGTTCAAGTTGTAAGAGACGGAAAGAATGTTGATTTAGAAATCACTTTAGAAGAAAAACCTCATTAATTTATTGAAAAATACCATGTTTAACTATCTAATTAAACATGGTATTTTTTGTTTTTTAAAGGAAAATATATTACTAAAAAACCTATGGATAACTTCAAAAATACTGTATTTTAAAGATTTTACAAACATACATAAAGAATAAAAAAGAAAATATATTAGCTTGCTAGATTTTCCTCACATACGTTTAAAAAGGCAGATGTATAAAAAAATCTACGGTTCCACAGTTGCCTTAGATATTTTTTATGGATTTATTTAAGTAGTAAATCATTTATAAAAGATTCACAAAATAGAAGTTTAATTCATATTTTATATCATAAATAAACTTTTGGAGGTAAAAATAATGAGCGGAAGAATAAGTGTATGTTCTATTTGTCCTAGAGAAAATGAACAAATTGATGCGGTAATTAGATTGTCAAAAGACAGAAGAAGTTGCATTTATGGAACAGTAATAGATGAAAATGGAGCTGCTGTACCTGATGCAGTGGTTAAATTATTACAAATCACTGGTTGTAGAGGAAAAACTCCAGTTCCATTAACTCATACTTTCACTGATAAATATGGCCAATTTTTACTTGGACCTTTATGTCCGGGTAAAAGGTATATGTTAAAAGTATATAAAGATAATGTTTCAATTAGATATGCACCATTAGATGTTGATTGTTATGAGGGCAGTTGTATATCAGCAGATGAAACAAGTCCTGATTCAGATGAAGATCTAATTTATTGTGGAGGAAAGCCTCATAGATAAAAAATAATTATAACTCTAGAAAATAGAATTATATAGTTGAGTTTTGTTTATAAAAAGTCTCCTTTATAAAAAGGAGGCTTTTTATGTTATACTTATATTGAATGTATATATTTTTATAAAATTATTTTGTGGAATATTAGCAATAACTTTTGCATTAATTTATTTGGAATATGAAACTAAATACAAAAAAATAAAGTTAAATACTTGAGGTGTAGATAATGAAAAAGATACTTAAATATTGCTTAACTTTTCTTGTTACTATAGTAATTATAATATCGTGTATAATTTATATTCAAGATGATAATACACCAAAAGTTAAGGGAGATATAAATGTTTTTGTGAAAGAAGATTCTTATGAATATTTAAAATATTATAGTGAAAAATTTATGGAATACAATAATAAGGCACATATAAAAGTAAAGATTATTGATGATTATAATGAAGTAGTTAATAAAGATAAGAATGATGAATATAAAGCAAGTGATATATTATTATTAAATAGATTAGAATTTGATAATTTAAATAAAAATAATGATATTAAATATAAAGATATGAGAAAAATTTTAGATACATATTCTAAAAATTTCTCTAAATCAAGATTAAATCAAGTTAAGTTAGAAGATAAATCAATAGGTGTTCCATTAACTTCTAAACCAATAGCATTATATATAAGAAATGATATGTTAAGTCAATATGGATATAGTAGTGATGATATTAATACTTGGTCTGATTTCGTAAAATTAGGTATTGATATATATAATAAAAGTAATGGAACTGTACACATTTTAAATGCTACAGGTAGTGATTATGAAGACTTAGTAAGTTTACTTATTATGCAATATTTGGATGAAGATAGGACAGAAGAACAGATACAAAAACAAGTTAAAGAAAAAATAGATATGTTTAAGAGTAATAATATATTAAATTTAGATGAAGGTGAAAAATTTATAGCTAGAATTTCATCTATTGATGCAATGAGAGAACTTAAGGCACTAGATGTAAAATGTGAATGGACTGTAATAAATCCACCTAGTATAGGTTTAGGATCTAATAGATTTTATTGTGAAGAAGGAGATAATCTAATAGTATTAGGAGAAGGACAAGAAAATGATGAATTAACAGAAAGATTTGTAACATACTTAATAGCAAATACAAAAAATTCAATTGATTTTATTCAAAAAGGTAAGTTTTTTTCTAGTTTTCTTTATACTTATAAAAATGTAAAAATAGAAGAACAAATTAAAAATTTTAATGGAAAAAGCCCTCTCGTTGTAATGAGCAATATAGAAGAGAAGGCCCCAATTATAAAAGAATATAGTAAATATATTAATATAAAAAATAAATTTTTTAATTGATTTTAAGATTGTAAAATTTTCTTATAAGCATCTAGTGTTTTTTTAGCTGTTTGCCTCCAAGTAAATTGGAGGCTTCTGTTATATCCTCTCTTAGATAAATCAGCTTTTAAATTGTCATTGTTAAGAACTTTAATTAATGAATTTTTTAATGAATCTTCATCATAAGGATTTATAAGTACAGCATCAGTTGACGTTACTTCTGGGATAGATGAAATATTAGATGAAATCACAGGAGCACCACAACTCATAGCTTCTAATGGAGGTAAACCAAAACCTTCATAAAAGGAAGGATATACAAATACTTCACATGCATTATAGAATATAGGTAATAAATTATCACTTACATATCCGGGAAAAATAATATTATCTTCCAAATTATTGTTTTTCACAAAATTTAACAATTTTTCACCTTCATCTTTTAATCCACCTACTAAAACTAGTTTACATTGATTTTTTAAATCTTTATAAATTTCCATATAAGCTTTAATTAGTCCAAAAACATTTTTTCTTGAACTAAATCCACCTATATATAAAGCAAATTCGCTATTTATGTTAAATTTGGATTTAAGATAATTTTTACATCTTTTTTTATTTAAGATTTTAAATTTAGAGTTAGCAGCAAGTGGAGTAACAAATATTTTATCTTCAGGATAACCATTAAAAAATTTTAAAATATCTTTTTTTGAATACTCGGATACTGTAAGTATACCATCTGAGTTAAATATGATTCTAGGCATATCTCTAAGAAAACGTTCTAAATATCCCTTACCTACTGTTTCAGGCATTACATAAGGAATTAAATCATGTATAGTAACTACTTTTTTATAAGAATTAGAGTATTCTAGACCAATTCCGTTCTGTGGAATATGATAAAGATCAACTTTCTTTTCTTTTAATATATTTGGAATATAATATTTTTCATAAAAACCTGAATGCTTTCCAGAAGAATATATAATATTTGTATTATCATTAATGAAGTTCTTATTAAATTTTCCAGAGCAAAATAAAGTAAAGTTATCTTTAGAATTTAAAGATAACATATTAGATATAACATTGTTAGTATAAGTACCTATACCAGTACCTTGATGTAATGTAGAACTACGAGCATCTATAGCAATTTCCATAAAACACCTCTTAATATACATATATAACTAGCATATTAAATTGATTAGATTTTTGTGAATGTAAAATAATTTATTCTATATATCTAAAATCACAATAAATTATTAAATAACATAGAATAAAAAGAATAATATTTTTGGGGAATTTTATGAAAGACAATAATAGTATATTAAAAATAAAGAATTATATTGAAGAAAATTATGAAATAGAAGTTGATAGGTTAGAGAAAGTTAAAAATAGCTATAGAATAATAAGTAAAAATAAAGGTTATTCTATGAAATTAATAAGATATAATTTTAAACACTTCTATTTTATTATGTCTGCAATTAAACATCTACAAAGAAATAAATTTAGTAAGATTCCTGAATTTATTAAAACTATAAATGGTGAAGATTATATTAACTTAGATGGAGGTTATGCGTATTTAACGCCATGGGTTCCGTCAAGGGTAAGTAACTATGATAATCCATTAGAATTAGCTAGGGTATCTAATAAATTAGCAGAGTTACATGAATGTAGTAAAAATTTTATGATAAATGATAAAATGCAACCTAGAATAGGATGGTTTTCTTGGGAAAAAGTATTTGAAACAAGATCTAATGAAATATTAGATTTTAAGAATAGAATAAGCCAGAAAGCTCATAAATCAGAGTTTGATTTACTTTATTTAAACAACATAGAAAGGGAACTTAATAGAGCTAAAGAAAGCATTAATGGTTTAAAACACAATAATTATATTGAAATGATGGAGGCTGAAATTTTTAAATCAGGATTTTGTCATCATGATTATGCAAATCATAATATTTTAATTGATAATAATAATGAAATTAATATAATTGACTTTGATTATTGTATTTTAGATTCTCATTTACATGATTTAGCTTCATTACTTATACGAAGTATGAAATATGGAAAATGGGAAAATAAAAAGGCGGATTTAATATTAAAGAATTATGAAGATATTATGGAATTAAAAAAAGAAGAAATTCCATTAATAAGAGAATTTATTAGATTTCCTCAATGTTTTTGGCAATTAGGAATACAAGTATATTGGGAACAACAAGATTGGGGATTGGAGTTTTTTATAAATAAACTAAATAAGTACTTAGATGATTGTTATGAAAGAGAAGCTTTTATAGATGATTACTTTAAGGGAGGAGATTAAAATAGAAGAATTAGATATAATATCTTATTTAAATAATAAGGGAGTAGATATTGTAGGAAAGTATTTTGATTATGACAAAAAGATAACAACTAAGAAGGCTGCAGAACAAGTTAAAATAATGGTTAATCTCCACAAAATTTTATTAGGTTATAATAATGAATCCCTAGTTAGAATTAAAAGTACAATAGGAAAAGAAATAGAAAATTATAAAGTTCAAATAAGAAAATTGCAAAAGCAATATAATAATATGATGAATTTAGGAATAGAAAATGATTTTGAAAAATTAATTATTTCAGATGGTAAAATATTATTAGATCAAGCTAAACATGTAATAGATTATATATATTCTCATAATTATTTTGGAATTATAGAAAGAAGTATGAATAGAGAAGAATTATGTATTGGAAGATGTGATGGATCAAATTTGAAGCTTGATAAAAATATTCAAATAGGTACTTTAAAATATCTATCGTATAATCTTGTAGAAGAAGATTTATATAAATATATAAAGAAAATAAAAAGAAGAAATAATTATATAGATGAGGAAGAACTGATAAAAGTTTTTGCATATGAATCACATCTATCTAAGTATAGTATAAATTATTTAAAGGCTTTATGTAGTTTTCCAAAGGACACTTTAAAAGTATGGGAAAAATATAAAAATAATAAAAAATTAAAAACATATGAAGAATTTTCAAAACAGTTTAAAAATAGTATGAATTATGAAACTAAGATATTAATTTAATAATACTTTAGGAATATGAATTTTAGCATTTAAATAATAATGCTAGAAGATACAATAATTGCATTGTTTCTTTATGAGGGGAGGATGTAAATGAATAAAATTAGATATGCTGAGAGAAATTCTCTATGCGATTATGATTTAAGTTTAGAATTTTTTAATGAATTAGGAATTAACATAAACGATATAAGTCCAGTTAGAAATGTATTTATGATATATACAGATGATGGAAATAAAATTTTAAAAAAAGTAGACTGTGATGAAAAAAAACTAAAGCTAATTGATGAATCGTTGAATTATATAAAAGATAAGTACAATAATGTAATAAGCTATACTAAATTTAACAATAATTCAATATATAAGAAATGGAAAGGCAAAACTTATGTTGTAATGGATTTATTAGATGGTAGAGAAGCATGTTTTACAAATCCATTAGAAATAAAATTATGTGCTAAAAATATAGCATTAATGCACAAGGCATCTAAGGGAATTAGGGAAGAATTAATAAAAAAATTAAATAAAGATTTTTTAGATGAATCACTAGATAAAAAATTTAAAAAGGCATATGACCAGTTAGCTTTTCTAAAAGATTTAGTTAATGAATATAAATATAAAAATGAATTCGATGATTTATTTATTAGTAATGTGAATAAATATTTACAAGATATTACAAAAGTTCAAGATTTACTTTCAAAAAGTAAATATTTAGATTTAAGAAAAGATAGGGAAACTATATGCTTATGTCATAATGATTTAGCATATCATAATTTTTTAATAAAAAAAGAAAACGTAAGTATAATAGATTTTGATTTTTTGACTATAGATTTAAGAATAATAGATATAGCCAATTTTATATTAAAAGCTATAAAAAATTCTGCATTTGATATTGATAAGATGTTAATGGCATTAAATTCTTATGAAAAAGTTTTACCTCTAATGAAGGAAGAAAAAGAGTTGCTTTATATATTATTATATTTTCCAAGGGATTTTTATAGTATATCAAGAGATTATTATTATAAAAGGAAAAAATGGGATTATAATGTTTATTTAAATAGATTTAAATCTAAATTAAATAATGAACAATTTAGAAGAGACTTCATGCAAGAATATAAAAATTATATATTAACAGAGTGTTAATATACACAAGAATAATATTGGGATTATGGATAGCTAAAAGCTGCTTCAAAAGTGTTTGAAGCAGCTTTTTAGGCATTATGTTTAAAAATAACATTGATATTGTAAAAAAGTTTTTATGTAATATGAATTAAAAAATAAATATTACATTAGCTCAATTACAATATCAATATTTATTGGATATGCCAATTTATTTTACTAAAGTTTTATTTTCACTTAATATTGAGTTATAGGCATTTATAGTTCCATAAGCAGTTTTATTCCATGAGAATTTAGAACTTCGTTTTAAACTTTTATTAACCATAGTTAATTTTAAAACACTACTCTCTAATACTCGTTTAATATCATAGGATAGTTGATCAATATTGTAAGGATCTATTAGTAACGCAGATTCATAACATACTTCTGGAAGTGACGTAACATTAGATACTATTACAGGGGTACCACATGCCATACATTCTAATGGAGGGAGTCCAAATCCTTCATAGAATGATGGATAAACTAAAACTTCAGTTGCATTATAAAATATAGGCATATCTTCAAGAGGAATGAAACCAGTAAATATTACATTAGATGAAACTCCTAGTTTTTCGGCACGGTCTTTATAAATTTGATATGATTTACCTTTTTTACCTACAATAATAAGTTTTGTTTTTTCAATTGTACTATAAGGAAGTTTAGAATAAGCATCAATTAATCCTAATATGTTTTTTCTTGGACTAAATCCGCCTACATAAAGAATAAAATCATCATTAATTCCGTATTTTTCGTTAATAATTTTTTTACAATTACATTTACTTAATGGTTTATAAATTTCTTCTGCAGCAAGAGGAGTAACATATATATTTTCTTTAGGAAAATTAAATTCAGATGCTATATCGTTTTTCGAAAATTCGGAGACAGTAATTATACCTTCACAATTATCTAATATACTAGGTAATTCATCATTAAAAATTCTTAGATATCTATCACTTACAGTTTCAGGCATTCTTAATGGAATAATATCATGAAGTGTAATTACTTTTTTACAATTAATATTTTTAGAAATACCAATTCCATTTTGAGGTACATGATAAATTTCCATATCTGAATTATTTAAGATATTAGGAACCTTAATTTCATCCCAAAAATTATCATAATCATCACTAGATTCCACATTTTGTATGGAAAAGTTATTTTTAAAATTATTTAAAGAATCACATTTAGGCATAAAAATTAAATAATCATTGTTATTATCAATATTATTTAAGCTTCTAATTAATTCGTGGGTATATGTTCCAATACCAGTACCTCTATACCATTTTGCAGCTCTACCATCTATTCCTATTCGCATTATCTAGTCCTTTCAAACAATTTATATTAATTTATTATATTAAAAGAATATAAAAAATGTTAATAAAACAAGTAATGTGCACATATAAATTATAAAGGAGGTGAGCAATATGATGAGGGAATTTGAAATAGAAAGACAGTTTGATATTAAGATAGAAATAATAAAAGCTAATAAAGGTGTTTACTATCTTAAAACTAATAATGGAGAAAGATGTTTAAAGAGAATAAATTATGGACCCCAAAAATTATTATTTGTATATGGTGCAAAAGAGCATTTGATAAAGAATGGTTTTAGTACTTTAGATAGATATTATTTAAACACTAATGGTGAACCATATGCATTAGTAAATGAGGATTTATATACGTTGTCAGAATGGTTAGAAGGTAGAGAGTGTGATTTTAGGAATATTGATGAGGTGAAATTAGCTGCAAAGACTCTTGCATATATGCATGAAGCATCTAAAGGATATGACCCACCGGAAAATTCAAAATTAAAGAGTGATTTAGGAAGATGGCCTCATTTGATGGAAAAAAGAACAAAATCTTTTTACAAGATGAAAGACATTATAAGAAAGAAGAATATAAAAAATGATTTTGATATGATATATTTAAAATCAGTAGAATTTTATAGAGAATTAGGTAAACAAGCATTAGAAGTATTAAATGAATCAAACTATTATGAGTTATGTATGATTGCAGAACAAGAAAAGACATTCTGTCATCACGATTTTACTTATCACAATATTATTATAGACAAGAATGAAAAACCTCATGTAATAGATTTTGATTATTGTAAAAGAGAAGTTAGAACATTTGATATAAGTAACTTTATGACAAAGGTTCTAAAAAGAGTAGATTGGAATATGGATTTTGCTAAAGCAATTATTGAATCTTACAATTCAGTATCTAAGCTTAGAGATGATGAATACAAAGTTCTATATGCATATCTACAATTTCCACAAAGGTATTGGAGACTAGCTAATAGATATTATTATAATGAGGTTAATTGGGGTCAAAATACATTTACTAATAAGTTAAGCTCAATAATAGATGAAAAAGACAAATTTTTATCATTCTTAATTGAATTTAAAAAAGAATATAATATTGAGTAATGAATATGATTAGGAAGTGGTCCTATTAATATAATGTTTTTGTATTAATAGGACTTATTTTACTTTTTTAGAAAATTATATCGTTGGAAGATTTATGGATACATTATAAAATACTGTATTTTAAAGATATTATAAGTACTCTTAAAGAATAAAAAATAATAATATGCCACACCATGATTCTAAATATTAGTTGAGAATTGAAAATGGACAGTTTATAGTTAATATTAAAATTATAATATAGAATTTTAAAATATATATTTTAAGAAGGTATTAAGACTTTCAACCCAAACTTTTAATTTTTAATTATCAACTCTAAACTAAAAAAGCGTTGGTTGGTCACTTTGTTATTTGTATATTAAGAAACTTTTAATTTTAATATCATAATATGAAGTATACTAATATATTTAGGAGAAAAAAATGGATATAGGAGATATAGTAGTAAGAAAGTCTTATGATAAAGATGTTACATTTAAAATAATTGATATTAAGAACGAGAATGGTAAAAATGTTTATATTTTAAAAGGAATTAGCATAAGAATTATAGCTGATTCTTTAGAAGAAGATTTAGAAGAAGTTAATGATAAATTTGTGGCTTCAAAGGATAAGATTTTAAATACTAGAGTAAATGATGCAATAAAAAAAGCTCTATCCGTAAGACAAGACTTTAGAAAAAAAACTAGCAGAGCACCGAAAATAAAACATGATAATGAATTAATGTTTGGAAGACCAGGAAAGATACTTCATGTAGATGGAGACAGTGAGTATATGGAAACATGCTTAAAAGTTTACAAGCAATTATCATTAGATGCAATTGGAAAATGTATTTCAGAGAGTAAGCAACCAGAACGTATAGTTGATTTAGTAAAAGAAATAAAGCCAGATATAGTAGTTTTAACAGGTCATGACGGTGTTTTGAAAGATTCAAGAAATTATTTAGATTTAGACAATTATAGAAATTCTAAGTATTATTTAGAATCTATAAGAGCATTAAGAAATTATAATTCTAGCTATGATGAATTAGTTATATTTGCTGGTGCATGTCAAAGTTGTTATGAGTGTATGCTTGATGCAGGGGCTAATTTTGCATCATCCCCTAGTAGAGTTTTAATTCATTGTTTGGATCCAGTTTTTGTTTGCGAAAAAATAGCATATACGAGAATAGATGAAATAGTATCAATAAAAGATGTTATAGAAAATACAATAACAGGAATAAAGGGGGTTGGAGGATTACAAACAAGAGGAAAATATAGAGAAGGATATCCTAAATCGCCATTTATTTAGAAATAATTTATAAGAAATGAATAAAATAAGACTTAATCTTAAATAATAAGACTAAGAGGAGAAAATTTTAAGGTAGAATTCGATATATTTATATTGACAAAACCTATATTTAAGTGATAAAATATAAATTTCACTTGACAAAAACCTCTTTTAAGTGTATAATTTTGAATTAGAAAGAGGGTGTTTAAATGGAAAAAATAAAAACAATTTCCTCAATAAAAAAAGACATAGAAAAGCACGTAGGTGATAAAGTAACCTTAAGAGCTAATGGAGGAAGAAAAAAGATTCTAGTTAATGATGGAGTAATTGACAGTGTATATGATAGCATATTTGTAATAAAATTAAAAACTGACACCCCAAGAACCGTGACATATAGTTACTCTGATGTATTAACAAAGACTGTACAATTGGTATTTCCGCAATCAATATAAACTTCGATTAAATCGAAGTTTTTTTTGATTCTAAAATTACAGAATCTATAAAAAGTGAAATTATATATAAAAATAAAATTTACATATAATTGCATGTGAAATTAATAAAAATATTTCTTAATATAAAAAAAGAAAGATGGTGGGTTTCCATCTTTCAACTATGGTATAAAAGGGTATTGAGAATTTATGAGAGGTTATATGGTCAATAACCACTTACAATATTACGACAAAATATAATATATGTCAACATATTTATCGATAAAAAACATAAAAAAATTTTTTACGACAAATAAATTAATTAATCTGAAATTAATTGGAAAATATAATTTGATAAAAAATAAAACATTTATTCATAAAACCTACAGAATAATTATATAAATAGTAATAGAAATTCTATAGGAGGGATATGTTATGTCACAAATAGATGCAATAAAAGAAAGTATAGGCTTTGAGCAATTAATAAAAGAAAGTAATACAGATTGTGTTCTAAAAGAAGAATATTTAATTCCAGATACTCATCCAGATGTTGAAAAAATATTAACAGTTGAAGCTAGACCAGTAATAATTAGTAAGGAATTTGTTGGTGATAAAATTGTTGTAGAAGGAAAAGTTGAATATACAGTATTATATTTAGCTAGAGAAGAAGGGATGGTTGTAAATTCTGTTAATTATATGGAAAAATTCAGTAGCAATATTGATTTGAACCAAGAAGAACATAGAATAGTTTGTGAAATAGAATGTAAAGTGGAACATATTGAAGCTGCTATAATGAATGAAAGAAAAATATCTATTCAGGGTGCATTTGAATTATATTGGGAGATGTATAAAAGTAGCGAAGTTGAATTTGTTAAGGATATAGAAGGAACAGATGATATAGAAGTTTTGAAAAAAACTGAAAAAATTAACAGAATTAGTGCAAACGAAGAAATTGAGTTAGTTGGAAAATCTAATATTAGAGTCGGAATGGACAAACCTCAAATAAGTAAAATTTTAAATTGTTCTTTATGGCTTCACAAGAAAGAGATAAAAATATTAGAAGATAAGATTTATTTAAGCTGTTATTGTAAATTAAATATACTGTACAAAGGTGATGAATCTAAAGAAATAATATGTATTGAAGATGATGTCTATTTATCAAAAGAAGAAGAAGTAAAAGGTGTTAATCCAGATATGATGTATTCTGTATCTTATAATATTCAAAATAATGATTTAATGTTAGAAGAAGATGATCTGGGAGAAGTTAGAATAATAAATAATGAATTTATAGTAAAAGCAAATGTGAAAGTATTTTCAAGAGAAAATGTAGACGTAATAAAAGACGCATATTGTCCTAATTTTCCAATAGAATTAAAAAAAGAAGAATATGAGTTAGGAGCTATTCAAGGAACTGGTAATACAGAAATAGTTATCAAAGATAATATACCACTAAATGAAAATAATTTAATACCAGAAGAAATAATATCTTGTACTGGAACATTATTAATATCTGATAAACAGGTTGAAAATGATAAAATTATTATAGAAGGTGTATTAAAAGTAGATGTATTGTATAAGACAAATGATTCTGATAAGTACTTAGCAAATGTAAAATCAGATATTCCATTTAATACAATAATGGATATGCAAGGTGCTGAAAATGGTATGAAGGCAATAATAAAATGTAATATTGAAAATTTAGAAGCAACAATAGAGGCTAATACTATAGCAATAAAATGTTCTGCAATATTATGTGCTAAAGTATGTTATGAAGTTAAAAAACAGTTTATATGTGATGTTGCAGAACAAGAAGGTGAAATGCCGGAGAAGAAATCTAGTGTAACTATATATGTTGTAGGGGAAGAGGATACATTATGGGATCTTGCTAAAAAGTACAATACTACAGTAAATGATTTAATAAAAATAAATAATATAGAAGATCAAGATGATATAGAATGTGGTAGAAAATTAATAATACCTGGAAGAGCCATATTTTAAAAAATAATATTATTCAATATAAAAAAGCTTCATTATCAAGCATAATGAAGCTTTTTTATATTATTTTTGAATAATTATTTTTTTCATGGAAACAATATCTAATGCACATGATACGAGGTGATAGAGCTTGAATGAAAATTTAAATGGAAATTTAATAATAATTGGAGGAGGAGAAGACAAAGAAGGGAAGAAAGAAATTTTAAAAAGAGTATGTGCCTCAATAGATAAAAACAGTGATATGTTATTAATTGCAACTATTGCAACTGAATATCCTAAAGAGGCAGCTAATAAATATAAGAAAGCTTTTGGAGAATTAAAAGTTAAAAATATAAGAGTATTAGATATCAACGAAAGGATAGATTCTTTTGATGAAGAAAATGTAGAACTTATAAAAAATGCTTCTTTAATATTTTTTACAGGTGGGGACCAATTAAGAATAACAAGTCTGATTGGGGGAAGTCCTATATATTCAGCTTTAAAAGAAGCATGTGCAAAAGGAATATTTATTGTGGGAACATCAGCTGGAGCATCAGTTATGAGTGACACAATGATAGTTGATGGATCTGATGAACAATCTCCGAGAAAATGTACTCTAAAAATGGCTCCCGGTTTAGGTCTTATAAAAGATGTTATAATTGATCAACATTTTGCTCAAAGAGGAAGAATTGGAAGACTATTAACTGGTATTGCAGAGAATCCTGAAGTATTAGGTATAGGAATAGATGAAAATACAGCAATAATAGTTAATCAAGAAGGGAAAGTCGAAGTTATAGGTGAAGGTGCTGTATATTTTATAGATGGAAGTGAAATTACATATACAAATGTATCGGAACTTTATGGTGAAGATATTTTAAGCATGTATAATGTTAAATTACATATTTTGACTAGTAGTAAAAAATTTGATCTTAGAAAAAAGATACCTTTTGAGGAGGATAAATTAAGTAATGAAAGTAGTACAGGAAAGGATATATGAAGGTAAAAATATATATTCGCATAAAAAATGTATAAGAATAGATGTGGACTTAGAAGGATATTGTGAAACTCCAAGTAAAGATATACCTAATTTTAATTTTAATTTATTAAAAATTTTACCAGAATTATACATACATAGGTGTGGAATAGATGAAGAGGGTGGATTTGTTACAAGATTAAAAGAAGGAACATATCTAGCACACATATGTGAACATATAACAATTGCTTTACAAAATAAATTAGGTATAGATGTAGCTTATGGAAAAGCAAGAGAAATACAAGGAGATAGGTATTATATAATATTTCAATATGAATATGCTAAAACTGCTATGGAGTGCTTTAGATTAGCCATTGATTTAATAAATTCTCTTATATCACAATCTCCAATAAATTTTGTGGATAGAATAAATGCAATAAATGAAGTACTAAATTTAGAAGAGATAGGACCTAGTACGAATGCTATTTGTAAAGCTGCAAGAGAATATAATATGCCTATAACTAAGCTCGGAGATAGTGGCTTTTATCAAATTGGTTATGGAAAACAAGGGAAAATAATAGAGGCTACAATATCTGAAAAAACAAGTTGTGTTGCGGTAGATATTTCCTGTGATAAGTTTTTGACAAAACAATTATTAGAAAATCAAAATATTCCTGTGGCATTAGGTGGGAAAGTCTATAATATAATTAATTTATTAAGATTAGCTGAGAATATTGGATATCCAGTAGTTCTAAAACCTCAATATGGTAGTAAAGGAAAAGGAATATATTTAAACATTAAAAATGAAAATGAATTAATTAAATCATACGATAAATTAAAAGATAAATTTAAAGATATATTAATTGAAGAGTATATTGAAGGTAATGACTATAGGGTTTGCATAGTTGATTATAAAGTTGTAGCAGTTTCATTAAGGATTCCTCCTTTTGTAGTTGGAAATGGAAAAGAAACTTTAAAAGAATTAATAGAAGATATAAATACTGATCCTTTGAGAGGAGATGACCATGAAAAACCTTTGACTAAAATAAAAATAGATGAACAATTAATCTCATATATAAATAAAAATAAACTTAAGCTTAGTTATGTTCCTAAAAGTGGAGAGAAAGTATTTTTGAGAGAGAATGCTAATATTTCTACAGGGGGTATAGCTATTGATTATACTGATAAGATTTGTGAAGAAAATATAGATTATTGTGTAAATGCAGCTAAAGCGTTAGGTCTTGATATATGTGGCATAGATTTATGCACAAAGGATATATCAGAAGATATGAAAAAAACAAATGGAGTTGTTATGGAAGTTAATGCAGCTCCAGGAATAAGGATGCATCATTTTCCATCTAAAGGAATAGAAAGAAATGTTGGTAAGTCTATATTAAAGATGATGTATGGAGAAAAGCCTAAAAATATACCTATAATTTCTGTAACTGGTACTAATGGAAAAACAACAACTACTAGATTAATAAATCATGTATTAAGTCAAATGGGCTATAGTGTAGGAATGACATCCACAGATGGAATATATGTTAATAATAAATGTATTCATAAAGGAGATGACTCTGGCTTTAATAGTGCTAAAACTATACTTTTAAATAGAGATGTAGATGTAGCTGTTTTAGAAACAGCTAGAGGCGGGTTAATTAGAAAAGGATTAGCTTATGATATAGCAGATGTAGCTGTGATAACAAATATAACCAATGATCATTTGGGGTTAGATGGAATTAATTCTATGGAAGAATTGAGTTTTGTTAAATCATTAGTAGGAGAAGCTGTAAAAGAAAATGGATTTACTATATTAAATGCTGATGATAAATGGAGTAAATCAATAGTTAATAGAATTAAGGTTAACAAAATATTTTTTTCTAAGTATGCTAATAATGAATTAATACAAAAAAATATAAATGAAGGTGGAATATCTGTATTTATTGAAGATGACAATATTATTGTTGAAAATAATCATAAAAGATATTCAATATGCTCTATAAAAGATGTACCTCTTTCTTATAATGGTTTATTAAAATATAACTTAGAAAATATAATGGCTGCATGTGGTGCGTTAGTAGGCTTAAATGTAGACTATTGTATGATTTCAAAAGGGATAATGAGCTTTAATTTAGATAGAAATAAAGGAAGATTTAATATTTATGAAGTAGATGGTAGAAAAATAATATTAGACTATGGACATAATATAGAAGGATATAATGCAGTGTTATCATCATTATCTAAAATTAATGGTGAAAATGATTTGATTGGTGTAGTAGGAATACCAGGTGATAGATGTGATGATATAGCAATAAAAATAGGAGAAATATGTTCTAATATATTGGATAAAATAATAATAAAAGAAGATAAGGATAGAAGAGGAAGGAACAAGGGAGAAATTGCATCATTAATAAAAGATGGAATATTAAGAAAAAATAAAAATGCTAAATTAAATATTTGTTTAGATGAAATAAAGGCTTTAGAAAAAGCATTAAGCTTGAGTAAAAAAGGAGATACTATTATTGTATTTTTTGAAGATTTAGAATCAATAGTAGAATTTATTAATAATAAAAAAACAAGTAACTCTTTAAATTTAAGGTTGTCTAATTTGTAAAAAATATTTTATCTTAGTTAGACAGGATTTTTCCCCTATGATAGAATGTTATTTAGGCATTTATAAAGAAGATTTATGTTTAAAATTTTAAATCATAATAAAACAGTTAAATGTAAATTATTTTCTTTAAAATGCCTAAAGTACTTAGAAAGGGCAAGGAAAAATGAATATTAAGGCTTATGCAAAAATAAATATTTCCTTAGATGTAATTGGGAAAAGAGAAGATGGATATCATTTATTAAAAATGATAATGCAAAGTATAGATTTATATGATATAGTTCAAGTTGAAAAAATTCCTAGTGGAATAAGCCTAAAATGCAATAAATCTTATGTTCCTACAGATGAAAGAAATATAGCATATAAAGCAGCTGAATTATTTAAAGAAACTTATAATATAGAAAGTGGAATTTACATAAATATAGAAAAAAATATACCTGTTTCAGCAGGTTTAGCAGGTGGAAGTACAGATGCAGCAGCAGTACTAAAGGTAATGAACAAGATTTTTAATATAAATGCATCTCAACAAGAATTAATGAATTTAGGTTTAAAATTAGGAGCGGATGTACCTTATTGTATTTGTGGGGGAACTGCTTTATGCGAAGGAATAGGTGAAAAGGTTACAAAACTAAAACCGTTTAGAAATAAAATTTTAGTTGTGGTAAAACCACCATTTGGAGTATCTACTAAGGATGTTTACAAAGCTTTTGATTTATCAAAAGTTATTTTTCATCCTAAGACAGATGATTTAATCTTAAATATTAAGAAAAATAATCTTGATTTTATAGCAAATAATATGAAAAATTTACTTGAAAATATTACTTTAGGAAGATATAAAGTAATATCTGCAATAAAAGAAGAAATTAATGTATGTGGTGCATTAGGTAGCATGATGAGTGGAAGTGGTCCAACAGTATTTGGTTTCTTTGATGATATGTTAAAAGCTCAAAGATGTTATGAAAAAATGAAAGAAAAATATATAGATGTATTTATAACAAGAACAATTTAAAAAGAAAATGAATAAAACTCTCTATATTTGGAAAAGATTTCAGGTATAGGAGGGTGAAAACAATGAAGAAAGTTTTTAAGTTTTTAATAGTTATATTTATTTTTTCTACAGTAATTATTGGGTGTACAAGTTATAGTATGGTTAAGCTAGATAATAATTCAGAAATATTAAATTATGAGGAAGTAAAAAATTCATTAATAAGATTTCATGTTATAGCTAATAGTGATACTGATGAGGATCAAAATTTAAAATTAAAAGTTAGAGATGAAGTTATAAATTATTTATATCCTTATTTAAACAAATCAGAATCTCTTGAAGAGTCTAGAACAATAATAAAAAATAATATGGATAAAGTGAAATCTATTGCTAAAAAGGTTATAAGAGAAAATAATTATGATTATGATGTAAATATCCAATTATCTAGAGAAAATTTTCCAGTGAAATCTTATGGTGATATAGTGTTACCACAAGGTAATTATGAAGCTTTTAGAATAATAATAGGAAGTGGCCAAGGACGAAATTGGTGGTGTGTTATGTTCCCACCTTTATGTTTTGTAGATGAATCAAAAGCTAAAATAGAGTATGAAAAGACTGAGAATAGAATAAATAAAGAAGTAAATAAAAAAGATTCAAATTCTAATAATGATATAAAAATTAAATTTAAAATAGTAGAAGTAATAGATAATTTATTTAAATAGAAAATATTTTGATTTATAAGTAGGAGGATTAATGTATGGCAAAAGCATTAGCTATGATATCAGGAGGTCTTGATAGCATATTAGCAGCAAAATTAATAAAAGATCAAGGAATAGAAGTAATTGGTATATGTTTTAAATCGTATTTTTTTAATGAAGAAAATGCAAAAAGAATGACCAAGCAAATAGGAATAAAATTAGAAGTTATAGATTTTTCAGAAGAACATTTTGAATTAGTTAGAAATCCTAAACATGGATGGGGGAAAAACATGAATCCATGTATTGATTGTCATTCAATGATGATGAACTACTCTGGGAAATTACTGGAACAATTTAATGCTGATTTTATAATTACTGGTGAAGTTTTAAATCAACGTCCAATGTCACAAAATAGACAAGCTCTTAATATAGTAAAGAAAGAATCAGGATACTCAGATAAAATATTACGTCCTTTATGTGCTAAAAACTTAAATCCTACTCAGATGGAAATTGATGGATTAGTAGATAGAGAAAAATTATTAAAAATATCAGGTAGAAGCAGAACTGTTCAAATGGAATTGGCTGAGACGTGGGGAATAAAAGATTATCCATCACCAGCTGGTGGTTGTAAATTAACAGAACCTAATTATTCAATTAGACTTAGAGAATTAGTTAATAGAAAATCTAATGTTACTCAAAGAGATATTGATTTTCTTAAGTATGGGAGACATTTCATTACTCCAAATAATGTTAAAATAATAGTATCTAGGACAGCAGAAGAAGGAGAAGAATTAAAGAAGATATTAACAAAAGAAGATTTGGTATTTTTAACCTCTAAATTTAATGGGGCTATGGTTATAATTCCATCTGGAAATAATTCAGGAGAAGAAGATATAATTTTAGCATGTAGATTTGCTGTTAGATATAGTAAAGGAAAAGATAAAGAATCAGTAGAAGTTAAGTTTGGAAATTCAGGGACTGAATTTAAAAATTTTAGAAATGTAGATTCTGTAACTCAAAAAGAAATGGAAGAGTATAATTTAAATAAATAAGTATATATAAATTTTTACATAATAGTATAATAAATATTATAACTAATATGGGAGGAAAATATGAAAAAAAAAGCTATAATAACGGTTAAAAGTAATGCTTCTATGGAAGAGGGTAATTTAATAGAAGTTGTATCACCGGGTGAGTTTTACATAAATGAGGATGGCTTTAGAGTTGAGTATGATGAGACAGAAATATCTGGAATGGAAGGTACAAGAACAAAGCTTATTATTAGAGATAGTTCATTTACTTTAGAGAGAGAAGGATCTACTACAACTAAAATGGATTTTAAAAAGAGAATGCGAACAACATCTTTATATCAAACTCCTTATGGAATTCTTAAGTTAAACGTAGATACAAAAAACTTAGATATAAATATGAATGAGGATGGTGGAATTATAGACGTAAGGTATTCTATGGGAATAGAAGGACATGAGTCTATGAACACTAGTTTATCAGTTAAGGTAAAAGTTAATAATTAAATAAATATGTAAAGAAGATAATCTTATGGGTTATCTTTTTTATTTTAGATTATAAAATGAATTTATTATAAAATTATGGAAATAATGTAAATAAAGAGGTGGTATACGTGATAAATAATATTAAATATATAAAAATATTAGAAGGTATTTGTAAATATTATGGTATTGGACAACATGAATTAATAGAACTATTAAAACAAAGAGAAAATAAATATTTATTATTATTGCTTTTAAAAAATTACAGTTGTTTTGAAAAAGAAAATGTTAAAGAAATATTAAGAGTAAAATCTTCTAAAAGTGTTAATAGCAATTTAAAATCAGCTCAAGAAAAGTTATTAATTAACAGAGAATTTAGAAAAAAGTATTTTGAAATACAAGATAGTATAGATAGGATAGAAAAAGTATAAAATAAATAAAAAAAGTCTAGTCATAAAATTAATTATGTGTTATTATAATATCTATGTTGTTACAGAAAAAATCATTACAGCACTAATAACCCCATTATATAATTAGTGGGGTAATTTCAATTATATCATTAATAGTATATATAATCAATATAAAAAATCAAAAATTAAATTTCTCACAGGGAGGATAAATATGAGCACTAAATACGTTTTTGTCACAGGTGGAGTTGTATCGGCATTAGGTAAAGGAATAACAGCTGCATCATTAGGTAGATTATTAAAAAATAGAGGTCTAAATATATCGATTCAAAAATTTGATCCATATTTAAATGTAGACCCAGGAACAATGAGTCCTTACCAACATGGAGAAGTTTTCGTAACAGATGATGGAGCAGAAACAGACTTAGATTTAGGTCATTATGAAAGATTTGTTGATGAGAGTTTAACTCAAAATTCTAATGTCACAACTGGTAAGATATATAGTTCTGTTATAGAAAAAGAAAGAAGAGGAGAATACTTAGGTGGAACAGTTCAAGTTATTCCTCATATAACCAATGCTATAAAAGATAAAGTATATCAAGTGGCAAAAGAAAGAGATGTAGATGTAGTAATTACAGAAATTGGTGGAACAGTTGGAGATATCGAATCTCAACCATTTTTAGAATCTATTAGACAAATAAAAAATGAAGTAGGATCAGAAAATGTTTGTTATATACATGTTACATTAATCCCATACTTAGGTAAAGCAGGAGAATTAAAAACAAAACCTACGCAACATTCAGTAAAGGAATTAAGAACTATAGGTATACAGCCAGATATCATAGTTTGTAGAACAGAAAAAGAACTTAGTGATGATGTAAAAGCTAAGATAGGTTTATTTTGTAATATAGATGGAAAATCAGTAATTCAAAATTTAGATGCGGATAATCTTTATGAAGTACCTTTAATGTTACATGAAGAAGGATTAGATAATTTAGTTTGTGAAAAACTTCATTTAGGTTGCAAAGATATAGATAATTATGAATGGACTAAAATGGTTCAAAAAATTAAGAGAATTAAAAATAAAGTAGAGATTGCTTTAGTAGGTAAATATGTAGAATTACATGATGCATACATATCAGTAGTTGAAGCATTAAACCATGGTGGATATGCTAATGATACAAAAGTAGAAATTAGATGGGTTAATGCAGAGGAATTAGAACAAAAAGATGTAAATGAAGTTTTAGCAGGAGTTGATGGAATATTAGTTCCAGGTGGATTTGGTGATAGAGGAATAGAAGGAAAAATATTAGCTATAAAATATGCTAGAGAAAATAATATACCATTCCTTGGAATATGCTTAGGAATGCAATGCTCTGTAATAGAATATGCTAGAAACGTATTAGGATTTGATGGAGCAAATAGTTCAGAAATAAATCCAAGCACTAAATATCCAGTTATAGATATTATGAATGATCAAAAAGATATTGAAAATCTTGGGGGAACTATGAGATTAGGTCAATATCCATGTAAATTAGATGTAGAGAGCAATTCATATGAAGTTTATAATTCTGAACTTATAAGTGAAAGACATAGACATAGATATGAATTTAATAATAAATTTAAACAACAAATCGAGGATGCAGGAATGAAAATAGCAGGAACTAGTCCAGATGGAAGATTAGTTGAGATTGTTGAAGTTGTAGATCATCCATGGTATGTAGCTGTACAATTCCATCCAGAATTAAAATCTAGACCTAATAGACCACACCCATTATTTGTAGGATTTATAGAAGCTAGTAAAAAATAAAAATAATACATATGAAAAGAGTTTTCTTTTGAGGTTAAGAGAACTCTTTTCATTTATTAAAGTAATTACATATTTACTAATATATTAAAAATGATTATAATATTAACTAACAGTTATAAATATATAAAAACATATGCTGTTATGTTTAATTAAGTATTTATTTGGATAAAATAAGTTATAAGAGAATTTAAAAGTTTTATTATACATACCTTAATTTAGAATCTTAAAAAATTCCCTAAGCTAATTATACAATATGATTAATAAAATTTTAACTATATATTTTTGTAAGAGATTAAAATTAGTTTTAATAAAGTAACAAATAGAGTTGTTATAATAACCTATTTGTCAATTCAAAATTGGAGGTGCTGGCTTGACCAAGCAAGTATATGAAAGCATGACTTTAGTTGAATTAAAGGATATTGCAAAAAAATTAGAAATAAAAAATATATCAAAATATAAAAAAAATGAATTAATAGATGAAATTTTAAAAAAATCTCCTAATACAATACAAAAAGAAGGTGTTGTATTAAGAGAAAAGATATCTTCAAAAGTAAGATCTAATGGTAGCTTTAATAATAATTCTAATGGTAGTTTTAATAATAGTTCTAATAATAGTTCTAATAATAAAGGTAATTTTAGAAATAATGAAGAAAAGTTAAAACAAGAAAAATTAAATAACATGATAAATGAGTCTAATACAGCTAAAGGGATTTTAGAAATACTAGAAAATAATAATTTTGGATTTTTGAGATGTAAAAATTATTTAACTAGCAGTGAAGATATTTATGTTTCACCTTCTCAAATTAGAAGATTTAATTTAAGAACAGGTGATGAGGTACAAGGAAAAGTAAGGGAAGCAAAAGAAGGAGAAAAATTCAAGGCTCTTTTATTTGTTGAAGGAGTAAATGGTGAACAACCTGAAAAAGCTATAGGTAGGAAATATTTTGAAACATTAACGCCTATATATCCAAAAGAAAGGCTAAGATTAGAGACTTCTGATGAAAAGGATTTATCATCAAGGCTTATGGATATAGTTTGTCCTATTGGTAAAGGACAAAGGGGAATTATAGTTGCTCCACCTAAAGCTGGTAAAACTACATTATTAAAAAAAGTTGCTCAAAATATATCAAAAAACTATCCAGATATAAAATTAATAGTACTTCTTATTGATGAAAGACCAGAAGAAGTTACTGATATGAAAAGATCAATAAATGGGGAAGTGATATATTCTACATTTGATGAAGAACCTCAAAATCATGCAAAAGTATCTAGAATAGTTTTAGAAAGAGCTAAAAGAATGGTTGAACAAGGAAAAGATGTTGTGATTCTTATGGATAGTTTAACTAGATTATCAAGAGCTTATAATTTAACAATAACACCAACAGGAAGAACTTTATCAGGTGGATTAGACCCAGGTGCTTTAATAATGCCTAAGAAATTTTTTGGAGCAGCAAGAAATGTTGAAGAAGGTGGAAGTTTAACTATTTTAGCCACAGCACTTGTAGAAACAGGATCAAGAATGGATGATATGATATTTGAAGAATTTAAAGGAACAGGAAATATGGAAGTTCATCTTGATAGAAAACTACAAGAAAGAAGAATATTCCCAGCTATTGATATATATAAATCAGGAACTAGGAAAGAAGATTTAATATTCTCTAAAGAAGAACAAGAAGTAGCATATACAATAAGAAGAGTTATGTACAGGGATGGAAATGTAGAAGATGTAACAGAAAATCTTATAGGAATGTTATCTAAAACTTCAAGTAATGAAGAATTTATAAATGTATTTAAAAAAGCTGAATTTGAAAAAAGAAAACGCAACAATAAGTAAAAATATAGTAATTTAACAAATAAAAAATAAGTAGAATAATCTTCTACTTATTTTTTATTTGTTAAATTCTCAGCTACATTTACAATTTCATCAAGATTGTATTTAGAAGCTTGCAACACTAACTTATCCTTTAAACTTTTTAACTTATGAGGATTATTTATTAAGTAATCTACAGTACTATTTATTTTAGTTAAGTCTTTAACATATATAGAATAACCTGATTGAACTAAAAAATCTGTATTTTCCATTTCTTGTCCAGGAATTGCAAATGGTATTATTAAAGGAATGTTTTTTATAATAGATTCCGTTACTGTTAATCCACCAGGTTTTGAAATTATCACATCGCAATAATCCATTAATGTAGGAATATCATTTGTAAAGCCTAAAATATGTAATTTTTTATTTTTATAAGAGTGATTATTACAATAATCACTTAATGATTTTTCTAATTTTTTATTCTTTCCACAAACTACTGTTATTCTCAATTTATTACGATTTTTTAATAATTCTTTTAGAACTAATGAAATTGTATTTAATCCAAGACTTCCACTCATTAATAATAAATTAAAATATTCATCATTTAAATTTTTAACAGAATTATTTTTATTATAAAAAATTTCTTTAACAGGGATACCAATAGGATATATTATATCTGGATTTATACCTTTATCTATCAATGATTTTTTTGTATAATCACTTCCTGTAATATAAGCATCTACATATTTATTTATATAGGTGTAGTGTGCTTTAAAATCTGTAACAATCAGAATATATGGTATATTTAAACCTTGTTTTTTAAATGATGTTACTATATTAATAGATAAAGCATGAGTAGCAACTATTATATCTGGTTTAGTATCATTTATTAATTTAAATAACTTCTTTTTAGTAAAGAAAAAAATAATTTTTAAAAAACTGTTAGTAAACTTGTTGTTTGTTATTTTATAAAATAATCCATAAAAATATGGAAATTTAGACGCTAGAATTTCATAACTTGTTACAATTAAATCATTTAAAAATTTACTACCTTTATATAAGAAGTCATATTTAACTGCTTCATATCCAGAATTTTTAAAAGAATCAGATATTGAATCTGCAGCTTGATTATGACCTTGCCCTGTAGAAGTTGTTAAGATTAAAACTTTTTTCATTAAATTCCACTCATTTCTACTAAAATACATACAAGTAGTTTATCATGTTTAAGATAATTTTTAAATATAATAATTTATTTATAGAACTTTTAATGAGATATGTATAAAAAGAAAAAGGGAAAGACTTAGTCTTTCCCTTAATTTTCTATTTAGTATTAAGATTGAATCTTTTATTGAATTTTTCAACTCTACCGCCAACGTCAATGATCTTTTGCTTACCAGTGAAGAATGGGTGGCATTTAGAGCATATTTCAACTTTAAGTTCTTCTTTAACAGAACCAGTTGTAAAAGTGTTTCCACATGCACACTTAACCACTGCGTCTGTGTGGTATTCTGGATGTATGCCTTGTTTCATATTTTTCACCTCTTCCAATAAGTTAACTTATTATTACTATTTAAATAGCTCTTAAATTATATCATAGCGAAATATTGTCGTCAATGCAAAGTTACGACAGAAAAATGACCTTTTTTACATAGATATTTATGGAAGCAAAAATACCTTTTTTACATAGATATTAAATGTTATAATCGATTAAGATATTATTTAAAGAAGAGGAGTATTTGATAATGAGCAAGTTATATTTTAGATATGGGGCAATGAATTCAGGTAAATCTACACATTTAATGCAAGTGGCTCATAATTATGAGGAGAGAGGAATGAATGTGGTTATTATAAAACCATCTATTGATAAAAAAGGTGGAGATAAGGTAGTATCAAGACTTGGAGTTGAAAAAAAAGTAGATATTATGATTTCAGAAAATGATAATATTTTTGAGTTGCTTTCAGAATATTCAGAAGAAAAATTTAAAATTGACTGTGTATTAGTCGATGAGGTTCAATTTATGAAGTCTAATCAAATAGATGAACTTTTTAAAATTGCTGTAACTTTAGATATTCCTATAATATGTTATGGCTTAAGAACGGATTTTAAAATGAATGGTTTTGAAGGAAGCAATAGATTATTATTATTAGCACATAGTATAGAAGAAATGAAAACAATATGTGCTTGTGGAAAAAAAGCTATATTAAATGGAAGAAAAATTAATGGGAAATTTGTTTTTGAAGGTAAGCAAGTAGCAATTGATGAACAAGATGACATTCGTTATGAATCATTGTGCGGAGAATGCTATTATAAATATAAAAAACTTAACTAAAAATATAAGGTAATTAGGGAGAAGAAATTATGAAAAGATGTGATGTTGGGGGTCAAGCAGTTATTGAGGGTGTTATGATGAGAGGTAGCAAGGGATTAGCTACGGCTGTTAGAACTTCACAAGGGAATATAGAAATAAAAATGGATGCTGGAGAATCAATAATAAAAAAATATAAATTTTTAAATATACCTTTTTTAAGAGGTTTTTTTATATTAATTGATTCATTAAAAGTTGGAATGAATTCATTAAATTATTCTGCTTCATTTTTTGATGAAGATGAAGAACCTTCAAAATTTGAAAAATGGTTTAATGAAAAATTAGGGGATAAAGCTAATGATTTAATTATGGGAATAACTCTTCTGTTTTCATTTATTATATCAATAGCTCTTTTTATATTATTACCTACTACAGTAGCTTCACTATTTAAAAATTTAGTAAAATCGGATATATTATTAAATCTTATAGAAGCATTTATAAGAATAATTATATTGATAGGATATATGTTTATTATAAGTAAATTAGATGATATTTATAGAGTTTTAGAATATCATGGAGCTGAACATAAAACTATATTTTGTTATGAAAAAATGGATGAGTTAACAGTAGAAAATGTTAAAAAATATAGTAGATTTCATCCAAGGTGTGGAACAAATTTTCTGTTTTTAGTAATGTTTGTTAGTATAATTGTATTTTCTTTTACAGGATGGGGAAGCATTATTGAAAGATTAGTATTAAGAATTATATTAATACCATTAATTACAGGAATTACTTATGAGTTAATAAAATGGTTAGGAAAGAATAACAATTTTTTAGCAAAAGCAATTGCATGGCCAGGTTTAAAGCTTCAATATTTAACTACAAAAGAGCCAGATGATTTACAAATTGAAGTTGCAATTGCATCACTTAAAGCAGCGGAAGGTATTAAAGATGATGAATAAAAATATAGGTGATCTATTAAACATAGGAACTACTATTTTAAAAGAAAACAAAATTAGTACTTCAAGGTTAGATGCACAATTATTATTAGGAAAAGTTTTAAATAAAGATAAGATGTATTTACTAACTCATAGAGAAGAATTAATTGATGAAATAAATGAGAATATATATATGGAACTTATAAATAAAAGAAAAGAAAAAATGCCAGTAAAATATATATTGAATGAATGTGAATTTATGAATATGAATTTTTATGTAGAGCCAGGAGTATTAATTCCAAGGGCAGATACAGAAATTCTAGTTGAAGAAGTATTAAATAATATAAAAGAAGATGAAATTAAAAATATATGTGATGTATGTTGTGGATCAGGAGCAATAGGAATAGCATTAGCTAATTTTAAAAAAAATATCAAAGTAGATTTAATAGATTATTATGAAATTCCAGAAAAAGTTACATTAATTAATATAGAAAAGTTTAATGTTTCAGATAGAGTTAATTTCATTAAAAGTGATTTATTAGATAAGTGTATTAAACAAAGAAAAAATTATGATATTATAGTATCCAATCCACCATATATAGAAGAAATGGAAATTAATGAACTTATGGCTGACGTTAAAAATTACGAACCTCATACAGCTTTAAATGGAGGAAAAGATGGTTTGGATTTTTATAAAAGAATAATAAAGGAAAGTATAAGTGTTTTAAGTAAATCAGGAATATTAGCATTTGAAATAGGATATAATCAAGGTACAGATGTGAAAGCATTAATGGAAAAAGAAAATTTCACAGAAATAAATATATTAAAAGATTTAGCAGGATTAGATAGAGTTGTTATAGGGAGATTAAAAAAATAGTATTATAAATTTATTTTATTTAAGAGGATATGATGATAAATGAAGTATAGTATAGTCTATAAAAAAGGTGATTATTGATTAAAAGTTTTAAAATATGCTATAATACTAAGTGGTCTTTGACCTAATAAAATATTATTTATTTTAATAAGACCATATTTAATATGAATTTTGAATTAAATCTTAAAATATATTATTTTAAATATTATATATGATATGTGTAAAAATGAATTACGGAGTGATTAGATGTTATTAGATAAATTAGCCTTTATAGAAAATAAGTATGACGAATTATCAATTAAAATTAGTGACCCATCGATTATGCAAAATCAAAAAGAGTGGAGAAAGTTATGCAAAGAACAAGCTGACTTAGAAGTTATAGTTAATGCATATAAAGAATATAAACAAGTAATTGAAGATTTAGAAGTTAATAAAGAAATGTTAAGTGAAGAAAGTGATAAAGAAATGAGAGAAATGCTAAATGAAGAAATAGCATCTTTATCTCAAAGACAAGTAGAATTAGAAAATGAAATTCAAATATTATTATTACCTAAAGATCCAAATGATGATAAGAACGTTTTTGTTGAAATAAGAGGAGGAGCTGGCGGGGAAGAAGCTGCTTTATTTGCATATAATTTATTTAGAATGTATACAAGATATGCTGAAAGACAAAGATGGTCTATAGAAATAATGAGTTTAAATGAAACTGATATTGGTGGATTTAAAGAAGTTGTTTTTATGATTAAAGGAAATGGAGCATATTCAAAATTAAAGTATGAAAGTGGAGTACATAGAGTTCAAAGAGTTCCAGATACAGAATCTAGTGGAAGAATACATACATCAACTGTAACAGTAGCTGTATTACCAGAAGTTGATGATGTTGAAATAGAAATTGCAGATAAAGATATTAGAATAGATGTATTTAGAGCTTCTGGTCATGGTGGACAATGCGTTAATACTACAGATTCAGCTGTAAGAATAACACATTTACCTAGTGGGCTTGTTGTATCATGTCAGGATGAAAAATCTCAATTAAAAAATAAAGAAAAAGCTATGAAAGTTCTTAGATCAAGATTATTTGAAAAAGCTGAACAAGAAAGAGCAGAAGGAATAGCTGCAGATAGAAAGAGCCAAGTTGGAACAGGGGATAGAAGTGAAAGAATAAGAACTTATAATTATCCACAAGGAAGAATTACTGACCATAGAATTGGATTAACATTATATAAATTAGACTCATTTTTAGATGGTGATATTGAAGAAATGATAAATTCATTAATAACTGCTGATCAAGCAGAAAAAATGCAAGAAATGGGAAATACTGAAATGTAAGACAGAATTTATGTCATACATTATTTAATAGCCTTACATTTTATAATGTGAGGCTTTTAAATAATAGGGGGTGATGTTATAGATATTTATACTGCTATAAAGAAAGAAAAATCATCTTTAAAAAGATTGATAATACTTATGATAATATTATCAATTACATTACCAGCAGTTTTATTAATAACTAATCTTTTTAATTTATTTTATTTGATGTATTTAGCTTTAATTGAATTTTTAATAGCAATTTCTATACTTGTAAAATTAAATTCATACAAAGTAGAGTATAAATGTAATAATAATCGTTTGATTTTTAAAACAGGAATATTATCAAGTACATCACTAATATTGTGTGATAAAGTTGTTTTAGTACATACTAATAGATCTGATTATGATATGGAAATAATAATTATTACAAGTGTGGCATTTAAAAATAACTTATTAAAACCTATAAATCATGACTTATTCAAAAGAAATTCTAGATTAAAAAAAGAATATGAAAAAATACAAGAGAAAAATCCTGATAAAACTTATTATGTTCAAATAGTAAAAAAAGGCGGACTAAAAAAATATTTATTATTAGATTGCATATATAGAAATTGTGTTAAAGCTATATATACTGATTATAGTATACAAAATATAAAAATTGCACGAGGACAAACAATAGTTTAAAGAAAGAAGGCACACATTTTGAATACAGATATTATAAAAATAAATAATATTGTGGATGATAAAGAAAAGATAAATGAAGCAGCAAAAAAAATAAAAAATGGTGGTATAGTTGCATTTCCAACTGAGACTGTATATGGATTAGGAGCAGATGCTTTAAACGAGGAAGCTGTTAAGAAAATTTTTATAGCTAAAGGAAGACCACAAGATAATCCACTAATTGTTCATGTTGCATCAAAAAATATAGATGGATTAGTTGAAGATACGTCTAATATAGCAAAAAATCTAATAGACAAATTTTGGCCAGGTCCACTTACATTAATATTAAAGAAGAAACCTATAATCCCTAATATAACTAGTGCAAATTTAGATACTATAGGAATTAGAATGCCTGATAATGAAATAGCATTAAAATTAATAGAAATGTCAGGTACAGTTATTGCAGCACCATCTGCAAATATAAGTGGAAGACCTAGTCCAACAGATGTTGAAAGATGTATAGAAGATTTATCAGGTAGAGTGGATTGTATATTAGGTGGACATAAAAGTGATATAGGATTAGAATCTACAATATTAGATTGTACAGTTAATCCACCTTTAGTATTAAGACCAGGTGGAGTGACTTTAGAGATGTTAAGAGAAGTTGATAATAGAATAGATATAGATCCAGCCGTAATGAAAAAAAGTACTAATGATTTAAAACCAAAAGCACCAGGAATGAAGTATAGACATTATGCTCCTAAAGCAAAAGTTAAGATTATTTTAGGAGAAAGAAAAAAAACTATTGAAAAAATGAAAGAAATGGTAGATTATTATATAGATAATAATAAAAAGGTATGTATACTTACAGTACAAGAAAATGAAAAAGAATATGAAAAAGGAATTAAAGTAGTATTAGGCAGTAGAGAAAATTTATTTATGGTTGCACAGAATTTATTTGAATCATTGAGAAAATGTGATGATTTAGGTGCAGATATAATACTTGCAGAAGCTTATGAGCAAAAAGGTGTAGGAATAGCCATAATGAATAGATTAAACAAGGCAGCAGGATTTGATATTATCGAAGTATAATTTTTAAATAATGCATAAATAACATTTTGATTATTGCTTAAAATAAGAGGAAGATAAAGTTTAATAATCTACTTTTTCTTCTTTTTTTATGAATAGATATATATGTATGGAGGTTTTTATTATGAAATTAGCAATCGGATGTGATCATGGTGGATTTGAATTAAAACAAGAAATTATAAAATTTTTAGAAAATGAAGGTCATGAAGTTAAAGATTTTGGAACATATTCAACAGAATCTTGTGACTATCCTGATATATCATTACCAGTGGCAGAAGCTGTTGTAGCTAAAGAGTTTGAACTTGGAATATTAATTTGTGGTACAGGAATAGGAATAGGAATTGCAGCTAATAAGGTTCCAGGAATAAGAGCAGCATTGTGCTCAGATACTTTTAGTGCACACGCAACAAGACAACATAATAATGCAAATATTTTAACATTAGGTCAAAGAGTTGTTGGACCAGGTCTTGCATTGGATATAGTAAAAACTTTTATTTCATCTGAATTTGAAGGTGATAGACATCAAAAGAGAATAGATAAGATTAGTGAAATAGAAGCTAAATATAGTAAATAATATTAATTTTAATATATTTAAACATTTAATTTTGGAGGGATAAATATGAGTAAAGTAATTGAAGTTAATCATCCATTAGTGCTACATAAGCTTTCGATGGTAAGAAGCAAGAAAACAGGAACAAAGGATTTTAAGGAATTGGTAAAAGAAATATCAATGTTGCTAACTTATGAAGCAACAAGAGATATAAACATGGACGAGGTAGAAATTGAAACTCCTGTTTGTAAAACAAAATGCAAAGTTGTTTCTGGAAAGAAAATGGCTATAGTGCCTATCTTAAGAGCAGGTCTTGGAATGGTTGATGGTGTTCTTAGCTTAATACCAGCTGCAAAAATTGGTCATATAGGATTATATAGAGATGAAGAAACATTACAACCAGTAGAATATTTTTGCAAGCTTCCAAAAGATATAGAAGAAAGAGATGTTATAGTTGTAGATCCAATGCTTGCCACAGGTGGTTCAGCAGCTGATGCATTAACTATGTTAAAGAAAAAAGGAGCTAAAAATTTAAAATTAATGTGCTTAATATCAGCTCCAGAAGGAATTGAATTGGTACAAGAAAGACATCCAGATGTAGATATATATGTAGCTTCTGTAGATGAAAAATTAAATGAAAAAGGTTATATAGTTCCTGGTTTAGGCGATGCCGGAGATAGATTATTTGGAACTAAATAGTATTTTATAGTATTGAAAAAGGAGTATCTTAATAAAAACTTTTTAGGATACTCCTTTTTAATTTATCTGTTATAATTAACATAAATAATGTTATTTTTAGGAGAATTAGATATGGAAAGAATAATCAAGGAGAATTATTATTTAGACATTGCTGAAACTGTATTGGAAAGAGGGACATGTTTAAGAAGGAATTATGGCTCTATAATAGTTAAGAATGATGAAATAATATCAACAGGATACACTGGAGCTCCAAGAGGAAGAAAAAATTGTATAGATATTAATAGTTGCATAAGAGAAGAATTACAAATACCAAGAGGAACACATTATGAACTTTGTAGAAGTGTACATAGTGAGGCTAATGCAATAATTAGTGCTTCACGAAGAGATATGATTGGAGCAACATTATATTTAGTAGGTAGAGATGTTAAAACAAAAAAATATGTTGAAAATGCTAATTCTTGTTCTATGTGCAAGAGACTTATAATTAATGCTGGTATCTCTTATGTAGTTATAAGAAAAGACAAAGAGAAGTATATAAAAATAGATGTAGAAGATTGGATAAAAAATGATGATTCTTTAAAGATAGATAATAATTTTGGATATTAGGCACATTTAAATAAATAACTAGTCATTATGCTAGTTTATTTTGTGAACTACTTCTTCCTTGGAGTCTATTAATAGTACAACTATTAGTAGAACACAAGCTATTGTATTTCACAAAATACCTGTCACATTTTGATTTGTTATTTATTTTCATATGCCTTAAATATTTTTAAATATTAAATTAGAATATATACGAGTATAATGTAAAAAATATTAACAATGATAAATGAGAACTTATATTAATGATTAATACATAGGACTCATTATGCCAGATTGGAGGAAATATTATGAGCAAAAAGAAAGTGATAACTATATTTGGAACTAGACCAGAAGCAATAAAAATGGCTCCATTAGTTCAAGAATTAAAGAAAAGAGAAGAAATAGAATCTAAGGTGTGTGTTACAGCTCAACATAGAGAAATGCTAGATCAAGTTTTGGATTTATTTGATATAAAGCCAGATTTTGATTTGAATATAATGAAAACAAGACAAACTTTAACAGGAATAACAAACAAAGTTTTAGAAGGATTAGAAGAAATATTTGAACAAGAAAAACCAGATATGATATTAGTACATGGTGATACAACAACAACTTTTGCAGGAGCATTAGCAGCATTTTATAAACAAATAAAAGTTGGTCATGTAGAAGCTGGATTAAGAACTTTTAATAAATACTTCCCATTTCCAGAAGAAATGAATAGAAGATTAACAGGGAATTTATCTGATTTACATTTTGCGCCAACACAAAGTTCTAAAGATAACTTACTAAAAGAAGGTATATCAGAAGATATAATTTATATAACAGGAAATACTGTTATAGATGCAATGGAACATACTGTAGAAGAAAAATATGAATTTGAAAATGAAGAGTTAAAAAATATAGATTTTAATAAAAAAGTTATAATGGTTACAGCTCATAGAAGGGAAAATTGGGGAGAAGGAATAAATAATATTTGTGATGCATTAAAAGAAATAGTTTTAAATAATAAAGATGTAGAATTAGTTTATTTAGTTCACTTAAATCCAATTGTTAAGGATGTTGTAGAAGAAAAGTTAGGAAATTTAGAAAGAGTTCATTTATTACCACCATTAGACACTAAAGAAACTCATAATTTAATGAATAAATCATATTTAGTTATGACTGATTCAGGTGGATTACAAGAAGAAGCACCACATTTAGGCAAACCAGTATTGGTTTTAAGAGATGTTACAGAAAGACCAGAAGCTGTGAAATATGGAACTGTTAAATTAGTAGGAACTAACATAGAAAAAATAGTGAAAGAAGCAAATAAATTATTAAATAATATTGAAGAATATAATAATATGAGTAAATCAGTAAATCCTTATGGTGATGGTATTGCTTCAATTAGAATAGCAGATGCTATATTAAAATATTTCGAATTGAGTGAAAAAGAGGTAAAAGAGTTTAAAATATAAACTTTGTTTAAAATTTAACAATAAACTCTTGATTAATAAAAAAAATAAATGTATAATTATGTTATGTTAATAATTTAACGATAAGGATATTAAACATATATAATTTTTAGGAGGATTTAACATGAAAGAAGTAGTTATTGTAAGTGCAGTAAGAACAGCTCTTGGAAGCTTTAGTGGATCATTAAAAGGTGTTCCAGCAGTAGAATTAGGAGCAACTGTAATTAAAGAAGCTGTAAACAGAGCTGGTATAAAGCCAGAAGTTGTTGAAGAAGTTTTAATGGGTAATGTTATCCAAGCTGGTTTAGGACAAAATCCAGCTAGACAATCAGCTGTTAAAGCTGGATTACCAGTAGAAGTTCCAGCAATGACAATAAATAAAGTTTGTGGTTCAGGATTAAGAACAGTTAGTTTAGCAGCTCAAATGATAAAAGCAGGAGATGCTGATGTTATAGTTGCTGGTGGTATGGAAAATATGTCAGCAGCACCATACGTATTACCAGGTGCTAGATGGGGTCAAAGAATGGGTGACGCTAAAATGGTAGATACTATGATAAAAGATGGATTATGGGATGCATTTAACAACTATCATATGGGTGTTACTGCTGAAAATATAGCAAAACAATGGGGATTAACTAGAGAAGAACAAGATGCTTTCTCAGCTTCATCTCAACAAAAAGCTCAAAAAGCTATTGAAACTGGAAGATTTAAAGATGAAATAGTTCCAGTTATGATTCCACAAAGAAAGGGAGAACCAAAAGTATTTGATACTGATGAATTCCCAAGATTCGGAACAACTCCAGAAACTTTAGCCAAATTAAGACCAGCTTTCCTTAAAGAAGGAACAGTAACAGCAGGTAATGCTTCAGGAATAAATGATGGAGCAGCAGCATTTGTTGTTATGAGCGCTGAAAAAGCAGCTGAATTAGGAGTTAAACCATTAGCTAAAATAGTTTCTTATGGATCAAAAGGATTAGACCCATCTATAATGGGATACGGACCATTCCATGCAACTAAGAAAGCTTTAGAAGAAGCTGACTTAACAATTGACGATATGGACTTAATTGAAGCTAATGAAGCCTTTGCAGCTCAAAGTTTAGCAGTTGCTAAAGACTTAAAATTCGATATGGAAAAAGTTAATGTTAATGGAGGAGCTATTGCATTAGGACATCCGGTTGGAGCATCTGGTGCTAGAATTCTTGTTACATTACTTTATGAAATGGAAAAGAGAGATGCTAAAAAAGGTTTAGCAACACTTTGCATAGGTGGAGGAATGGGAACTGCTGTTATAGTTGAAAGACTATAATTAGTAGTACTAATTACTCTTATAAAAATTGCTATGATTATTAATAATCATAGCAATTTTTTGTTTTATAGAAAATTATTATAAGTTTTAAAGGTTTATATATCTTAGATTTATTAGCAATTATAATTAAGAAAAATTATATTATATCTTTAACATAGCATTATATTAAAGGTATAAATAATAGTAGTTAATTCTTAAAACAAAAGGATATATAAATATATATTTAAAAAGTAATAAAAAATAAATTATTTAAATAAAAAATAATAAAATTACATAATATAAATATAATGGTGATTATGAATTAATTCCTACAAAATTTTAAAATTTATCTATTTATGTATGTATGTAATAAGAATATATGCAAGATGTGAAGAAGAATATTGAATTATACAATTATAAATACTACTTAATGGAGTGATTATAAGCCTGTATCTAGCTTTACAGGTAAATTTTAAAAAAAATATTGAATAAAACCAATTTTTTATATTCATTGGTATAAAAATAAAAACGACAATATTTTACACAATAATAAAAAAAATCTAAAAATTATCACAATAAAATTTAATATAACTTATAAATGGGTACAAAACAATTTTAGAAAACGATATCTTAAAAAAAAAGAAAATATTCAAAAAAATGAATATTCTGAAAAATGCAAGAAAAGTAGATTGTTAATTTATTTTTTTAGATAAATAGAATAAACAAGAATTTTACCTGCATATACGAAAGCAAATACAAGATAAATACATATCTTGAGATTAAAAAGCAATTTTTTAGCATAAATAGTATTTTATTAAACACTCATATGGTTATATAATATCTCGTATTGAAGCCAAGAGGAGAAAATTATGAATGAAGAACCAATTAAACTTCTTAAAGAAATGATAAAACTAGATTTAAGAGGTGGACTTTTAGTAGCTTTAACTATAAGCATTCTTTTTTCTTTTAAAGATGCAAGTATATATTTTATAGGTATTATAGTATCCTTAATTAATTTTATGGCAAATGTATATATAACCATAAGTTTTTTAGGGAATGGTAATAAAAATAAAAAAACAAATAAATACATAAAAATGAGTATGCCATTAAAAATAGGTATTGTAATTTTAATAGCACTACCTTTTATGAGAAATATAAGATACATTTCTTATTTTATGTGTGGATTTATCTCGCATTATGTATTTTTTATATTTAACTGTATAAAAAGAGAGAAAGGAAGTGTTTAAAGTTGGAACCCAGTAAAGTTGTATTTTCTTTTAATATTGGAAATTTTCCAGTAGATATTATTCCAGAAATAATAATTCAGTGGGTAATAATCTTGGCATTAGCCGTGACAGCTTATTTACTAACAAGAAATTTAAAGCAAAAGCCTGATAAGAAACAAGCTGCATTAGAAAAATTTTATGAAACAGTTAAATCACTTGTTAGTAATACAATGGGAGAAAGTTATTTAGTTTTTGTACCATATGTAGGTACATTGATAATTTACTTACTGCTGTTAAACTTTACAGGATTAGTTGGTATAAAGCCACCAACACAAAATTTAAGTGTAACTGTTGGTATGGCGATTACTACATTTGTGGTTATTAACTTTACTGCAATTAAGAGAAATGGATTAGGAAAATATTTCAAAGGATTAACACATCCGTTTATAGGCATGTTACCTATAAACATTATGGAAAGAGTTATGTTACCTGTATCTTTAGCACTAAGACTTTTTGGTAACATGTTAGCAGCAACAATTTTAGTTGATTTAGTATATCAAGGATTGGGAAGTATTGCCACAGTAGCTCAAATAGGATTGCCGATAGCAGTTCATGTATATTTTGATCTATTTGATGGAACAATCCAAATGTTGGTATTTACTATGTTAACTATAATTAATATTAAAACAACAACAGAACATTAGAAAAAATTTATTTTAAGGAGGAATTATAATGAATTTAGCACTTATCGGAGCAGGTATTGCTGTATTAACAGGATTAGGAGCAGGTATTGGTATTGGTATTGCTACAGGAGGAGCTACTCAAGGAATAGCAAGACAACCAGAAGCAGCAGGTAAAATACAAACTGCATTACTTATAGGAGCTGGACTTGCAGAAGCAACAGCTATTTACGGTTTTATAATTGCATTTATGCTATTAACTAAATAATATTTATATGAGTTAATTATATTGACTCCGAAGGGAGGATATAGATAGATATATGGAGACTAATTATTCAGTAATTTTAATAACAATAATTAACTTTTGTATTTTAGTTTTTATTTTAAGACATTTTTTCTGGGATAAAATCAAAGGCATAATTAGTGAAAGACAAAATTTTATTGAAGAACAATTACTAAAAGTCGATGAAGACTCAGAAAAAGCTAGAATGTATCTACTAGAAAATCAAAGAATACTTCAATCAGCTAAAGAAGAAGGTAAGAAAATTACCGAAAATCAAAAATCAAAAGCTAATAAAGTATATGAAGAAATAGTACAAGATGCTAGTGAAGAAGCAAAAGCTTTATTAGACAGAGCTAAAGTAGATATACAACGTGAAAAAGAAAAAGCAGAATACGAAATAAAGAAGCAAGTAGTTGATTTAGCACTAGAGCTTTCTATCAAAGCTTTAGAAGAAAATATCGATGAAAGCAAACATAGAGAACTTATAAGCGATTTTATTACTAAGGTAGGTATGTAGCTATGTATGAATACTTAGATAGGCGATATGCATTAGCACTTTACCAAGTTGCTGAAAAAAAAGGAAAAGTGGATGAATACTTACAAGATTTAAGAGAAATTTGTGATTTGATTGAAAATAATCAAGAATTTCATGAAGTAATAAAACATCCTCAAATAAGTACAAAGAAAAAAAGAAAACATTTATTAACATATTTAAAAACAAGATTGATGAAGATCTGCTTTCTTTTCTTCTTATATTAATTGAAAAAGATAGAATACTTTATCTTAAAGAAAAATTAAATGAGATGGAAAAGATAGATCTTGAAAGAAAAAATACATTAAAAGGTATCATAAAAACAGCAGTCCCACTTTTATCGGATGAATTTAATGAATTAAAAGATATTTTTGAAAAAAAATATGATAAAAACATCTTATTTGAAACTGAAGTAGAGAAGAATTTACTTGGTGGAGTTTATGTAAGAGTTGGGAATGATGTAATAGATAATACTATCAAATCTAAGCTAGAAGAAATGAAAGATTTAATGCTTAAACAGAAATAGAGGTGAATCCATGAATATTAAACCAGAAGAAATAACTTCTATTATCAAAAAAGAAATAGAAAAATATGAAAAACAAATAAAAACAGTAGATTCTGGTACTATAATTCAAGTCGGAGATGGTGTCTCAAGAGTTTATGGATTAGATGACTGTATGGAAGGTGAATTATTAGAATTCCCAAATGATGTATATGGAATGGCTTTAAATCTAGAACAAGACAATGTTGGATGCGTTCTTTTAGGAAATGAAGAAGGTATAAAAGAAGGAGATATTGTTAAAGGTTCTGGTAAAATAGTTGAAGTTCCAGTAGGTGAAGCATTAATAGGTAGAGTTGTTAATTCATTAGGTGAAGAACTTGATGGAAAAGGACCAATAAACACAAATCAAACTAGACCTATTGAAGTAAAAGCACCTAGCATCATAGATAGAAGTTCTGTTAATGAACCGTTACAAACAGGAATTAAAGCTATCGACTCAATGATACCAATAGGTAAAGGACAAAGAGAACTTATAATAGGCGATAGACAAACAGGAAAGACAGCACTTGTTATAGATACTATATTAAATCAAAAAGGAAAAGATGTAATATGTATTTATGTAGCTATTGGACAAAAACAATCTACAGTTGCACATATATTTAATACATTAACTGAAATGGGTGCTATGGATTATAGTATAATAGTAAGTTCAACAGCAGCTGACTCTGCTCCATTACAATACCTTGCTCCATATGCAGGATGTAGTATTGGTGAATACTTCATGAATCAAGGAAAAGATGTATTGATAGTTTATGATGATTTATCTAAGCACGCAGTAGCTTATAGAACAATGTCATTACTTCTTAAAAGACCACCAGGCAGAGAAGCATATCCAGGAGACGTTTTCTATATCCATTCAAGATTGCTTGAAAGAGCAGCTAAGTTATCAGAAGAAAATGGTGGAGGATCATTAACAGCTCTTCCAATAATAGAAACACTAGCTGGAGACATAACAGCATACATACCAACAAATGTTATATCAATTACAGATGGTCAAATATTCTTAGAATCAGAATTATTTAATTCAGGACAAAGACCAGCTGTTAATGCAGGTATATCAGTATCAAGAGTTGGTGGTAATGCACAAATTAAAGCAATGAAGCAAGTGACAGGTACTTTAAGATTAGAACTTGCACAATATAGAGAATTAGCAGCATTTGCTCAGTTTGGATCAGATTTAGATAAAGATTCAAAGAAGAGACTTGAAAAAGGTAAGAGACTTGTTGAAGTATTAAAACAAGATCAATATAAACCTTTAGATGTTACAAAACAAATTATTATATTATATACAGCAGTTAATGATTTCTTATCTGATATAAAAGTAGAAGATATAAAGAAATTTGAAAAAGAATTCTTAGAATATTTAGATACTCATAATAGAGAATTAGAAAGACAACTTGCTGAAGAAAAAGTTCTAACAGATGAAATAAAAGCTAAATTAGAAGTAGCGATAGTTGAGTTTAAAAAGATATTTTTACAAGAAGCATAGCTTAGTTTTAAGCTATGCCCTTCTTTAGGAGGTAGAAAGTATGGGTTCAGCTGGACTTATAGAAATTAAACGAAGAATAAAGTCAGTAGAAAGTACAAGAAAAATAACTAATGCTATGGGACTTGTTGCCACTTCTAAGTTAAGAAAAACTAGAAAAGAGTTATTAACAAATCAAAAGTTTGTTGAAGAAACTGAAAAAATTATAGGAAAGCTTGCATCAATTATTTCAGGAGATGATAGTAATATTTACTTTAAACCTAGTAAGAGTAAGTCTAAACTATATATTTTAATATCATCAGATACAGGCTTATGTGGTAGTTATAATAATACTGTAGTATCTTACTTAGATTCTTTAGTAAAAGATGAAAAAGAAAATGTAAAGATAATTACAGTTGGAAGCAAAGGGTTAAGTTATGTAAAAAGAATTGATCTTGATTCAATAGCTGAATATGTTGATATATCAGATATACCAACATTAAAAGAAGTGAAAGTTGTTTTTGAAGAAGCTCTTAAAATGTATAAAGATGGAGAGGTTTCAGAAATTAATGTTACATACTTAGATTTTGTTTCTCCAGTAAAACAAGAACCAAAAGCAGAAAAACTTTTACCAATAGAAAAAGTTACTAATATATCTGAGGAATTTTTAATTGAACCTAGTAATGAAGAAGTTTTTGAAAATGCTATAAATATATATTTAAAAGGAAAACTTAGAAATATATTATTAAGTGCTAAGTGCAGTGAGCAAAGTTCAAGAATGACAGCCATGGATGGAGCTACTCAAAATGCAAATGATATATTAGATAATTTAAATCTAAAGTTTAATAGAATAAGACAACAAATTATTACTCAAGAAATATCAGAAATAGTTGGAGGAGCAGAAGCTCAAAAATAGTAAGGAGGTATTTTATGCCTGGTAAAATTGGAAAAGTAGTTCAAATAATTGGACCAGTAGTTGATATAAAGTTTGATTCAGATTCTCTTCCAAATTTATATAATGCGATTAGTATTGATATGGGAGAAAGAACACTAATTGCTGAGGTTGAGCAACATGTTGGTGATGATATAGTAAGAACAATTGCTATGGAAGCAACTGAAGGATTAAAAAGAGGTATGGATGCAGTTGATACAGAAAAAGCTATTTCTGTACCGGTAGGAAATGCTGTATTAGGAAGACTTTTCAATGTTTTAGGAAAACCTATAGACAATGAAGGAAATATAAATGCTAAGGAAATTTATCCTATTCATAGACCAGCACCAAGCTTTAAAGATCAATCTGTTGAACCTGAAATGTTTGAAACAGGTATTAAGGTTATAGATTTACTTGCACCGTATCAAAGAGGTGGAAAAATAGGTCTTTTTGGTGGAGCAGGTGTTGGAAAAACAGTATTAATTCAAGAATTAATAAATAATATAGCTAAAGAGCATGGTGGATTATCAGTATTCACAGGTGTTGGAGAAAGATCTAGAGAAGGTAATGATCTTTATCATGAAATGAAAGATTCAGGAGTTATAGATAAGACTGCACTAGTATTTGGTCAAATGAATGAACCACCTGGTGCGAGAATGAGAGTTGCCTTAACTGGCTTAACTATGGCAGAATACTTTAGAGATAAAGGTCAAGATGTGTTATTATTTATAGATAATATATTCAGATTTACACAAGCTGGATCAGAAGTTTCAGCATTACTTGGAAGAATACCATCAGCAGTTGGTTACCAACCAACATTAGCAACTGAAATGGGAGCTCTTCAAGAAAGAATTACATCAACTAAGAGTGGTTCTATAACATCTGTTCAAGCAGTATATGTTCCTGCAGATGACTTAACAGATCCAGCTCCAGCAACAACATTCTCACATTTAGATGCAACAACAGTTCTATCAAGAAGTATAGTTGAATTAGGAATATATCCAGCTGTAGATCCATTAGAATCTTCATCTAGAATATTGGATCCTAGAATAGTTGGAGAAGAACACTATAATGTAGCTACAAAAGTTAAAAATATACTTGAAAGATATAAAGAACTACAAGATATAATAGCAATATTAGGTGTAGATGAATTATCTGATGAAGATAAGGCTGTAGTTTCTAGAGCTAGAAAAGTTCAAAGATTTTTATCACAACCATTTACAGTAGGTGAACAATTTACAGGAATGCCTGGAAAATATGTCCCAGTAAAAGAAACAGTAAGAGGATTTAAAGAAATATTAGAAGGTAAATATGATGATTTACCAGAATCAGTATTCTTATTTATTGGTTCAATTGACGAGGCTGTACAAAAAGCTAAAGAATTAGCATAGGGAGTGATTAGTATGGCTGATATGTTTTTATTAAAAATTGTTACTCCGGACAAAAATGTGTTTGAGGGTAATATAAAGAAAATATTTCTTAAAAATACTGTTGGTAGATTAGAAATATTAGCAAATCATGCTGATATAGTAACAAGTACAACACCATCTATTGTAGAATTTATAGACTCTGAAGGAAATAATAAAAAATTATTTGTTTCTAGAGGAATTGCTAGCATGTTTAATAATGAAATGACAATCTTTAGTGATTCAGCTGAGTTTTCTGAAGATATTGATTTAGAAAGAGCAGAAAAAGCTAAGGAAAGAGCAGAAAAAAGATTACATGAAGGCGATAAATATGACAAAGATAGAGCAAAATTAGCATTAATAAGATCTATTACAAGAATAAAATTAAAAAAAATGAATTAAAAAGCTTGAGAGGACTACCTCTTAAGCTTTTTTTTGGTTTTTATTTGACACAAATTAGCGAAAAACTTATATATTATATTATAGGTTGCACTAAATAGATGGAATAAAAAATAAAAGACCTGTTCATAATTATAAAAGTGAACAGGGGGTATAAGTATGAAGTTTAAATACTGTTTATTTTTTCTTATATTATTTTTAATTTTTAATATCTCATCTATTTCAGCTAAAGAAATTAGTAATGATTATTTTTATAATTTAGAAAAGAACATTACTAATGAAAGTAAATTTGAAGAAAATGGAATTAAATTGCAATTTAAAACTAAAAAAAGTATTGAAAAAGAACATTTATTTTTAAAACAATATTTAATTAGTAGATTAAATGGGAAATATACTAATGTTGATGATAAGAGTTTTAAAATTTCTAATGAAAAAATTAATGCTTGGGTTAATCTATGGAATATAAAAGATTACACATATGTTGAAATTACTTTAATAAATATAAATTCTGAATATAATACAAAACATTTGGAAGAATTAGTAGAGAACATAAAAAAAACAGATATAAAAGATATACAGATATTTCTATATTATAAGGGAATGATAGATAATAGTAAATCTTTAGAAGATTTTAGAGAATTAAAATCTTTAGAGGATTTAAATGTATTGAATATTAATAATGGTTATACAGGAACTGGTAATTCAAAATTAGGTAGGAAAATGAATTTTGCACTAGTTAGATATAACGATAAATCTCATATAATTATTGGAACACCTATAATATTTACAACATACTAGTACAGTTAAAATAAATTAATTTACTTTAACTGTTTAACAATTAATTATGGAGGATAATATGGAAAAAATAATAGTTAAAGGTGTAAAAAAGCTAGATGGTGAAGTTAATATAAGCTGTGCTAAGAATTCAGTTTTACCTATAATTGCAGCAACTATATTATGTCCACAAGATATTACTATAACTAATACTCCAATATTAGAAGATGTAGAAGTTATTTGCACATTATTATCTCAATTAAATTGTAATGTTAATTTTTCTAAGGTAAATAATGATTTGACAATTAATACCAGTAATTTGAATCCTGTTGATGCTAGCACAGATCTTATTAGAAAAATGAGAGCATCTTTTTTGATAATGGGTCCTATGTTATCAAGATTTGGATATTGTAAATTATCATTGCCTGGTGGTTGTAATATTGGAAGCAGACCTATAGATTTACATTTAAAAGGTTTTAAGGCACTTGGTGCTGATGTTAATATAGGTCATGGTTTTGTAGAAGTTAAAGCTAACAAATTAACAGGAAACAGGATATATTTAGACTTTCCATCAGTTGGTGCAACAGAAAATATTTTAACAGCCTCAGTATTAGCAAATGGAACCACAATAATAGAAAATGCTGCAGAAGAACCTGAAATAGAAGATTTGGCAAAGTTTTTAAATAGTATGGGAGCTAATATAGAAGGAGCAGGAAGAGGAAAAATAACAATACATGGAGTCAAAGAGCTAAAAGGTATAAAATATACTCCTATATATGATAGAATTGAAGCAGGAACTTTTATGATAGCGGCAGCAATAACAAATAGTATTATAAAAATTAACGGTATAAATGAAGAGCATTTAAGGCCGGTTATAGAAAAATTAAAAGAATGTGGACTTAAATTTGAAAAAGTAGGAAATCAATCTATTATAGTAGATGGAAGAGAAAAAAAGAAGGCAGTTGATATAAAGACATTACCTTATCCGGGATTTCCAACGGATATGCAATCTCAAATAATGAGTTTACTATGTTTGACTAATGGAATTAGCATTATAACTGAAACTATATTTGAAAATAGATTTATGCATGTTACAGAATTAGTAAGAATGGGTGCAAATATAAAAATTGATGGTAGGACTGCTATAATTGAGGGAGTATCTAAATTAACAGGTGCTAAGGTAAAAGCTACTGATTTAAGAGCGGGTGCTGCAATGATTTTAGCGGGATTAGCTGCAGAAGGAGAAACTGAAATAAGTGATATATATCATATAGATAGAGGTTATGTTAATATAGAAGAAAAATTTAGAAATCTTGGTGCTGAAATTTATAGAATTAATGTATAAATAAAGGGTGAGATTGAAATCTTACCCTTTATTTATGTGTAAGAAATTATAGAATCTTCAAAAATTGAAAGACTGATAAAATTTAAGTTAAAGCAAATCAATCAAAACTCTTAAATCTCAATTATCTACTCTTAACTGAAAAGCGTGGCGTATCTACTTTTTTAATATATTTAATTATTCAACATAATTTATGAATTAAAGCATATATTTAGATGTAAGGGGGATGAGATATAATATGAAAAGAAGTAAAATTAATAAGGATATAAGATTAACTATATTAGTAACAATAATAATATTTGTAATATTATTATTATCCCCAGTATTTTTTTTAAATCATAATTTTAATATATTTAAACCTTTTAATATTGGCAAAAGTATGGTAAATAAAACATTTAAAATAGAACTACCTAAAGATAAAAAGGTTAAGTTATATAGAAAAGATAAAAATAGAGTTGATGAGATAGATATAGAAGAATATATTATTGGAGTTGTGGCTAGTGAGATGCCAGCAAATTTTGATGAAGAAGCATTAAAAGCTCAAGCTGTTGCAGCCAGAACTTATTATATTAACAAGGTTAATAATCCTTGCAAACAAGCTGAAAATAATGGAGGAGAAATATGTGATACAACCCATTGTCAAGTATATATGGACAAGAGTGAAAGAATGGATAAATGGAGCAAAAAAGATAGAAATAATAATTGGGAAAAAATAAAAAAAGCAGTTAAGGATACAGAAGGACAAGTACTTACATACGATGGTAAAGTATTAGAATATCCTCAATTTTTTGCTATTAGTTCAGGAAAAACTGAAAGTGCTAAAGACGTATTTTCAAATGATGTACCATATTTAAAATCAACAGATAGTAGAGGGGAAGAGGAAGCACCTAAATACAAAAGTACTGTAGAATTTAAGATGAGTGAATTTATAAAAAAATTAAAACAAAAATATCCTAAAATAGATTTATCAAAAAATAATATAAATTCATCTATGAATATAGAATCATATACAGATAGTGGAGCAGTAAAGGCATTAAAAATTTGTGATAAAACGATAAAAGGAACTGAATTTAGAACTTTATTTAATCTTAATTCTACAAATTTTAATTGGATGATAAAAGATGGGAAAATAAAAATAAACTGTACTGGATATGGTCATGGTGTTGGAATGAGCCAATGGGGAGCTAATGCTATGGCTAAAGAAGGAAAAAAATATGATGAAATATTAAGACATTATTATACTGGAGTTGATATAAGAAATATAGAATATAAATAGTATCAAATTAATTATAAAATACTAAGAAATTAATTATAAAAACAAGCCATGTTGTTAAACATAAACAATATGGCTTGTTTTTATATAAAAAATTATATATAAAAAATTTTATTTATGTATTAATTTCTACAAAAGGGAAATAATGAAAAAAGGAGGTGTTAATATGGACAAAAAAATTAGACAAAAGTTTAGAAACTTATTAAGAAAGGAGAGCTTTTATATTGCTTTGTTTCTATGCCTATGTATAGTAGCAGCTATAGGAACTGTTTCTTATAAGCGAATAAACAATAAACATGAAGTTGCAAAGGTTCAACAACCAGAAAAAGAACTAACTTTGAACATTAATGATAAAAGTGTTACAAATGAAATTCCAAATGCGGAGAGAGTGGAGAATACTGTAAAAGAAAAGAAGAAAGGAAATAATGCAACAACTTCTAAAGAAACTACTAAAAGTGTTGCATCAACAACTATTAGTTTATTAAATCCAATAGATGGAACTATAAGTAGAAAGTATACCTATCCTGCTCCAGTAAAAGTAGAAGAAAATTTATACAGAACTATAAGAGGAATTAATATAAGCTCTAAAATTGGAACAGATGTTAAGGCAGCAGCTGACGGTGTTGTTGATCTTGTAGAAAATTTAGGTGTTGAAGAAGGAACTGTTGTAGAAATTAAACATGCAAATGGATTAAAGACAAGGTATGGAAATCTTGATAAAAATGTTTCTGTAAAAGTTGGAGATAAAGTTAAAGCTAATCAAGTAATTGCTAAGGTTGGAAATACGGCTAAATTATATGATAAAGAAGCATTTGGTGAATATTTAAATTTACAAGTGATTAATGCAAATGGAGAACAAGTTAATCCAGAAAAATATTTTAAGCTTAAATAAAAGTTTAATTGATGAATTTTACTATAAGGATAATTCAATAATTAGATATTGAGTTATCCTAAAAATATTATTTTAAGGAGGTTGAATACGTTGAAAGATTATATAGAAGAAAGAGTATTAGAGGTCGCAAAATATATTATAGATTCAAAAGCCACAATAAGAAAAACTGCAAAAGTTTTTGGAGTCAGTAAGAGTACTATTCATAAAGATATGACAGAAAGACTTCCAAAGATAAATCCTATGATAGCAGAACAAACACATACAATATTGGAATTAAATAAAGCTGAACGTCATATTAGAGGTGGAAAAGCTACAAAAATGAAATATAAAGCTATTGAACGATAAACATAATGGGGTTATAATATAGAATTAGTAGAAATATGTTATTAATGGTAATAAAATGTGATTTAGGAGTGAATGATTAATGTGGTTTTGGAGAACTGGGACAGACCTTGGAATTGATTTAGGTACAGCTACTGTGCTAGTTTATGTAAAGGGTAAGGGTGTAATATTAAAAGAGCCATCTGTAGTAGCCATAAATAAGAATAACAATAAGTTGTTGGCTGTTGGTGAAGAAGCAAGGAAAATGATAGGTCGTACGCCTGGAAATATAGTTGCTGTCCGTCCTTTAAGAGATGGAGTAATTTCAAATTATGATGTAACAGAAAGAATGTTAAAAGAATTTATAAGGAAAGCGTGCGGAAAGAGAAATATTACAGCACCTAAAGTTATGGTCTGTGTACCTTCTCAAGCTACAGAAGTTGAAAAGAGAGCTGTTATTGATGCTGCAAGAAATTCTGGAGCAAAAACAGTTCATTTAATTGAAGAACCTTTAGCAGCAGCAATTGGTGCTGGAATTGACATAACAAAACCTAATGGAAATATGGTTATAGATATAGGTGGAGGAACTTGTGATATAGCTGTTATTTCATTAGGAGGTATAGTTGAGAGATCTTCAATTAAAATTGCAGGAGATAAATTTACGGAAGCAATTATAAAATATGTAAGAAATAAATATAAGATAATGATTGGAGAAAAAACAGCTGAAGATTTAAAAATAGAAATAGGATCAGCATTCAAAGGTGCTAGAAGCTTAACTGCTATGATGAAAGGTAGAAACCTAGTAACAGGATTACCTGATGAATTAGAAATAAGTACAGAGGAAATTAGAGAAGCATTAGAGGAATCTGTAGAGTCAATAGTTGAGGTAGTTAAAACTGTTTTAGAAAGAACTCCACCTGAATTAGCAGCAGATATTATAGAAAAGGGTATATTAATGACTGGTGGTGGAGCACTGTTATACGGACTTAACAAGCTTATAGAGTTTAGAACAGGTGTAGAAGTAACTGTAGCAGAAAATGCTATTGAATGTGTAGCAGAAGGAACAGGTGCTGTTTTAGGACAATTAGATAAATTAGATAATCAATTAAATTCCCAGGAGATAGTTCTTATTGAATAAGAGAATTAAAAATCATCCCAAAACTTAGAAAAGTTTTTGGGATGATTTTATTTTACCAAATTATACGCATTAATTAAGGCATTTGATATCAATTTAGCCATATCCATAACTAAGGAAAGCCTTATATTATAGGATGAAAATACTTCGGAATTATCAACAGTATCAACTATCCCTATGATTGAAGCTATACCTACCTCAGGCAATTCTTTACCAACTCCTTTTCCGGGATGTATAGCATAATTTCTAGTGTGAATTTCTCCAATAGCATCTTTACTACCAAGGCATGCATCTATCCCTATAATAGGGCAATTAGGGTGCTTTTTGTATATTTCATTTAGTTTATCATCTATATTTAAAGCATGTATAGGACTTGAAAGTGTACCATACACAGGTAATTGAAATGATTTATCTTTTAAAAGTGATCCTACTAAAGGACCTAAACAATCTCCAATACATTTATCAGTACCGATACAGACTATTATTGTTTCATTGTTAAGATAATCTTTAATTGATTCAGATATTTTAAAACAAGCATTTAAAGACTTATAATTTACTTTATGTTTTGTCAAAAGCAGAGCCCTCCCTTCTTAACATATATATATGATGCGATTTAATAAAAAATGTGATTTAAAGTATAAAAAAAATAATTGTGGAAAATATTACAATAAGGGAGGCGTTTATTAATGAAAAAAATTATAACTATTATATTTATGATTTTTGCATTGTTAATGAATATTTACTTAATATTTTATTGGAAACCTAACGATACAAAATTAGTAAATATTAAAAATAATGATAGTGTAGAAGCAGTATCATACTCTAAATCTATATATAAAGTTAATAAAAATATAATAATGGATGTTATATCTGATGAGGATAAAAAACAATTAAATATAATAATGGATAAATTATCAACAAGCGACATGGGAAAAATAGAAGAGGCATTTAATTTAGATGATGAGAATAAGGGGATAATACAAGCTTTTAAAATTTTTAAAACTAGATTATCAATTCAGGATTATTTAGATTTAAGAAATATTTTTTCTAAAATTATAGATATTAATTACTTAGATTCATATTTAAATAAATAATATAAATTATATAGTATACAAAAGTATTTTAAAGTAATATAAAGAAATATAAATATAATTACTAAAAATGGGTATATAAAAGACTTGAAATATGATTGAATTGAATATATACTAGTCATTGTTGATTGGCAACAGCTCAACAAAATAAAAAAATAAAAGTATTTGGAGGAATTCCCGAGTGGCCAAAGGGGGCAGACTGTAAATCTGTTACGTTTCGTTTCGATGGTTCGAATCCATCTTCCTCCACCAATTAATGGGCGCATAGCTCAGCTGGGAGAGCATCTGCCTTACAAGCAGAGGGTCACAGGTTCGAGCCCTGTTGTGCCCACCATTAATTTAAAAAATAAATACTTATGCTGGCATGGCTCAACGGTAGAGCAGCTGACTTGTAATCAGCAGGTTGTAGGTTCGATTCCTATTGCCAGCTTCAAAAATCTGGAGGAATTCCCGAGTGGCCAAAGGGGGCAGACTGTAAATCTGTTACGTTTCGTTTCGATGGTTCGAATCCATCTTCCTCCACCAATTAATGGGCGCATAGCTCAGCTGGGAGAGCATCTGCCTTACAAGCAGAGGGTCACAGGTTCGAGCCCTGTTGTGCCCACCATTAATTTAAAAAAATAAATATTTATGCTGGCATGGCTCAACGGTAGAGCAGCTGACTTGTAATCAGCAGGTTGTAGGTTCGATTCCTATTGCCAGCTCCAAATCTGGAGGAATTCCCGAGTGGCCAAAGGGGGCAGACTGTAAATCTGTTACGTTTCGTTTCGATGGTTCGAATCCATCTTCCTCCACCAAAAAAGAATAAACTTTAGTTTATTCTTTTTTTATTTACATTAGATTTTTAATTAATAGAAATTAGAATAATTATAATTAATTATCTTCTTCTAAATACAAATTAAAATATTTTAGTAATAAAAATTATTGTTGACTAAGTATATATGATATGCTAGAATACCTATGAAAATTAAATTAATATACTCTTATCGAGAGAGGTGGAGGGAAAGGGCCCTATGAAACCCGGCAACCTGTTTACACAAGGTGCCAATTCCTGTAGATTTATTAATCATAATCTACAAGATAAGAAAAGGATTATTGAATTAGTACTCTTCTTATCGAAGAGTTTTTTTGTTATTTAGGAATTCATATTTCTAAATAATATGTGGATAATTTAGATTATATTTTGTTTGAAGATTAAGAAATAAATCAAAAAAATAATCATATGTCGCATCATTAGTTTTGAATTGGATTTGGAAATGATGAATGACTAAAAAATCAATGATTAACAGTCGTTTGCGATTTTGTTATTTTTCAATAATTTTATATTATTTATAGTTTTGTGTATGAATTTAAGAAAATATTACGATAAAGAGTAGAATGAAGGGAGAAAGAAATGAGAAGATTATTTACATCAGAATCAGTTACAGAAGGGCATCCAGATAAAATGTGTGACCAAATTTCCGATGCTATTTTAGATTCTATCTTAGAAAAAGATCCAAATGCAAGAGTTGCTTGTGAAACATGTACTACTACAGGATTAGTTATGGTAATGGGAGAAATATCAACTAATTGTTATGTTGACATTCCAAAAGTTGTTAGAGAAACAGTTAGAGAAATAGGATATGATAGAGCTAAATATGGTTTTGACTGTGATACTTGTGCAGTTATGACTACAATAGATGAACAATCATCAGATATAGCTATGGGAGTTGATGAAGCTCTTGAATCTAGAAAAGGTGAAAAAGATGATGTAGAAGCAGTAGGTGCAGGGGACCAAGGTATGATGTTTGGTTTTGCTACTAATGAAACAGAAGCATATATGCCATTACCTATCCACATGGCTCATAAATTATCTAGAAGACTTACAGAGGTAAGAAAGAATGGTACTTTAGGTTATTTAAGACCAGATGGAAAAACACAAGTTACTGTTGAATATGAAAATAATAAACCAAAAAGAATAGATACGATAGTTATTTCAACTCAACATGGCGAAGAAGTGTCATTAGAAACAATAGAAAAAGATATAAAAGAACATGTAATAAATGCAGTAGTTCCAGCTGAATTATTAGATTCAGAAACTAGATATTTTATAAATCCAACTGGAAGATTCGTTGTAGGTGGACCACAAGGAGATTCAGGATTAACAGGAAGAAAAATAATAGTTGATACGTACGGTGGATATGGAAGACACGGTGGTGGAGCATTCTCTGGAAAAGATTCAACTAAGGTTGATAGATCAGCAGCTTATGCAGCAAGATGGGTAGCTAAAAACTTAGTTGCAGCAGGTGTTGCAGATAAATTAGAAATACAATTAGCTTATGCTATAGGAGTTGCAAAACCAGTTTCTATTGAAATTGATACTTTTGGAACAGGAAAAATGCCAGAAAATAAGGTTGTTGAAATTGTAGAAAAAGTATTTGATTTAAGACCAGGTGCTATAATAAGAGATTTAGATTTAAGAAAACCTATATTTAAGCAAACAGCTGCTTATGGTCATTTTGGAAGAACTGATCTTGATTTACCATGGGAAAGATTAAATAAAGTAGAAGAAATAAAAAAATACATCTAAAAGTTAATATAATTTTAGATAATTAATAAAAACTTATTTTGCTCCTAATATATTAGATAGCAGAATAAGTTTTTTGTTCTTTAGTTAAAACATATATAATATTATTTTTAAAATATTATGTCCATACTATAAATAATATATATTTAAATTTTTATAAATATATTATTCATAGTATAATATTAATTAAAAAATATTTGTATATGTATAGTGATATTTTTAATATTTATAAGTTATAGTTATTAGCTTACTTTATTTTAGGCACATTCAAATAAATAACTAATCAATATGCTAGTTTATTTTGTGAACTATTTCTTCCTTGAAACATACTAATAGTACAGCTATTAGCAGAACTTAAGTCATTGTATTTCATAGAATATTCATTACATATTTGACTTTTTATTTATTTTAATATGCCACATGTATATATAAATATATTTTAAAATAAATTTATTTTGATGATTTGGAGAGATTATATGGAGGTCATAGATGGCTTTGTTGAAAATATTGTATTTAAAAGTGAAGAAACTGGTTATGTAGTTTGTAAAATTAGAATTGATAAAGGACTTATTAATGCTGTTGGAATAATTCCTTTTATAAAAGAAGGACAGAGTGCAAGGATAAAAGGAAATTGGATTGTACATAAGCAATTTGGCCGACAGTTTGAAATATCTGAATTTGAGGAAGTTTTACCAGATTCATTAGATGGAATAGAAAAATATTTAAGTGCAGGAATAATACATGGAATAGGACCTGTTACAGCTAAAAAAATAATAAACAAGTTTGGCGAGCAAACTTTAGATATACTTGAAAATCATATAGAAAGATTAATGGAAATAGAAGGTATAGGAAAAAAGAAATTTATGATAATCTATGAATCCTATATGGAGCAAAATGGATTAAAAGAAGTTATATTACATCTTCATAAGTATGGATTAAGTAATAATCAATGTATGAAAATATATAAAAAATTTGGACCATCATCTAATCAAGTAGTTTCGGAAAATCCATACGTATTATCAGAAGAAATAACTGGAATTGGATTTAAAACAGCAGATAGAATTGCAATGAATCTTGGGATAAGTGATAATTCTGAATTTAGAATAAAAAGTGGTATAAAACATGTAATAAATCAATTTTGTTCGTTAGGAAATACATATATGCCTAAAGAAAAATTGCTAGAGGAATGTGAAAAACTTTTATCAATTGAAAGAATATTAATTGAAGAATGTTTGTATTCAATAGCAGCTACTAAAAATATAATAATAGAAAAAATTGATAAAGATGAAGTTGTTTATTTATTACCATATTATTATTGTGAATTAGGAGTTACAAATAAGATAATAACATTAGGAATGCAAACAATACAAACTATTAATTCAGATTTAGATTTTGAGATAAATATATTAGAAAAAGAATATGATATAAAGTTTGCTGAATCCCAAAGAGAAGCAATACTTGGTGCCTTTAATAATGGTATTGAAATAATAACAGGGGGACCAGGTACAGGTAAAACTACCATAATTAAATGTATAATTGATATATACGAGAAGAACGGAATGGAAGTAATACTAGGTGCACCAACAGGGAGAGCTGCAAAGAGAATGACAGAATCAACTGGACGTGAAGCAAAAACTATACACAGATTGTTAGAAATAGGTGTATCAGAAGAGGATTCTGCATTTGGAAAGAGTGAATCATCTCCATTGGATGCAGATGTAATAATTATAGATGAAGCTTCAATGATAGATATAATGCTTATGAATAACTTATTGAAAGCAATAAATCTTGGTACTAGATTAATTATAGTAGGAGATGTGGATCAGTTACCATCAGTAGGTGCAGGAAATGTATTGAGAGATTTAATAGAGAGTGAATATATTAAAGTTGTAAGATTAAAGGAGATATTCAGACAAGGAAATGAAAGTTTAATAACAACTAATGCTCATAGAATAAATCAAGGTGAATTACCTATTTTAAATAAAAAAGATAAAGATTTTTTCTTTATAAGTGAAGAAAATTTAAACAAAACAGTAAGTGTTATCATAGATTTAATAAATAGGAGACTTCCTAATTTTAATAAGCAGTGGGATAAGCTTAGAGACATGCAAGTTTTAACTCCTATGAGAAAAGGTATACTGGGCGTTAATAACTTAAATACAAATCTTCAAAATGTATTCAATCCTTCATCAAAGGATAAAAAAGAAAAAAATATGAAAGAAATTGTTTTTAGAGAAGGCGATAAAGTAATGCAAACTAAAAATAACTATTCTCTAAAATGGATTAGAATTAAAGGTGATGGAGAATATGAAGGAATTGGAGTATTTAATGGAGATTTAGGCTTTATACAAAGTATAGATGAAGAAAATAAAAGTCTAACTATAATATTTGATGATGAAAGAAAAGTTATATATGATTTTATGTATCTAGATGAATTAGATTTAGCATATTCTACTACAATACATAAAAGTCAGGGAAGTGAATTTAAAGTAGTAATAATACCTGTGTTTATGGGAAGTCCTTTTTTGATGAATAGAAATTTATTATATACAGGTATAACTAGAGCAAAAGAACTAGTTGTTGTTGTTGGTGTAAAAAAAGCTTTAATTTATATGACAGGAAATACGAATATAATGGAGAGATATTCAGGGTTAAAATATAGAATTAAAGATATAATGATTAATGCCATAGAATAGCATAATATTATAATTTATAAAAAGGAGATTTAAAAATGAGCAAAAATAATCAATTTGATTATGAAGAATTAAATTATGCAATAGATAAAATAGCTCATTGGTATAAAAAAAATATAAAAATTTTAAATATAATTACAGTGCCATTTAATACTTCATATATATTCTCAGATATAATAAATGAAATCTCTATGCAAGGTGGAAAAGTGTTGTATGTTTGGGGAAATAATAGAGAAAATAGAGAGCTTTTAACTTTACTTAGAGAAATTAATCAGGATATAACTTATTCTTATATTGAATGTGGTAAAGGAATTACTAATTTAACATTTGCAAATGAAAGAAATTTAGGTCTTATTAGGGGAAATTATGATCTTATTATATTTGACGATATAGGGTATTTTTCCAATATTGATAACTTAAACATAAGAAATAAAATTGATATTTGTTCTGTTTTAAGTAATAAAATAATATTTTATGGAATTGAAAAAACAACTTTAAATGGAGAATTAATTGAAATATTACCATATAATTGTGAAAAGCCTTTTGTTGAACCTAGAATACTTACTACTAGAATAAATTTAAGTTTAGATATACCATATAATTTATATGAATACCTTAAGTGGTTTGTAAATATGAAGAAAAAGGTAGCTATTTATACACCAGATAAAGAAAAATTAAATTTAGTTTATGAATATTTTGAAAATCAACTAGTGATGAAAGACGTAAAAGCAATAAAGGTATCAAAAGTAGAAGAATTTAAAAGGTGTAGCAGAGTATTAAAGTATAAGGATAAGGCAATATTTATAATAACAGATAAAGTTAAGGAGTTGAGTGAATATTGTTTTGTTAATGATGCAGTTGTATTATTTGCTGATGATATTAGGTACACTTATAAAAAAATAATGTATTTATGTGGGAAAATAGGACAAATAAACAAAGAATTACCTGAAGTTTTGTTAGTATCTAATAGTATTTCAGAAGATATTGATAAAGCGAAAAGTGTATTAAGGGAATATAATAAAAAAGTATGGGAAAAAAATTTAAAAATATAATAAGAATTATATATGAAAGCATAATTTCAATAATATACCCAACTGAAAATTATTGTATTTTATGTAATAAAGTTGACTATAATGGAATATGCGATATTTGTAAGTCAAAAATTACACGTATTAAAAGTTGTGATGATGAAATAATAAGTTATGGGTATTATGGTGGTGCAATAAAAGAATTAATACTTAAATTTAAGTATAAGCATAATTTTACCGCTGGAAATATTTTAGCAGAGTTTTTAGAAGAATATATTACAGAAAATATAGAGTATAAAGATTTTATTATTACTTACATACCTATGACTGTTAAGGATGAAAGAAAAAGAGGGTTTAATCAGTGTGAGTATATTGCAAAGAGAATTGCATATTCTTTAAACATAAAATGTGAAAAGATTCTTATAAAAATTAAAAATACTAAAGAACAAAAATTATTAAATAAAGATGAAAGAGAAAAAAATATAAATGGTTCATTTGATATTGTAAAAAATATTAATTTAAAAATAAAAAATAATACTTATTGATGATGTTACAACCACGGGATTTACAATAAGAGAGGGTTATAATGTGTTAAAAAAATATGGCGCAAAAGAAATAAAACTATTGACCTTAGCGAAAAGTCATATATAATAGTAATGTAAAGCTAGGTTTGTGGTTGAAAGTCGATGCTAGTCGCAGGCAAAACGATCCACTTAAGTTAGACAAAATGTCTAATGAGCATGGTGCGGTATAGAAGTGAGTCCTGCCACTTATGAAGAGTGAGAGGGTTAGTAGTGAGGAATTAATTTTTAGTAGCAAAACCTCCAGCAGGCGGGTGTGGGGGCAAAAACCAGGTCAACTAGCTTTACTTTTTTTATAGGGTTTAAAGTAATATTTTACAATAAAATAAAAAATATAGAAAATAATAGTTCTCTGTAAATTCTGAATGTTCTTCTTGTTAAGTAATTAAAAAAGTAGTAAAATATAATTATAAAATTAGTTTAATTAATTTTTTCTTTTTTTGAAAAGGTTTTATACAGAGAGGGGCTGAATTTTTTATGAAAGTAACAGTTATAGCAAAAAATATTGAGTTAACTAATGCATTAAGAGAGATGGTCGAAAAAAAGGTTTCAAAGCTAGGAAAATATTTTAATTCTGATATAGAGGCTAAAGCTACTTTAAGCGTACAAAGAAATAGACAAATAGTAGAAGTCATGATACCGTTTAATGGAGTGGTTTTAAGAGGCGAAGAGGCTAATGAGGATATGTATAAAGCTATAGATTTAGTTGAGGAAAAGCTAGAAAGGCAAATTAGAAAGCAAAAAACTAAATTGTCTAGAAGAAAGAATGGTTCAATGAAATTTGGAGAAATGTTTAATTTACCTTCAGTTGAAGAGGATGATGAAGAGTCCAAGCTAGTTAAAAGAAAAAGATTTGGTGTTAAACCTATGGATGTAGATGAGGCTATACTTCAAATGGAATTGGTAGGACATAACTTCTTTGTTTATCAAGATGCAGATAGTAATAAAATAAACGTAGTATATAAAAGAAAAGACGGAGATTATGGATTATTAGATCCAGAGTATAAATAACGTATAAAATGTAATCCTCTAGTAATTTGCTAGAGGATTTTATTATGTGTAAAATTAACTTTAGAATAAAAAGTAAAATAATATAAATTAAGAATATTTTAAATTAGATATATTTAGATAATCTACTTTATACTTATGATGGAAAATTGATATTAAACAAAAAAATGTAAATTTTATTGAAAATAATTGATATAGAATGTTATAATTATAAAATGTACGATTTGCAAGAAAGTAAATTACTTTTAGGCATATGAAAATAAATATCAAGTCAAGGACAAAACGGATATTTTGTGAAATACAATGACTTGGGTTCTGCTAATAGTTTTGCTATTAGTAGGTTCCAATGAAGAAGTAGTTCACAAAATAAACCAGTATATTGACTAGCTATTTATTTGAATGTGCCTTATTAGCAAAATATGTAGTTTGAAAGGATGACATTATGGGATTATTAAGTGCCGTATTTGGAACATATAGTGAAAGAGAAGTAAAAAGAATTAGACCTATTGTCAGTAAAATAAATGAATTAGACGAAGCTATGCAAAAACTTTCAGATGATGAATTAAAGGCAAAGACTGTAGAGTTTAAAGAAAGACTTAATAATGGCGAAACATTAGATGATATTTTAATAGAATCATTTGCTGTAGTTAGAGAAGCATCTAAGAGAGTATTAAATATGAAACATTATGATGAACAACTTATAGGGGGTATTGTTTTACATCAAGGTAGAATAGCAGAAATGAAAACTGGAGAAGGTAAAACATTAGTAGCCACTTTACCAGCATATTTAAATGGATTATCAGGCAAAGGTGTTCATATAATAACAGTTAATGATTATCTTGCAAAAAGAGATGCTGAGCAAATGGGAGAATTATATGGATTTTTAGGTCTAACAACAGGGGTAATTGTTCATGAACTAACTAATGAGCAAAGAAGAGAAGCCTATAATTCAGATATAACATATGGAACAAATAATGAATTCGGTTTTGACTACTTAAGAGATAACATGGTTATATATAAAGAAGAAAGAGTTCAAAGAAAGTTAAACTTTACTATAGTAGATGAAGTTGACTCTATATTAATTGATGAAGCTAGAACTCCACTTATAATTTCTGGGCAAGGAGAAAAATCTACAGAATTTTATAAAGTAGCAGATTATTTTGTTAAAACATTAGTTCAAGAAAAAGATTATACAATAGATGAAAAAGCTAATGCAGTAATGTTAACTGATGAAGGTGTTGAAAAAGCTGAAAAAACTTTTAAAGTAGAAAATTATGCAGATGCAGAAAATGTAGAATTACAACATTATGTTACTCAAGCATTAAAAGCTAACTATGCAATGAAAAGAGATAAAGATTACATGGTTAAAGATGGCGAAGTAATAATTGTTGATGAATTTACAGGAAGACTTATGGAAGGTAGAAGATATTCAGATGGTCTTCATCAAGCCATAGAAGCTAAAGAAAATGTTAAGATTGCAAGAGAATCTAAGACATTAGCTACTATAACATTCCAAAATTATTTTAGAATGTATGAAAAATTATCAGGTATGACAGGTACAGCTTTAACAGAAGAAGGTGAATTTAGAGAAATTTATGGATTAGATGTTATTGTTGTTCCAACTCATAAACCAATAGCTAGAATTGATAATCCTGACTTAGTATTTAAAACTGAAAATGGAAAAATAAAGGCTGTTGTTGATGAAATAGCAAAGGCAAATAAGGTAGGTCAGCCAGTTTTAGTTGGTACTGTAAGTATTGAAAAATCAGAATTAATTTCAAGTATGCTTAAGAAAAAAGGAGTTCCACATCAAGTATTAAATGCGAAATTCCATGAAAAAGAAGCAGAAATAATAAGCCATGCTGGAGAAAAAGGTATGGTAACTATAGCTACTAATATGGCTGGTAGAGGTACTGATATCAAGCTTGGAGATGGTGTTCTTGAAATTGGTGGACTTAAGATAATAGGTACTGAAAGACATGAATCAAGAAGAATAGATAACCAATTAAGAGGACGTTCTGGTAGACAAGGAGATAAAGGTGAATCAACATTCTTTATTTCATTAGAAGATGATTTAATGAGAATATTCGGATCAGAAAGAATTCAAGGTGTTGTTGAAAAACTTGGTCTTGAAGAAGATGAAGCTATTGAAAGTAAGCTTGTTTCTAAATCTATAGAAAATGCTCAAAAGAAGGTTGAAGGTAATAACTTTGATATAAGAAAAACATTATTAGGTTATGATGATGTTATGAATAAACAAAGAGAAGTTATTTATAAACAAAGAACAGAAGTTCTTGAAGGTGAAGATGTAAAAGAAGAAATATTACATATGTTAAAAGATGTAATAGCAGATGCAGTTAATATTCATATAAAAGATGATTCAGAAGATTATAGAGAAAGCTTTTTATATTTACTATCACACTTAGATGAAGTAGGTATACCTACAATGGAAATTAATTTACCTGCACTTTCAGATATGTCAAAAGAAGAAATAATTGAGAACATATATGATATTGCAGTTAAAGCATATGAAGAAAAAGAAGAAGAATTTACACCTGAAAGATTAAGAGAAATTGAAAGAGTTGTTCTTTTAAGATCTGTTGATACAAAATGGATGGATCATATAAATAATATGGATAACTTAAAGCAAGGTATTGGACTTAGAGCATTTAAACAAGTAGATCCTGTTCAAGCATATCAAATGGAAGGTAGTGCTATGTTTGAAGAAATGATAGATTCTATTAAAAATGAGACTATAAAAATGCTATTCCATGTTAAGGTTGAGAAAGCTCCTGAAAGAGTAAGGGTTGCACAAGAAACAAACGCTGTTCATGGAGATAAGCAATCAACACCAGCAGGTCCTGTTAGAAATCTTAATAAATTTGGTAGAAATGATCCATGTCCATGTGGAAGTGGAAAGAAATTTAAAAATTGTTGCGGTAGAGAAGCTTAAAAAATATTGAAAATAAATAAAAGTAAAAGATGAGACAAATATTTTGTGAAATACAATGACTTGGGTTTTGCTAATAGTTGTTATATTAGTAGGTTTTAAGGAAGAAGTAGTTCACAAAATAAACTATCATACTGACTGGTTATTTATTTGAATGTGCTTTAATCCGTATGTAATAGTATAATAAATTCCGTAGAAGTTTCATAATAGAATAGAGTTATGAAATTTGCTACGGAGTTTTTTAAATAATAGCATTATTTTTTATCAACTGTTACAATAAAAAATGTGTGGATAACTCAAATAAATTGTTTATAAATATAATTAATTTATAAAATAAAAAAATGAATTTAAAGAGGTGAATATATTGATTATTGAATTAGAAAAAGAATTATTAAAGCTTTCTAATCTTAAAAAATCTATATTTGAAATGAGTGAATCTCTTTGACAAAGAACACTTAGAAAAACAATTAAGTGAATTAGAATTTCAAATGCAAGAAGATGGCTTTTGGAATGATATTAAAAGAGCTGAAGAGGTAACTAAAGAAAGCAAAAGAATAAAGGACAAAATTCAAAGAATTGAAAATTTACAATCTAAACTTGATGATATTGAAATTTTAAAAGAAATAATGGATGATGATGATGAAGAGTCTGCCACTGAAATTATTAATAATATAAAAGAAATTGAAGAAGAAATTGATAATTATAATATGGAAATTTTATTGTCAGGTGAATATGATAAAAACAATGCAATACTTACATTACATGTAGGTGTTGGTGGAACAGATGCAAATGATTGGACTGAGATGCTTCTTAGAATGTACACAAGATGGTGTGAAAAGAAAGATTATAAAGTAGAAGTATTAGATTTACTTGAAGGTGATGAAGCTGGTATAAAGAGTGTTACTTTAAAAGTAATAGGGGAATATGCTTATGGATATCTTAAAGCGGAAAAAGGAATTCATAGATTAGTTAGAATATCTCCATTTAATGCTAATGGAAAAAGACAAACTTCTTTTGCATCGGTGGAAGTATTACCAGAACTTACAAAAGAACAAGACATTGAAATAAAGTCAGAGGATATTAAAATTGACACGTATAGAGCATCTGGAGCTGGCGGTCAGCATATAAATAAAACAGACTCGGCAGTTAGGATAACACATATTCCTACAGGAATAGTAGTACAATGTCAAAATGAAAGAAGCCAATTTTCTAATAAAGATACTGCTATGGGAATGCTTAAAGCAAAGTTGATAGAGTTGAAAGAAAGAGCTCACAAAGAAAAGATTGAAGATTTAACTGGTGAATTAAAGGATATGGGATGGGGAAGCCAAATACGTTCATATGTATTCCATCCATATAATATGGTTAAAGACCATAGAACTAATGTAGAGGTTTCAAATGTCACATCAGTTATGGATGGAGACCTAGATTTATTTATAAATGCATATTTAAAGAGTCAAGATTAAGGAAAAAAGCTATCTCAAAATATATTTTTATATGAGATAGCTTTTTTATTATTCAGAGAAAATTATAGAATTTTAAAATATATATTTTTAAAAAGTCTTAAGATTTTTAACCAAAACTTTCAATTCTAAATGATTGACTCTCAACTAAAAAGAGTGGTGTAACCACTTTGTTATTTTATAATTAAATAATAAGAATTTTATTTTTTGTTTATATACTGTTTAATTTTTTTACTTAAATTAGGTAAGAAAAATATAAATAAAAATAATATAAATAAAAATAATATAAAATTATAGTTATAAAAAATTAGTCTAAAATCATTGTAAGCATAATCAAAAATTTCATCATAAGCTACAGAATAAACTTCATCAATTGCTTTTGTATCAATGAAATTTACTTTATCATTTGGAGTATGAATTTTTGATACATCAGAATGACATAGTGTAACAGCATCCATGCCCATATTAGTAAAACTTGCATGATCACTGCAATCTTCGAATTGAATTTTATAATTTATATGTTTTTTCTCACAAATTAATTTTAATGAGTTTAATAGATTAGTATCATCGCTTTTATTATTTTTACATACTGATCCACCCATTATAGAAATAGGAGTATTATAGGCTCCTATCATATCAAAATTAATTATTTTACTATCTTTTATAATGTTTTTATGATTTTTAGCAAACTCTGAAGAGCCAAGTAATCCAAATTCTTCTCCAGTTAATGCAACAAATATAATATCTCGTTTTGGTTTTATAAAACTTGATAAATTTTTTGATAGCTCCATTAAAAAAGCTGTACCAGAAGCATTATCTAATGCTCCACTATAGCAATTATTTAAATAATCTTGTCCAACATGATCGAAATGAGCAGTAATAACAAGTGGCGGTAAATTTTTAGAAGTGCCTTTTATTACACCAACTATGTTGGAAGTTTCTTTTTTATGCTTTGAATAAGGTAAAGTAATACTAATTAAATTAGTGCCTCTTAATGAATCTAATATATCATTATACAATTCTGTAGTTATAGCAATTGAAAATTGATAATCAGATTTATCGTTAAATGAACTTCTAAAAGAAAAGTTTTTACATAAAGGGGTATAAAATAAATATTTTTTTCCGTCATGATTTATTGTTAAAGAAGTACGGTATATATTAATTGTATCATCTTTGTTAAAGGTAACTGAGCTTTCGTTAAAATTAAGTAAGTCTTCTTTATAATCAATACCATATTTATATTCATGTAATATTTTACCTTTATTTAATATTTTAAATGATGGTTTATTTCCATTAGTAAAAGGTGTGTTAACATAGAAGCTTTCCTTATAATTTTCATTCAATGGAGTTAAATCAATATTTTTAAACCAATCTTCTATAAAATCAGCAGCTTTTTCATTGCCAGTGGAGCCAGTTAATCTACCTTCATATTCATCTGATGAAATTATTTTTATATTATCTTTAACATTTGAAGAATTAAAATGATAATATGTAGTTTGAAGGAATATTGAAAAAATTATGGCTATGAATACTAATAATAAACTGCTATAATAAATAAACTTTTTCATTGTTAACCTCTCTTAAATTATTTCTCATATTAGAGTTTATTAATATTTAATTAACAATATGAAATATATTTTTTTATAAATATAGGAAAAATATATACTGTAAATAGTTACATGAAAAGAAATAATTGAAAACAATAGTTAAATAAGTTAGAATATGATGGATATAATTTATAATGGGGGTATTATTTATGGAAAATATTTCGAATAATCAACAACTTCCACCAGAAGTAAAGAAGTGGAATTGGGGAGCATTTATGCTAAATATATTTTGGGGTATAGGTAATAATAGCTATCTTCCTCTTTTATGTTTAATTCCGTTTTTTAATATAATATGGATGTTTGTATGTGGAGCAAAGGGAAATCAATGGGCATGGAATAAAGGGAATTATTCAAGTGCTGAAGAATTTTTATTAGTTCAAAAAACTTGGAATAAAGCTGGATTAGCATATTTTATATTTACAGTTGTTATAATTTTATTATACATATTCATTTTCAGTACATTAATAGCTAGAATGCTTACAATGAACTACTAAAAATAACATAAAAAATATAAGCTACTCATAAAATGAGTAGCTTATATTTTTTATTTATGCTTTTTTATAAAACATGTCAATAATGCAATAAATAGATGTAAAAGCTAAGCAAATATAAATATACATATTTAAGCCTGACTCTAATATAGATATTATTCCACCAATAATTAGATTTAACATGATAACTATATTAATAAACTTAAAAAAATTGGAGTCATTAGTTAAGATCACATTTATAGATGAAAATATAGTTAATATAAGAGTTAAGAAATAAAATATGTTTCTTAAATCTTGAGAGTAGTCTATAACTTTTAATTTATTTAAAGATAGTACTAGTATAAAAAACAATAATAAAAATGAAGTAATTTTATTAACAACTTTAATCATCTATATCACCTCTTATTACAAATATTTCCAATTATAATTATACAATTAGGTTTACATAAGAGCAATAAAAATAAAAAAATATATTCCATAATATGTAAAATAAATATATTATCTATAATAGTGCAAAAATGCTTGAATAATTTTACAACTGAATAAAATAAAAAAACATTTATGATAAATCCTTGTTATAATTGAGTTCCCACACAACAACGACAGCAAGGAGCTATACATAAATGTTTCAGAACACAATTATATCAGATGAACTATCAATACACAATTTTTTTAAACAACTAAATTTTGATTTATATCTAACTAAGCCACAATTAAATCATCTAGAAAGTATCATGAATGCAATGATTTCAAGAGGTTACAATGGTAAAGTGTCTGATATAGCGGAGCTTGCTTCGCATACGCATCGAACAAGTATCACAAGATTTTTATCAAAGAGTACTTGGAATGAAACACTTTTAAGCAAATCATTGAAGTCCCTAGTTTTACAACTAATATGGAATAAATCAAAAGAAACTAAAAAACCTATATATTTTATTATTGATGACACTATTTCAGAGAAAACTAAGCCCTCGTCAAAGGCTAAAAATATTATTGAAAAGTGTTCATTTCATAATTCTCATTTAAAAGGTAAAACAGTATATGGTCATCAAATTTTAGTTTCATTGCTTTCTTGTGATGGGTTAGTACTTCCTTACTCAATAGATATCTATGATAAAGATTCTATGAGTAAAATAGAATTAACTCAAAATTTAGTTGAATCACTACCTAAACCTGAAAATAAAGGTTATGTTTTGTGCGATAGCTGGTATAGTTGTAAAGCTATTTTTAATAGTTCCATAAAAGCTGGTTACAGCTATATAGGAGCTTTAAAAACTAATAGAGTTATTTATCCCGAAGGACATAAAAGATTAGGAATCAAACTTCACAAATTTGCAACAACTTTAAATATAGATGATTTTAACCTTGTCACCGTTAAAGATAAACAATACTATATTTACAACTATGTTGGTGATTTAAAAGATAGAAAAAATGTTTCAATTGTTCTTAGCTACCCTAAAGATTCATTTCAAAAAGAAGGAGCATTAAAAACATTTATTTCTTTAGATACATCACTAAATCCTTTAGATATCTTAACTCAATATACTGACCGATGGGCGATTGAGCCATTTTTTAGAGATTGTAAATCTTATTTAGGTCTTAATGGATATCAAGTAAGAAGTGAAAAGAGCATCAACAGATATCTTACAATAATGATAATAAATTATACCTATTGTAAATTGTATTCTAATAGCTCATACCACTTTAATACTGGATATAACTGTGCTAAGAAAGATTTAGAAAAATCTAAAATTATATATATCTATAAGGCTGCCGCTAACGGAAAGCCGTTAGACGAAATTTTTAAAACATTAAAAATAGCTTAGAAATCTATTTGGTTATTCAACTGTAAAATTATTCAAGTAAAAATGCACTATCATAGTATTATAAGTAAATATCAATTGTTGCTTTAGTAAAGGGTTAGTTCTATATTATTGTTAAAATATGCATATAATATTGCTATTAATTTAAATAAGTTTATAATAGTAGTAGTCATTTAAAATTTTATAAATTTAGTCTGTTTAAAAATATTAGAATATAAGCAGTGAATTATAAAATAAATTTGATAATTTTTATGTAGTCATTAGGAGGATAGCATGAGATCTATAGAAGAAAGATTAGCATCAGAATTAAATTTAGGATTAACTCAAATTAATAATGTAATAAGTCTTTTAGATGATGGAAATACAGTTCCTTTTATATCAAGATATAGAAAAGAAGCAACAGGAGGTCTTTCTGATGAAGTATTGAGAAAGTTATCAGAAAGACTTACTTATTTAAGAAATTTAGATGAAAGAAAAAATGATATTAAGAGATTAATTAATGAACAAGGAAAATTAAATTCAGATATTGAAAGTGCATTAGAAAAGGCAACAACATTAACTGAAGTTGAAGATATATATAGACCATATAAACCTAAAAAGAAAACAAAAGCTACAATAGCTCAAGCAAAAGGATTAAAGCCATTAGCTGAGTTAATACAAGGTGGAATTTTTAAAGGGGATTTAAATGAAGAAGCATCAAAATATATTAATGAAGAAAAAGGTGTATTAAAAGCAGAAGAAGCTATTCAGGGATCACTAGATATAATCGCTGAAAACATATCAGATGAAGCTAAATTTAGAAAACATATAAGAGAATTAATTATAAAAGAAGGTTTTATTGAATCTAAAGGTAGCTCAGATGATACAACTCCATATGAGATGTATTATGAATATAAGGAAGAGGTTAATAAGATACCTCCACATAGAATATTAGCTATTAATAGAGGAGAAAAAGAAAAGATATTAAGTGTAAAAATTACAGTTAATGAAGAGAAGATAATAAGATATTTAGAAAACAATATTTTAACTGGAAATGAAGTATTAGATGATAAATTAAAATTAGCAATAAAGGATTCATTAAAAAGATTAATATATCCATCAATAGAGAGAGAAATAAGAAATGAATTAACTAATATTGGTGAAGAGGGAGCTATAAAAATATTTAAAGAGAATTTAAAAGCTTTATTATTACAAGCTCCTATAAAAGGTAAAGTTGTAATGGGTTTTGACCCTGGTTTTAGAACAGGGTGTAAAATTGCTATATTAGATGAAACAGGTAAATTTTTAGAGAATATAGCAGTATATCCAACACTTCCTAGGAAAGATGTTTCAGGAACTAAGAAGAAATTAAAAGAATTAATTTATAAATATGATGTTGATGTTATATCACTTGGAAATGGTACAGCTTCTAGAGAATCAGAAGAAGTAATAGCTGAAATGATAAAGGAAATAAAAGATGAAACAGGTAAAGAGATATCATATGTAATTGTATCAGAAGCTGGAGCATCAGTTTATTCTGCGTCAGAACTTGCTACTAAAGAATATCCTAATTTAGATGTTACTGTAAGAGGGGCAATATCTATAGGAAGAAGACTTCAAGATCCACTTGCAGAATTAGTTAAGATTGACCCTAAAGCTATAGGAGTAGGACAATATCAACATGATGTTACTCCTAAAAAATTAGAGGAATCATTAGCGGGAGTTGTTGAAGATTCTGTTAATACTGTTGGAGTGGATTTAAATATAGCAACACCATCTTTATTAACATATATATCAGGAATAAATGCTACTATTGCAAAAAATATTGTGGATTATAGAGAAGAGGTTGGACATTTTACTTCAAGAAAAGAACTTTTAAAAGTAAAAAGGCTTGGTAAAAAAGCATATGAACAATGTGCAGGATTTTTAAAGGTTGCTGAAAGTAAAGAAGCTCTTGATAATACTTCTGTACATCCGGAATCATATAGTGTTACTGAAAAGTTAATTGAAATTTTAGGGTATGGCAAAGAAGATTTAAAAAATAACAACTTAAATGATATAGATAAAAAGGCAGAATTAATAGGTATAACTAAACTAAGCAAGGATTTAGAAGTAGGAGAACTTACATTAAAAGATATAATAAAAGAATTAAAAAAGCCAGGAAGAGATCCTAGAGATGAAATGCCTAAGCCTATATTAAAAACAGGAATAATAGAACTTAAAGATTTAAAGCCAGGAATGGTTTTAAATGGAACAGTAAGAAATGTATCTGATTTTGGTGCTTTTGTAGATATAGGAGTTCATCAAGATGGTTTAGTTCATAAAAGTCAAATGGCAAATAGATTTGTAAAACATCCATTAGATATAGTTAAAGTAGGAGATATAGTTAAAGTTAGTATATTAGAAGTTGATGAAAAAAGACATAGAATTTCATTAAGCATGAAAAATGTAGATGAAAAATTAGATGCTTAGTAGAGATAAAAATAAGTATTATAAAGATTTATAAATACAATTTAAAATAAAAAATAGACTGTTTCAAAATAATCTTAGATAATATTATTTATGAAACAGTCTTTTATAGATTAATCATTTGCATTAAAAATATAATATAAATTAAATAGGGGAGTTAAATATGGATAAGGAAAGAATTTATACTAGCAGAAAAAATATAGTTATATTAGCAATTATATGCTGCATCTTATGGGGAAGTGCATATCCTGCTATAAAAGTTGGTTATAGTTTATTTAATATAAGTTCAAATGATATAGCTTCAAAATTAATATTTGCAGGATATCGATTTGCTATTGCTGGGATTTTAGTATTGTTATTAGAAATAATTAATAAAAAGAATATATTTAATTATTCCTTAAAAGAGTTTGGGGAAATTGCATTATTAGGTTCTACACAAACAGCTTTTCAGTACATATTTTTTTATATTGGATTATCTTATACAACAGGAGTTAGGGGATCTATAATAAATGGAACAGGAACATTTGTAAGTATAATATTAGCACATATAATATATAAAAATGATAAATTGAATTTTAATAAAGTTATAGGGTGTATAATAGGGTTTACTGGAGTAGTAATTGTAAATTTAAATGGACAATCAATTACGGGACAATCATTTTCTATAAATGGCGAAGGTTCATTAATGTTAGCAGCTATAATTTTTGCATCATCAGCAATATATGGTAAGAAAATAACTCAAGATAAAGATGCTTCAATAGTTACTGGATATCAATTGCTTATAGGTGGGATTATATTAGTCATATTAGGATTTATATTTGGAGGAACTTTAGAAGGATTTACTTTAAATTCAACACTACTTCTAATGTATATGGCTTTATTGTCATCAGCAGCTTTTGCTATTTGGACACAACTTTTAAAATTTAATAAAGTCGGGGTAATATCAGTATTTAATTTTTTAGTACCTATATTTGGAACGTTATTATCAGCTATATTTCTTAAGGAGAATATATTTGATATAAAAATTTTAATATCGCTAATATTAGTGTGTTCAGGTATATTTTTAGTTTATAACCAAAAGGAAATATTGTTAATTAATAAATCTAAAAGAATAAACAATAATAAATGTATTTAATAAATGTTAACATATTAATTTAAAGATAGAATAAGTTATACATTGCTAAAAATATTTCTTATATTTTTGGATTCCATAAATCATCATTTAATTACGAAAAATAGTAAATTTATAGAAAATAAATACGAAAATATTGGTAAGGAGGTATTTATGGAAATAATTTTTGAATACGAAGAAAAAGGAAATTTAGAAATTAATAGTGTAGCTGTGATAGGAAGCTTTAATAATTATGATCCTGCTCAAGGAAGTATGATTAAGGAAGGGAGTAAGTGGATTTTTAAATGTGATCTTTTAGAAGGAGAGCATTATTACAAATTCCTTATAAACAATGAATTAAAACTTAATGATCCGTCAGCAAATGTATATTTACCAGATGATAATGAAGAACTTTGGTCTGTAATTATAATAAATAATAACAATCAAAGATTATATAATAATAATCAATATACTGTTCATGTTGATTCATATAATGTAACTTGTAACATTAATGAAGAACAAAAAGCTGTAAATAAAAAGATTTTTAATGTGTTACTAGATAAAAAAATTGTTACAAGATTTGGATTTACAAATGTAAGTGGATTGCATAGTGTTACAACAGCATGGTTTACTCCTAAGGGAGAATTATATCAAGTAGTAGAAAATAATTTATTTGCTACTAAAGAAAATGAAAAAGATCCAATATTAATGTGGTTTTGGATGGATTTAAATAATTCTCATAGAAGTAATTGTGGACTTTGGACAGTTAAATTATTTATTGATGGTGAATTTGTGTTAGAAGATCAGGTTAGATTATTAGAAAACACTTCTTATACAGCTCAAGGTAAAATGAATTAAAATATACTGAAAGTGAAGTGATAAACTATGATAAAAGCTATAAATGTTAATACAAATATTAATAACAGTATAAATAATATAAATCAAAAAAATAATAAAATTAAAAGTAAGAAAACTATATCTAATAATGAAAACAATATAAATATAGATAAATATAAAGCATCAATATTAAAAAATGCTTCTACAGAAAATCAAGTATCTAAAACAAAGGATACTACAAAAAGTTCAATAGGGAACTTTTTTGAAGGCTTAGCTTCTACTGCAAGTGCAGTAAAAAATGCTGTGACTTCAGTAGGCAATAATGTTAGTAAGACAATCGTATCTGTAAGTGAAAGCGTAAAAAATACTGTAACTTCAGTTTCAAAAAGTGTCGTAGATGCTTCAAATAAAATAAGTAAAACTATAATGGATGTTTCTAAATCAGTAACTAATACTATAAATAAAACATCAGCACAAATAGCAAGTACAGTTAAACAAGTAACAACTACAGCATCCCAATTAAAAGAATCTGCATTAAATCTAAAAAATGCTGTTACTGATATGATTAGTATTGGAAGTAAGACAGCAGTTTCTGTTGGGGCTGACGTTTTAGAAGTAGGGGTTAAAGTTGGAAGTGCTATAACAGAAATAGGAATGGTTACAAACAATCCTAATAACGGAATAATAAAGAAGGCAGTAGCTACATTTACTATTGCTAAAGATGGAATATATTCAATAAAAGATCCTGTAGTTAGAATTAAAAATACTCTAGTTAAGGGATATGAAGATATGTCTAAGAGTTATAATGAAGCAGTAAAGAATTTTAATGATTTAAGAAATTCTATGGAAGTTACTAAAGAAATACCTAATGCAATAATTTCTACAGGAAAAGAAGTTATATCAAATGTAAAACTTATTGCAAATGATGTAAAAGAAGCAAGCGTTAATGTATTTAACACAGTAAAGACTACTACAACTGATGTTAAAAATACTGTATATAACGGTATTGAAGAAGTAACTAATACTGTTAAAGAAAATTATGAAAATTGTAGAAATGATGTTACAAAAGCTATGAATACCATTGAAAATAATAAAGGAATGTTTTCTCCACAGTTAGCATAATAATATTAAGCCAGTAAAATACTTTTATAGTATTTTACTGGCTTTTTCAATAGTGTAGAGGAATGTATAGAATTTTTTAAATATATATTTTTACAAAATCTTTAGTATTTTCAACTATAACTCTAAGTTTTTCAATTATTAATTCTCAACTAAAAAGTGTGGGGTAGCAACTTTGTTCTTTAAAAAGTTATGAAGAAATTTAATAAATAATATGTATATATGTAAAAAATTTATTGTAAAAATTATTTTAAGAATATATAATGAAGATATAGTAAAAATAATTTAATATTTATATCTTCAGGGCAGGGTGTAAATCCCTACTGGCGGTAAAGCCCGCGAGCTAAAATTATAGCAGATTCGGTGTAACTCCGAAGCCAACAGTATAGTCTGGATGAAAGAAGGTAACCTATTAGGAATTAGGAACGTTTTATTCTTAATAATTTGGTATATGCCCTGATGTATTTATGCATCAGTTTTTTTGTTTTTTAAAATAAATGTTTATATCTTAATTAGTTAATGTAATTGTAATTCATAAGAATATTTATTTAAAAAAATAAAATATTAAATCTAGGGACAACTTAGATTGTTTACAAATTTTAAAGGATAATATTAAAACGTTACCTTAAATCTAATAAGCTACACCAGGGAGATAATCTTTTGGGAGGCATAAAATGAACAAAAAGACAAACAAAACAATTAAAATTTCCTTATTATCAGCATTAGCATTGATACTTATGTATTTTGAATTTCCTGTTATACCTATATTTCCATGGCTTAAAATTGATTTAAGTGATATACCTGCATTATTAGGAACATTTGGATTTGGACCTTTAGCAGGTGTAACAATAGAATTAATTAAAAATATATTAATACTTTTGATCAAGGGAAGTCAAAGTGGATTTGTTGGAGAGCTTGCTAACTTTTTAGTTGGAGTATCTTTAATACTACCAGCAGGAATTGTTTATAAAAGAAACAAATCTAAAGAATCAGCTATTTTAGGCATGATTTTAGGTGGGATTTCTATTGAAATTGTAGGAATTATAGCAAATGTATATATACTTTTACCAGCGTATGGTATGCAAATGAGTAGTGCAGAATTATTAAAATATATTACTGTGGGTTTATTACCTTTCAATGGTATTAAAGCAATAATAGTATCTTTATTAACATATGTTTTATATAAAAAGATATCTGTATCTATATTTAAAGCAGAGCCTAATTTTGGAAGTCCGGAAAAAAATTCAAAGACTATAACTGAGTAATTAAAATATAAAAAATAATTCTTAAGCTAAAATTTAGCTTAAGAATTATTTTTTTCATCTATACGCCACATAATCACAGCATCTTCTTTATTATCTTGATAATAATTTTTTCTTACTCCTTGTTCTACAAAACCATATTTTTTGTATAATTTTTGAGCAGGAATATTACTAGCTCTTACTTCTAAAGTGTAGGCATTGCAATTAACATCTTTAGTTAATTTGATTAATGCATCTAATAAAGTTGAGCCAACATTTTTTTGTCTAAAATCAGGATGTACTGCTATATTAGTTATATGAGCTTCATCCATTACTATCCAAGTACCAACAAATCCAATAACTTTATTATCTAATTTAGCAACAATATAATTTGCAAGGGGATTTGCCAACTCTTGAATATATGATTCTTTACTCCAAGAGATAGGAAAACTTAATAAACTAATTTCTAAAACTTCATTAATATCAGCTTCAGTCATTAAACTAGTTTTAATTTTCACTTTTTAACTTCATCCTTTTTTCATATTCTCTCTCAGCTTGAGGTTTTTTCAAATAAAATGGAGCAGAGTTAGAATCATCACATTCACTATTTTTTAGTTTTAACATTCCTAATTCTCCTAAAGAAGAAGCTCTAATTAAGTTAAGGTGATTTGGAGGGAAGAAGCAATTATTGCAGTTTTCTAATATGTATTCTTTAGTGTTATTAAGTCCATCTCCAATGAACATAACATTTTCTCCTTTTTCATTAAGAATATCAACTAGTTCAGTTATATCAAGAGCAGAGTAATCCATTATTTGTTCTAATTTTCCATTACAAGATTTATATAAAGCAGTATAAACATTATTTCTTAATGCATCCATAACTGGACATATTATTCCATTAAAAGGAGCAATGCTATAAGCAAGTGCATCAAGACTAGAAACACTTACATATGGTTTATTTGATCCAAAACTTAAACCTTTGATTGTAGCCATTCCAATTCTTAAGCCTGTAAAAGAACCAGGTCCTTTTGAAACAACAAATCCATCAACTGAATCTATATCTAAATTACAACCATCTAATAAATTTTCAACTAAAGTCATTAATATTGTAGAATGTTCTTTTTTATTATTTAAAGTTACTTCTCCAAGCAATAAATCATCTTTAAGTAAAGCAGCAGTTGCAACTTTAGAAGATGAATCTATACTTAATACGATCATATTTTCAACTCCTTTATGTAATCATATCTTTTTCCATAAGGTGTTAATGTTATTTTTCTATAATTATCACCTTTTTCTAAATTTTTTTCTATATTTATATGAAGAAATTCATCAGGAATAATATCTTCAATATAATTTGCCCATTCTATTATAGATACACTATCTGAAAAAATGTAATCATCAAAACCGATAGCATATATTTCATCGGGATCATTTACTCTGTAAACATCAAAATGATTTAATTTTAATCTACCATCATCATATTCATTTACAATTGTAAATGTCGGACTTGTAATATCCTCTTTTATATCTAAACCAAGAGCAATTCCTTTTGTTATATGAGTTTTACCAGTGCCTAAATCTCCTGTTAGACAAATTATATCTCCTGAATTAAGCAATTTTCCAATTTTCATACCTAAATTAGTAGTTTCATTTATGCTATAAACATTAAATTCCATAAAAAGAACTCCTTTCCCTAGCATTTAAAGTAAAAATACTTTATTAATAATTGTTGCCATCTTTTTATTTTATCTAATTTTATTTATAAAATCAAAGTTTATAATTTTATAAGTAAAAATTAATTTATAAGAATAATACAATTAAATTTGCAATAATAGAGTAAATAAATTAATATAAGGCATATGAAAATAAATAAAGAGTGAAAGATGCGATGGATATTTTGTGAAATACAATGACTTGGAACCGGCTAATAGTTGTGCTATTAGTAGATTCCAAGGAAGAAGTAGTTCATAAAATAAACTAGCATACTGACTAGTTATTTATTTGAATGTGCCTAAGTTAAAAAATATAATAAAATACACGATAAATTAAATGTAAATAAATTTTATTATAAAAATATATACACATAATGTATTTAGTTGATATAATATTACTAGAGTTTTATTAGGAGATAATTTTATATATTTTCGGAGGAGATCAAATTGAAAAAGATTACCTTTATTATGATTATAATAACTCTTACATTTTCTATAGGCATAGGAGTATTTTCAAATCCTTTATTAGCTAATACTGAAAATACACAAAAAGAAAGTAGAGAGAGATATTTAAATATAATGGCTATTAATAAACCACAGTATAAAATGGTGAAAAAAATTGTTAATGATAAACACAATGTTCAATATATGATGACAGAAGAAAATGATATTAATAAATTTAAGTATAATAAAGAGATTATAGACAATGTTTCTAATATGGATATTTTTATTTATTCTGGAACCAGTTTTGAACCTTGGGCTAATAGTTTTATAGATGAACTAAAAAAAGGAAGCCTAGGTATAGTTAATTTATCAAGGGGTGTAAGGCTTTTAAATTATGATGGTAATGAATCATCAAAGGAAAACCCATATTACTTTGAAGGAATAGATTCATATAAGATAGCTCTATATAATATAAAAGCTGCTATTCAAGATAAAGATCCTAAAAATAGAGATTATTATGAAGAAAATTATCAAAAATCAATAAAAGAATTAAATGATAAAATAGAGCCATACAATAAAAAAGTAAATGCATTAAAAGATTATACATTTTTAGCTTTAAACGATAATTTTGATTATTTAACTAAAGATTTGGGATTACATGTGGTGAAACTAAATAACTATGAAATATCAGAGTTTATAAAAGTTAATAATTTAGATGAAAAGAAATTAATAGTATTAAAAGATGGTACAGAACAAACTAATATGAATTTATCTAAATATAAAGTGGTTAATCTTTGGAAATATTACGGGAATATGTCTTTTGATGAGTTAATATTATACAACATAAAAGTATTAACGGATTTATTGTAGAAAATAGTTGATTTTTTAAATAGTAATACTATAAAGAATATTAATAAATTTAGTGGTTATATAATATTTTATTGAAAATTTACTGATTATTAATAAAAGGTTACAGCATATGGTGTTGTAACCTTTTATTTTTAGTGCATATATTTATTATTTGCAATCATATTGAATAAGCTTTTCTTTATATAAATCACAAAAATCTAAAAATTCATCCGTAAGAGGCATTCCTCCTACATGATGATAATTTGGATCAGTCATTAAATTTTTAGCATACTCTTTCATTTTATCTATGAATGGAAGAAAAGCTTTTGTATTGTTTGGAGTAAAGTCTGGTACATCTATTCCATCATCTTTCATCATATCTTTTATTATAGCATATAAACAGGAGTTATCACCAACTTCTCCTTGATTAGCTTCTTTAAAAGCATCATAAGCTTTTTTAGTATTAATTACATTTTGATTTTTTTCATTTATTTCAATTGAATCAGTAGCATTATTAACAGTACTTTTATTATCTGAAGCAGATAAATTATTTTTATAAAAATCAGAATTAATTATATTTTTGTAGTTTAAATTATTATATATTTCCATAAGAATCTCCTTTAAAAGTAATTTATAAATATTATAATCGAAAAGTAAATAAAAAACTTAATAGTAAAAAATAAACATAAAAAACTAATGATTAAATTTGTATTAGAAAATAGCTATTTTTAATAAAAGAGTATTAACAGATTTATTGTAGAAAATAGTTGATTTTTTGATAATTGTGTTATATAATTAATATCGTTGTGAAGGGGTATGGCTCAACGGTAGAGTAGTGGTCTCCAAAACCATTGGTTCTGGGTTCAAATCCTAGTGCCCCTGCCAGAAAAGGTCGTAGCACGTTGTGCTACGGCTTTTTATTTTTGCGTAAAAAAGAAATATAGATATGAATAATTATACTATTTAGTCAACAGTGTTATTAAAGCTGTTGATTTTTTTGTTATTTATAAAACATATTAAGAACATTTAAAATATAAATAATAGCGAATTTTAATTGAATAATGTAGAATGTAATACTATATTAATTTTGAGAATTTGTTTATAATATTTAGTATATATTGGGGAAAATAAGTATAAAAGAAGTATGGCGGATAACTTTAATTCATTAATGCAGAGTGCATTTAAAGGAGAATTATTTAATTAAAATGTAATATATTGGGGTAGAATGTATTTATAAAGGAGGGAGAGTATATCATGCTTCAGGAGAAAAAGTAGAGTTCTCTGAAATCAGAAAAAGTAAGTACACTAAAGATTTTTCATGGGGATTTTATTGCACAAATAATTATGAACAAGCTGAGAAGTGGTCAAAAAGAAATAGAAAAACGCCAACAATAAATTACTACACTTATGTAGAAAAAAGTAATTTAAGAATATTAAAATTTGAAGAAATGAATGATAAATGGTTAGATTTTATTGCAAAGTGTAGAGCGGGATTTATACATGAATATGATATTGTGGAAGGTCCTATGGCTGACGATACAGTATGGGATTTTGTAAATGATTATTTATCAGGTGATATTTCAAAAGAGATTTTTTGGCAGTTAGCAAAATTTAAGCATCCAACACATCAAATAAGTTTTCATACATTAAAAGCTCTTGATTGTCTTAAGTTTGAAAGAGGTGAGATTATTAATGAATGATACTCAAAAAAATGATTTGTTTTATGTATGCTGTCTTATAGAATTTATAAGTAGGAAAAGTAAAAATAGAAGATCAACAATTGTTGAAATATTAGGCAAGAAAGAGTTAGCTAGACAATTAGATATTGCTCAGGTTAATCATTGTCTATCATTTGAGCAAGTTTCAGATGAAATAATAGAGTATTTTAATATACAAGAAGGTAACTTTGATACAGTCGGATTATGTAAATACAATGTTCCAAGTGTTCAATCTATAGGAAAAGTATATCAAAGATTAGTATTAAGTATAATTTCAGAAAAAGATAATTTAGTAGATATTTTATTTGAAGTATTTAATTCATTTATAAGTGACGAAATTTCAGATTTTAATTCATCAGTTTATTATAGTAATCCGGATTATTTAAAATGGTCATATTTAGAAGGAAGATTATTAGAGTAAAAGAATAAATTAATAAAAGTAGTTTTTAAAATTAATCGTTCGTTTAATCAATTGATTGACCGGTCGATTGTCATATAAAAAAATAATTTTGTATAAACCTTATAAAGAAGAATTTTTTTTACTTTACAACAGAACTAATGTTCGTATAAAATTAAGATAAGAACAAATTTAGGGAGTTGTGAACACTTTGAGTAGAAATGATAAATTAATTTTTCATATAGATGTTAATTCAGCATATCTTTCTTGGACAGCAATTAAACTTTTAAATGAAGGTAGCAATATAGATATAAGAAAAATTCATTCTGTAATAGGTGGAAATGAAGAAAAACGTCATGGTGTAGTTTTAGCAGCTTCAATACCTGTTAAGAAATTAGGTGTAAAAACAGGTGAAAGTTTATATGAAGCTAAAAAGAAATGTCCTAATTTAGTTATATATCCTCCAAATCATAATTGGTATTTTAAGATAAGTAATGAAATGATAAAAATATTAAAGGAGTATTCTCCTAAGATAGAAAGATACAGTATTGATGAATGTTTTATGGATTGTACTCATTATAAAGACAATTATCAGCAGATGGCTATAAATATAAAAACAAGAATAAGTACAGAACTCGGATTTAATTGTAATATAGGAATATCCACCAATAAATTATTAGCTAAAATGGCAAGTGATTTTAAACCTAAAAATTCAGTACACACTTTATTTAAAAATGAAATTAAAAAGAAAATGTGGCCACTTCCAGTTGGAGAATTATTTATGGTTGGTAAATCAACTAAATTAAAATTAGCTAAATTAAATATTAAGACAATAGGAGAACTAGCTAATTTGGATGTTGATTTTTTAATTGAAAAAATGCATTCACATGGAAAAGTTATATATGAATATGCTAATGGCATAGATAATTCTGAATTAATTGAATCAGAATCTTTAAAAATAAAAGGGATAGGAAATTCTATAACCCTTTCAAAAGACATTGATAATATAGAAGAAGCTTTAAAGATATTACTTTCCCTTACTGAAAATGTTTCTAGAAGGCTTAGAGAAAGCAAAAATTTATGTTCTATTGTTACTGTAATTATAAAAACTAATAATTTTGTTCAATATTCTCATCAAAAAGTTTTAAGTAATTGTACAGATAATACTATGGAAATTTTTAAGGGGATAAAAAAGGCTTTTTGTGAATGTTATAGAGGAGAAAAAATACGTCTATTAGGAGTTAGGCTTACTAAATTGTGTGATAATAAATATTATCAGCCAAGTCTTTTTGATTTTGAAAACGATAAAAAACAAAAGAATTTAGATATTGTAATGGATAGGATAAGAAAAAAATATGGTAAGGAGTCTATAATTAGATCTGAATTATTAAATTCATCTAAAATAAATTTAAAAGATGATATAATTAAATACTAATTAAATTATTAAATCAACAGTTTTATTAAATCTGTTGATTTTTTCAGTTTATAACCAGAATATTATTAAAAAATATTACTGGTCAATTTAGGTGGAAAAGTTACTTTCTATTTTAAATTTAGAAAAAATATAAAATATTTATAACAATAATACTTAGTAAATAAAGAATTGTGTTGATTAAATAAAAATTTTTGAACAAATATTTACTCAAAATTAGAATTTATAAGTATATATTAAAAAAATAATAATATATTTTAATAATTAACTATACAAAAATAATATGAATATTTATGTTTATGTTTTTAAAATAAAATATAAAGTATTTTATAGATTAATCTTAATTATTAGAAAATATGTAAATAGTTATTCTAATATAATTTGACATTATTTTTGTTTATAATATTTAAAAATATATAAGAGGTGAATTTTAGTGAAAAAAAGTAATAGAGCTATTAATGCAAATGATGGTTTTCTTGAAAGAACTTTTAAACTAAGTGAAAGTAATACAACGATTAAAACGGAAATTATTGCAGGTATTACTACCTTTTTAACTATGGCTTATATTATTGCAGTAAATCCGGATTTTTTATCACAGACAGGAATGGATAAAGGTGCTGTTTTAACAGCAACATGTTTAACAGCAGGTTTAACAACAATTTTTATGGGGATTTATGCAAATTTACCTTTTTCATTAGCTTCAGGTATGGGGCTTAATGCTTTTTTTGCATTTACAGTATGTGGAGCAATGAAAATTCCATGGCAAGTAGCTTTAACAGCAGTATTTTTAGAAGGTATTATATTTATTATTCTTTCACTAACAAAAATAAGAGAAATTGTAGTAAATTCTATACCTACATCATTAAAAATAGCTGTAAGTGCAGGTATTGGATTATTCATAGCATTTATAGGCTTTCAAAATGCAGGTATAGTTATAAATGATAATGCAACATTAGTTACTTTAGGAACTTTCAAAGATCCAAGAGCAGTAATTTCTATTATTGGAATTATAATTATTGGTATATTGATACACAAAAAAGTAAAAGGAGCAATGCTTTGTGGAATTTTAAGTTGTACCATAATATCATGGATTTATGCTCTTATAATAGGACCAGCAAAAGCAGCAGAAACATATAAAATTTTTTTACCTACAGGATTATTTGGAGTACACAGTATAGCACCAATAGCAGGTAAATTAGATTTTTCAGTATTTACAACTATAAAAGGTGTAGCTATGATTATTTCAGTATTACTTACTTTTTTATTTGTTGATTTTTTTGATACAGTAGGAACACTAGTTGGGGTGGCATCAAAAGCAAATATGGTAGATGAAAATGGAAATGTATTAAGAGCTCGACAAGCATTATTAGTAGATTCTATAGGAACAACTATGGGAGCCTTAATAGGAGTTTCAACTGTTACAACATATGTTGAAAGTTCAGCTGGTGTTGCAGAAGGTGGAAGAACAGGACTTACATCAATAATGTCAGGAATATTATTTTTGTTTGCAGCCTTATTTGCACCAATATTTATGGCAATTCCTAGTTGTGCAACTGCACCAGCACTTATTATAGTTGGATTACTTATGATGCAAAATATAACTAAAATTGATTTCTATAATTATACTGAAGCAATTCCAGTTTTTTTAACAATAATATTAATGCCACTAACTTATAGTATAGCAACAGGATTAATGTTTGGAGTTGTAAGTTATGTATTATTTAATTTATTCTGTAGAAAAAAAGAAAACGTTTCAATGACTTTAATTATATTGGCTTTAATCTTTATACTGAGATTTATTAGTATATAAAAATATATAATTATATTGGCTTTAGGTATAAATTAATCCTAAGGCCAATGTTTTATAATTAAATATTTATTTGTATTTTAACCAGTCATTGATATTTTAACATAAAGTTTATGTAGAACAATTCACTGCATATGCAATATAAATAATATTTTAGAATATGGTTTAAATATAGTTAAACTATATAGAGAGGAGAGAAGAGTATGGATAAGTTAAAAAATAATATTGATAGTGCTTTAAGAAATAAACAAGCAGATTTTGTTTTAAAGAATGCTTCTATTATAAATGTATTCACTCAAACCATAGAAAAAGGTGATATAGCTATAAATGAAGATACAATTGTTGGAATAGGAAATTACAGTGGAAAAAAGGAATTAGATTGCTCAGGATATTTTATTTCACCAGGATTTATAGATTCACATGTACATGTTGAGTCATCAAAAGTAATACCACAAATATTTTCTGATATTTTATTAAAGAATGGAGTTACTACATGTATAGCAGACCCTCATGAGATTGCTAATGTATTAGGTAAAGAGGGAATAAAATTTATGCTTGATGATAGTGAAAAAAGTAAAATAAGTATGTTTTTTATGATGCCATCATGTGTGCCAGCATTAACAATTGAAGATAATGGAGCAGTATTAAAGGCAGAAGATTTAAGTGAATTTATTAATAATAATAAGGTTTTGGGTTTAGGGGAAGTTATGGATGTTTTGTCTGTAATTAAATATAAAAATGATATTATAGATAAACTGAAACTTTTTAATAATAAAATAATAGATGGACATTGCCCTATTATAGATAGATACTCATTAAATGCATATATGAACTGTAATGTTAAAACAGATCATGAAAGTACAACCTCAGAAGAAGCACTTGAAAAAGTTAGAAATGGTATGTATATAATGCTTAGACAAGGATCAGCAGCAAGAAATTTAGTAAAATTATTGCCAGCAGTAAATTTAAAAAACTTTCATAGATTTCTTTTTTGCACAGATGATAAAGACATAGTTGATTTAATTGAAAAAGGATCTATTGATGATAGCATAAGAATTGCTATTGAGAATGGTATGGATCCAATAATGGCAATTACTATTGCAACTTTAAATGCAGCTGAATGCTATGGGCTTAAAAAAATTGGGGCTATTGCACCTGGATATAAAGCAGATTTAGTTATTTTAGAAAATCTAGAAAATATTAAAGTTAATACTGTTATTAAAAATGGGAATATATATATAGAAAATGAAGAGATAAAATTCAATGATAATATTAAATCTTCAATGAATATAGAATTAATTAAGGAAGAGATTTTTAAAATAAAAGCACCATCAAATAAGGTTAATGTAATAAAAGTTATCCCAAAATCTATTGAAACTAAGAAAGTAATAAGGGAAATAGAAATAGAAAATGGATATGTTAATAGTGATAATTTAGGAGACATTCAAAAGATTGGTGTTTTTGAGAGACATAAAAATACAGGTAAATATTCTATTGGATTTATAGAAGGGTTAGGAATAAAAGGATGTTCTATAGCTCAAACAATTGCACATGATTCACACAATATTATAGTAATTGGAAATAATGATAAAGACATGGAGATAGCTATAAATACTGTTATAAAAATGGGTGGAGGAATGGCAATAGTATCAAAAGGTAAAATTATAGAAAAATTAAGTTTACCTATTGGAGGACTTATGACTTATGAAAATCCTAAATTTGTATCACAAAAAATAAAGGGTCTGAATTTACAATGTAAAGAATATGGAGCTAAAAAAGATATGGATATATTTTTAACTTTAGGATTTATGTCTCTTCCTGTAATACCAGAAATAAGAATTACAGCAAGAGGAATATTTGATTTTAAAGAAAATAAATTTATAGATTTATTTTGTATTTAAGGCTTTAAGGTGTATTAAATAAAATTTATGTGTAATAATATAAAAGTAAGGTGGTGATTTTAAATTTTAATTAGTTACTACCTTATTATGTAATAGTTATCTGTAAATTAATAAAATTATATATTATACGTATTATTTTATAGCTTTAATTCATAATATAATTTCTGCAAATATTTATTAAAAAAATGTTATTGACATAAATTTGATTTTTATGTTATAATAAAAAACGTCTTAGGGGTATGGCTCAACGGTAGAGTAGTGGTCTCCAAAACCATTGGTTCTGGGTTCAAATCCTAGTGCCCCTGCCATAATAAAAAGCTAGAATATTAATTCTAGCTTTTTTATTTTTAGAAAATTATAGTGTTGAAAGGTCTGTGAATAATTTATAAGATACTATATTGTAAAGATATTCTGAGTATCCATAAAAAATAATTATATGCCTTACCATTATTCCTGCACTACATTTGGAAAGGGTGCATGGCTAAAAAAATTTACGCTCTATAATTTCTTAGAGATTTTGTTTTGTTTAAATTTTAGTTAAATATAAATAAGGTATTGATATATGTAATTTTACATATATCAATACCTTTTTAAATAGATAATTTATTATCTATTATATATATATAATAAGTAAAGTTGTGTTTTAATTTAAACTTTAGGATTGTCAAATAAAACTAATAATAAGGGTAATTACTAAAAATTTTATATATTTAGGTTAAAATGAGAATATATTTTATTTTGGTATTAATAAGTTTAATTAATTTATACAACTTTACTTATGCATATATCAATAAAATATTAAAATACAACTAAATTATTTATATTAAGCTTTTTTTAAATCTTCTTCTAATTCAGTCATAAGTTCTTTAACAGACATCATTTTATCAATTCTACTTGCATTTTCACCACAAAATATAAGTCCGTCATTAATGTTTCCATTAACTGCATTCATAAGCGCTTTACTTATACAGTAAGGAGTTACCTTTGGATCACAAGGAGTTAAGCAATTATAACATTTAGTTATTTTTTCTCTTCCTAATTGTGTCTTTTTTATAAAATCATTTTTAATTGCTCTACCAGGCATGCCAACTGGACTTTTTACAATACTTATATCTTCCTTTGAACAATTAATGTATGCATCTTTAAATTCCTGAGAAGCATCACATTCATAAGTAGCTACAAATCTTGTTGCCATTTGTACGCCATTTGCACCTAGTTTAAGATATTTAGCAATATCATAACCATCATAAACACCACCTGCTACTACAACAGGAATTTCTTTATTATATTTTTCACTATATTTTTTTGTTTCTTCAATTATTTGAATAACAGTATCATCAAAATTTAAATTTTCATTTTTTAAATCTTCTTCTTTAAATCCTAAATGTCCACCTGCTTTAGGACCTTCTATAATTACTAAATCAGGAGCTACATTATCATGTCTATCCCATAATTTTAATATTACTTTTGCTGATTTTAATGATGAAACTATAGGTGCAAGTTTGACTTTTGAACCTTTTGCTATCTTAGGAAGCATTGTTGGAAGTCCGGCACCTGATATTATTAAATCAATACCTGAATTAATAGCAGTTTTCACATATTCAGCATAATTACTGCTTGCAACCATTATATTAACACCTATTATTCCATTAGGAGCATTTTTCTTAGCTATTGTTATATGTTCTTTTAAAGCATTTAAATTTGCAGTTAAGGCATCTTTATTAAATTTAGGATCTTTATAGCCTAATTGCGCAGAAGATATAATTCCAATTCCTCCAGCATTAGCTACAGCAGAAGCAAGCTTTGAAGCAGATACTCCTATTCCCATTCCACCTTGTATTATTGGAAGGTGTGATATTAAATTTCCTATCTTAAGTGAACTAAATTTCATATTTATTTATCCTTTCAAACAAATTTGACTATTAAATATTTTGATTATCAAAGTATTTATTTTATTATATTATAATTTAAATTTTCGATATTAACAACCCTTAAATATTATATTAATAAATTATAAAGCAATATATTTATGTTATAAGGTAATATATTTATGAATATAAAATGTAGAATAATGGATTAAATTACTAAGGATATATAAATTTATAATGGGCAATATAATAATGTAGCCAGGAGGAATTAAAAAATTAAATCTTCCTGATTATATAAATACCAAATAGCCGGGAGGGATTGTTATGTCAAACAGCGTATTAGTTCCAGAAGCAAAACAAGGATTAGCTAGATTCAAGAACGAAGTAGCTAATGAACTAGGAGTACCATTTAGTGAATATAATGGTGATCTAAGTTCAAGACAATGTGGTTCCGTAGGTGGCGAAATGGTTAAAAGAATGGTACAACAATACGAAAACTCAATTCAGTAAAAATTGGAGAGAGCATAAATATAATTAATTAAAGTTATATAGTATTGTAAAGCCAGGAGAGTACACTATTTAAAAGGTAGTGTACTCTTTCTTTTTTTATTTATAGGAAAGTATTGGTGTTAGTGTAAAAGTGTAGACGCGGACAGATAGTTTTTATAATTATATAATAAAAAGAAATAAAGGAAGTGTATACAAATGGAAAGAAAAGTTAGAAGTTATACACGAGAATATGGAGTACAAAAAAACAACTATAAGACAATGGATTAGTAAAGCAAGCCCAAATACCACTGCTACACAAAAAGATGCTGTTGATATAAAAGCTATAATAAAAAGGAATGCTAAATTAGAGCAAGAGAATGAAATATAAAAAAAGCACTCTTAATATTCGAAATAAGAAAAGAGAGAAAATCTATAAATTTATTGACAATTATAAAGATTATTATTGTTAAAAGATAAAGAAAAATTTTTAAGTAAAAATAATGTGTTATGTACTTGTAATAATCAGATCTGCTAATTACAAGCATCCTAATAAAAAGTCGTCCAGATATGAAAAAGAAAATAAAATTGAACAAAAAGAGAATTTAATCAAAAGAGATTTTTTAGCAACTGCCACAAATAAAAAATAGCTTATATGTAATAAAATTTCACCAGAAGGATAAGTTCAAAACTATAATAAGGAAATTAATCAATTATTATAATTTCATTTAAATTCATTATAAATAATTCTTTGTAAGTCAGATTTAGTAACAGTTTGTTGATTTAATTCAGATATATGTTTATGATTTACATTTCTTTTAATAAATCATTCTGTTTCAAAACTTTATAAATAGCAATCTATTGATAAGTAACTACAAGCATACGCATCGCATCTATAAGACCAATTCTATTATTTAATGTGTATACCATAATGAGAGCATATTACACCATTAATGTCAAAGTAATCTTATTATTTATCTAGTATTTTTTACTATATTTGTATACTAAAATTATACTTTAACGAATAAAACATGGGAAAAAATCAAAATTTACTTTTAATTCCTTATTTTGTACGTTTTATGCGGTGAATATTTACAAAAACTAAATATTATGAGAATATGTGGTTGAAAATGAGTATTCGCTATTAAATAAATAGAGATAGCTGATACTTACAAATTGTCAATTGAATATAGACAGCAACTTTATAGTTTACAGAACTTTGTACTATTATTTCTTCATTTATATTAATGCATTATATAGAACTATTGATTAAATGAAGCATTTGAAATAAAAGTAAGTTTAAAATATTGGAGGAGGTGAGAACATGGAGAAAGAAATGAAAGAATTAATTGAAGCAAATGAAACTGAAATGAACTTTGAAGAATTACAAGCTATTCTTCAAAGTGAAGAAGATTGTGAACTTTCAATGAATTCTTGGGGAGATCACTAATCTAAAATAATAGGCTAAGGTGAATTTTCACCTTAGCTTATTTAAGTATGATTAATTTTATGTAGAATAAGGAGGTAAATATGATTTGACAAAAAAAATAAAAGTTGCACTAGTATCACCGTCAAGTGAAAAAGTTCAAATATCTAGTATGGAAAATTTGGCACTAGCATATTTAGCAGCTTCATTAAGAAGTAAAAATTTTGAGGTTGATATTATAGATGCAGGCATGTATCTATATAATAATGATTATATAGTGGATCGTATTTTAAATAATAATATTAAGCTTTTAGCAATTTCTTTATCCAGTGCTTATTTTATAAAAAGTGCGAAGGAACTTATTAATAAAATAAGAGATGCTGAAATAGATTGTCATATAACTATAGGAGGGTATTTGCCTACTTCGTATCCAGAAATTTTACTAGAATTAAATGTAGATAGCTTACTATATGGAGAAGGAGATTTTTCAATTAGTGAATTAGCTGAAAGAATAGAAAATGGATATAAATGGAATAATATGAAATCTCTAATCTACAAAGAAAATAATAAGTTAATAATAAATGAATCATATGATAGAATTGACAATCTTGATGTACTTCCATTCCCAGAAAGGGATAATTTAAAGTATATTTTGAATAGAGGTGGAGTAGCTGCAGTATCAACAAGTAGAGGGTGTTATGGAAATTGTTCATTTTGTCTAATACAATCTAATTTTGCTAAACAACATGGTCAAAAAGAATGGACTGGGAGAAGTGGGGAAAATATAATAGATGAAATAGAAAGTTTATTTATTAAGTATGGAACAAATGAAATATGGTTTATGGATCCTAATTTTATAGGACCGATTGGAAAGGGATCTGAGCGAGCACTTGAGATGTGCAAGGAAATAAAAGAAAGGGATATTAAATTTACATTTACTATAGAATGTAGAACAGATGATGTTATAAAAAATAAGGAATTATTAAAAAAATTAGTAGAGGTAGGGTTAAGAAGAGTATTTCTAGGAATAGAATCTGGTGTTCAAGAATGTTTGGATTTATATAACAAAGGAGTTACAGTCAAAGAAAACAAAGAGGCTGTAGAAATATTAAGAGATTTAGGGGTGTCTATGCATGCAGGGTTTATATACTATGATCCAACAACAACCTTGGAGGAAATAAGAGAAAATATTGATTTTATTAGAGAAATAGGAACAAAAGACATATCTTTTCCTGGAATAGGAAGAAATTTACTGGGATTATTACATGGAACACCAATTACAAATTTAATGAAATCTAATGGAATAACCCCAAATTTGTTGGGTACGAACTATAAGTTAAATCCAAAGGTAAGAGAAATTTACTTATTAATGAATAAATGTTTAGATAGATATGCTGAAATTAGATTAGCAGAAAGAATTACCTGGAGAGATATATATATTATGAATAATGATTATGAAGGTAATGAAATTGTTACAAGAATAAAAGAGAATATAAATACATTTGTATTAAATGTAATGGAAAAGATAGCAAAGTACTTTATTATAAATGAAAATTATGAGGTTAAAGATTTATTAGTATATTATGAGAAAGTTATTAAAGAATCTGATGAAAAAATAAAAGTATTAAAAGAATTAATTAACATTGAAAATGATTACAGAAAAAGTAAAGGCTATTTTTATGATATTTAAATTAATATAAGTGAGGAGGAGTAATTTTGCTTAAAGAAACACTTTACGAGTTGTTGGAAAAGTTTCCTGAGACGCATAAATCTATAATTATAAAGGCAGATGTAGCAAATAGAGGATTAAAGCTTAATAAGGATATTGTTGAATTAAAAGATCATTATAGAAATTTTTTTTCACTAGATGATGGGACAAGTATAATTGCTAATTATCAAGAAGAAAGTCCTTATAAAATAATTAAAAAGGATCAAAAGTATGTATTGGTATATAATAATGAAAATTTAGGAAATGTTAATTTCACTAAATTACCTATGTATATAAAAGAAAATAAAGATAGTTATTTAAATACTCAATACCTAGTTAGAGGTGAAACATGTGTATATATATATCCAATAAGTGCATGTTCATACTTTTTTAAAAATGATGAATGTAGGTATTGTGGATTTAATAACGTTTGGGATAAACATTTAAAAGGAAAAATTGATATGATAACTAACATTGACGAATGTGTAAAACTAATAAACATGGGCATAAAAGAATGTGGACTTCACCATGTAAAACTTACTGGGGGTTCATTATATGATTTAAAAAAAGAGGCAGATGTATATATTAACTTTGTAAAAGCTATTCGAGAGAAAACTCAAATTGAAGAAATTTATGCATATCCTCAAGCACTAAAGAAAGAAGATAGTAAAAGGCTTTATGAAGCTGGAGTACGTCAAGTTTGTTATGATATGGAGATATGGGATGAAAATCTATGGCCAATAATTTTGCCAGGTAAAACTAAAACTGTTGGTAGAACTGAATGGTTAAAAAGATTAACTGATGCAGTTGAGATTTTTGGAAGAGGTAATGTTGTAACTAGTTTTGTAGCAGGATATGAACTAGCACATCCAGATGGATTTAAAGATGTTAATGAGGCAATTCAATCGAATATTGAAGGTTTCGATTGGCTCATAAGAAATGGAATTGAACCTACATTCTTTCCATGGAGTCCAGAAATGCCAAGTTCAAAAACTTCACATGGAAGAAATATTTTAAATTTAAGAATTACAGAAGTACCAACAAGTTATTATTTAAAATTAGGAATGGAATTACATAATCTTTTTATTAAGTATGATATGTATAAGGATTTAGGATATGATGAATTAGGAAGAAATTCAAAGCGAGATAGGTTAGTTTGTTATAAATGTGGATATCATAGTATATCTCAAGATTATCCTAGATTAATTCAAAATAAATAAATATTATTATTGAAATGTGAATCAAAATTATAAAGTCGAAGAGGGATGAAATTAATAATGAAGAATTTATTTAGAACGCGGGAGTTATTCTATTTTACTTTGTATTCAATTCTTAGCTGTTTAACGTTTGAATCGCCGATATTTGTTGTATTTTTAGTTGGTAAGGGGATAACTTATTCACAAGTAACATATTTATTTGCTTTATATTCTTTTTTAGTATTCGCATTTGAATATGTGACTGGTATTATTGCAGATAAATACTCAAGAAAAAGTACATTGATGTTTAGTACTGCCTTCTTAATACTAGGGGAAATGTTTTTTGTTATGGGAAGTAATATTTATTACTTTATGGTAGGTATGGTTTTTATGTCAGTAAGTGTTGCTTCAAAAAGTGGAGCTGATATGGCTTATATTTATGATAAGTTTATTGAATTAAAACAACAGGATAGTTTTGATGACTTTATAAGTAATTTAGGAAGTGCCATGTTTATTGCTTCAGCTTTTGTATTCATAAGCGGATCTTTTTTAACTAAGTTTGGAAGTTCTTTGCCTTTCATTGGAACAATTATAGCATATTTATTTTGTTTATTGATTTTATTTAAATTTAAAGAACCATTAAGAGAGTCTAAAGAAGTATCAGCAAAGAATATAATTAAAAAGAATGTTATTACTATTTTATATAATAAAGTTTTATTGGGTGTTATTTTAGTTTCATTGCTTGTAGTACCAAGTTATCATTTATTAGATTCTCTTTTACAGCCGTATTTAGAATCTAATAATATAGGTGTAGAGTTCTTTGGACTATTTTACTTTTTATTCACAATAGCTGAATCGACTGGAGCAAAAATTAGTGGTAACTTAAATAAAAAGTTTAATTTTAATGAGATATTAGTTATAACAGCATTTATAGTATCATTTGGATTTTTAATAATGTCATTGACAAACAGTTTAGTGGTATATATAACGCCAATTATTTTAGGTATATCTTTTGGTATTTATTGTACAATTAATAGTATTGCTGTAAATAAGTTAATAGAATCAGATATAAGAGCTTCATTATATTCATTGCAACATGCATTAACTAAAGTAGTACAAGGAGTATTTCTTTTATTAATTGGTTTATCAATAGATAGGTTTTCTTTAAGAACAAGTTTTTTATATATTGGGTTAATTTTGATTATAGGTATAGCAACAATTTTTTTAGTATGTAACAATAAGGTTAAATTTAACTATAATAAAAAAAATGAAAACAATAAAGTAGGAGCAGAGTAAAATGACATCAATAAAAATAATGTTTTTCATTGAAAAACATTATTTTAATATAGAGAACTCTAGATTAGATCCATTTGAAAGAATTAAGAATGAAATTTGTATATGTAATAAAATATATGAAAAAGCAGATATAAAATTTTGTTATGATATAAAGATTATTTCAACAAAATATATCAGAGATAAAGGAGAATTCTTTTTTTTTAATAAGAAATTACCAGAAAAATTCTTTTTCCCTATCGTAAAAGAATATCAATTAAGTGAAGCTGCTTATAATCTGTTTTTTTGTAGGGATAATGAATTGTACAGAAATTATATGATAAGAGTTTATTGTTTCTATAAATATCATAACAAGGAAGGCGATAAAATGGATCAAAGAGGAGGATGTATACCCAGTAAGTTAACAAAATTAACTCAATTAAAGAATTTAATTTTACTTGGAAATAATAGAAGTGATTATACTTTGGCACATGAATTAAGTCATATTCTGCTGAATGATGTGCACGATGAAAGGTATTTTGTTCCTGAAAACAATATATTTAAATCACCAGTGAACTGCAATACAACTCATATTTTTGGAGAAGACTATGAAAAATATGTGAAACAATATTCAGCATTACAATTACATAGAGCATGTAAGATAAATCAAATAAAAATTATGAAGGAAAATGCAGCTAAACTTATTAGTGGTCTATTATAATAAAAAACTAATTTTATATTTGGAGGGTCATATGTATGAATTATTATGAATTGGAATATGAGACGAATAATGTGAGTGACTTATATAATATTGTTAAAGAAAATTTTGAAAATACGTCATTATCATATTTTAATATAGAAAAGAAAAATCTAATAGCAATTGTAGGGATTAATTTAAAAAACGCTGTAAATAATGAATATACAATTGATAATTTTGATAAATATGTAGGAAATGTTTTTTATGAATTAAAGATTACTAATGAAAGTTTAGAAGTAGAAATTAAAGATAACCAGATGCTAAAGCTTAATGATTATATAATATCATTTTACTTAAATAATTTTTCAACGGTATATATATATGATGTTAAAAACAATAGGAGATATTGGATTTACGATGAAATAAGAGAAGTAAATAGTATAAAAAGTTTAGAAAAGTCATTAATTAGAAGAAATTGTAATTATAAAAGTGAATTTTATATATTAGGAGATAGTATAAGCATATTAGATGAAAAATCTACAGCAGTATATAATGAATGCTTAAATTCTCAGACTAAAGTCTTAAAGAGTAAATTTTTAGCGTCATATATAGGAGAAGATTGTAGGTTTATGAATATAGCAAAAGTTAAAAATGATTTTGATGTATATATGTATTTTAATTTTAAAACTTCTTATATTATACAACTTACTGAAAAAGCGTATCAGGCTGAAAATCAAATAGAATTTAGGAGCAAAGTTAAGAGTATTAATATTATAAAGTTCCTAGAAAATAAATTAGAGTCTAAGCTGCTTTTTTTTATAGATAATAATATTGCTCATAAAGAAGAATATGCTAATTTTATGAATTTGATTGAATCAATTAAAGAAATATTTAATTATTTTAATATTTTGAAAGAGTATAGACAGAAAATTGATTTTCTAGATTCTGAAATCATTTCTTTATTAGACCAAAGGTTTCGAGTAATACAATATGTTTCAGAAATAAAGAAGAAACATGATATTTCTATAATGCAAAATGAGCGAGTAAACACAATGATTAAGAAAAGGCAGTTGATGGTAAAAAATAACAACAATATTACTTCAGAGTTTATTAAAGAGCTGTATAAATTAATTATAAAACATTCTATGGTTATGGAAAGTAAACATATTACAGATATGCTTTAATATTAAAAATTATTTTATAGGGGGATTTATAATGGAAAAAGTAAGAGAAAATTGGAATATTGGGGGTGCGTTTATATCACCTAAATATATTTTAGCTTTGAAAGAATTCTTAAATCAAATGGAAATGAATGATGTTAAGCTTACAATATTTGATAGTCATCATAATTTATTATGGAATGGAGGAAACCCACAGATAGGTAATTTTAGAAATAAAGAGTTATTTCTAAAAATAGTTAAAAAGTATAATTCGAAAAATATAAATTTTAATTTAGTATTTACTAATTTATTTATAGAAGAAAAACATTTAAGTGACGCTAGATGTAACTATATTCTTGAAAAATGCCACAGAAAGGGAAATGGTGTGATTGTTGCTAGTCATACTTTAGCAAGGTATATAAAAGAAAAATTTCCTAATTATAAGTTAATACATTCTTTAACTCATATGAATTTAGACGTGGAGTATTATGTAGATTTAAAAGATTTATATGATGTATTTGTTTTGCCACCTGATATGAACTATGAAAAAAATAAGCTTGAAAGATTATTGAAAGAATTTAGTGGAGAAAGAATTGAGATTCTTGTAAATGAAACCTGCTATAGAGGATGTCCGTATCAAAGAGAACATTATAATGTAAGTAGTAAGGCAATAATCGAAAATAATGCTGATTTATTGGAACAACTTCATGATTCTTTCTGTAGCAGACTTCACCATAAGCAAATACTTAATACTGGTGGTAGCAAGGATCTTCTTAATATTAAAAGTTATGAATTAAACTGCAATGAAGTAAATGAATTAATTAATATGGGATTTTGCAATTTTAAACTTTCAACTAGGGATATGCAGCCAGCAGGATTTGTAGGTGAAATACAAAAATATTTCTTAGAAAGACATAATATTAAGAAGTCATTTTTGGCATTTAAAAAATATTTTTATAATAATCATAATATAATTAATTCATAAAAGAGGAGAGTTAAATATGATACTTATGATTGATAACTATGATTCATTTACGTATAATTTAGTCCAATATTTAGAGGTTTTAAATGAAGAAGTATTAGTCTTTAGAAATAATAGGATTACATTAGAAGAAATAGAAAAATTAAATCCATTTATAATAGTGTTATCACCAGGACCATGCACTCCAAAGGAAGCTGGTATTTGTTTAGATATAGTAAATACTTTTAAAGGTAGAATACCAATTCTAGGAATATGTTTAGGTCATCAAGTTATAGGTGAAGCATTTGGAGGAAATATTATATGTGCCTCAGCTCCAGTTCATGGAAAAGTTCATAATATTACTCATGTAAATAAAAGTGTATTCAAAAGCTTAAAAAATCCATTAAAAGCTACAAGATATCATTCTTTGGCTATAGAAAGAGAAACATTACCAAGATGTCTGGAAGTTATCGCTGAAACAGAAGATGGAGTGATTATGGGAATTAGACATAAAGAGTTCTTAATAGTGGGAATACAATATCATCCTGAAGCTGTTTTAACAGAAATGGGTAACGAGCTTTTAAGTAATTTCTTGGCTATGGCAAAAAATATGAGAGATAAGGGGCAGGCAAAATGTTAATAAAAGAAATAGTAACTTCATTAGCTAGTCATGAAATATTCTCCATTTTTAAAAAAGAAAAATATAGTTTCTTTCTAGATAGTGGTATAGATCACAAGAAGTTAGGGCAATATTCCTTCATAGGATTTAACCCATATCTAACATTTAAAAGTAAGAATAAGGAAATAGAAATTATAATAAATGGAAAAAGAGAAGTTTTTTATGGAGATGTATTTGATCATTTAGAGAATTTAGTAAATACATATAAATTTGATTATAAAATTGATATACCATTTATCTCAGGATTTGTAGGTTATTTTTCTTACGATTTGGGTAATTCTATAGAAGAACTACCTAGAACCGCTTTTGATGATATAAATATACCAGATTGTTATTTGGGATTATATGATGGGATTATTATTTTTGATCATATTAATAATAAGACATTTGTTTCAGCGATTGGAATTAAAGAGAATTGTGAAGAAATTATAGAGCGGATAATTAATAAAATTAAAGAAAATGAACGAAATCATATAGAACATAATTTGAGTGTAAGCAAAAAAAATACAGAATTTGAATGCAATTTTACTAAGGAAGAATATATACAAGCTATTGAAAAAATAAGAAGTTATATTAAAGCTGGGGATGTTTACGAAGTAAATTTAAGTCAAAGATTTAGTTGTGATTTAGACCATACTCCATATGAATTATATGTGAAACTAAGGAATATAAATCCAGCACCTTTTGCTAACTTTATTGATTTTGGTGATGGTTGCATCGTTGGTAGTTCACCAGAAAGGTTTCTAAAAGTTAGAAAAGGAATAATTGAAACAAGGCCCATAAAAGGTACAATAGGAAGAGGAAAAACCCAAGAAGAGGATAATAAAAACAAGGAAAAGTTATTAAATAGTGAAAAGGATAAATCAGAGCTATTAATGATTGTTGATTTAGAAAGAAATGACCTTGGGAAAATTTCAAAAACAGGAACAGTAAAAGTGTCGCAGATTCTTGGAATAGAAGAATACGCTACTGTTTATCATTTGGTTTCAACAGTGGTAGGAGAGATAAAGGATAATTACAGTACAGTTGAGTGTATTAAAGCAATGTTTCCAGGTGGCTCAATAACTGGTGCTCCTAAAATTAGATCAATGGAAATAATTGATGAGTTGGAACCGACTCGAAGGAGCGCTTATACAGGTTCAGTGGGATATATTGGACTTAACGGAAATGTAGATTTGAATATAGTAATTCGAAGTATTATTTGCAAAAATAAAAAAGCATATTTTCAAGCTGGTGGTGCAATTGTATGGGACTCTAACCCAGAGCTTGAATATGAAGAAACATTATGCAAAGTAAAAGCTTTAATGGATGCTATAAGAGCATAGATATTTAAAATATAATTCTTGTTTTAGATAAAATAGTTTAAAAAAGCTATAGTACAGGCGTATGATTATAAAGTTAGTATTTATCCAAAAGAATGAAACTTATATTAATTATAAAGAATGAAGAAATTGTGGGGGAAATAAATTATTAAAATGTAAAAATAAATTAAATTTAAACGATAAATTTTTATCGCCTATCAAAGATTTTAGCATGGGAAGATATGAAATTACCTAGAATTATTATATTGGATTTATAAAAGAAATAGACTTATATGTTAAATAAAAGTGTTGAAATTTGACTACTAGAACAATAGTATTAAAATTTACTGATTCTTAAAAAATATTAAGAACATCTGGTAGTGTTTTTTATTATAGATTGCTTATAACAAATTTATTGATAGATTTTGCAATAGATAAAGGTAATTAAGTAGTAGAACTAAGTAATACTTTAGGTGGAATTGATTACTTAAAAGATAATTTTATATTCAAATTTATAAGCTGTATAAAGAACTTATAAAAAAAGTAATGGCAACATAATAATGGGTGAATTAAAAAGGTGATTTTATAGTCAGTAAAATTTTTTTGATAGGATTACAGTGTACGGCAATCTCGTCAACTTAGTCAATTTTAATATATTTTTTGCTATTTTATTTAAATTGTTCTTAAAAAATAGTACACTAAATAAATCCACTGGTTAAATTGAATTTTAAATCTTACATTTACTTTTATAATTAAATGTAAGATTTAATATTATGATGGTGCTTTTTTCTTGAATGTTTGTTTTTTCGTTCACAAGATGGATTTCGGCGTGCTTGTGAGCGAATTTTTATAGTTTTTTTTAATATTAAGTTTAATAATTTATTTCTTAATTTAGATGTAACTAATAAAACAGTGATTTTTTTAAATACTTGTCCAAATATAAAATTTCTATTTGCTTGGTATTCTGATTTTAAATTCTTATTATAATTTAGCTTACACACAACAATGACAGCAAGGAGATATACATAAATGTTTCAGAACACAATTATATGAGATGAACTATCAATACACAAATTTTTTAAACAACTAAATTTTAATTTATATTTAACTAAACTACAATTAAAGCATCTAGAAAGTATTATAAATGTAATGATTTCAAAAGGTTACAATTGTAAAGTATCCGATATAGAGGAGCTTACTTCGCATACGCATGGAACAAGTATCACAAGATTTTTATTAAAAAGTAATTTGAATGAAACATTTTTAAGCAAATCATTGAAATCACTAGTTTTAGGACTGATATGGAATAAATTAAAAGAAACTAAGAAACCAATATATTTTATTATTGATGACACTATTTCACAGAAAACCAAGCTCTCGTCAGAGGCTAAAAATATTATTGAAAAGTGTTCATTTCATAATTTTCATTTAAAAGGTAAAACAGTATATGGTCATCTAGAATTAGCTCAAAATTTAGTTGAATCACTACCTAAACTTGAAAATAAAGGTTATCTTTTGTGTGATAGTTGGTATAGTTCCAAAGCTATTTTCAATAGTTCCGTAAAAGCTGGTTATAGATATATAGGAGCATTAAAAATAGTTTAGAAATCTATTCAGTTATTTAACTGTAAAATTATTCGAGTAAAAATGCACTATTATAGAGAGTAATATGAAAATAGTAGAAATTTCAATTAATAGTATAAATTTGGATAAAAAAACGTTATAAATGGGATATTTATTTTGGACGATTATTAACTTTAATGATAAAATGAGAACTAAAGTTCGATAAAAAAGGTGATATTATGAAAAAAATAAAAATTTTGCATACATCTGATTTACATTTTGATACTCCATTTAGTGGAATGAAAAATAATGAATCCATTAAATGTAGAGAAGAACTTAAAGAAGTTTTTGAAAGAATAATAAAAATTTCACTAGAAAATCATATTGACATATTATTAATTGCAGGAGATATGTTCGATAATTTATTGGTAAATAAGAGTACATTGTATTTTTTAAAAAAATGCTTTGAAAGTATAAATAAAGTGAGAGTATTTATAAGTCCAGGAAATCACGATCCCTATAATGAAAAATCTTTTTATAGTATGATTGAGTGGCCTGAAAATGTTTATATATTTAAGGGAAACATTGAAAAAATAGTTTTAGAGGATTTACAAACTATTGTATGGGGAGCTGCTTTTACTAAAACTTATATTAATGAATCATTAATAAAAGGTGCAAATGGAATTGAAGGATATAACAATATAATGGTTATTCATGGTGAATTATGTTCATCAAAAGAAAAAAATGAATATAACCCAATTACAGAAGATGATATTGCTAGAAGTGATATGGATTATATAGCTTTAGGTCATAGACATAAGTATGTTGGTGTTAATAAAGCTTTAAATACTTATTATGCTTATAGTGGATGTCCACAAGGTAGAGGATTTGATGAATTAGGTGATAAAGGAGTTCTATTATTAGAGTTATGTAATGGGTATTGTGATTATAAATTTATAAAAACTTCAATTAGAAATTATTATGAAAAAGAAATAAATATAGAAGAGTATTTTGGATATAATCAAGTTAAAAATAAAATTTTAAGTTTTATAGATAAAGAAGATATAAAATTTAATTCGTATAAAGTAATATTAACTGGTGAAATAAGTGAAGAGTTTAATTTAAGAGAAGATATATTAGAAGAACTTATAAGAAAAGATAGCTATGATATAAAATTAGTAGATAAAACAGAAATAAAAATAGATATTGATGAGCTGTTAAATGGGTATTCAATAAAAAGTTTATTTGCAAGAAAAATATATGAAGAGATAGAAAAATCAGAAACTGAAGAAGAAAAAGAAATATTAAAATTAGCATTAAAAAAGGGGCTTCAAAGTTTAACTGGTGAAGAGGTGAGAGATTATATTAATTAAGCAAGTTAATATAGAAAATTTTGCAGGAATAAAAGGAAAAATTATAAATTTTAATAATAAATTTAATTTGATATACGGTGAAAATGAAAAAGGTAAGAGTACAATAGAAAATTTTATAAAAATATGGCTTTATGGTTTTGAAAAAAATCGTGGTAAAAATAGTGGAAGAAAAAAGTTCACACCATTAACAGGAGAAAAAATATCTGGAGAATTAGTGGTTGAACATAATAAGGCAATATATGTTATAAGAAGAAGTTTTGGACTAACTAAAAAAGAAGATACATGTGAAATTTTTGATGAAGTAACAGGAGAAAAAATAAATATATTAAATAATAATGAGCCAGGAAAATATTTTTTTAATATAAATTCTTCAACGTTTTTAAAAACTTTATTTATAAAACAATTAGGGGTAGTTGTAAATAAAGATAAAGAAGAAGATATAATGGAAAGAATAACTAATACTTATAATTTAGGTGAAGAAAATATATCTTTTAAAAAAGCTATAGAAGTATTAGAAAAAGAAAAGAAAAGAATAAAAACAGTTAGAAAATCTGGTGAGTTAGATTTACTTATGGAAAAGAGAGATAAACTTAAAGAAGAATTATGGGAGGGTTATAATCTTTCAAAAGAAAATATAGAAAATGAGGAAAAGCTATTAAGGAGGAAAGATGATAAGGAAGACATAATAAAAAAATTAGATAGTTTAGAATTATATAAAAAGTATTTAAAAAAAATAATTTGCAAAAAGATTATTTAGAAATTGCCCAATATTTAAAAAGAAGTGAAGAGCTTAAGAAAAAAGAAGAAAGTATAATTGAAGAGTTAAAAAATAGTTATTTTAATATAAATAGTGAATTTTTAGAAGAATTAAATAATGAGTATAATAGGTATTTAAATTTAAATGATATAAGACAAGAAAAGGTTCATGAATTAAATATCTTGCAAAATAAATTAAATGAAAAGAATAATGAGTTTAAAGAATATATGGTCTTAGATTCTATTAGTGAAGAAAATATAAAAGATAAATTATATCTATTAAAATTAGAGCAAGAAAATTTAGAAGAAAAATTAATTAAAATTAAATCAATAGAAAACTCTATAGATATATTAAAAAATGAATTGAATTCTAGAGCTAATAAAATTAGTAATTTAGAATATATAGATAATAATAGGGATGAAATAGAAAAAAATATAAGTTTATATAAAGATAAATTGAAGGAATTAAAATATAGATTAGAGTCTTATACATTTGATAATAAAATATATTCAATAAATAGTATAAAGAAAAAAATAATTTCTAGTTATATAATAGTTGGTTTGTTTTTAATACTTTTATTTATAGGTATATATAGAAGAATATTTATATTTGATATTATTTCAGTACCGATATTAGCATTTTCTATAAAATTTTATTTGAAGTATTCAATAATACTTAAGGAAATTTCATATGAGGAAAAAAGTAAATTTAATATAGAAAATTTAAAAAAGGAAATAGAAGAATTTGAAAAAAAATTAAATTTATATATGATAGAGATTAAGTGTAAAGGTTATGAAGAATTAATTAATCAGTTATCTAAGTATGATTATTATAAAAATTATAGAGATAATATATATGTATCAATAGATTCTAAAACACAAGAAATTAATCAATTTAAAGTAGAAGAATTAAGAAATAAGTTCAATAAAAATAAAAGGGTACTAGAATCTTTATATAAATTATTAGATTGTAATTCTATAGAAGAATCAATGGAGAAAGTTAATATATATAATAAATTAAAAAAAGAATTATTACCAATAGAATATAAAATTAATTCATTAATATTGGAACTAAAAGAGGTAAATGTTCAATTAATTGATAATGAAGAACATTTACGTACTAAGACAAAAGGTACGGAATTTGATAATGTTGATATATTAGATTTTCATATAAAAATTAAGGAATACAGAGATAAGATAAATAAAATAAAAGAAATAAAAAATAATTTAATTAATGTAGAAGAAACATATAAAGTACTTTTAAAAGATAGAGATATAGAAGAAATAAAAAAAGAAATAAAAAATATATTACCTAATGATTTAAATTATTCTTATGAATCTGAAGAAGAAATAGAAAAAGAGATACGAAATGAATCTAATAAATTATTAAAAGTAGAAAAAGAAATTAAGGATTTAGAGCATGTTATAGAAAAAAGGTACTTAGGTAAAAGAACAATATCAGAAATAGAAGAAGAGTTATATAGTGCTCAGGAAAAAATTTCAAAATATGAAAAAGAATTTAAGGCTTTAGAATTAGCTTCTTTAAAGTTACAGGAATCATTTAAAGAATTAAGAACTAATGTTGGACCTAAACTAAATAAAGAAGTTTTAAATAAGTTTAATTTTTTAACAAATAAGGTTTATAAAGATGTTAAAATTTCAGAAGATTATCAGTTAAAAATAAGGGATAATAATTTATTATTTAATTCAGAAATTTTAAGTAATGGTGCTAAAGATCAATTATATTTAGCACTTAGATTAGCATTTATAAATTTACTATTTGAAAATAAAAAAGTTCCTATATTTTTAGATGATGCGTTTGTTCAATATGATGATAAGAGAAGAGAGCATGCATTAGAATTATTAATAAAAGAAGAATTTGGACAAATAATATTTTTTACATGTCAGTGTATAGAAAAAAATGTATTGGATAATATGAAAGTTGATTACAATTTAATTCAATTAAGTTAATAATTAAATTATAATAGAGTAATTTTACTTAAATAATTTTATATTAATAACTAAGCAGATTTTTAATATTAAAAAATTTTATATAATTACTTTATGTTAGTGGTAGTTTTATAGATATATCATTTAAGACTTTTTGATATATACGTATAAGATAAAATTAAGAATCATTAAATAGCTTTACTTAAATTTTAAGTAGAGTTATTTTTATTTTATTAATATTATATTTTTACTAAAAACATAATGTTAAATTTAGCAATACAAACATGTAAATGTTTAGTTGAATTAAAAAGATATTTACCTATAATATAAAAAATTGCATTATATGTAATAATATTGTATTATAAGTAAGGAAAATATTTCAAAAATAATACAAAAGCAATATCTAGATTGGGGGGATTTTTTGTACTCAATTATTTTAGTGGAAGATGATTTGATGCAGAGAAATATTTTAAGGAAGATGCTAACTTCTAAATATGATTTTGTTAAAATTTATGAAGCTGATAATGAAAAAGGGGCTCTAGACATAATAGAAAATAATGATATTAATATGTTTATATTAGATATTAATTTAAAGGACTCATCGGGATTAGATCTTGCAAAAAAAATTAGAAATATTCCTAAATATGAATTTAACCAGATAATTTTTTTAACAACTTATATTGAATACATAACTCAGGCATTTAAACAAATACATTGTTATGATTATATATTAAAACCATATGATAAAGATGATGTATATAATATTATAAATAAAATCATACTTAATGAGAATAAAGAAGCTTTATATGAAAATAAAGAAGTTATTATAACATTAAAAGGTGGAATACATATTGGAATAAAAATAAAAGAAATTATTTTTATAGAAGTTAGAGGAAAAAATTGTGAGATACATACTACAAATAGAATTTATTCCATTAATAATATAAGTTTAAAAAAAATAATAAAACTAATTAATTCAGAAAATATAATACAAAGTCATAGAAGTTTTGCTATAAATATAAATTATGTATATAGAATAGAAAAAATAGATAATAAATTAAATACTATATATTTTAATAAAATTTCTAAAAAGGCATTTCTAGGATATAAGTTTAAAAATTATATTATATCTAAATTTAAAAAAGACAAAGTGGTATTATGTTAAACAATTTTATTATAAATAGTATAGACACGTTTAATATACTATATTTGTATACAACTTTAACTAAAAGGAACAACAATATATTGAAATTATTATTAGGAGTATTATTTATTTCTATTTTGGTTACAATTACTGAAGAATTAGGATTTGATTTTATTGTTATATATATAATAAACATTATAATGATTAAGTTTATATATAAAGAAAATTTAAAGGAAATAACATTAAACTTCTTTTTAGTAGCTCTCATAGATATTACTTTACAATTAATGTTATCATTAGCTATTAATAGATTTATTTATAATTATGCACTTGAATCAATTATAGTAGAAGTTATAATATTGATTTTAATATTAATACTTTCAAAATTAAATTTATTAAATATAGATATAAATTTTAAAATTATAAACAATAGTATATTAATTTGTTTAATATTAATATTTAGTGTATATTCTATAGTTTTTAAATTTATTTGGAGTTATAAAAAAATAATAATTTTAAACAATTTATTCTTTGATTTTTTAATAATTGATGTGTTAGTTATTTCTCAAATTTTAATATATATGTATCTTATTAAACTAATAAAAGAAAAAGAAAAGTTTAAAATTTCCAGTGAGTATAATACAGTTATTAATGAAATAATTGAAGAAATAAAAAGAAGGCAACATGACTTTTCTAATTATAAAAATACAATAAAAGGTATAGTAGAAGTTTTGGATGAAAAAGAAATAAAACCAGCAATTATTAATTATATGAAAGATGAAGATATGTCTGATAATAATATAAATAATCTTATATATATTGATAATATTGTTATTAAATCTATAATATATAGAAATATATGCAGATCTAAACAATATAATATTAATTTTAAATATGAAATTGAAAATAATGTTTTAGAAAATATTTTAAGTTATTATGAAATTTCTAATTTGTTAAGTAATTTATTAAATAATGCTTTTGATGAAATTATAAAAAATAAGTGTAACAAAAAGAATATAGACATTAAAATTTTCTCTGAGATTAATCAATCACATTTGATTATTAAAAATCAAATTGTTAACCATAATAATATTGATTTAAATAAAATATTTAAAAAAGGGTATTCAACTAAGGGGAATGATAAAAGGGGATATGGATTATATAATGTCCAGGAAATAGTTAACTCACACAAAGGACATATAAAAATAAATATAGAATCTGAAGAGATAATATTTGATATTTGTTTCAATAATAGTTAAGATAATTGAATTAATTATACATATTTACATAATAATATTAAATTAATAGTTTATCTAGGTATATAGAATAAATTTTTAAAATTAATTTATAAGAATGTAGGGAGAAAGACATTATGACATTAAAAAAATAACTATTTTAATTAAAATTTTAATGATTGTTATCATAATACAGTTTGTTATGGCATGTTATTTACTATATTTAGGAGAGTATTTTCAAGCACTTTTTCTTGCTAGTAGTTTATGTTTTCCTATTTATAGTTGTTTTGAATTTGATTCTAAAAAAGATAAGTAGTTACTTGAAAAAGACATTAGATTAAAAATGATAAAAACCACCAATTACAGTATAAAATTGATTTGCAACAGTCAATTTATATAGAAAGGTGGTTTCTTTATATTAGATTTTCACTTCACTCAAAGGCACTTTATATAATATAAATAAAGTTACACTAAAAATTACTATACTAGTTATGTTTATTATAGCATTAAAGTGAAAGCACCCATTACCTAACTGAACAAAGTTGCTATACCTACGAATAATACCAAATATCATAGTTAAAGAATTAAAAATAATATGTCCTATAATGGTATAAAAAATATTATTTGTTTTAAGTGCTATTATTCCAAAGAATAATCCAGTAATAAATGCCCTGATTTGTTGAGCATATCCGTAAGGATGAAGAATACCAAAAAGAAATGCTGAAAGAATAAGTGCAACAATTGTATTAGAATTATCTTTTAATTTTAATAGAAATATTCCTCTGAAGAAAAATTCTTCTATTGTTGGTCCTATTATTGTTAGACATATTAAAAAACACATACCGGCAATATCACTAACTTCACCTATTTCATCATTATTATCAGGTAATGTTTTTGCAATGTGTGCAATGCTAGTAATAGTATGAGTAAGTAAATTTATCACTATGTAACTACAAAAAAGCATTAGTAGCATTAAAATTAATTCTTTAGGATTAATTTTTTTTGGAATTAACAATGATTTTAAATTTAAGTTAAATTTTTTATATAAATATATTATGGTAAAAAATACAGTTATGATTTCACCAATGTAAAAGCATAAAAAAACTAAATCATTTAATTTAAAAAGTTCTCCTATAAAACCGAATCCAAACATAAGTGTTTGGGTAGAAATTATTAGTAAGACGAAGATTTTTAAACAATTTAGTAAAGTAAATTTATTAGTATTCATATAGTATCCTTTCTAAATAAGATTAATTATTAATAGCTTAAATAATTTTACAAATGATTAAAAACACAATATTAAAATTTATGAAGTTTATAGTGAAAAAGCAACTTTAGACATAATAGAAAATAATGATATTAAAGAGAATGTAGAATAATTCTTTAGTAAAAATACTTTAAAAAGGCTATTGGATAATTTCCAATAGCTTAATTCCAAATAAATTATATATTAAATAAACTTAAATAATACCATACATTCAGTAATTACAATAATAAAAACTAATCCAAATCCAATTAAAGTGATTTTTTTATCTTTTTCTTTTATGTTTTTCTCAATATTGATATAACAAGTGATGCTATAGCCATAATAGTATTACTTGTTTTGGATATTGAAAACGGAATAATATTAAAGAAAACTAAGAGATTTATGACTATGAAAACTATAAATAATACAATACCTAAATAGCTTAACTTATCTTTATTCATTTATTATCACCTCAAATTTTTTCAATATTAAGTTATATTATAAGTTTAGAATATAAAAATCAGTTCTATAATAAACTTAAGAATAAAATACATTAAATTATAATTGAATTTTTTTACTTCAATTAATAGTATCCTTTCTAAATTACTAATCTAACAGCAGTTTATTATTAATTACTGTTATGGTTAGTTTCATTTTTTTATTCCTTATCATAATAATTATAATATTCACATGTTAATAATATTAAGTAAATAGAAAATCCTTCAAACGTATAAATTTAGGAATAAAAAGAAAATTGATAGTATTTTTATGAAGTTTTTACAAAAGATAAATAACACAAAGTCCTTAGCTTAATCAAGTTTTATATTAATGAGATTTGATTATAATTTAATCCAATTAAGTTAATAATTAAATTATAATTTGACAATTATAAGAAAATAACTTAAAATTATATTTGCAAATGCAAATCATATGCAAATAGGAGGGTTTAATGAGAAAAAGATTTTTTTTAACACTATCATGTATTTTGATGAGTTTATTTATTATTGGATGTTCTAATTCAAATTCATCAAGTAAATCTAGTAAGGAAAATGATGAGAATAAAAAATTACAGGTTATGGTTTCAATTTATCCATTAAAAGAATTTACAGAGACAATAGGCGGAGATAAGGTTGAAGTTACTTGTTTAGTTCCAGAAAATATGGAACCTCATGATTATGAACCAAAAACCAAAGATTTTGAAAAACTTATAAATAGTGATATGTTTATATATAATGGATTAGGAATGGAACATTGGATTGATTCTGTTAATAATGTAGTTTCTGATGATAAAGTATTAAAAGTAAACTCAAGTGATGGAATTGATGTTAGAAAAGAGGGCGATTTATTAGATCCTCATTCATGGCTAAGTTTAATACAAGCTCAAAAGCAATGTGAAAATATAAAAAATGCACTTATAAGTTTAGATGAATCTAATAAAGATACATACGAAAAAAATTATAATAATTTTAAAAACCAGTTACAAAATTTATATGATAAATATTCAGCTAAATTTAATGGAATAAATCAAAAAGATTTTATAACAGGTCATGCAGCTTTTGGTTATTTATGTAGAGATTTTGGATTATCTCAAAAGTCAGTTGAAAATTTATATGGAGAAGGTGAACCAACTCCAAAGGAATTAGAAGGTTTAGTTAATTTTTGTAAATCTAATAATATAAAAGTAATTTTTTCTGAATCTCTAGCAAGTCCCAAAGTTTCAGAAACTTTAGCATCAGAGGTTGGAGCTGAAGTAGTTCCTATATATACTTTAGAATCAAGTGAAGATAATATGAGCTATTTAGAGGCTATGAGAAATAATTTAGATAAGATATATAACTCTTTAAGTAAATAGATAAAAAGTGAACCATATAGGTTCACTTTTTTATTCTTTGGAAATTTATATATTTTAAAATATGTGGATAATTTTTAGAATATCTTGTTTTATATGTATTATAAGTACCACCTAAAGAATAAAAAATAATCGTATGCCCAACCATTATTCCTGCACTACCTTTGGAAAGGGTGCATGGATAAAAAAATCGACGGCTCCACAGTCGCCTTGGAGATTTTTTATTTAATACAAATTTTGTAATATGTTTTAAAAAATCACAATAAATATGTTAAAATTATTATATTATTACTAAAAATTAAAAGGAGATAAACAGAAGATATGAGTAAAGCAAATGAATATTACAATAGTGTATTACAAGAAAATATTAAAATAAAAGAATCATTAATAAAAAAACTAAATATTATAAGTATTATCAGATTAATAATAATTATTCTTATGTTAATAGTGGATTATTTATTATATAAGGCTGATAATTATACAGCAATAATAGTATCAACTATAACTTTTTTAATTGTGTTTATATTTACAGCATTAAATCATTCAAATAAATTAAGAGATAAAAAAATTTCAGAAATACTAATAGATATAAATCAAAAAGGAATTGATAGGATAAATGATGATTTTAAAAAATTTAAAGATACTGGTTCAGAGTATTTAAATTATAAACATAGATTTATAAATGATTTAAATATATTTGGATCTAATTCTATTTTTCAACTTATAAATTCCACAGTTACTATTGGGGGAAGAAATAGATTAGCTGAAATATTAAGTAATGAACAAAGTGTAAGTAAAAAAGATATATTAAAAAGACAAGAAGCTATAAAGGAATTATCTTCAAAAGTTCAATGGAGACAAAAATTTATTATTAGTGGTTTACTTAATAAATCGTCAAACTCAGATTTAAATGATTTATTAGTTTGGGGTGAAGGAGAAAGTAAAATAAATATTTTAAATGTAATTATTAGTTATATTTTTATATTTATTAATGTAGTATCAGTATTTTTAGCTTTAAGTGAGGTGTTACCTTGGTCATTTGTTGTATTGGTGTTTATGATAGATTTTATTGTGCTAAAAATATTGACAAAATCTATAAGCAAAGATATAAAATTATTTAATGATATAAAAAAAGAAATTAATGGATATAGTGAAATATTAGAATTAATAGAAAATGAAGAGTTTAATTCAGAATATTTAAAGGAATTAAAAAATAAAATATCTTATAAAGAAATTAGTTGCAAAAAAGAAATGAAGAAATTATCTAATTTAGCTGAATGGGTAGGAGATAGTTCTTATAATGCATATTACTTTATAATAAATATATTATTTTTCTCAGATGTATTTATAATGAATGGATTAGAAAAATGGAAAAAAAATAATGGATCAAAATTAAGAGAATGGCTTAATGTAATGAATGAAATAGATTCATTAAATAGCATTTCAAATATAGCTTTTGATCATGAAGATTGGAGTTATCCAAATATATTAAATAGAAGTGAAGTTTATGGAGAAGAAATAGGCCATCCTTTAATAGGTAATAAGGCTGTAAAAAATAATTTTTCATTAAGTGGAGTTCAAAAGGTTGCTTTAATTACAGGTTCAAATATGTCTGGAAAAAGTACATTTTTAAGAAGTGTAGGATGCAATTTAGCATTAAGCTATATAGGTGCACCAGTTTATGCAAAGAACTTTAATTGCGGCATAATGAGTTTATATACTTGCATTACAACAAGAGATAGTTTAGAAGAAAGCATTTCTTCATTTTATGCAGAAATTTTAAGAATAAAAATTCTTATAGAGGCTTGTAAAAAGGGAGAAAAAGTATTTTTCCTTTTAGATGAAATATTTAAAGGAACTAATTCTAGGGATAGACACACGGGAGCAACTGTACTTATAAATCAATTAATAAAACATGGTGGAATAGGTCTTGTTTCTACTCATGATTTAGAATTATGTGATTTGGAAAAGGAAGATAATCAAATAATAAACTACAATTTTAGAGAGTTTTATGAGAATGATAAAATAAAGTTTGATTATATACTTAGAAGAGGAAAAAGTGAAACTCAAAATGCTATTAATTTAATGAAATTAGCAGGTATTGATTTTATTTAGGAGAGGAATTAGATAATGGGGTATGTGATAATTGATTTGGAGTTTAATAATTTAAGAAATATAACTAAATATAAAGAAGATTTTTTTAAAAAATATAATGAATTAGAAGATGTAGACATTGAAAATGAAATTATAGAGATTGGTGCTATAAAAGTAGATAATTATATGAAACAGATCTCTAAAATGAGGGTATATATAAAACCAACGATATTTCCAATAATGAATCCAATAGTAACAAACATAACTAAAATTACAATGGATACTTTAAATAAAGAAGGAGTAACATTTAAGGAAGCTATGGATAAGCTTAAATTAATGATTGATGACGGTGATGTTATATGTTCTTGGGCAAAGGATGATATTGCTGAAATAATAATTAATTCACATTATCATAATTATACAGATTTAAGTTGGATAAATGAGTATTTAGATTTACAAGAATATTCAACCAAGATTTTAGGTCATAAGAAAGCAATGGGATTGAAAAGTGCATTGGATGAATTAAAAGTTAAAGTTGATAGTACAAAACTTCATGATGCATTGAATGATGCTGAATATACACTACTTGTGTTTAAGCACATATATAATTCTAGGATAGTTAAAAATTATTTAGTAAAAGATATATATAATATGCCAGCAATACATGTTAAAAATTTAGAAAATATAAATATAGATGAAGAAAACTTAGATATAAGATGTCCTAAGTGTAATAGAAGAATAGAATTAAAAGAACATTTTAAGTTAATGAATTGGAGATTTGTATCAATTGGAGTTTGTCCTAAATGTAATAATAAGATATTAAGTGAAATTATAGTTAAGAAAACCCTTGAAGGTAATAATGCTTATAATGAAATAAACACTATTGTTAAAGAAGAAGTTTATTTAAATTATTATTATAAGTTAGAGAAGTTAAATTAGTATTAAAATGTTTTCAATAGAGATTTTTCTATAAAAATATGTTAAAATAGAAGTATACTAAGAATAAATAATATTATTACAAGAGAGGATTTTGTTATGAATATAGCATTTTTTCTTACTCCCAAAAATGAGGTTGTATATGAAAGTGAAGATGCAACCATGAGACAAGTTATGGAGAAGATGGAGCGATACGGATACACAGCTATTCCACTTATTGATAAAGAGGGGAAGTATGTTGGGACATTAACAGAAGGTGATTTATTATGGAAATTAAAGAATACACCTGATTTGAATTTTAAGAATACTGAATGTGTAAACGTAAGTGATATAAGCAGAAGAATAACGCATAAATCTGTTTCAATTAATGCTGACATAGAAAGTTTAATATCATTAGCTATAAGTCAGAATTTTGTCTCAGTAGTTGATGATAATGGAATATTTATAGGAATAATAAAGAGAAGTGATATAATAAATTATTGTTTTAATGAAATAAGAAAAAACGATAAAATAAAAAATAAAAAAGAAATAGTATAAAAAAGGATGTAGTAGATTTGATTTTACACAAATCTCACTACATCCATTTTAGTAATCAGAGTTTTGATAACTTTCAACTATAGAATCAAATTCATCTACATCTGTAATTTCACCATAAGAATCTCCTCTTATTTCTGGATAATAGTATAATACTAATTTATCACTAGGTGAAGATAGATTTTCTAGTATTATATATTGTTTATCATCTATGCAATTTTCAAGTGTAGCTAAAACTTTATATTTAGAAGAAGCACCAGTATCATTATTAGTTAAATCTACAATAAAGTTATCATGTTTTCTAACATTTATTTTTTCTTTATCACATGATTTAATATAAGATCCAAATCTGCAACTTGCACAAGATTTAAATTTACAATCAAAGGTGCAATTTAAGCAAGCACATTTACTACAATTATCCAATTCTCTTAAAGATTGATTATTCTTATTTTTAAATGATTCTAAATCATTTAAAGCACTATTGGATTTAAAGAATTTAAGAAATCCACCTTTTTTACAATCCAATTCAGCAGAATCTAAAAGTTTAATATAATCTTTTAGTACAGATGATTTTACGTAATATTTTCTATTTTTCAATTTTTCTTCAGAAATAAATGGTGAATTTTCACTTATAGAATAAGCTATATCAGTATAAATTTTTCCCCAATAATTTTTTTCATCATTAATAAAATTTAAATCTTTACTCATAAGAAGCCACCTAGTTATTATTTTTATATTTTTCTAATTCAAGATCTAAATCAACTTCATTTAGCTTTTCAAATTCGCTATCAAAATCATCTAAATCTCTTAATTCATTTAATCCTTTTGCGCGAGATTCAGTTCTTTGGATTTTTCTTTCTATATTATCAATTTGTATTGAATTATTTTTAGTTTGTACATTAGCTAATACTTCATTTATTTTTTCAGAAGCTTGAGCATTAGAGTATCTGGCAGCAGCTTCATCTCTGTAATTTCTAGTTTTAGTTATTTCATCTTCTAATTCTTTTAAACTTTTCTTTAATGCATCAGCTTGAACTTTTGCATTATCATAGCTTAATTTTAAAGAATCATATTTTTTATCAATTTCCACTTTTCTAGATAAAGCTTTTTTAGCTAATTCTTCTTCACCTTTAGATAATGCTAATTTTATTTTTGATTCAAAATCTTCAGATTGCTTCTTTGTATCATTCATCTTTTTTTCTATATCATGAACATTTCCTAAAATTTGTGCAGAATCTAACTTAGCTTTGCTAAGTTGTTTTTCCATATCTCTTAATTTTTGATCTAATAATTCTATTGGATTTTCCATTTCATCTAAAGCGTTGTTAACCTTTGCCTTAAACATATTCGATATTCTTGAAAAAACTCCCATAAAAATGCCTCCTAAATATTTATTATTGTTTTTTATTCTTTAAAAATTATATTTTTTTATTTTCTTTTTATTTTTAAGTAAAGTTTTATTAGCATTAAAATTACAATGAATATTACTGCTAAAATTAAAGCATTAATTATTAAGCTTGAAGGTGAACCAAAATACATAGGTCTATAAAATCCAGATCCACCATACCATCCAATTCCCCTTGAGCTTGATGATGGTATATATGTTTTTGAGTCATTCTGATTAGTACTACTATTTTCCTTTGATGTATTTGAACTATTTTGATTTTTAGTAGAAGAATAGGATCCACTACTAAATCCTTTTGAAGCTCCATCACTAGTATTACTTGAATGATCAGACTCATTACTTATGTTTGAAGAATTTTTGTTATTATCTTTTGTATTAGAAAAACTTCCAGATTTAAATCCCTCAGCACTTTTATCTGTAGTATTTTTTTTAGTAGAAGTACTTATACTAGAAGATTTAGTTGAAGAAGAACTTTTAAAGTTTCCAGATTTAAATCCACTAGAGCTTTTACTACTACTAGATCTTGAGCTACTAGAACTCCTACTAGATCTTGAGCTACTAGAACTTCTACTAGATCTGCTGGATTTAACCAGTAAATTATTGGTTGTTAATTTTAATATACTATTATCTATATTACTATCTGCGTAAGCAGTTAAATTATTGTTAGCATTATGATTTACAGTAGATATAAGTTCTAATGGTAAATTGGAAATACTAAATAAAAATACTAATAATATAGTAAATATATGTTTCTTATTAATCTTAAAAATAGTGAGCCCCCCTTAAAAGATTATAGATTTATTATAGAGAAAATCCTTACACTACACAATATGGAAAAACAACTAAAAAAATTAAAGAAGAATAAATAAAGTGAATTAACTTGTAATATCTTTAAATATCTTACATTTAAAGATAAATTAAAACTTTTAAAGAGTTATATTATAACTCTTTAAAAGTTAAGCTAAATAATATAGAAAGAAAATTTATGATTTTATTTAATATAATAGCTAGATTTGTGAAGTTGTTTAGGAATATATAGTAAATGGTTAATATTTAATGAACTTTGATTTTAAACTATAGGGTAAAACTATATAATTTAATGTACGATTCAAGTATAATAATTTAAATTCAGATATAAAAATTTATTTATAAGAGAATTAAATCAAGCATTCTTGTATAAATCAAATTAATAGATTAAAATTATATTAATTGAACTTTAGTTTATTAGATATTTTAAGCAGCTATATAAGTATTAAATTTTTATAATTTAAATGAAATAGCTAAATAAAATTAAGGAAGTGATTAAATGTCAGATAATACTATGAAAAGTTTTTTAGAAGAATATGATGTAAAAAGAATAAATAAAGGTGAAATACTAAGGGGAAAAGTTTTAGAAGTTAATGAGAAGGAAGCTATAATAAATATAAATTATGCATTTGACGGATTAATAACTAAAGAAGAGATATCAATAGATGATAAAAATCCTATGGATGTACTTAAAGTAGATGATGAAATAGATGTATACGTTGTATCACCAAATGATGGTGAAGGTTATGTTCAGTTATCTTTAATAAAGGCTTTGGCAATTAAAGAAAAAGAAGAATTAAAAAAAGCTTTTAAAGAAGAAAAGAATATTAAAGTCTATGTAAAAGGTGAAATTAAAGGTGGACTTATTTCTTACTATGGAAATATAAGAGTATTTATTCCAGCTTCTCTTGCATCAAGAAATATGATTGATTTAAGTACATTAATAAATACAGAATTAGAAGTTAGAATGATAGAATTAGATTTTAGAAATAATAAAATAGTAGCATCAAGAAAAATTATAGAAAATGAAGAGTATGAAAAAAATAAAAAAGTTATCTGGGATTCACTAAAAGAAGGTGAAAAGAGAACTGGTGTAGTTAAGAAATTAGTTAGATATGGAGCTTTTGTTGATATAGGTGGAGTAGAAGGATTAATTCATATTTCAGATTTATCTTGGAATAGAGTAAATAGACCAGAAGAAGTAGTAAAAGAAAATGATAAAGTTGAAGTATATATAGGTTCAGTAGATAGAGAAAAACAAAAATTATCTTTAATATTAAAAGATATAAATAAAGAGCCTTGGACTTTACATACAAATGAAATTAAACCAGGGATGATATTTGAAGGAAAGGTTGTAAAGTTTACTTCATTTGGAGCTTTTGTTGAAATTTTTGATGGCATAGAAGGATTAGTTCATATTTCAGAAATAACTGATGAAAATATTGCTAAACCATCTGATATATTAGAATTAAATCAAAAAGTAAAAGTTAAAGTATTAGACTTTGATAAAGAAAATAAAAGATTATCTTTAAGCATAAAAGATGCAGTTGAAACTAATAAAGAATATTTACAATATATAGATGATGAAGATGGAGTATCATTAGGAGAATTATTTAAGAATTTTAAATTTGAATAGTTTTTAATTCTTTAGAAAATTATAAAAAGCCGTTTCAAATATAAAATTACTTGTATTTGAAACAGCTTTTTTTATTTTTAAGATATTTTAATTTCTAAAATAGATATTATAATTTTTCTATTTTTAACATATTTGTACCATGAGTTTGAGCTGTAGGCATTCCAGCAGCAACTACTATATCATCACCTGGTAAAGCAAAGTTTAATTCAAATACTGATCTTCTAGCTTCTACTAAAATTTCATCAGTAGTATTATACATTTCACAAAGTCTTGGTAATACTCCAAAAGTTAAAGCTAAACTTCTTCTTACTTCTTCATAAGGAGTTATTGCGATAATAGGAGACTTTGGTCTATATCTTGAAATTGTAGTAGCAGTAGCACCACTTTTAGTAGCTACTACTATTGCAGATGCATTTAATAAATTTGAAGTTCTACAAGCTGTATAACTTATTGCACCAGAATAATCATTAAGAGATGGTTCTCTTAATCTTGCAGTTAAATGAGAATAGTCTAAATGAGCTTCTGCTTCTTTTGCAATTTCAGACATTGTAGTAGCAGCTTCAATTGGGAAATTTCCAGAAGCACTTTCACCACTAAGCATTATGGCATCAGTTCCATCAAAAATAGCATTACAAATATCACTTGCTTCTGCTCTAGTTGGTAGAGAATTTCTTATCATTGAATCAAGCATTTGAGTTGCTGTTACAACAAATTTTCCAACTTCATTACATTTTTTGATTATCATTTTTTGAATTATAGGAACTTTTTGAATAGGGATTTCAACCCCCATATCTCCTCTAGCAACCATTACAGCATCAGTTTCTTTTATTATAGAATCAATATTATCTACGCCTTCTTGATTTTCAATTTTAGCTATTACTTTAATATGTTTACCATTATTTTCAGCAAGTATCTTCTTTACATCAGCAATATCACTTGCTTTTCTGATAAAAGATGCAGCTATGAAATCAACTCCCATTTCACAACCAAATTTAATATCAGCTATGTCTTTTTCAGTTACTGAAGGTAGTCTTATTATTACATTAGGAACATTAACTCCTTTATGATTCTTAATCATTCCACCAACAGTCACAATACATTTAATAGTCTTACCTTCAACTCCAGTAACTTTGAATCTTAAAAGACCATCATCAACAAGGATTTCTCCTCCTACTTTTATGTCTTTGTAAAGTTCCTCATAAGTTATAGAACACTTTTTTTCATCACCAAGAATTTCTTCTCCACATATAAAACAGAATTCTTGGTTAGTTTTTAATTCGACACCATCATTTATGAAATTATGTGTTCTTATTTTAGGTCCTTTTATATCTAATACAATTGCAGTAGCAGTTCCCATTTCTTCTCTTAATCTTTTAATTAAGTCTATTTTTTCTTTGTGTGATTCGTAAGTACCATGAGAAAAATTTAATCTTGCTGCATTCATGCCAATTTCTATAAATTTTCTTATAGTTTCTTCATTATCACTTGCAGGTCCAATAGTAAAAATCATTTTAGTTTTTTGCATACAGACACCTCTCTCCTATAAATTAAAACATTTTTGTATTTATGTAATATTAATGCCTAATAATAAAATTACCCAATTTTATAATATTAATTTATGTTTTATGATAAAATTAATAAATAATGTAAATTATTTTAATATTAAGTATTAATTAATGCATATGTTAATTTTATCACATATTTAGGAAGGAAAGAATAATTATGAGAAAATTTAAACAAATTAATTGTGAAAGAGTTTTTTATTACTTTAACGAAATATCTAAGATACCTAGAGGATCAGGAAATGAGAAGGGAATAAGCAATTACTTACTTAGTTTTGCGAAAAAATTAGGATTAGAAGTAATTCAAGATGATGCTTTAAATATAATTATTAAAAAGCCAGCATCACCAGGATATGAAAAATCTCCTATTGTAATAATACAAGGTCATATGGATATGGTATGTGAAAAAAATAACGACAAAGTTCATGATTTCACTAAAGATCCTATTGAGTTAGTTAAAAAAGATGATTTTATTTATGCTAATGGCACTACATTAGGAGCTGATGATGGTATTGCAGTGGCATATGCAATGGCAATATTAGAAGATAATACTTTAGAACATCCTGCAATTGAAGTTTTACTTACAAGTGATGAAGAAGCAGGTATGAGTGGAGCAATGGCTTTAAAACCAGAAGGCTTAGATGGAAAAATAGTAGTAAACTTAGATTCAGAAGAAGAAGGTAAATTATTAGTAAGTTGTGCTGGTGGTATAAGAACTAAATCTATTTTAAATATACAATGGGAAAATATTAAAGATAATAAAAAAGTTTTTAAACTTGATATGAAAGGTTTAAGTGGAGGTCATTCAGGTTCTGATATACATTTAGGAAGAGGAAATTCTAATAAACTAATAGGAAGAGTATTAAAAAATTTAATTAATACTATGGAAATAAACTTAATATCTTTAAATGGTGGATCTAAAAATAATGCTATACCAAGAGAAGCCATAGCAGAACTTGCAATAGATTCTAACAAAGAACAGGAATTTTTAAATGTAATTTCTAAATTAAGAGAAGAGATTAAAAATGAATTTAGAGTTAAAGATCCAAATGTTGAAGTGGTAGTTGAAGAATTAAAAGGGAATATAGACAAGGTATTTTCAAATAAAAGTACAGAAGATGTAATTAATCTTTTATACTTATATCCTAATGGAATTAATACAGTAAGTTCTGATATAGATGGTTTAACAGAAAGTTCAACTAATATAGGAGTAATTACAACAAAAGATGATCATGTAGAGTATGATAGTGCAGTTAGAAGTTCAGTATTCTCTCTAAGAGAAGAAATAGTTTTAAGAATAAAATGTTTAACTGAAATTTTAGGCGGTACTATTACTAATACTGCAGGATATCCAGAATGGCAATATAAAGAAGAATCTAGAGTAAGAGAAATATGCAAATCTGTTTATAAAGATATGTTTGATAAAGAACCAGAAATTGTAGCAATTCATGCAGGAGTAGAATGTGGATTATTTAAAGAAAAATTAGGTGACTTAGATATGATAAGTTTTGGACCAGATATATTTGATGCACATACACCAAATGAACATATGAGTATTTCTTCTGTAGAAAGAGTTTGGGCTTATTTACTAGAAGTATTGAAGGAATTAAAATAAAAATAGTTAAATGTAGATTATAGCTTAAGGTATATGAAAATAAATAACAAGTTAAAGATGTGATTGATATTTTGTGAAATACAATTACTTTGGTTCTGTTAGTATTTGTTATATTAGTAGATTCTAAGGAGGAAGTAGTTCATAAATAAACTATTATACTGATTAGTTATTTATCTGAATGTGCCTAAAGTTTAGGGATAATGATTTTATATCATTATCCCTATTTTTAATATATAAAAAAATTATAGAAATCTTTTAATTTTAAATACTTATAAAAATTAGATTGGTTTAAAGTTAGAGGAAAAAAATCTATTATATAGCTAAAAATATATGTTTTTAAAAAATCTTTAGGATTATCAACTAAAACTCTTAATTTTCAATTGTTCACTCTCAACTAAAAAAGCATGGCGCAAACACTTTTTTGATTATTCTTATAGAATTACATAATAAATATTTAATTTTATAAAGGAAAAATAACCATATATAAAGAATATTAGTTCATAACGAATTTTCTTTAAAGTAAATTGAAAGAGGGGATATAGGTCATTGATAGATATTGAATTTTATTATGGGAATTTTAAGATAACTAGTGTAAAGAAGTGTGATATAGACAGGTTAAATGAATGGATAATTTTGAATGATAAATTTAATGTAGATTTATTTTCTTTAGATAAGCAATTATTTTATAGAAGGTTTTTAGAATATTATATGACTAAAGAAGAGTTATTTTTAAAAATAGAAAAAGATAATGAAATTTATGCTGTATTTAAAGGCAGATTACAATTGGATAATAAATCAGAATTATTTATATGGTTATATTTAATAGATTCAAAATTTAGAAATAAGGGACTGGGGAAAAATATATTAATAGAAATATTAAAGTATTTTAAAGATAAATATAGTATAAAATCTTTCCAAGTGGGAGTTAATTCTAAAAATGAACAAGCTATTAATTTTTGGAACAATGCAGGCTTTAATAAATTAAGAATAGCTGAAAATTTTTTTGAAGATACCAAATATGAAACATCAGATTTACTTATTTTAAACAAAATATCATAAATTTTAATAATTATATGAATAAAATACCTAACATAATTCATACAAATGTAAAGTTAATAATAAATATAATATAGTAAATGAAATATGTTATTTTACATAATTTAATTTTGGGAGGTATCTTATGAAGTATACTAGATATGAGTATAAAAAACATGGAAAGATGAAATTTATATTTGTTGTATTAATAATAGGGTTATTATCAATTGGAGCAGGCACTTATTTTAGTAAATTCATATTTAATGGACATACAGTAATAAAGACATTTAATGAACAAGAATCAACCAAAAAAGAAACCTTATTAGATCAAGAATTTATAGCATTACAATTTGGATATTATTCAAAGAAAGAAAATGCAGATACTGCTATTAAGACAATACCTTCTAAGTATAATTCTTATATTGTTGAAGAAAATGAACATTATAGGGTTATTATAGGATTATATTCTAAAGATGACGGAGAGAAGGAACTAGAAAGTTTAGTTTCTCAAGAAATAAATGCAGTAAAAATTAATTTTAGTATATCAAAAGAAAATTTAGAACAAAATAAAATAGCAGAAATTATAAGTGCATTTTTGAAGATAAGTAATACTTTAGAGGATGAAAATGTAAAAAGTGTAAAAACAGCTGATTATAAAGCTTGGTGTTCAAATACTATAGATAAAGAAAACTTAAATGAAAAAAGTAACTTAAAAGAAGTTTATGATTATATAAATGATCTACCAGATGAATTAGATAAAAATAATATAGATAAATATTTAAAGTACTTTTATGAAAGATTAAAAAATATACAATAGAATAATTATTACAATAAAATTAAATTTTTATAAAAGTGCTACAAGTTGCTTTAACGCACTTGTTTAAGAACTGGTTAAATGATAAACTATATTGGTGTAGTAAGTAACTATAATAAGTTGTTACAATTACTACACCTTAATATTTTGTTTAATAAAAATATTATTATGTCTATAATTATTATAAATAGGAGTAATTTATTTGATGATAATTATAAAAGGGATGTGATTATATGAAAGTAATTTTGGCATCTGCATCAGAAAGAAGACAGGAATTACTAGTTAGATTATGTAAAAATTTTGATATAATGGTTAGTGATTTTGATGAAGAAAAAGTGATTTTTCAGAATTCAATTGATGAATATGTTCAGAATATAGCATTAGGAAAAGCTATTAATATTAAAGAAAAAGTAAAAGATAATGCTATAATAATAGCAGCAGATACTATAGTTACATTAGATGATAAGATACTTGGAAAACCTAAAAATGAAGAAGATGCATTTAATATGATAAAATTACTTCAAGGAAGAAGCCATAAGGTTTATTCAGGAGTCGTAGTTATTAATACTAAAAAAGATTTAATTTTAAAAGATAGTGTAGCTACAGAAGTGGTTTTTTCACAGATGAATGATGATGAAATTAGAGAATACATAAAAACCAGAGAACCTTTAGATAAGGCAGGAGCTTATGGAATACAAGGCATAGGTGGAATTTTTGTTAAAGAAATTAGAGGTTGTTACTATAATGTTGTAGGACTGCCTTTAAATAAGTTAAAGATTATGCTTGAAAAAGTTATATAGTATGTAGGGGATGGGGTATTCAAAATATTAAGAGGAGAGTAATCTATGAAATATAGTCTTAAAATTAAGGATATACCTAAAAATGAAAGACCTAAAGAAAAATTATTATCCTATGGAGCAGATACTTTAAATAATTCTGAATTATTAGCAATAATACTTAGAACTGGTACTAAAGGTGAAAATGTTCTTCAGCTTAGTAATAGGTTATTATCAGAATTTCAAGGATTGGATGGAATTCTTGAAGCAAGTTTAGATGATATAACATCAATTAAAGGAATAAAAGAAGGAAAAGCTTCACAAATATTAGCTTTAGCTGAACTTTTTAAAAGATTTAGGACATTTAAATCAGCAGATAAAGATGTGAAAATTACGTCTCCTAATGATTTAGTATTATTAATTAATGGAGAGATGAGTTCGCTAAAACAAGAAGTATTAAAGGTAATATTTCTTAACACTAAAAATATTGTTACTGGAACAAAAGATGTTTTTAAAGGTAGTCTTAATACATCCATCGTACATCCTAGAGAAATCTTTAAGGAAGCAATAAAGAAAAGTAGTGCTAAGATAATAATATCACATAATCATCCGTCTGGAGATCCTACACCAAGCAAAGAAGATATAAATATAACTTTTAGAATAAAAGAATGTGGTAAAATCATGGGAATTGAACTGCTTGATCATATAATAATTGGTAAAAATAAATTTATAAGCTTAAAAGAAAAAGGATTTATATAATTGAAGTTGAAATTTGAAAGGGGAAAAAGCAATGGCATTTTTTGGATCTGGAAAAGATATGGGAATAGATTTAGGAACAGCAAATACATTAGTATTTGCAAAGGGAAAAGGAATAGTTTTAAGAGAACCTTCAGTTGTTGCAATGAATAATATAACTAGGAAACCATTAGCAGTTGGTTCAGAAGCTAAACTTATGATAGGAAGAACACCAGGAAATATAGTAGCAATAAGACCTTTAAGAGATGGAGTAATTGCAGATTTTGATGTTGCTCAAACAATGCTAAAAAAATTAATAGAAAAAGTTTCTACTAAAAATGCATTTAAGAGTCCAAGAATAATAGTTTGTTATCCATCAGGAATTACTGAAGTTGAAAAGAGAGCAATAGAAGAAGCTACAAAATTAGCTGGTGCAAGAGATGTTATCTTAATGGAAGAACCAATGGCAGCAGCAATTGGAGCAGGCTTACCAGTAAGTGAACCGACAGGTAGTATGATAGTAGACATCGGTGGAGGAACAACTGAAGTAGCTATTATATCTTTAGGGGGTATAGTAACTAGTAGATCATTAAGAGTTGCTGGAGATGAATTAGATCAAGCAATAATTTCTTACATTAAAAAAGAATTTAACTTAATGATTGGTGAGAGAACAGCAGAACAAGTTAAGATGGAAATAGGTTCAGCTCATGTTACTCCAAATAAATTTAATAATTCTCCAAGTGCTGAAATAGCAAGTGAAGCTGATGAATTAGATGAACAAGAAAAAACAAAAGAAGTAGTTAAGTTTAATGAAAATAATGATAGAACTATGGAGATAAAAGGTAGAGATATGATAACAGGTCTACCTAAAGTAATAGAAATTACAGAATCTCAAATAAGAGAAGCTTTAAAAGAACCAGTATGTGCTATTATTGAAGCTATTAAAACAACATTAGAAAAAACACCACCAGAATTAGCAGCGGATATTATGGAAAAAGGAATAATGTTAGCTGGTGGAGGAGCTTTATTAAAAGGCTTAGATATTTTAATAAATGAAGAAACTAATATGCCTGTACATATAGCAGAGGCACCTCTTGACTGTGTAGTTTTAGGAGCAGGGAAGGCTTTAGAAGATTTTGATAAAATAAGCAGGGATCAAAGAGGTTAGTAAATGAGATTTTTTAAAAATAAACTGGCAGTAACTGTTATAGTACTGTCAGTTACCTTTTTATCACTTATAGTTTATACAGTTAAGAGAGATGATAAAACTATTGTTGAAAATGGAACAAGTAGTGCAATAAAGCCAGCTCAGTCCATTGTTTATAAAGCAACAAGTAGATTAAAAGAAACATTAGATTTCTTTTTGAATTTTTCAGAAGTTAAAGATGAAAATAAAAAGCTAACAGTAGAAAATGAAGAACTTAAAAGTAAACTTATACAATATTCAGATTTAGAAGAAGAAAATGAGAGATTAAGATCAGTAGTGAATTTTGCAAATCAAAATGATAATTATAATTACATAGGTTGTGATATTATTGGTTATAGTGGTGGGAATTTTTTAGATGGTTATATAGTTAATAAAGGTGAAAATGAAGGAATAAAAAAAGGTATGGTAGTTATTGCAGCAAAAGGGCTTGTAGGTAAAGTAACTACTGTAGGAAGCAATTGGAGTATAGTTCAGTCATTAATAAATGAAAATATAGCTGTAAGTGTTATGGTTGAGAGTACTAGGGAATCAACTGGATATTTAAAAGGATATAAGGATAATAAAAATAGGAATTTAGCTAAGGTATATAATTTACCAATTGATTCACAAGTCAAAGAGGGAGATGTAATAATTACATCTGGTGTTGGAATGATTTATCCTAAGGAAATAAAGATAGGAGAAGTTGTTTCTGTTGAGGAAGACAAAATAAAAGTTATGAAAAACGCCGTTGTAAAACCTTATGTAGATTTTAATAAGTTAGAAGAATTATTTATTGTATCTCCTAAAGACACAAGAGAAATAAAATATTAGGAGTTTATTATGGAAAAGTTGATAATTATTTTAATATCCATAGGATTAACTATATTAGATAATTCTTTAATTCCATTCTTTTCTGTACATGGAGTATACCCAAGCATATTATTTACTTTTGCTATTGCTTACTCTATTATATATGGAAGAGAAAAAGCAGTTTTTATTGGAACAGTAAGTGGAATATTACAGGATTTATTTTTCTTTAATGTTTTTGGAATAAATTCTATATTAAATTTATTACTATGTCTTTTTGCAAGCATAATTGGTGAAAATATATTTAAAACTAAAAAGTTAGTTCCAGTACTTTCTATGTTTTTTATTACTATATTAAAATATATAGGAATAGTTATAATATGTTATTTTTTAAGAATAGGTATGCCTATATTAAAAAGTGTGGGAATGGCATTATATAATTCTGTAGTTATGTTTTTTATATATAAGCTAATTATGAAAATTCCAGATGAGGAATATAGAAAGAGACCATGGAGGTTTAAATGATAGTAAATAAGCCAGTAAAGAAAAAGAAAATTTCAAGATATACTATTTTGAGTATAATCATGTTTATTATCTTTGGAGTTATTGCTATGAAGCTTATATATCTCCAAGTATTAAATTATGATAATTATAAAGAAAGAGCAAATGCTAATTCAACAAGATTTATATCAGAAAAAGCACCTAGAGGTAAGATATATGATCAAAATGGTAATATATTAGCTACAAATATACAAACATATACTCTTACATATACAACCACTGAAGATGCAGAAAAAGCCTTTTATTCAACAATTTCAGAACTATTTAAAGTATTAGAGGAAAATGGTGAGACTTTTCAAGACAATTTAAGTTTAAAATTAAATAATAATAATGAATTTTATTTTGAATATAAAACATCAGACCCTAAGTATCAAAAGTATGAGGAAATCAGATTTAAAAGAGACAGAGGATTAAATGATGATATTAAAAATAAATTATTTAAAGATGTAAAAGAGCTTAATGACAAACAAAATGAAAAGATAAATGATGAGCTAATGAAAATAACACCAGAAGAAACTTTTTATTACTTAGTTAAAGCATATAATATAATTGGCTGTATTAATCCTAATCCAACTAAAGATCAAAGTGAAGCATATAAAAAAATGAGTGGTAAAGAAATTACTGATATTTTATTGCAAAATGGATATTCGTTAAATGATATTAGAAAATTCGTTGTAATAAAAGATGCTATAAAGATACAAAGTATCAAAGGATATAGGGCAGTAACAATAGCAAGCAATATAAAGAAAGATACAGCATTTATAGTTTATCAAAAGCTTAATTCATTACCAGGAATAGATGTAAGCTTAGAACCTATTAGATATTATCCAAATAAGGAATTAGCATCTTCAGTTTTAGGATATGTGTCATCTATTAATAGTTCACAAAGTGAAAAGTATAAATTAAGAGGATATGATGTATCTTCAGATTTAATAGGTAAATCAGGTATAGAATCAGCCTTTGAAGAACAATTAAAAGGTGTAAAAGGTGGAACAACAGTAAAGGTAAACTCTCAAGGAAGAGTTACAGAAGAACTATTTAAACTTCAATCATATCCAGGAAATGATGTTCATCTTACAATAGATAGTGAAATTCAATATGCAGCAGAACATGCATTAGCAGATAGAATTAAGTATATAAGAGAAAATGATTATGACAGTAATGGATTAAAATACTCTAATGCAACAAGGGGTGCTTTAATTGCAGTAGAAGTTAATACTGGAAGAATTTTATCTTTAGTTAGTTATCCTAATTATAATCCTAATGTATTTACAATACCTGGAGAAGTAACAGAAGAAGAAAGTAAAGAGTATTTTTCACCTGATTATGAAGCTTTTGCAAATCAATTAATACAAAGCAGAGGATTAAATAAAACTGTGAATAATTTATTCCCTAAAGATGAAAATGGATATAGAGAGGATACATATGATTTATATCCAAAACCATTTTATAATTATGCTACAATGGGAAGAATTCCTCCAGGTTCAACATTTAAACCTTTGTCAGCCGTTGCAGGGTTAGAGTCAGGAGTAGTTGATCCAAGTACGATTATAGTAGACAAAGGAATATTTAAAGAACATCCTGATACATTTGGACCTTCTTTTGGTCCAAGATGCTTGATTTATGAAACTAGAGGAACTACACATGGACCCACAGATGTAGCTAAAGCTATACAAGTGTCTTGTAACTATTATTTTTATGAAGTTGCTTATAGATTATATAAATTAAATGGTGAAGGAATTGATGGTTTAAATTCTATTGCTAAATTTGCCTGGAAATTTGGATTAGGAATTGATCCTGATTCTAAAGCTAAGCGTACTACAGGAATAGAAATAGAAGAGAATTTTGGTCAAACATATAATTTTGAATCATTTAAAAACCAAAAAGTATATTATGCTAAGTATGCATTAGTAGATTATTTGGAATCTGGAGACTATAAAGGAATTGAAAGAAATTTCGTTCCTTTTGATATAAGACTTTCAGAAGATGATAATGAAAAGGTAAAAGAAGCTAAAAAATCAATAAAAGATAAAGTAGAAGAAAGATTAAAAAAAGTTGAGCCAGGAAAAGCTATTGAACAATCAGAAGATGAATTTTCTAAGAGTATAAAAACAGATGTAAAAACGATAGTAGATAATTCAGATGAATATAAAAGAAGAATAGCTAAATGGGAAAGTGAAGGCAAAAAAGTCAATTTAGATGAGCAAGTTGCTGCAGTTACTAGAATTGTAACTAGATTTGCAGTAAATGATATGCCAGCTGAAATTAGTTCACCAGGTGAATTAGTATATGCTTCTATTGGGCAAGGGATGAATTTATATACACCTATGCAATTAATGTCATATGTTTCAACACTTGCAAATGGTGGAACTAGATATAAGCTTCATTTAGTGGATAAAATTACTGATAATGATGGGAAATTAATAAAAGATTTTAATCCAGAAGTTTTAGAGAAGGTAGAAATGAAAGAAAGTACAATAAATGCGGTAAGAGATGGTATGTCAAGGGTTAATACTGAAGAAGGTGGTACTGCTGCATCTACATTTAGTAATTTTCCTATATTAACAGCTGGTAAAACAGGTACTGCAGATTTTAGAGAAGATCAAGAACAAATAGGTAGATCACCTTATGCAACTTATATAAGTTTTGCTCCAGCAAATGATCCTAAAATAGCAGTAGTTGCAGTTGTATTTGATGGAGGTCACGGAGGAGAAATAGCTCCAGCAGTTAGAGCTGTCTATGAAGCATATTTTAAAAATCAATTACTTCAAATGGATCCTAATTATCCTTCAAAATCAGAATCATTCAAAAAATATGTTACAGAAAATCCTTTTAATAAACCAAATCAATCTAATAGTGAAACAAATACTGCTGAAAATCAATAAATTTAGTATAAGAAAGAGTTATTTTAAACAAATTTAAGTTTAAGATAACTCTTTTATTTACGAATAAAAAAATTATAAGTAGTTTTTAACTTGATTTTAATTTTTAGATTTTTAATATGCCTTAGGAAAGTGTTAAAGCCAAATTAATATGTACAAAAATAATATAATAATGTTATAATTTAAACTAGGTTGTAATACAAAAATGAGTACTAAATTTTATATTTAAATGTATATAATTTATCCTAATATATCATTGCTAATATTATTTTATGTGATAATATTCTAGGTAATGCTATGTTTAAAAAGTGATGAACCAAATAATTGAATTTTTATTACTTTTACATAAATAATCACTTGATTGGAGGTAGCAATGCATAAGGATGGTGTTTTAATAAAAGGGAATAAAGAAGGTATAAGTGCAACAATTGACATAGAGAAATTTGATACTTTTCAGGACATGTTAAATATTTTAGTAAAGAAATTATCAAAAGGTAAGCACTTTTATAAAGGTACAACCTTAATTCTTGATGTGAATTTAAGTTTAATAAACAGAAAAGATATTGAAAAACTTAAAGAAACCCTTTTAAATGAAATAGAATTAAAAGAAATTATTTTTGAACAACTAGAACAAGAAAGTAATAAACAAACGAAAATATTTAATGGAGTATACGAAGGAAAAACTAAATTTATAAGACGTACAGTAAGAAGTGGGCAATGTTTGAATTACCCAGGCAATATTGTAATAATAGGTGATGTTAACAGCGGTGCAGAGGTTAATGCAGGTGGAAATATAATCGTTTTAGGATCACTAAAAGGAAGTGTAAATGCAGGAAATACAGGAAATAGAAAATCTATTATTGCTGCTTTTTTATTAGAGCCAGAAATATTAAAAATAGCAGATGTAATAACTATTTCACCAGAAGGATTAGAAAAACCTAAATATCCAGAAATAGCGAAAGTTAAAGACGGAATTATTATAGTTGAACCATATTTAGCAAATAAATATATATAATATCGGAGGAGAATGTAAATGGGAGAATCTATTGTAGTAACTTCAGGTAAAGGTGGAGTTGGGAAAACAACTACAACAGCAAATATAGGAACTGCTTTAGCTGCACTAGGAAAAAAAGTTGTAGTTATTGATGGAGATACAGGCCTTAGAAATTTAGATGTATTACTAGGTCTAGAAAATAGAATTGTATATACATTAATGGATGTAATAGAAGGAAGATGTAGATTAAAACAAGCACTTATAAAAGATAAAAGATTTCAAAATATGTGTTTACTTCCAACAGCTCAAACTAAGGATAAGGATGATATAAGTCCACAAGATATGCTTAGAATAGTAAACGAATTAAAAGAAGAGTTTGATTATGTTATTATAGACTCACCAGCAGGAATAGAACAAGGATTTGAAAATGCTGTTATTGGTGCAGATAGTGCTGTTGTTGTTGTAAATCCAGAAATAACATCAGTAAGAGATGCTGATAGAGTTATTGGTAAATTAGATGCTAAGGGATTAGAAGATCATAAACTAATTATAAATAGATTAAACTATCAAATGACTAAAAATGGAGATATGCTTGACATAAGTGATATTATAGAAACTTTATCAGTTGAACTATTGGGTGTTGTTCCTGATGATAGAAACATAACTGTTTCTACTAATAAGGGAGAGCCTATAGTATTAGAAGATCAATCTTATTCAGGACAAGCTTTTAGAAATATAGCTAGAAGAATTACTGGAGAAAAAGTTGAAATAATGAATTTACAACAAGAATCAACTGGTTTCTTTACATCACTAAAAAGATTATTTAAACGCAAGTAAGGAGGGGCTGAAATGGGATTTTTTAAGGGGTTAGGTAGCAGGCCAACACCTAAGCAGGTTGCAAAGGACAGATTAAAGCTTATACTTATACACGATAGAGGAGAAATTCCTACTGATACTTTAGAAAAGATAAGAAAAGAAATACTTGGAGTTATATCTAAATATATAGAAATTCAAGTGGATGATGTTGAAATATCTGTAAATAAAAGTGAGGATATGGAAGGTGAAAACACTTCTGCATTAATAGCAAGTATTCCAATTAAAGGTGTAAGAAGATAAAATTATAATAAAATATTAAAATTTTATTATAATTTTTTGAATCAATAGCTTTTTGTAGAGAAAAATAAGATAATATATATGATATTATAAATCTCTATATATTCGAGGTGAGGAATTGCTTAAAAATTTCAAAATTGACTTAAGATTAATAAAAGAAATTGATAAAACTGTATTGATTTCTACAGTACTTTTAGTGCTATATGGTATTTTGAACATATATATGTGTACTAAAGGAGAACATGGATTTTATTTTGCAAAACAACAATTTTTTTGGCTTGTTTTATCTATAATTGCATTATATTTTTTTGTTGCTATAGATTATACGATAATACTTAATTATGTTCCAATATTTTATTGGGGTTCAGTAATATTACTTTTAGCAGCTAAGATTCCAGGAATCGGAGTGGTAGTTAATGGCGCTAGAGGGTGGATCAGAGTTGGAGGATTTCAATTGCAACCAGCTGAGCTTGCTAAAATAGGAATTATACTTATGTTAGCAAAAAAAATAGATGAGATGGATGGAGAAATAAATAATATTAAAAATTTCTTTATTCTTACATTTTATGCATTGATACCAGTTGCATTTATTGTAACTCAACCTGATATGGGAATGACAATGGTTTGTTTCTTTATTGTATTTGGTATATTTTATATAGCAGGACTTGATATGAAAGTAATAGGTGGAGGGTTATTAAGCTTAGTATTATTAATAGTTATAGTTTGGAATTCAGGGCTTATTCAATCATATCAAAAACAAAGATTTACAGCTTTTTTAAATCCAGAGGCTGCCGATGCAACATCAGGATATCATTTAACACAATCCTTAATAGGTATAGGATCTGGAGGTATACTTGGAAGTAGACCGTCTTTAAAAGTTGATGGTACAACAGGATATGCAGCACAAAATGTACCAGAAGTTCAAACTGATTTCATATTTTCAGCTATAGCTGAACAGTGGGGGCTTATAGGCGCTATATTATTACTAGTGTTATATGGATTTTTAATATATAAGATGATTTCTATTGCAAGAACAGCAAAAGATATTTTTGGATCAATTATATGTGTTGGAATAATTTCTTACTTTTTATTTGCTATACTTCAAAATATAGGCATGACAGTAGGTTTGTTACCTATAACAGGTATAACATTACCTCTTATAAGTTATGGTGGAAGTTCCCTTTTAACAACGATAATGTCTATTGCGTTAGTATTGAATATTGGGATGAGAAGAAAGAAGATACATTTTTAAGTAAATCAAAGATTGGTTTATAAAGGAGATGATGGCATGAGAATAGCATTAATAGCCCATGACAAGAAAAAACAAGAAATAATAGAGTTTTCAAAGAGAAATAAAGAAACTTTGGAAAAATACGAATTATTAGCAACTGGAACAACAGGTAAAATGATATCTGAGGCTACTGGACTTAAAGTAAAGAGATATTTGTCAGGTCCATATGGTGGGGATCAACAGATAGGAGGACGTATAGCAGAAGGAACAGTAGGATTAGTTATATTTTTTAGAGATCCTCTTACAGCTCAACCTCATGAACCAGATGTATCAGCTCTACTTAGAGTATGTGATGTACATAATGTGCCAGTTGTAACTAATGTAGCAACTGCAGATATAATAATAAGGCATATTCAATAATATAAAATATATCTTAAGTAAATATAATAGACAAAATACTTCTATTTATAGTATGTAGGAAAATAATAACATACTATAAAAGAAGTATTTTTTATTTTTTTAGGAAATTTATAGTGCAATCTTTGTAGACAACTTGTAAAATACTGTATTTCAAAGATATTAGAAGTACCTCTAAAGAATAAAAAATAATCATAAACTCTTAAATTTCAGTTACCCACTCTCAACTAAAAAGTGTGTGGTAGCCACTTTTTTATTATTAATGATTAAATATTTCATAATATGAGACTTCTGTAAATATAATTTAATAAGACGTTACATTGTATCTGATGTGAAAATAATAACTAGGATTAAATAGTTTAATTCTAGTTATTTCTGCAATGAAAATAATAATATTATTAATAGGAGAGGGAAATATGAGTAACTATAGAAGTCAATATGAAAGATACTACAAGAATATATTGGAACAAAAGAGAGGGATTAATCCTATAAGAAATATTAATACTTATAATAGTAAAATAAGTTATGGAAATTCTTATAATTCATCAAAGAATAAAAAGAAATTTGTTAATAAATTTATATATCAATGTGTAGTTTCTGTAATATTATTTACTATAATATTCTCTTTTAAAATTATGCCTGTTCAAAAAACTAAAGATATTTATACTTTGTCAAAGCAATATTTAACACAAGATTTTAGTAAGAAGATTAGTTATCCCTATGTTATTAGTGTGATTAACAAAATAAAAACTACTGATTTTAAAAATAAAGCAGTAGATTGTATGAATTTACTTAAAGAAAAAACAGCAAAATTTGAAAAAACAAATATTAAAACAAAAATAAAAAACAATTATTGTTTGCCGGTACTTGCCTCTTATATGAAGTTACAAGGAGATATTCAAGGCGTTTTACTTGAAGGTAAAGAAGGACAGCAAGTTATTTGTAGCATGGATGGAACTGTTGTAAAAGCAACTAGTGATAAAGATGGACAAAGTATATTAATAAATCATGGTGATGGAATACAAACATATTATGGAATGATTAAAAATTCAATTATTAAAGAGGGTGATGAGGTAAAAAAAGGAGAATATTTAGGAGACTGTAATAAGATATCTAATACTAAAAAAACTGGTGTGATATTTAAATTTATTTATATGGGAAAAGAACAAGATCCAACAGAATATTTGGATTTTTCAAATTTAAGCAATGTATAAGGCGATATCAATGACATAGGAGCTGAACATGAAGAAATGGTTTAGTATTTTTATTATAGAAATTTTAATAATATTTGCTATATTGGATTTTAAGAGTACATTAGTTATAAGTTTTATTTGGATTATAGCTCATGAATGTATTCACGTAATTGTTGCTAAAAAATTTGGCTGTAAATTTTACAATATAAAGTTAAATTTATCGGGAACATATGCACAACTAGGTGATATTGATGAATTATCAGAAAAAAAGAAGCTTATTTTATATTTATCTGGTCCTGCATTTAATATTTTTATGGTAGTATTTTTGTTTTTTATTCAGAAATATTTAGATTCTAATTTTATAAAAAATAGTATAGATATTAATTTAAGTTTAGGTGTATTTAATCTATTACCAGCATATCCTTTAGATGGATCAAGAATATATGAGATATTACTAGCAAAAAAATTTTTATATAAAGAATCTAAAAAAATAACGGGTACTCTTAGTTTTATTGTTTCTATTATATTTTTTATATTGTTTATTATAATGATATTCTTACATAAAATAAATATAAGTTTATTTTTAGCTAGTATACTGATGACATATGCTACAATTATAGAAAAGGAAAAGACAATGTATATAATTATGGGAGATATGATCAAAAAATCTAGGAAATTAGAAAAATGTGATTATATAGAAAATAAAAGCATATCAGTATATTATAAAAAAGGTTTAGTAAATATACTAACATTAGTGGATAAAAATAAATTTAATACATTTTATGTTATTGATGATGATATGCAATTAATTAAAATAATTCATGAGGATGAATTAATAAGAGCTTTAAAAGAATATGGAAATATAACTTTAGAAGAGTATGTTAAAAAATACGATAAAAATTTATGAGAAAGCAATGAAAATTAATTAATAGGACAGTTTACAGATTTGATTGATATTAAATAATAATGATGAATATGTAAAGTCGAATTTTGTAGAAAAAAATATTGAAAATCATAATAATAAATAGTATTATAAAAATATGAAATTTAATTGTATATAAGTAACTTTTTGCAATATATTAAATTAGTTGCTAGATAATTTAAAATAGTGAAATTTTTCACTATTTTATTTTTTACACAGATAAAATATAACTAGAAGATAGTAAATTTAAGTTAATAATTTATGCAATTTTTATTTAAGTATAAATGCTAGAAAAAATGTAAAATTTAAAATAATTAAAATTTATAAAAATAAATATCTATTAAAATACAATGGTGAGAGGAGTGTGTTATGTTTATATCAATTTTAGAAAAAATTAACTTAATTTTAAAAAACAATATTGTAGAAAAAATTAGTTTGATTTTAAAAAATAATAGAGAAAAATTAAAGTATGAATGCATTAAAATATGTATACTATATCTAATAAGTGGATTTATTTGGATTTATTTTTCAGATAGAGCTATAGATTTACTTTTTAGTAATAAAAATGCTTTATTAATCATTAATACATATAAAGGTTGGCTATATGTTATTGTAACTGACTACATTCTTTATTTGTTAATAGATAATTTCCTTAAAAAAATTTATTATACAAAAGAAAGACTTAAAGAGAATAATAAATATCTTAAAAAATATGTTCAGGAATTAACTAGCGCTAAGGAAGAATTAAAAGCTCAATATAATGAAATTCATGAAAATCAAAAAAAATTAAATGAACTAGAAGAAAAGAGGAAGGCACTTATTAAAGCAATACCTGATTTGTTATTTACAATTAGTATTAAAGGGGTTGTTATAAGTTGTGAAATTAGTGATGAAGAAAAATTATTAATATTAAAAGAAAGATTTATTGGTAAGAGTATAGATGAAATTATGCCTATAGAAATAGCAGAAACAGTTTATAAAAAGTTGGAGATAGTTTCAAATAGTAATACTTTACAAAGTTTCGACTATAAAAATAAGGGTATATATTATGAAGTAAGAATGGTTAAAAAATCAAAAAATGAAATTTTAGCTATAGTAAGGGATGTTACAGTTAATAAGAAACTTGAGAATAAGTTAAAATATTTAAGTTATCGTGATAAATTAACAGATTTGTATAATAGAAGGTTTTTTGAAGAACAATTAAAAATATTAGATGTAGAAGAAAATTTACCATTAACTGTTTTGCTAGGTGATGTAAATGGATTGAAGTTAATTAATGATTCGTTTGGGCATGTTATAGGAGATGAGCTTATTAGTAAAGTAGGAAAAATAATAAAAAAAGCATGTAGAGACGAAGATATTATTGCCAGAATAGGTGGAGATGAATTTGTTATTTTAATGCCTAAAACAGACTCTGATAAAGCAAAACAAATCATTAAAGATATTAATGAATTGACGTTAAAAGAAAAACAAAAAATTTAGACATATCAATATCTTTCGGATATGATACTAAAAATAATAAAGAAGAAGATATTAAAAAAGTATTCAATAATGCAGAAAAGTATATGTATAATAAAAAACTTTTGGAGAGTTCAAGTATAAGAGAGAAAACTATTAATGATATAGTTAATACTTTTAATGAAAAGAATAAAAGTGAAGAGCACCATTCAATTAGAGTTTCATTATTATGTGAAAAAATGGGACAAGAACTTGGTTTACCTGAAGAGAAAATTAATGATCTTAGTACAGCTGGGTCATTACATGATATAGGTAAAATAGCTATAAAAGAATATATTTTAAATAAACCTGGAAAGTATACAAGTGATGAAAAGAAAGAAATTAATAGACATTCAGAAATAGGATATAGAATATTAAATGCAATCAATGGTATGTCAAAAATAGCGCAATATGTACTTTTACATCATGAAAGATGGGATGGGAAAGGATATCCTAAAGGCATAAAAGGAGAAGATATACCAATTGAATCAAGAATTATAGCTATAGCAGATGCATATGATGCTATAATTAGTGATAGGTGTTATCGTAAGGCTTTATCAAAAGAATTTGCAATAAAAGAATTGAAAAAAAATGCTGGTACACAATTTGATAGAGAATTGGTAAGTATTTTTTTAGATAAAGTTTTAAAAAAGATTTAAAATATAATACATAATATTCAGTGGTGTAAACTGTTTTTTAAGTTTTTATTTTATAATAGATGAATTGTATTTTTAGCTAGTGTTTTTCATGATTTTGTAGTAATATATTCTTGATTATAGATTATAACGAAACTGCCTTTCTATATAAATTGAATTTTGTAAATCAATTTTACACTATAAAAGGTGGTTTTTTATTATTTTGAAATTAAATTTTTAAAACTTAATTTAGTAATTATACAGCTATTAACTATTAAATAAGTTATATGCTAAATTATTCGAGGAGGAAATTTTTTATAATGAACAAAATTTCAGATGATATTTTATTTAAAGTTGAAAAACCTAGTAGATATACTGGTGGAGAACTAAATCAAGTTATTAAAGACATTAAGGAAGTTGACATAAGATTTGCATTTTGCTTTCCAGATGTTTATGAAGTAGGAATGTCTCATTTAGGAAGTAGAATTCTTTATCATACAATAAATGAAAGAAAAGATACATATTGCGAAAGAGCTTTTGCACCATGGCCAGATATGGAAGAACAATTAAGAAAAAATAATATTCCTTTATTTACATTAGAAACACAAGATTCATTGAATGAATTTGATATATTAGGTTTTACATTACAATATGAAATGAGTTATACAAATATATTAAATATGCTTGATATGTGTGGAATAACTATTAGAGCATCTGAAAGAGGGGAAGATGAACCAATAGTTATGGCTGGTGGACCTTGTGCATATAATCCAGAACCTTTATATGATATAGTAGATTTCTTTGAGATTGGTGAAGGCGAAGAAATGATGAATGATGTTTTAGAGGTATATAAAAAATATAAAGGTAAGGGGAAGAAAAAAGAATTTTTAAGAGAAATATCAAAAATTCAAGGAGTATATGTTCCATCATTATATGACGTTACTTATAATGAAGATGGAACTATAAAGGAATTTAAACCTAAATATGATGATGTACCTAAAGTTATTACAAAAAGAATAATAAATAATTATACAAGTGTTGATTTCCCAGAAAAAATTATAGTTCCTTATACAGAAGTAGTACATGATAGAGTAGTTTTAGAAACATTTAGAGGATGTACTAATGGATGTAGATTTTGCCAAGCAGGTATGATTTATAGACCAGTGAGAGAAAAGAAGAGGGAAGATCTTGTAAAACAAGCTAGAAAGTTAGTTAAAAATACAGGATATCAAGAGATTTCTTTGTCATCACTAAGTACTTGTGATTATTCAGAAATAGAAAAGTTAATAAAAGATTTAATGGAAGAACATGAACCAAATAAAGTTGCTATTGCATTACCATCAATAAGAGTTGATGCTTTTTCAGTTGATTTAATAAAAGAAATTCAAAAAGTTAGAAAAACAGGTTTAACATTTGCACCAGAAGCAGGATCTCAAAGAATGAGAGATATAATAAATAAAGGGTTAACAGAAGAAAGAATTTTAGAAGCTGCTAAAAGTGCTTTTGAAGCAGGATGGAGTAAATTAAAGCTTTATTTTATAATTGGTTTACCATATGAAAATATAGAAGATTGCGCTGCTATTGGAGAGTTAGCTGAAAAAATAGTTGGAAAATATTACGAGATTCCAAAAGGTGTTAGAAATAAAGGGCTTAGAGTTACAGTAAGTACTTCTATACTAGTACCAAAGCCATTTACACCATTTCAATGGAGCCCTATGGAAAGAATGAATATAGTAAATGATAAGATAAATGCTGTAAAAGGATCAATAAAATCTAGAGCTATAAATTATAATTATCATGAGCAAAAAACATCATTTATGGAAGCATTGTTTGCTAGAGGAGATAGAAAATTATGCAATGTTTTAATAAAAGCCTTTGAAAAAGGTGCAAAGTTTGATGGTTGGTCAGAATATTTTAAATATGATGCTTGGATGGAAGCATTAGAAGAATGTAATATAGATGGAGAATTTTATGTTTATAGACAAAGAGAATATTCTGAAATATTACCTTGGGATTTCATTAATATCGGAGTAAATAGAAAATATTTAGAGATAGAAAATGAAAAAGCAAAAAGAGCTGAATTAACTCAAAACTGTAGAAAAGGATGTACAGGATGTGGTGTTAATGTGAACTTTAAGGAAGGGGAATGTTTCGAAGGTGCGATACTTAATTAAATATACTAAAGAAGCAAATGTAAAATTCATTTCTCATTTAGATTTAATGAGAACTATTCAAAAAAACATTAGAAGAGCTGAGTTACCTATAGAATATTCAAAAGGATTTAATCCACATATGACTATGTCTATAGCCCAACCATTAGCAGTTGGCGTATATTCAGATGGAGAATATATGGATATTGTCCTTGTTAATGAAATGGATGAAAAAGAGATTGTAGATAGATTAAATGCAGTATCATCAAGTGGAATAAAATTTAAAGAAGCAACTAAGATTCCATATGTAGAAGGAGAAAAGAAAGTTCCTCAAGGTATGGCATTAATTGATGCTGCTAGATATACAGCAAAGGCTCCTTATGAAAATATAGAAAAGCTCGAATATGAAATAAATGAACTTTTAAAAAGTAAAGAATGGAAAACAATAAAGAAAAGCAAAAAAGGTGAAAAAGAAGTAGACTTAAAAACAATGATTAGAGAATTTAAATTTTGGATTAAAGATAATTATTTAATTATAAATATGGTTATTAATTCAGGAAGTAGAGAACATTTAGCACCAGATTTAGTAGTGAAATATATTCAAGAAAGAACTTCTGATGTTAAAATAGATTCTTTTGTAGATATAAAAAGAGAGGAAATGTATTTCTTAAAAGGCAAAAAATTATTACCACTATATAAGGCATTAGAATTTAATAAGTAAGAATTAAGGCATATGAAAATAAATAACAAGTTAAAGATGCGATGGATATTTTGTGAAATATAATGAATTGAGCTTTGCTAATAGTTGTGTTATTAGTAGATTACAAGGAAGAAGTAGTTCACAAAATAAACGGGAATACTGACTAGTTATTTATTTGAATGTGCCTAAGTTATTTAGGATGTGAGGAATTTGAAAGAGATTTTTATTGAAAGAAGAGAATCTTTATTAAGAATTGGTATAAGAGAAAATGGAAAGCTTGTAGAAAGCATAGTAGAAGAAAAGAAAAATGAACCAATAATAGGTGAAATATATAAGGCAAGGGTAAAAAAAATAATTCCTGCTATTAATTCAATTTTTGTTGATCTAGGTTTGAATAAAGAGGGTTATTTGTATTATAGTGGAGAATTAAAAAATAAAGGAATAAAAAAAGGTGATGATATACTTGTTGAAGTTGTAAAAGAGCCTATTAATGATAAAGGTGCAAAACTTACTACTAAAGTTAGTATTCCAGGTAAGTATATAGTATTGAATTGCTATGAAACAGGTATTAAATTTTCTAAAAGGATAAATAATGAAGAAAAGAAAAAAGAAATACTAGAAAATTTAGAAGAGTTAAGTGATGTTTCAATAACAGTTAGAACAGAAGCGATTAATGTAGATATTAAAACTTTAAAAAGTGAAATTTCTAAGCTATACAGTGAATTTATAGAGATAGATAACAGTTTAAAATATTCTACTGAAGTCAAAAAAGTTTATGGTGAAGATTTAAGTTTATTTAGAATTTTAAGAAATACAATTGGACAGGATCCAGTAAAAATATATACTGATGCTCAATGTGATTTTAATAAAATTAAGAATTTTATTTCTAATGAAGAAAATGTAACACTAGAATTATATTCTGAAATGAGAAATATTTTTGATTTTTATGGAATTGAAAAAGAACTTTTAAAATTAAGACATAATAAAGTTAATCTTCCTTGTGGAGGTTCTATTATTATTGATAAAACTGAAGCTATGTATGTTATTGATGTTAATAGTGGAAAAAATATAAAGGGAAGAAGCTTTGATAAAACTATTTTAGAAACAAATTTAGAAGCAGCTAAAGAGATTGGTAATCAAGTAAAAGTTAGAAATTTAAGTGGTATAATTGTTATTGATTTTATTGATATGAGAGATAAATCTCAAAGAAATATTGTAATGAAAGCAATAGAAGAAAGCTTTGCATCAGATAAGGGAAATACTAAGATATTTCCTTTTACAGAATTAGATTTAGTTCAAATATCAAGAAGAAGACAAGGAAAAAGCATTTATGAATATATGGAAGAAAAATGTATGACATGTAAGGGGCAAGGAATGATATTAAAACTATCATATATTCAAGATCTTATAAGAAATGAAATCTTAAGAATAAAAGAAGAAAATAATATAAATTCTTTTTATATAGAAGTTGATAATGTATATAGAGAAAGAATAAAAGGTGATTTATTTAATTTTATGAAAGAAATAGATGGCATTGATAAAGAAATATATTTAAATTATGTTGAAAATATAGAAGGTTTTAAAGTAGAACCATTAATATTTCAAAGCCAAAAAGTTAATTTAGAAAAATATAAGATAACAGAATTTGACACAATTTAAGATAAAAAATGGATTATAATTATAAGACATATTTAAATGAATAATCGGTATGTTAGTTTATTTTGAGAACTACTCATTACTTAAAACTTATTAATATCACAACTATGAGAAAAGCCCAACTCATTGTATTTCACAAAATATCTGTGACATCTTTGACTTGTTATCGATTTTCATATGTCTAAAAACAAAAAGTATAATAAATTTATGCAATAAAATAGTGAATTTTAATTTACAAAAAAATAATAATGTGGTAAAATTGCTTTTGTAAACCGCACACGTAAGGTTTTAATAAACAAAGTTAAATCTTTGTACCAAAAGTGGCGAGTCCGTTAAATGAGGAGGTGTTTTAATGTACGCAGTATTAGCAACAGGAGGAAAGCAATACAGAGTTCAAGAAGGAGACGTTATATACGTTGAAAAACTTAACGCTGAAGTTGACTCTACAGTTGAATTAACAGAAGTTTTAGCAGTAGCTAACGATGAAGGAATGAAAGTTGGCGCACCAGTAGTTGAAGGTGCTAAGGTTACAGCTAAGGTTTTAGCTCAAGGAAAACAAAAGAAGGTTATAGTTTTCAAATATAAGGCTAAAAAAGACTATAGAAGAAAAAATGGTCACAGACAACCTTATACTAAGTTAGTAATCGAAAAGATAGAAGCTTAATATTATGATTAAAGTAAGAATTGATTATAAAGACAGTAATATTATTGGATTTGTAATAAACAATCATGCATTATGTGGAGATAGAGACTTTAGAAATGATATTTCTTTAGTTGGTGAAACATTTGATATGATATGTAATTCTGTTTCAGTCTTATCACAAAGCGTTATTATAGGTTTAGATGAAGTTTTAAAATTTAACTCGACTTATGAAATAAGTGATGGATATTTAAAGTTAGATCTTATCGGTTTTAATGAAAAAGAGATAGAACAAGCACAGGTTTTACTAGAGACTTTTGAAAAAAGCTTAGAAAGTGTTATTTTAGGTTTAGATCAAATGTTTGGAAGTAAAAAACGTAAAGAATATATAACTTTATTGAAAGAGGAGGTGTAACCTTATGTTAATTATGAACCTTCAATTATTCGCTCACAAAAAGGGAGTTGGTAGTTCTAAGAATGGTAGAGACTCTGAATCTAAGAGATTAGGAGTTAAATCTTCAGACGGAGAATTTGTTCTTGCTGGAAACATAATAGTAAGACAAAGAGGAACTAAGATCCACCCAGGAAACAACGTTGGAAGAGGTAAAGATGATACTTTATTCGCAAAAATCGACGGAGTAGTTAGATTTGAAAGAATGGGTAAAGATAAGAAAAAAGCTAGTGTTTACCCAGTAGATGTTGAAGCAATAGCTGAATAATTATTTTTGAAATAAAGCACCCAAGTAAGGGTGCTTTTTAAGTTATATTTAATTATTATAACTTTGGTAATTAAACATCATTTTAGATCATTTATGATTAAATTATTATATATTAGTTAAATTAATTATAATAGATTTTTAATGTGTTATAATAAAGTGTGATTTTTGAAGAATAATAATTAATAACATAAGAGTTTAATCGTAATTGAGTTTAAAGATATTCTAGTTATACAAAGAATTTAATTAAGAAGGGTGATAGCATGTTTATAGATAAAGCCAAAGTATTTATAAAGTCAGGAAAAGGTGGAGATGGAGCCATCTCATTTAGAAGAGAAAAATATGTACCGCTTGGTGGACCAAATGGTGGAGATGGTGGACGTGGTGGTAGTATCATATTTAAAGTTGATACTGGAATGACTACACTATTAGACTTTAAATACAAAAAAAAGTTTGTTGCAGAACCTGGTGAAAATGGTGGGGGTTCTAAATGCTATGGTAAAGATGGAGAAGATCTTGTTATAAAAGTACCAATGGGTACAATAATAAGAGAAGAAAAGAGTAATAAGATAATAGTAGATTTATCTCAAAAAGACCAGGACTTTGTAATTTTAAAAGGTGGTAAGGGTGGTAAAGGTAATGCTAAATTTGCTACTCCAACAAGGCAAGCACCACATTATGCTGAACCAGGAATGCCAGGAGAAGAGATATCAATAATTTTAGAGTTAAAATTATTAGCTGATGTTGGATTATTAGGATTCCCTAATGTAGGTAAATCAACATTATTATCAATGACAACAAAAGCTACTCCAAAGATAGCGAATTATCATTTCACTACTTTAAAGCCTAATTTAGGTGTTGTAGCAGTAGATGGAATTGAACCATTTGTTATGGCTGATATTCCAGGTATAATAGAAGGTGCAGCAGAAGGTGTAGGATTAGGAATTCAATTCTTAAAACACATAGAAAGAACAAGATTATTAATTCACATAGTTGATATTTCAGGTTTAGAAGGAAGAGAACCATTTGAAGACTTTGTTAAGATTAATGAAGAATTAAAGAAATATTCCGTTAAACTATGGGATAGACCACAAATTGTAGTAGCAAATAAAACAGATCTGCTTTATGATGATGAAGCTTTTGAAGAATTTGAAAGAAAAGTTAAGGAACTTGGATTTGAAAAAGTTTATAAGATGTCTGCAGCTACAAGAGATGGTATTGATGAAGTAATGAAAGAAGCAGCAAGAATGCTTAAGGAAATTCCGATTAAAGAATTAGAAATATCAGAAGATGAAATGTATGTACCAGAAGAAAAGAGATTTACATATACTATAACTGTTGATGAAGGTGAAGAATATGATACTTATGTTGTTTTAGGAACTTTTGTAGATAGATTATTAAATGCTGTAAATATACACGATGCTGATTCATTAAGATATTTCCATAAAGTATTAAGAAATAAAGGAATCATGAACGAACTAAGAGAAATGGGAATTAAAGACGGCGATGTAGTTAGATTAAATGATTTCGAATTTGAATACTTATTATAATAGATTTTGGAGGAAAAAGAATGTTAACTGGAAAACAAAGAGCATATTTAAGAGGATTAGCTAATGATATAGTTCCAATATTTCAAGTGGGAAAAAATGGTGTGGAAGAAAACTTTTTAACTCAAGTTGCGCAAGCTTTAGAAAAAAGAGAACTTATTAAAATCAAGGTTTTAGAAAATAGTGGTTTAGATACTAGAGAAGCTTCTGATTTTATATGTAAGGCTCTAAAATGTGAAGGGGTTCAAGCAATAGGTAGTAAAATGGTTTTATATAAGAAATCTAAAAATAAATCTAAAATAGAATTACCAAATAAATAATTAGATAAAATAAAACTCTTATTGTGAGAGTTTTATTTTTTTTGTTTTTATATACTCAAAAACATATTTAGATTTAAGATTTTGTTTTAGTAAAATGTTTGTATAGATATCACATATATTGAAAATAGAAACAAATTTAAATAAAAGTTAATATGTGTATTTTGTTTAGTGATTTTTAAGATTCATGTTAGTTTGAATTTTATAATATATATTATCTTCATGATATAATAATAAGTAACGAAAAATTAAAACTTATTAATTTAATTAATGTAATATATTTTTAGATTTGAAAAATAATAAATTAAGAGATTAATAAAAGTTATAATAATATTATTGCAAGTGAATACTGGGAGGAATTTTTAATGAAGCGATATGGTATAATAGGAGGTACATTTGATCCTATCCATTATGGTCATTTATATATAGCTTATGAGGCTATGAAACAATTAAATTTAGACAATGTGATTTTTATGCCAACAGGAAATCCACCTCATAAAGAAGGAAAAAAAGTAACTGATGCGTTAATAAGATATGAAATGGTAAATAAAGCTATAAAAGATTTTCCTAAATTTTCTATATCAAATTATGAAATTGAAAAAAAAGGATTCAGCTATACATATGAGACTTTAGAATATTTTAAGAATGATGATATTGAGTTGTTTTTTATTACTGGTGCAGATTGTTTAATGGATATAGAAACATGGGAAAAAACTGATGAAATATTATCTTTATGTAATTTAGTTACATTTTCTAGAGGTGGATTTAGTAATAAAAAATTAATTAAGCAAAAAGAATATATAGAAAAAAAATATAATGTAAATATAACTGTATTAGCATTAAAGAAATTAGAAATATCCTCAACAGATATAAGAGAAAGAATTAGGAGTGATAAAAGGATAGATTTTTTTGTTCCTAAATCTATAATAGAGTTAATAAAAAATAATAATTTATATAAGGAGGAATAAGATTTTGCTAAATATAGAGGAAATAAAATTATATCTTAAAGAAAATTTAAAATCTAGTAGATATAAACATACACTAGGTGTGGTAGAAACTGCAAAAAAATTAGCAGAAATTAATAATATATCAGTAGAAAAAGCTGAAATAGCAGCTCTTGCTCATGATGTAGCTAAAAATTTATCTTTAGAAAAGATGAAATCATTAATAGATAAGAATAATATTGAATTAACTGATACAGAAAGACAAAATTCTAATTTATGGCATAGTATAATTGCTCCAATAGAAGCTAAAGACAAGCTGAAAATTCATGATGAAGAAATATTAGATGCAGTGAGATGGCATACAACAGGAAAAGAAAATATGTCAGTTTTAACTAAGATTATATACATAGCTGATATGATTGAGCCAGGAAGAAGCTTTCCAGGTGTAGAAAAAATAAGACAAACTACATTTCAAAATTTAAATGAAGGTGTTTTATTAGGTTTAACAGAAAGCATGAAGGACTTATTAAATAGAAATTTAATAATTGATTTGAATACTATAAAAGCAAGAAATTATTTTTTATTAGGTATATAAAAATAGATAACAAGTCAAAGCTGTGCCGGATATTTTTTAAAATACCATGACTTGGATTCTGTTAATAGCCGTGTTATTAGTAGGTTTCAAGGAATAAGTATTTCCAAAAATAAACTAGCATGCGGACTAGTTATTTATTTGAATTTTACTTAAAAGAAACTATAGTTTAATGTATTTATAAATAATATAGGACTAAGTAATTAAAAACTTGCTGTTAGGGGTGAGAAGTAAGACATGGGGAAAAAAAGAACTAAAAGACATTATAAATCTAAGAAACCAAAGAAAAATATTAGATTTCAAAGAGTTTTGGAAGAATGTGGATTATTAATATCAGCTTTTATAATAACATTTATTATAGTTATTATAGGATCTGGAATTTTATTTTTAGGTAAAATAAATAAAAATAATATGATTGAGCCAACGAAGGTTTCAATGAATAAACCTGTTAATATTTTATTATTAGGAACTGATATAGGAGATCCTAATCAACCTAATAAGAAGTCAATAAAAAGAACTGATACAATTATGGTTTTGAATTATAACCCAGAAGATAAAAGATTACAAGTAGTTTCAATTCCAAGAGACACATTAATAGATGTTAATGGTAATAGTTATAAAATAAATGCAGCATATGCAATAGGTGGAGAAAAAAGAATAAAGTCAGAAGTTGAAAAGTTATTAAATATAACTATAAATTATATTACTGAGATTGACTATAAAGCATTTAGAGAATGCATTGATGCTATTGGTGGTATAAAAATGCCTATAGAAAGAAATATGATATACGATGATGAAGGACAAAATCTTCATATTAATTTTAGAAAAGGCGAAGTAGTTAAATTAGATGGAAAAAAAGCTGAAGAATTTTTCAGATGGAGAAAAAATAATGACGGTTCGGGATTTGCAAATGGAGATTTAGATAGAATTGAAAATCAACAAAAATTTATATCAAAGGTTATAGATAAATGTACAAGCCCTATGATTATATTTAGAGCTCCAAGTATAATAAAAGCTTTAGGAGATAATATAGACACTAATATGTCTTCATTTAAAATTTTATCTTATGGATTAAAATTTATTAAAATAGATTCAGATAAGATTACTATGAAAATTGCTCAAGGAATACCTAAAAATATACATGGACAATCATTTCTTGTTTTTGATAAAAATTTAAATAAGGATATAATAACGTCTTTAGCATCTTCAGGAAAAAGTACAGAGGGTGTAGCTAAATCTGATATTACAATAAAGGTATTAAATGCCACTAAAATTACTGGATTAGCAGCAACATTAAGAGATGAATTAATTAAGCTTGGTTATTCAAGAATTGACGTTGGAAATACTCAAGAAAGAAGTAAAAGCTCAATTTTAGCTAATAATGAAAATATTTTAAACAAGATTAAATCAAGTATAGGAATAGGTAAACTTGAAGAAAAACCTGATAAGCCGGAATATAAAGATTATGATGTAGTTATAATATTAGGTAAAGATTTTAAAAAATTTGAATAGTATTATATAATATTGAATTTATGATATTGAGTATTATAAAAAAACTATAGGCTTAACTAAAAATTAGAAAAACTAAGGGAGATTTTTAATAGATGAGCGTTTTAAAAGATAAAGTTAGTAATGTTGAAGGTAAGATAAAAATAAGAGAGTATTTAAAAGAAAAATTAGATTTATCAACTAGATTAATAAGAAGTGCATCAAAAGATCAAAGAATATATGTAAATAATTCTGTAGTTAGAATGAATTACATGGTTAAAAATGGAGATATTATAAAAATTGATTTAGATAAAAATGAAAGTCAAAATATAAATCCTGAAAAGATAGATTTAGATATAGTATATGAAGATGAAGATATTTTAGTTATAAATAAAAAACCATTTATAATAGTTCACCCAACTAAAAATTACCAAAATGGTACGTTGGCTAATGGGATACTATATTATTTTCAAGAAACAAATCAAAAATGTATTGTAAGATTAGTTTCTAGATTAGATATGAATACATCAGGACTTATTATAATAGCTAAGAATCAATTTTCTCATAGTAAGTTATCAAAAGATATGAAAGAAAAATTACAAAAAAGGTATTTAGCTATTATACATGGCAACTTAAAAGAAAAAGAAGGTACAATTGATTTACCTATTTATAAACCAGAAGGTATAGAATATGGAACTATGAGGGTAGTAGATGAAAGAGGTCAAAGGAGTATAACACACTATAAAGTAGTAGAAAGTTTTAAAGGCGGAGACTTAGTTGAATGTCTTTTAGAAACAGGTAGAACACACCAAATAAGAGTACATTTAAGTCATTTAGGTCATCCTATATATGGAGATGAATTATATGGAATGGGAAATGAAGAAGATTTAATAAAACGTCAGGCACTTCATGCTTATGGATTAGATTTTGAATCTCCAAGATCTTTAAAACCACTTTCATTAAGAGCTGATTTACCAGATGATATGAAAGAACTATTAGAAAAAATAAAATAGAAGAAGAAAGGATTTAATCCTTTCTTCTTCTTCTTCGTTTCTTTAATTTATTATCTTCTACTTTTGGTATAGATGTTGTAATTTCTAATAATCTTTTTTTTCTTTTCTTTTTCTTTCTAGTTTCTATTACTAATGTTAATGCAATAAGTAATACAACGCCACCTATACTAGCTCCTATAATTAAATTCTTTTCATTGTCTTTGAAAAAATAATCAATATCTTCTTTTATCGTGTAATGTCTAGAAGTACCAGCACATAAGTCTAATTTGCATAATTCTTTATCATTTAAGTATACAGTTCCCTTTAATATAACATCACCTTTATCAAAGGAAGCTCTTTTTAGATTTTTATGTTCAAGTTCAATACGAGTATTAACATTATTTTTATCTTCATTAGGAATTACATAATCTACATCTTTTGAAGCTATAAGAGGTATTGTTAAATCATGTCCTACTTTTATAGAATCTACTTCTTGTCCTTTTTTATACATACTAGAAAAGTAAAAGTTATTAAATCCATAATCAAAAACTGTTTTCATATCTTTAAAGTTTTGATTCTTATCTAATGCATTAAGATAAGCTGCTATTAAAATATGTCCATTATTTTCTGCTGCTATTGTATATGTATGATTAGCTTTAGTTGTATATCCATTTTTACCAGCAATGGTATATTTGTAATAATATTTTGAATTTTTATTTATCATATGATTCTTATTATTAACCCATATAGTTCTAGATGAATCATTTTTTATTTTTATTTCATGAAGCATAACTTTAGAGAGTTCTAAATAAGTTTTATTTTTAATAGCTTCATTCATAATAAGAGCTAAATCATGAGCAGTAGTTAAATGTTTAGGATTAGGTAATCCACTTGGATTTTTAAAATTAGAATTAACTGCTCCAATTTCTTTTGCTTTTTTATTCATAAGTACTGCGAATTTATCAGTAGAAGATGAGATATGACAAGCTAAAGCATTAGCAGCATCATTCCCGGATTCTAACAAAAGTCCAAGTAACAAGTCTCTTACAGTAACAATATCGCCTTTTAAAAGACCAATAGTAGTACCATCAATTTTTGTAAAATCTTCTTTAACTGCAACTTCTTCATTTAAATCACAATTTTCTAAAGTTATTATGGCAGTCAGTACCTTTGTAGTTGATGCAGGCTCCAAAACTTTATTAGGATTTTTACTAAATAATATTTCTCCAGTTGATGCATCCATTAAAACTGAACCTTCTGCATTAATTTCAGGAGGTGTTGCTACTGCCATTACATTAACAGATGAAACAAGAAATATAAGTAGGAAAAAAATAAGTGTTTTAAAATGTGATTTCATAACGTTCTCCATAATATTAAAATTTTTTATTACAATAGTTTTATTTTACCAAAGAAAAATGTATTGTGCTATAAAAATATTAATTTTCATAATAAAAATATATATTAATGTATATAATTTAAATAATTAATGATATTTATTGATAATCTTTCAATTAAATTTATTATTAGACTAAAATATAAATATTATATTGAAATAATTTTATTCATTAAAGGAGGTATGTTTTTTTGAATAATCCTAATAAAAAAATCGGAATAATTTCAATTTTAGTTATAGTGTTAGTGATATGTTTATGTATGTATGTTAAAAGTGGAAAGAATGAACTGGTGAAAAATGATAATAGCTCAATTTTTGTTGAAGATGAAAATTGTAATAGTGATGAAGAGGAAAAAATAGAGGAATTGAAGGATAAAAAAATAGTAGTTGAAATAAAGGGAGAAGTAAAAAATCCAGATGTATATAAGTTAAGTGATGAAAGTATAGTTAAAGATGTTATTGAAATTGCTGGAGGATTAACAGAAGAAGCAGATATATCTAATATAAATAGAGCACAAAAACTTAAAAATCATGAATTAATATATATACATAATAAGAATGAAGTAAAAGATTCTATAAGTTATGCACAAAATAATTTAAATATATTAAATAACAGTGGAAAAATAAATATAAACTGTGCACAAGTTGAAGAATTGAAAAATCTTAATGGAATAGGAGAAGCAAAGGCTAAAAGAATAATAGAATATAGAGAAAAAGTAGGTTCTTTTAATTCTATAGAAGATATTAAAAATATTGATGGAATTGGTGAAAAAAGTTTTGAAAAACTAAAAGACCAAATAGAAGTTTAAAATATTAAATAAATTTTCAAATATACATTTATGACTATATAATAAATAATTTGTATATTTTTGATATTGTCACATATTTGAAATATAATAATGATACAATAATTTATTGGATTATGGTATTCTAATAAGTAGTATTAATTTAAAAATATAATGTAAATTTATATAAATATAATTAAAATAAAAAAATTAGGGGGATTTTTAATGTCCAAAAGAATTTGCACGATACTAATGAGTTTAATAATTACAACATCATTAATTGGATGCAGTAGTACAAAAGATAATAATACTGAGGAAAATACTAATTCTAAAACTGTAACTGAAGTAAAAAAAGTAGATAATTCACAGGGGTCATGGGCTAAAGATTATAGTTTAGATAAAACAAAAGGATATTTTAAAGACTATTTGACTAAAATGGAAAAGGTTACAGAAGAACTTGGAATGGAATATTCTAAAGAAGAAGTAGTAAAAGAAGATGATGGAAAGCCTGTAACTGTTAATTCAATATATTTTGATAATGAAAAGCCAGATCCAAACAAAATGGAAAGTATGTTTTTTGGAATGAAAATATTTGGCGAAGATTTATCATCAGGAGTAATAGAATTAAAGCTAAGTTTAAATTTTGATAGTGCAGAAGCAATAAAAACTGGAAACTTTGATTTAGGAAATACATCATTTAATAAATACATAGATGAATTTACAGGACAAAGTAGTAGAGATTATTCAGAAATAAATAAAAAAATAATTGAAGGCTTAAAGAGCGAAAAAGGTGAAGGCTTAATAGAAAATTCAATAGATGGATTAAATGAAGAAATAAGATTTAATAAAGATTATATAGTATATAAATTAAGCACAAAAACTTATGATTTTAAAAATCCAGATCCAACTATAGAAAATAATAATTAATAAGGGAGAAAAATACATTGAGTAATGAAGAAAATAATATTAATGAAAAAGAAGAGACTATATTAAATGACACAAAATCAAATGATGAAACAAATAATAAAAGTGAAGAATTATTAACTGAAGAAAAAAAAGAGGACAATAGTAATGTTGAAAAGAACAAGCCATCATTACTAAAAAGAATATTTGCAGGTGTTATAGATCAAGTAGTTACACTTGCTATTTCAGGATTATTATTAATTGTATTTGATTTTATAATAAAGTTTATAGGATATATGGTAGCTATGCCATTAGGAATTCTAATTATATTTTATTTTATAATAAATGTAATATATATATCTTTAATGGATAGCACTAAATCAGGGCAAAGCATAGGAAAAAGAATTTTTAATATAAAGTAACTATAGGAGATAATATATGAAAAGAGGAAGCGAAGTAAAAGTTAAAATCGAAAAAACAAAATTCCCATCGACAGGTATAGGGCATTTAGAAGATAAACCAGTGTATGTAAAAAATACATACCCAGGTCAAGTGATAACAGGAAGAGTTAAAAAGAATAGAAAAGAGTATACAGAATTAAAATTAACAGGTGTAGAAGAAAGAGCAGATTATGAAATAGATCCACTATGTCCTCATTTTGGATTTTGCGGAGGATGCTCATCTCAAACTTTATCTTATGATAAGCAACTAGAAGTTTTAGAAGATGAAGTAAAAGATTTGTTTAAAGAAGATGAGGTAACTACAGGAAAATTTTTAGGTGTATTAGGAAGCTCAGAGCAATGGGAATATAGAAATAAGATGGAATTCACATTTGGTGATGAAGAAAAAGGTGGAGATCTTTCTATTGGAATGCATATGAGAGGTAAAGCTTTTGGAATAATGACAGTAGATCAATGTAAAATAGTTGATGAAGACTATAGAAAAATAATAAGATTAACTGCAGATTATTTTGGAAAACAAGACTTACCATATTATAGAGTTATGAAAAGAGAGGGATATTTAAGACATCTTGTAGTAAGAAAAGCTCAAAATACAGGGGAAATATTAGTAAATCTTGTTACAACTACACAAATAGATTTTGATTTAAGTGAATATGTTGAATTATTAAAATCTCAAGAATATAAGGGTACTTTAGTATCGGTTCTTCATACTGAAAATAATTCGTTTTCAGATGCAGTAATACCAGAAAAGGTAAATGTATTATATGGAAGAGACTATATACAAGAAAAATTATTAGGTCTTAATTTTAAAATTTCACCATTTTCATTCTTCCAAACAAATACAAAGGGAGCTGAAAGTCTTTATTCATTAGTTAGAGAATTTATGGGAAGTTCAGAAAATAAAGTTGTATTTGATCTTTATTGTGGGACAGGAACAATAGGTCAAATAGTTGCTCCTAATGCAAAAAAAGTTGTAGGAATAGAACTTATAGAAGAAGCAGTTGAAGCAGCAAAAGAAAATGCTAAATTAAATGGATTGGATAATTGTGAGTTCTTGGCAGGAGATGTAGCGGAAATAATAAAAACGGTAAAAGATAAACCAGATATAATAATATTAGATCCGCCAAGAAGTGGGGTTCATCCTAAAGCTTTAGATTACGTAATTAAATTTAATGCACCAGAAATAATATATGTTTCATGTAATCCAAAGACTTTAGTAACAGACCTTAAAGTGTTGGTAGAGAAGGGTTATAAAATAATACAAACACAAGTGAAAGATATGTTCCCGAACACACCTCACGTGGAGACAGTCGTGAAGCTATTAAAGAAATAGCCTGATATCAAAGGCTTTGAAGGATTTTAAGTGAATATTAAAGTGTGTTTTATGTTCCCTCAGACTACGGTTTGAGGGAATTTTTGGGTTAGGGGGTTGAACAAATACGCAAAAGTAGAGGGTTTTGCGTTAAGATTTAAGTTTTGAGTAATTGTGTAGCTTAAATATTTTCATAACAAAGATGTCTATATAATTATAATAAACTTAATTTCTATCGAAAAATGACATAATTATGATATAATTAGTTTTGAATTTCATAAAATTTTAAAGGAGTATTATAAATGAGCGAAATACTTAATTCAATTATAAAAGAATCAAATTATAGATTAACACAGTTTTCAGATAAAGCAATTGACATTGTAGAAAAAAATGTAGTAATGCGTAAAGACAAAAAAGGAAAAGAAGTTGTTTATGTAAATTGCTTAGTTAGAAATAAAGAAATAAAGTTAACACCAGAAGAATTAGTAAGACAATTATATATTTATAAATTAATTACTGAATATAAATATCCAGTAGAAAGAATGGAATTAGAGTATAATGTTACTTTTGGTAGAGAGAAAAAGAGAGCTGATATTGTTATATTCGATAAAGATTATCCAACATCACCCCAAATAATTGTAGAATTAAAGAAGCCAAAGTTAAAAGATGGTAAAGAGCAATTAAGATCATATTGTAATGCAACAGGAGCAATTATTGGTGTATGGACTAATGGTGAACAGATTTCTTTTTATCATAGAAAAGACCCTAATTATTTTGAAGATATACCCAATATACCCAAAGCTACAGAGAAATTAACAGATATTTTAAAAGAGAGATGGACTATTGATGACTTAATAGCAAAAGATAAATTAGTTAACGAAAGAAAGTCATTAAAGAGTCTCATCGAAGAAATGGAAGATGAAGTTCTTGCAAATGCAGGTGTTGATGTATTTGAAGAAGTATTTAAATTAATATTCACAAAATTATATGATGAAATGGAAAGTGGCAGAAATAAAAAGAGATTTCTTGAATTTCGAAACTATGGAGATACAGAAAGTGATTTAAAAATTAAAATACAAACTTTATTTGATAAGTCAAAAGAAAAATGGGTAGGTGTGTTTAATCCTGATGAGCAAATTAATCTAACAAGTTCTCATTTATCAGTATGTGTTGCTAGTTTACAAGATGTAAAATTATTCAATTCAAATCTTGATGTTGTAGATGATGCTTTTGAATATTTGATGAGTAAGTCAAGTAAAGGTGAAAAGGGACAGTTTTTTACGCCAAGGTATGTTATTGATATGTGCGTAAAGATGTTAAACCCTAAAGAAAATGAAAAAATGATAGATACAGCAGCAGGAAGTTGTGGATTCCCTGTACATACAATATTTCATGTATGGAAACAAATGCTTGCTGAACGAGGCATTCCTCAAAGTCATTTATTTACTACAGAAAAAAAACCACCAGAGTGCGAGGATTATGTAAGAGATAATGTTTTTGCAATAGATTTTGATGTTAAAGCAGTAAGAGTAGCTAGAACATTAAATCTTATTGCAGGAGATGGTAGAACTAATGTTATGCACTTCAATACTTTAGATTATGAGCGCTGGGATGATTTCACTAAGGATGAAAAATGGACAGATATTTATAATGATGGTTGGAGAGGACTAAGAAAATTAAGAAAAACACCCAATCAAAATCGAGATTTTAAATTCGATATTTTGATGGCAAATCCACCTTTTGCAGGAGACATAAAGGAAAGTAGAATTATTGCAAAATATGAGTTAGGTAAAAATGCTAAAGGAAAGTATCAAACAAAAGTAGGTAGAGATATTCTTTTTATAGAACGTAATTTATCATTTTTAAAAGATGGTGGAAGGATGGCTATCGTATTACCTCAAGGTAGATTTAATAACTCAAGTGATAAATATATTAGAGATTATATTGCTGAGAGATGTAGAATATTAGCGGTAGTAGGATTACACGTAAATGTATTTAAACCACATACTGGAACAAAAACTTCTGTACTATTTGTTCAAAAATGGGATGATGAACTATGTCCAAAGAAAAATGATTATCCGATTTTCTTTGCAACTATGCGAGAACCTAGTAAAGATAACTCAGGTGAAAAAATATATAGAATAGTAGAGGGGGATGAGGGTGCATATATGCTTGATGACCATCATCATTTAGTAGTCAAACATGATTTATATAATCATGATGGTTTAACAGAAGATGGTATTGCAGAGGCATTTGAAGAATTTGCTAAGAGAGAAGGGTTAAGTTTTTTTCAGTAAGCCCATCTATTAGTCCATTTAATAAGATACGATACCAAAAATTAATGGATGGGTTAGAAGCAAAAGAAATAAAAGTACATGATTTATTAAAACAAAACCCAGAGTTTAGAGTAGATAGCGAATATGTTTTAAAGAAATATTTAATATATGATAAGATAATTTCAGATATACCATTTGATTATATAGATAACATTGCATTTGTAACAGATGGTATTCATGAGTCAATTGATTTTGATGAGAACTCAAGTATTAATTTAATATCAGCTAAAGCACCAAAGGAAAATGTATTTGATTTATCATCAACAGGATATATATCTGAAGTACAGAACAAATTAAATCCACGTACTCAGCTTCAAGAAGATGATGTTATTATTTCAACGGTGGGAACAATTGGAAATTGTGCGGTAGTGGATAAATCTGTATTGCCTGCAAATAGCGATAGACATGTAGGTATCATTAGATTAAATAAGAATTATAAACCAAGATATGTTTCAACATTTCTGCTTTCCAAGTATGGCAGATTTCAATCAGAGAGATATACAACAGGAAATGTACAACCCAATTTGTTTATATACAAGATAAAAGCAATTAAGATACCATTTATAAGTGATGTTTTTCAAGATACAATTGAAAATAAAGTGATAGAGGCTCATCAAAAATTAAAAAAGTCTAAAGATTTATACTTAAAAGCAGAAGAAGTTTTACTTAATGAAATTGGTATGAGAGATTTTCAAGAAAGCCAAGACAAAGTAGCTATAAAGACTTTATCTCAATCATGGGCGATAACAGGTAGATTAGACGCAGAGTATTATCAAGAAAAATACGATGACATTAGTAATGAAATATATAACTATAGTAATGGTTATGCCTTATTAGGTTCTGTTTGTAACGTAAAGGATAGCAATTATATTCCGAAAGATAAAATAACTTATAACTATATAGAATTATCAAATATTGGTAGCAAAGGTGAAATTAATGCGTGTACAACTGACTTAGGAGCTAAGTTACCTACTAGAGCAAGAAGATTAATTAACAAGGGTGATGTAATTGTATCATCTATTGAAGGTTCATTAACTAGTTGTGCGTTGATAACAAATGAGTATGATAATGCAATATGTTCAAATGGTTTTTATATAGTCAACTCAACTCAAATTAATTCAGAAACATTACTGCTACTTTTTAAAAGCGAGCCTATACAAAATTTATTAAAAAAAGGTTGTTCTGGTACTATTCTTACAGCAATCAGTAAAGATGAATTTAAGAGAATACCTATTCCTTTAATTAGAGAAGAAATACAAAATAGTCTAAAAGAAATGATTAAAGAATGCTCAAAGCTAAGAGAGGAAAGTAGATTGTTACTTGAAAAAGCAAAGAAAACAGTAGAGATAGCAATTGAAAAAGGAGAAGAAGAGGCTTTCAAGTATCTAAGCATTTAATTAGAAATATTATATAAAAAATATAATAATTAAAATGGTGAATTTAATAAGAAAAAGTCATTATCTTTGCAAACTTATAGAGGTGGGAGATAATGATTTTTTTGCATTTTAGGTGGTGGAATATAATATAAAATGAGATATATTAAATGAAAGTATACTCATAAAAATAAAAAAATGGTAATAATAGAGAGGGATTTTAAAAGAAATGTAGAATATATACCTTAATATTTATATTTTAATTTATAATGGGGTGTGACAGTTTTGAGGTATGAAGAAATTGATGATGAAACCAAGGAATTATTAAGGATAAATGAGATTGTATGGGATGAACATAGGGGATATGTATCTAATCTACATAAGGAACTATATTTAAAGGAATCTGAGGCGAAATCAGAAAAATATTTGATAGAATATTGTAATTTAGTTCAATACTTAAAAGAACATTTAGAATTTGGTGTTAATAAAGAGTGGTCTGATTCTGAACTCAATAAGTATGTTTATATGCTAAATAAAGACATGCTAAAGAAGAAATTTAAATTAGTGATAGATTCTCTTTCTAGATTTTATGACGACAGTGATATTATTGCATTTTATAAAAGTCATGGTGCTAAAGAACCTACTATAATAGACTTAATAGGTACAACAGGTGCCGGAAAGACCACATTTTGTCAGCAATTTGTGGATAATATAAGTAAAGAATTACTAAAGTTAACAATTACAGATTCATCTGAGAGTACAGTTATACAAACTGATATTCTTATATTAGATAATACTGATAAAAAGCTATTTTTGAAAGTTAGGAATAAATCAGAAATCATCAGTGACTTGTTAACGGTGGCATTAGAATATGATTTAAACTCAAATGGTGGAAGTATTAGAGATAATATAAATAAAAATTCAGAAATAACAGATAAAGATACTATCGATAAAGTAGACAATTTTTTTGCTACATATGAACTCTTTAATAAATTTAAATATTTTGCAGATAATGTACAGGAAGAGTTTAAAGAATCTACCGACGGTGACAAATTTGAATGGATTCAGAAAATATCAGATACAGATGAATTTGACTACTTTCTTTTTGAAATAATAGGAGAAGAGACTAACAATCCGTACTTTTATGGTTATAGAAAGGAATATGATTTAGAAGCAGAAGATGCAGAGGATACTATTATTACAACATTAGCAAATACAGAATTTAAATATAGAAAAGAAGATATTGAATGTTATCCTGAATATGAAGATGCCATATCTTATAGATTGTTATATGACCATGCTATATTAATTCTTCCTTGTAGTGATAAAGCAAAAAAATGTCTTGATTATGACTTTGAACAAGGTCTTGTATTCAGAGATTCACAAGGACATAAATTAGATGATCAAAATGGTATGGCTTCTGATTTTGAAGTGAAAAATAAAATATTCTTAATCCCTATAGATACAGGTGGATATTTGATTGATGATAGATATAGTAATATATTTGAAAAAATATTAATTTCAGAGCCTAAGAATAATTTATTTGTACTTACTAAAATTGATACAAATAATACTTATAGAGCATATAAGAAAGGCAATTATGCGGATGATAAAAAATTTAGTAGGGATTTTTCGGAGAAAATTGCTAAAACACACAATAAACTTTTAAGTAATTTTAAGGGGAAAACTTTTGATGAAAAAGAGAATACTGAATTTTTAAGGGATGAAACAATACATTTTGAAAATTTTATGGCTTCTTTTGATAACGCATACTTGTCAGAAGTTGAAGATGATACCTATGAATCTGAGGCACATAAAATTACATATACGGGTTATGCATTAAATGATTTTGACAAATCTAAATTATCAATACAATATTTGGAATCATGGTTTGATATAGTTGGTAATGTATTAAAGCAAAATAGGCTTACTTACCATGAAAATATACAGAGGTTACAAAATGTAGATAATAATGATTTAAAACAAAATGTAAATACAATATTATCAAGCGCAAATACTTTGGTTAAATTCTATATAAAAAATATGAATTGGTCAAATGAACTAGAAAAGCAGTTAGAGATACTTGATAAAGGCTTTGACTTTAGAACTATATATCAGAATGGAGCATCTTGGTATTTATATAATTTTATAAGGGATGGAGCAACTTCGAATACAAATCAATATTTTAAAGACTATACATCTAGTATGCTTAGAGAAATTAAATCTTATCTAGTTAAGAGTTCCAATGAAAATTATGTGAAAAGCATATTGCAAAAGAACCTTACAAATTATTTGTCTGGAATATATTCAATTAAGAGCGGAAACAGTGTACAAGTTTTAGATAGTCTTTCAAATACAATTATTTCAAATTCATTTGAAAAGGCAATAAAGATATCATATAAGTTATATGATAGAGATTTAAAGAAAAATGGACTTTTACTCAATATGATAAAAATTTATAATGACACAGGAAATATGTATGTTAAGCCAGCAGTAAAAACATATAATGATATCCTATTGAATAAAAGAAAGTATAGCACGAAGACTGAGCAGTATGAAGGAATATATGCAAATTTACTTTCAAAATTTAAGTATAATTTACAAAAATATTTCTCAGATTTATTTAGGACAGTACTTGAAAGTGAATTAAATAAACTTGATGAAATAGTTAAATAGTAAAAAAGGTCATTGCCAGCAGGAATGTCTGATGGTAATGACCTTTTTTTATTTATACTTACACAACAGTTCTTCTCTTATAACTTCACCTTTATCTATATCAATAAGCATCACGTAAAGATTTACCCTTAAGGATATAGGTGGTCTTCTGAAGAAATAATGATAAGCTTTTTCATTATTAACAGCAATAGTATATTTATCTGTTGGATACAGTTCGATTGTTGAAATTCTACCCAAAATATTAAATATATTCATTTGGGATATGAAATTTCTACCATCAGGAGTAGGTCTAAAGTCTATAAACCATCTCTTATATCCATCTTGATCTATATTTAAGAGCATGTCTGGAGAAATAATTTTACTATCAAATTGTGCGGGACTCCACATGCAGGATTTTTTGTATAAATCTCCTAAAATGATTTGCATGAATTTTTTTTCTAAAAGCTTCATCTCATTTCTTAAATTTATAGGGGAATCGGTGACTAATGAAGCCTGTCTTATATGGTAAATATTAAGTTCACTATCATTATTAGCTTGTTCTAGTAAATAACCAGCAGCAATCATCATATCTTTATATGTAACTCCATTATTGGCTTTTAAAACTAATTTAGAAATAGTTTCTGGTGTAGGAGGTGCTTCAATTAATTCCCTTAAAAATCTTGATATATGAGCAGCACTTACTCCTGTCTCATTAGCATATTGGTTTATAGATCTATTTCCTTTTGCTTTTTCAAGAAGTTGTGCAAATTCTGTTTTATTAAAAGTTTTGTTACTATCCATCATTATCACCTCACAATCACTAGTATACTTATATTATACAGTTTTTGTTGTTTATAGTCAATGAAAATATTAAATGAACTTTAAAAAAGTATTGTAATTAACATAATTTTGTGATATATTAGTTTTAACATATATAAGAAATTTTATACAACTAAGGAAAAATAAATTAAAATATATTTTAATAGTTGTTAAGTATGAACGTTATAAGATTATATAGGGCGGTGTTGGGTAGATGTGTAAAACATAAAAATTAATAGGGATAGATTCGTCATTTTTTTTACAATAACCGTTTAGTGTAAACAATAGAAAAATCACAATTAAATTAATAGTATAAATAAACAACTTGTAATGTTTAATGTTAAATGTAATTATGCTAATGAAGTAAAATAATTAAACTAAGGGGGTTAAATTTATGGAAGGAAAAAATTTATTACAATTTAAAAGAGAAAGAAATGTTAAACCAAAGAAGGTTCACTGTCCATGTTGTAATAATGGAAGATTAATGGATATGGTATTCGCAGAAAAAGCTGAATTAGAAATAAAATGTCCAATATGTAAAAGGACAATTCATATAAGTCTTGAACATAATGAAATATTTGCAACTGCAATATAGTTTATACCGAGCAAAGGGACCAATAGTGAGTCACCAAATCGCCGGATAGCTACTTTTATTTAAAGTAGTTATCCGGCGATTTTTTTATTTTTTTAAAAGAAGTAAATATGAGAGTTTTCAGCAACGGAGTTAATATGAGCCATATGATTTAGAAAATTTAAATATTTTGCAAGAAAAATTTTTAAATAGGAAATGAATTTGCCTATTTAACTTTTAATATTAAGTCACAGAGCAAGGGAAAGGAGGTGAGAAAGCGATGGGGCCAAACGAAAGACGCATAGAAATAATGGAAGTTCTATGCCACAGAAGGCAGGATACAATGCAAAATTTGGCTACTGAGTTTGGTGTCAGTATCAGAACTATTAGAAATGATATTGATGTTCTGTCGCTTTCTTATCCTCTGGAGACCATACGTGGTCGTTATGCTGGTGGTGTTAAGGTAATGGATGGATTCTATATGAATCACAAATATCTAAAACCTGAACAGGAGGAATTGCTGAAACGCCTTAGTACAAGCCTTACAGGTAGCGACCTTACCGTAATGAACAGTATTTTAAAGGATTTTGCTCTAAGTAATTAAAAGGGAAGGAGGGATATTGGTGAGTGAACTACATTTAGCACTAGCAGAAGAATTAGAAAAACTAGCTGCAGGATATCGTGCTATAGCTAAGAGAAAAACAAATCTGGAAAATATAAACATTCAAGATATTAGCATTATACTAAATGAAAAAATAAACAAGGGGCAGATATCGGAAATAAAAGCACTGCTAAAAAAGTATGGCGCAGAAAAATTAGCTGAAGTTCAGATAGAAGATTATGAGGCAATTTTTAAAGAGGCAAAGAAGCTTTAGATTTTAAAAGAGAAAGGAGAAGTAAGGCATGAACAAAATTAAAATAATTCAAGACATTATAGACAATCTAAAGGGTATTACTGGTAGTTTAGAAACTTTAATAAAAGTATTAAATGAGTCAGTAAATTCAGAAGAAGTAGTACAAAAAGAAAATGCAGTAAAAGAGTCTAAGGCTAAAGCAAATAAAGAAGATTCACAAGAGCAAAAACAACCAACATTAGAAGAAGTAAGAGCAGCTATGGCTGAGAAAAATCGTGAAGGACATAGAGAAGAAGTTAAAGCAATTATAGTAAAACATGGAGCAAATAAGTTAACTGCACTTGATTCAAAGTGTTATTCAGAGGTACTTAAGGAAGTAGGTGAAATAAAGTGAGTGGTTCTTATAATGAGCATTCTAAATTTTCACCATCAGCAGCTCATAGAATTTTAGCTTGCACACCTTCAATGCTTTTAGAACAGCAGTTTCCAAATGAGACAAGCACTTATGCAGAAGAAGGAACTGCGGCACATGATCTCGCTGAACATAAGTTAAAGAAAGCTTTAAAAATGAGGTCAAGAAAACCAGTTAGTAAGTATGATTCAGATGAAATGGATGAGTATACAGATATTTATGTAGAGTACAACTTAGGAATTATAGAAAAGGCTAAGGAAAATTGCAGAGACCTCCAGATTTTAATTGAGCAAAAGTTAGATTTTAGTGACTATGTTGAAGGTAGCTTTGGAACTGGAGACCTTGTGATAGTTGGAACAGGTACACTTCATGTTATAGATTTTAAATATGGTAGAGGAGTTATAGTATCTGCAGAAAAAAATCCACAGATGATGCTTTATGCATTAGGTGCTTTATCCTTATTTGATATGCTTTATGACATCGAAAAAGTTACTATGACTATAGTTCAGCCAAGAGTAGATAACTTTTCTACTTATGAAATAACCGTAGAAGAACTTCTCAAGTGGGCAGAAGAGGAACTAAAACCAAAAGCAGAATTAGCATTAAAAGGCGAAGGGAAATTTTGTCCAGGAGAACATTGTAGGTTTTGCAAAGCTAAAAATCAGTGTAGAGCTAGAGCAGTTAAAAATTTAGAACTTTTAAAATATGAATTTTCTGACCCAGCATTACTTTCAGATGATGAAATAGCTGAAATTATGGGAGTTGCAGAAGAACTTTCTAAGTGGGCAAGTGATATTTATACCTATGCTACAGCACTTGCTATTAATGAAGGCAAAACTTGGGATGGATTTAAACTTGTAGAAGGAAGGACTAGAAGAAAATATACAGATGAACAATCTGTAGCTGAAGCTGCAAAGGGTGCTGGATATAGTGATATTTATAAGAAGAACTTAATTTCCATAACTGAGATGGAAAAGTTAATGGGAAAGAAAAAGTTTAAGGATATCTTAGGTTCTTTTGTAGAAAAGCCAAAGGGTAAATTAACATTAGTTTTAGATACAGATAAAAGAAATGCAGTAGATGTGGTAGCTGCAGAGTTTCAAGTTGAAGAATAATATACAGCTTAAAATAGCTAAATTTAAAATATTAGGAGGATTTTGTTATGAGTAAAAATTCAAAAGTAGTAATACCAGGGAGATTAAGTTATACAAATTTATTTGAGCCAAAAAGTATTAATGGAAGTGAACCTAAGTATAGTGTTTCTATAATTATACCTAAAGGTGATAAGAAAACTTTAACTATGATTCAAAAGGCTGTTGAAGATGCTAAAAAAGAAGGTATAGGTAAGTTTGGAGGAAAGATTCCTAAAAACTTAAAAATTCCACTAAGAGATGGAGATATTGACAGACCAGATGATCCAGCATATGAAAACAGCTATTTTATAAATACAAATTCAAAAGATGCACCTCAGATTGTAGATAAAAAAATACAACCAATTCTTGATAGAAGTGAAGTTTATAGTGGATGTTATGGAAAGGTAAGTGTTAACTTTTATGCTTTCAATGTAAATGGAAATCGTGGAATTGCAGCAGGTCTTGGTAATGTTCAAAAGCTTAGAGATGGGGAATCTTTAGGTGGTCATAGTAGAGCTGAGGATGACTTTGAAATTGAAGAAGATGATGATGACGATTTTATGTCATAAAAATAAAATAACTTTTATGCAGGTAGAGCCTTATTGGCTCTTTGCCTTGCATAAGGAGGTAGTGAAAAATTGAAAATATTGTCTATAGATATAGAAACTTTTTCTGATGTTGATATTGGTAAATGTGGTGTATATCGTTATGCGGATAGTCCAAATTTTGATATTTTGTTATTTGGATACAGTATAGATGGTGGCCCAGTAGAAGTAATAGATATGGCTAGTGGAGAGATATTACCACAGTTTATTATAGATGCAATAATTGATGATAATGTTATAAAAACAGCTTTTAATGCTCAGTTTGAAAGGGTTTGTTTAATGAGATACCTTTCAAGATTATTAAATAAAAATATATACCTTCATCCATCTTCATGGAGTTGTACAGAGGTACAGGCTTCAATGCTAGGATTACCACTTAGTTTAGCAGGAGTAGGCAAAGTGTTAAAACTTGATGAGCAGAAAATGGATGAAGGTAAAGCATTAATTAAATATTTTTGTACACCTTGTAGAGCTACTGCAGCTAATGGAGGAAGAACAAGGAACACGCCAAAGGATGCTCCAGAAAAATGGGAGTTATTTAAAAAATATAATGTTAGGGATGTCCAAGTGGAACTTGCCATTCGTGAGAAGTTAAAGAAGTATCCTATACCAGAAAAAGATCAAGAATTTTATGTACTAGATCAGAAAATAAACGATTTAGGATTATTAGTAGATAGAAAATTAGTAGAAGAAGCTATTTCTTGTGATAGGCAGTTTACAGTTGCTGCTACAGAAAAAGCATATGAGTTAACAGGACTTGAAAATCCAAACTCTGTAGCACAGCTGAAAGGATGGTTAAAAGATAGGGGAGTTGAAGTAGAGAGCCTTTCAAAGAAAGCAGTAACAGATTTAGTGGAAGAAACAGAAGGAGAAGTTGCTGAAGCTTTAAAGTTAAGACTTTTAATGGCTAAAACTAGTGTGAAAAAATATGAAGCTATTGAGAGAGCAGTTTGCTCCGATGGTAGGGTTCATGGATTATTTCAGTTTTATGGTGCAAATAGAACTGGTAGGTGGAGTGGGCGTTTAGTGCAGTTCCAAAACCTACCTCAAAATCATCTTAAAGATTTAACTCTTTCAAGAGATTTAATAAAAGAAGGTAGATTTGATGATGTAGAACTTTTATTTGGAAATACACCTAATGTTTTATCTGAACTTATAAGAACTAATTTTATCCCTAAAAAAAAGCATCGTTTTATAGTAGCGGATTTTTCAGCAATAGAAGCAAGAGTAATTTCATGGCTTGCTGGTGAAAAATGGAGACTTGATGTCTTTGCATCCCATGGAAAAATATATGAAGCAGCTGCATCTATGATGTTTCATGTACCTATTGAAAGCATTACTAAAGGAAGTCCATTAAGGCAGAAAGGGAAAATATCAGAATTGGCTTGTGGATATGGCGGAGGTGTTGGTGCTTTAAAATCTATGGGAGCTTTAGAGATGGGAGTTGAAGAATCTGAACTTAAAGGACTTATTGATAATTGGAGAACTGCAAATCCTCATATTGGGAAGTTTTGGTGGGATGTTGATAGGATGGCTATTAAAGCAGTAAAGGAAAGAGGAATAGCATCTACCCATGGAATTATTTTTACTTATAAAAGTGGAATGTTATTTGTTACTTTGCCATCTGGAAGAAATCTTGTTTATGTAAAACCAAGGATTAGATTAAACAAATTTGGTAGAGAAGGACTTACTTATGAAGGCATTGGAGCAACAAAAAAGTGGGAGAAAATAGAAACTTATGGACCTAAAATTGTAGAAAATATTGTGCAAGCAACTTCAAGAGATTTATTAGCAGAAGCCATGCTTAGATTAGATAAAACAGGGTATAAAATAGTTGCGCACGTACATGATGAAGCCATATGTGAAGTACCTATAGGAAAAGGTTCTGTAGAAGAAATGTGTGCAATTATGGCAGAATCACCTAAATGGGTAAAGGGATTACCCTTAAAAGCAGATGGCTATGAATGCAATTTTTATATGAAAGATTAAGTATGTACTTAAAAAAAGGAAAGTACATCATAGATAAAATATAGGAAGAAAGAGGAGGTAACAATACCATGAATTTTGTTATTTCAACTGGCAATAGCCGTAAAGATAAATTGTGGAAAAAAGAATCAGTAACTTGGGAGGATTTTACAGAAAAACTTTCTCATACAACTGTTACAAGTGAAACCCAAGCAGAGTATAGAAAAATGAAAAAATTTCAGCAGGATAATGTAAAAGATGTAGGTGGTTTTGTAGCAGGAGAACTTAAAGATGGTAGACGTAAGAAGGAAAATGTTTTATCACGTTCCATGTTAACTTTAGATATGGATTATGCAGATGATGCAGAAGTAATAACTTCAGATATTGAAATGTTATATGATTATGCTTGTTGTATTTATTCTACTCATAAGCATACCAAAGATAAGCCAAGACTTAGAATTATTATTCCTTTATCAAAAACTGTAAATGCAGATGAGTATCAAGCTATATCACGAATGGTAGCAAAGCAAATTGGTATTGAATTATTTGATGATACTACTTATGAACCAAATAGGTTAATGTACTTTCCTAGTACCTCATGTGATGGAGAGTACTTTTTTAAAGTTATTGATGGAGAATTTTTAAATCCTGATAGTATTCTTTCTTTATATAAAGATTGGAAGGATACATCTTCATGGCCTGTATCTTCAAGGCAAACAGCTATTATTGAAAAGACTATGAAAAAGCAGGAAGATCCTTTAAAGAAACAAGGTATGGTAGGAGCATTTTGTAGAAGTTATACCATTATAGAAGCTATAGAAACTTTTTTATCAGATATTTACGCACCTAGTATTATTCCAGATAGGTATGATTATATTCCTGCTGATTCTGCAGCTGGAGTTATTATTTATGATAATAAATATGCATATTCACATCATGCTACAGATCCAGCCTGCAACAAACTTTTAAATGCATTTGACCTTGTAAGAATTCACCTTTATGGAGATATGGATGAAGATGCAGATGAAAAAAAACAATTACCATCTTATAAAGCAATGGTGGAATTTTGCAGAGAAGATGAAAAGGTGAAAAGGCAACTTTCAAAAGAACGTGAAGAAGAGGCTTTGGAAGAATTTAAAAGTGATAATGAGTGGGAGCTTAATTTAGAACTTAATAAAAATGGAACTGTTAAAGATACTCTTATTAACATAACAGAAATATTTCGTCATGACAGTATGTTTGAATCTATAGCTTATAATGAGTTATCTCATACCATAGATGTTAATGGAGAACTTCCATGGAAACAAGTAAAAAAGGGATGGAATGATTCAGACCTTTCTTATGCTAAAGTGTATTTAGATAAGAAGTATGGTATTTGGTCTCCTGGAAAGTTTAAAGATGCACTACTTGCAGGAGCATCAGAAAGAGCATTTCATCCAATTAAAGATTATTTTAATTCACTACCTAATTGGGATGAAAAGGAAAGATTAGATACACTTCTTATTGATTATTTTGATGCTGAAGATAACCCTTATACAAAAGAAGTTATGAGAAAAACTTTAGTTGCAGCAGTAGCTAGAATATATGAACCAGGTACAAAATTTGATTATGTCTTAATTTTAAATGGCGATCAAGGTATTGGAAAATCTACTTTCTTTTCTAAGCTTGCAGGAAAATGGTTTTCAGACAGTTTAACTATATCAGATATGAGAGATAAAGCTGCCGCAGAAAAACTTCAAGGATACTGGATTTTAGAACTTGGAGAGCTTGCAGGTCTTAGAAAAATGGATGTTGAAACAGTTAAATCCTTTATAACTAGAACAGATGATAAGTTTAGACAAAGCTATGGAGTAACTGTTGAAAACCATCCAAGACAGTGCATTATAGTTGGAACTACTAATGCAGAAAAAGGCTTTTTAAGAGATGTTACAGGTAACAGAAGATTTTGGCCTGTTCAAGTTAAATTAGGGAAAAAGAGTGTTTGGGAAGATATTACACAAAATGAGGTTGATCAAATTTGGGCAGAAGCAATTGTAAAGTATAAAGCAGGTGAAGAACTAACCTTAAAAGGAGAATCAGCAGTAATGGCTTATCAGCATCAGCAAGAGGCTATGGAAGAAGATGATCGTGAAGGTCTTGTTAGAGATTATTTAAATACACTTTTACCAGATAATTGGGATGAGATGGACTTATTTCAAAGACGTAATTTTTTAGTAGGTGACAGTGAATTTGGAACTGAAACTTTAGTAGGTACTGTAAAAAGAGAGAGGGTATGCATTCAAGAGATTTGGTGTGAATGTTTTGGTAAAAAGAAAGAAGATATAAAAAGAAGTGATTCTTTTGAAATACAAGGTATTTTAGTAAAAATAGGAGGATGGAAGCGTTATAGGGGTAATAAATTTGGTAAAATGAGAATTCCTATTTATGGTCCACAGTTAACATATATAAGAGATGAAAACTAAAGCAGAGTTACAAGAACTAAATAATTGTTTCTAAGATACTTAAGATTAAAACAGGTACATTTTAAAAACTTGTACCGAAGACAGATAAAACAAGGGTTTATACTATATTAGTTCTTATGTTCTTATCTCTATTATAGAGTATGTATTTATATTATATATAGAGTATATAGGGTACGCACGTATATATACGCACGCGTAAGAGTTTAAAACCCTAAGAAACAGCCTTTAAGAACTAAAGATGGAAGGTAAAAATCATAATCTCAGCTATAGAAAAAAGCATGGGAGGTAAAAAAGTTATGAGAGAAAAAGATATAGAGCAGATCTTAATTAGAAAAGTGAAAACAAGAGGTGGACTAGCATTAAAGTTTATTTCTCCGAGTGTCAATGGAGTGCCAGATCGTTTGGTGCTCCTACCTAAAGGTAAAATAGCATTTGTAGAATTAAAAGCACCTGGAAAGAAAATGAGACCTCTTCAGATAAAAAGAAAAACACAATTAGAATCATTAGGATTTTTAGTTTATTGCATAGATAGGAAAGAAGAGATAGAAGGTGTTATAGATGAAATTGAAAAAAGTAGATTATAAGCCACATGGATATCAAGCTTTTTCAACAGAATTTATATTAAAACATAAATCAGCAGGACTTTTCTTAGAATGTGGTCTTGGCAAAAGTGTAATTACTTTAACTGCAATTGTAGAACTTATGTATAATATGTTTGATGTTTCAAAAGTTTTAGTAATTGCACCACTTAGAGTAGCTGACACTACATGGCAAGATGAAATAGAAAAGTGGGAGCATCTAAAATATTTAAAGCTTTCAAAGATATTAGGAAGTAAGAAAAATAGGATAATGGCACTTTATAAAAAGGCAGATATTTATACCATCAACAGAGAGAATGTTCCATGGCTTGTGGATTTTTATAAAAATGATTGGCCCTTTGATATGGTAGTTATTGATGAACTTTCAAGTTTTAAATCTCCATCAGCTAAAAGGTTTAAAGCATTAAAGAAAGTAAGACATAAAATTAAAAGAATTGTAGGTCTTACTGGAACACCTGCACCAAATGGTTTATTAAATATTTGGAGTCAGATTTATCTTTTAGATGGTGGAGAGAGACTGGGAAGAACTTTTACTGGCTACCGCAACAGATATTTTCATCCACAAAAATATATAAATGGTGGCATACCTACTGACTATACTATTAATGAAGATGCAGAAGAAAAGATATATGAGAAAATTTCAGATATATGCATTAGCATGAAGGCTCTTGATTATTTAAAAATGCCAGAGTGTATTTTTAATAAAGTTATGGTGGAACTATCAGAAAAAGATATGAAACTATATCGTAAGCTTGAAAGAGATTTATTATTACCTTTTGAGGATAGTGATGTTGATGCAAAAAATGCAGCAGTACTTTCTAATAAACTTCTGCAAATGGCAAGTGGTGCTGTTTATGATGAGTTTGGTGATGTTAAACTTATTCATAATAAAAAATTAGATGCACTAGAAGATTTAATAGAAGCAGCTAATGGTAAACCAGTTCTAGTGTATTACGGATTCAAACATGATGAAGATAGAATTAAAGAACGCTTTGAGGTAGAAGAAATTAATACTTCAGAAGATATTGCAAAGTGGAATGATGGAAAAATACAAATTGCTTTATGTCATCCAGCATCTACAGGACATGGACTTAATCTTCAAGAAGGAGGATGTACAATTATTTGGTTTAGTCTTACTTGGAGCTTAGAACTTTATCAGCAAGCTAATGCAAGATTATATAGACAAGGGCAAAAGCATACTGTGGTGATTCACCATATCATAGCAAAAGATACAGTAGATGAAAAAGTTATACAAGCTTTAGAAAATAAAGATACAAGTCAAACTGCTTTAATTAATGCAGTTAAAGCAAGAATTAAAAAGCAGGAAGGGAGAGCCTAATATGAATGCAAAAGAATATTTATCACAAGCTGTTTGGCTTGATAAAAGAATAGATAGCAAACTTGAGCAGCTAGAATCCTTAAAGAGTTTAGCTATGAAAGTAAATACAGATATTACACAAGAAAGAGTATCAGGCGGACCTAATAGTAAAAGTCCAATGGAAAATGTAATGGTAAAGGTTATAGATTTAGAGTATGAGATTAATAAAGATATTGATAACTTGGTGGATCTTAAGAAAGAAATTATGGAAACTATAAATAAACTTAGTGATTTGAATTACCAGTTGCTTTTAGAAATGAGATATATTAATGGCAAGTGCTGGGACGATATAGCAACTTCTATGGGATATGATAGAAGTTCAATATTTAGGATTCATGGAAAAGCATTAAAAGAAATAGATAGATTAAAAGTTGCGACTAAATGAGACTAAATGAGACTGAATGCCACCCAGTATAAGTGATATAATATAAAGTGTAAAAGCATAGAAAAATTAAGAGCACCATATGCTGTAGTATATGCCGATGCTATATCGATTCGATTCTTAGGAAACGCAGCATTCTTGATAACAAAGCCCTTGGAGGTAAAACTCTGGAGGGTTTTTTCTATGCATAAAAATAAAGGATGGTGAAATAAAGTGCCAATGAAACCATTAAAACCTTGTAGGCATCTAGGATGTCCTGAACTTACAAAGAATAAATATTGTGAAAAGCATATGAATTTACATAGAAATAAAAGAGAAAGTGCTGGAAGACGAGGCTACGATAGCAGATGGAATAAGATGAGAAAAATATTTCTAAAAAATAATCCTATATGTGTTGAGTGTAAAAAACAAGGCAGGATAACAAATGCTACAGTAGTTGATCATATTATTCCTCATAGAGGAGATTATAAATTGTTTTGGGATGAGAGCAACTGGCAACCTCTTTGTAAGAGATGCCATGATAAAAAGACAATGACAGAAGATAGGTATCAAGAATTTAAATATAATAAAAAATAATTTTAGGTTTAATTTATCCTAAAATTGTGTATAATATAACTATAGAGGAGGTGTTTTTTATGCAAGTAAATATTAATAATTTAGTATCTATATCAGAGGCTAATCAAAATTTTTCTAGAGTTGCAAGAATGGTAGATGAAAACGGTGCAGCTATTATATTAAAGAATAATGCACCAAGATATGTATTAATAGACTATAGTAAGTTTCAGCAAGATACTATTGCAGATGATGCTACAGTAGAAGAAGCTGCAAATAATATTTTAAATAAACATCTAAAAGCATTTGAGGAGTTGGCTAAATGAAGCACCTAAGTAAGGAACAAATGATGTACCTACATTCTATGGCTGTTAAAAAGACCGGCGGATTAGATGGAATAAGAGATGAAGGGTTATTAGATTCAGCTTTAAATTCTCCATTTCAATCATTTGCAGGTGAAGAATTATATCCATCTATACAAGCTAAAGCAGCAAGATTAGGATTTAGTATTATTAAGAACCATCCTTTCTTAGATGGAAACAAAAGAATAGGAATGCTGGCAATGATGGTGTTTTTAGAAATTAATGGAATTGAATTGGAATGTAGTGATGAAGACATCGTAGATATTGGATTAGGTATAGCATCAGGTAAGTATGAAGATGATCATATTATAGAGTGGATTATTAGTTGCAGTAATAAATAGTTAAAGAAATTGTTTAATAGAATTTTTACAGGAGGGTAGGGGGGTCAAGCCTCTAAAGAGGACATGCCAAGGACCGCCGCCCCCTCTCGTGTGAATTTTCGCAGAATTAAACAAGGGGGATAGGCAAAAATCGCGTAATATAAAGTTTAAATTAAGTAGCTACAAGTGTTGTGGTTACTTTTTTTATTGCGTAAAAGTTAAAGGAAAGGAGCAACTCATATGACAAGTGATGAAAAAGAAAAAATAAGAGAACTAAGATTAAAAGGCATGGGATATAAAAAAATTGCTAACTTTTTAAATTTAACTAGAGATAGCGTGAGAGGGTTTTGTAAGCGTAATGGACTAGAAGGAAATTCATGTGTTGTTGCTCTAAATTTTGAAGAAAAGATGAAAAGAAATTTACTTTGTGCCTATTGTGATAAACCTATAAAGCAAAACGGTAAAGGCAGAATTAGAAGATTTTGCTCTGATGATTGTAGAAGAAAATGGTGGAATGAAAATCAAGATAAAAGAAATAGAAAAGAAACAGCATTTTATAAATATACCTGTGCTTACTGTGGAAAAGAATTTAGTGCTTATGGAAATAAAAATAGAAAATACTGTAGCCACAACTGCTACATTAAAGATAGATTTTGGAGGGATGAGGAAAATGAAATTTAAAAAATTAAAAATTTCAGATTTAGTTCCTGCTGCATATAATCCTAGAAAAAAGTTAAAACCAGGGGATAAAGAATTTGAGAAGATAAAAAGTAGCATAAATGAATTTGGATATGTTGAGCCTATTATTGTAAATTTCGATATGACAATTATAGGAGGACATCAAAGGGTTTCAGTTTTAAAAACATTAGGTTATGAAGATATAGATTGCATTGTAATAGATATTGATAAAACTAAAGAAAAAGCATTAAATATTGCTCTTAATAAAATTACTGGTGAATGGAACAAAGAATTACTTGCTGACTTAATAAAGGATCTACAGGAAATTGATTATGATGTAGAGTTTACAGGCTTTGAGCCACCAGAAATTGATGAACTTTTTAATGAACTTCATCCTAAAGGTGTAAAAGAGGATGATTTTGATGAAGCACCGCCAGAAGTTCCAATCACAAAAAATGGTGATGTTTGGTTACTTGGAAGACATCGTTTGATATGTGGTGATAGCACAAAACTTGAAACATATGAAAAACTTATGGAAGGAAAGAAAGCAAATTTAGTTGTAACGGACCCTCCGTATAATGTTTCCTATGAAGGAACAGCAGGAAAAATTCAAAATGATAACATGGAAGATAAAAAGTTTTATGAATTTCTTCTTAATGCTTATAAAGGTATGTATGAAAGTTTAGCAGATGGTGGTTCTATTTATGTATTTCATGCTGATAGGGAAACTGTTAATTTTAGAATAGCTTTTAAAGAAGCAGGGTTCTTTTGTCATCAAACTTGTATATGGATAAAGAATTCACCAGTACTAGGACGTTGTGATTATCAATATAATCATGAGCCTATACTTGTAGGATGGAAACCTACTGCAGGACATAAATTTTACGGAGATAGAAAGCAAAGGACCACTTGGAATTTTGATAGGCCTACAAAATCAAAATATCATCCAACAATGAAGCCAATAGCTTTAGTTGCTTACCCAATTACAAATTCAAGTTTAACAAATTCTATTGTTCTAGATCCTTTTGGAGGAAGTGGTTCAACTCTTATAGCTTGTGAGCAAACAGATAGAATTTGCTATACTATAGAACTTGATGAAAAATATGCTGATGTTATTGTTAAGAGATATATAGAACAAGTAGATAGTGATGAAGCCGTATTTCTTATAAGAAATGGTGAAAAAATTTCTTATAAAGATATTGAAAAAAGTGAATAAAACCCTTGATATATGTGTGCTTTAGAGTGATATATGTATGTAACGAAAACACACATGGAGGTTTAAAAATGAGAGCATTATTTGGAAGAAAGGTTTTAAATTTAAAGGAACTTAACTACCTTACAAAAGAAGCTAAGAAAGATGGAATGAAAGGAGAACCTTACGAAGTTACAAAAGAAATAAAATTAAGTGATGAGGAATTTAAAGAATTTGCAAAAGACTTTTGCAAGGATCAATCTTGGATAATAAAAGAAGACGGGGGACGCAATTCAAGAGGAGAATTAAGATGCATAAGAGTTAAAAATACAAAAACAAATAAAAGCATCTTAGTAGATTCAGAAGGTTATGATTATCCAAGATATACAGCAATAGAAAAGTAGAAATTAAGCCACCTAAAGGGTGGTTTTTCTTATGCTGTAATTATAGAAATTAATCTATAAAAAATATATATTTTATTTGATAGAATCTTGCATATATAACTGGATATACACACCTTTCAGAGGTAATATGTACACTACCAAAAGGTAATAAACACACTTTGAAAGGAGTAGAAAAGAATTGAAGAACCAAACAATTGGTGTAGAAATTGAAATGACAGGAATTACAAGAGAAAAAACTTCAAAAGTTATTTCAAAATTTCTAAATGGAGAAATCAAAAGAAACTATGATAGTTATGACACCTATAAGGTAACAGCACCAGATAAAAGAATCTGGAAAATAATGAGTGATGCGAGTATTCAAACAATGAAAAAAGAAAAAGGTACACTTATTTCAGCAGATAAAAGTTATAGTGTAGAACTTGTAACGCCTATTCTAAAGTATGAAGATATTGAAATCTTGCAAGAACTTATAAGAAAGCTTAGACATGCAGGAGCAGTTAGCGAAAGTAAGCTGAAATGTGGAATTCATATTCATATAGGTGCAAAGGGACATACTCCCAATACTTTAAAGAATCTAGTTAACCTTATAGCAGCAAAGGAAGATTTAATTTATAAAAGCCTTGAAATTGATCCAGCTAGGGTTAAATATTGCAAAAAGGTTAATAATCATTTGATAGAAACTATAAATAAAAAGAAACCTAAAAATTTAAAGGAGCTTGCAGATATTTGGTATAGCGATTATGGCGTTGAGAATAGAAGTAGACACTACCATACAAGCAGATATCATGGACTAAATTTACACAGTACTTTTACAAAAGGAACTATTGAATTTAGACTTTTCAATGGAACTATGCACGCAGGAAAAATTAGAAGTTACATAGTTTTTTGCTTAGCCATTAGCCATCAAGCATTAAAACAAAAAAGTGCAAGTGCAAAACGTACCTATACTGATAATGAAAAATATACATTTAGGTGTTGGCTTCTTAGACTTGGACTTATAGGAGATGAATTTAAAAATTGCAGAATGCATCTTATGAAATCTCTTGATGGGGATTCAGCTTTTAGAACACCAAGGATTGCTTGAAGCTAGAAATCACTTGAAAGTTTTATAGATTCCAAATTAAAAATAAACTAAAGTAGCGGAGGTTATTTATGGATAAATTTTTTACACAAAAAACTTGTGATAGATGTGGTGGTTCTTTAGGAAATGGAAGGATTATGTCAATGTTTAATACCGAGTGCATTTGCATGGATTGCTATAAAAAAGAAAAACAAGATAAGGACTATGAAAAGGCAGTTAAGGCTGACCATGAAGAAATTAAAAAAGGTAACTATAATTACAAAGGCATAAGAGGTAAATAAATTAGAAAATTATATGAAGAACTTACTAAATTACAGTAGGTTCTTTTTTGTTATAGATTTTAAAGATTGGAGGTGAAAACTATGGCACAAAGAGGAAGAAAACCAAAGCCAACTGCAATTAAAATAATTGAAGGAAATCCAGGTAAAAGACCACTAAATAAAAATGAACCTAAACCTGAAAAGAAAGCGCCAAGATGCCCAAGTTGGTTAGAAGATGATGCAAAAAAGGAATGGAGAAGAATGGCAAAGCAGATGGAGCATCTAGGTACTTTAACGGAAATAGATATGGCAGCATTTGCAGGATATTGCCAGGCTTATGCAAGATGGAAGGAAGCAGAGGAGTTTGTTACAAAACATGGTGCTATAGTAAAAACTCCATCTGGTTATTGGCAGCAAGTACCACAGGTTTCAATAGCACAAACTTATTTGAAAATAATGAATAAGTTTTGTGAACAGTTTGGTCTTACTCCATCTTCAAGAAGCAGAATAATTACCGATTCAAATGAAAATGAAGATGACAAGATGGAATTATTGCTATTTAAGGGTGGTGGCAAAAATGTATGATGAAGTAAAGGCACAATATGTTGTTGATTTTATAAATTGTTTAAAACACACAAAAGGCAGATGGAAAGGACAAAACTTTGACCTTCTTTCATGGCAGGACAAAATTATAAGAGATATTTTTGGAAATATAAAGCCTAATGGATATAGGCAATATAATACGGCCTATGTTGAAATACCAAAAAAGAATGGTAAATCAGAACTTGCAGCAGCAGTTGCTCTATATATGACTTGCGGAGATAATGAGTGGGGAGCAGAAGTTTATGGATGTGCTTCAGATAGGCAACAAGCATCTATAGTTTTTGATGTAGCTGTTGATATGGTAGAGCAGTGTCCGGCTTTAAAAAGAAGAATAAAACCTATAATGTCAGTTAAAAGATTAGTTTTTAAACCCACAAATAGTTATTATCAAGTCTTATCAGCAGAAGCTTACACAAAGCATGGCTTAAATGTTCATGCAGTTATATTTGATGAACTTCATAGTCAGCCAAACAGAGGTCTCTTCGATGTTATGACTAAAGGTTCAGGAGATGCTAGAACTCAACCTTTATTCTTTTTAATAACTACAGCAGGAACAGATAGAAATTCCATATGTTTTGAGCAACACCAAAAGGCTATGGATATTATAGAAGGCAGAAAAATAGATCCTACTTTTTACCCTGTTATATATGGAATTAAAGATGAGGATGATTGGGAATTAGAAGAAAATTGGTATAAAGCTAATCCATCACTTGGACATACTATTGATATAGAAAAAGTTAGAAATGCTTATAATAGTGCAAGAGAAAATCCAGCAGAAGAAAATATATTTAGACAGTTAAGATTAAATCAATGGGTAAAACAATCCACTCGCTGGATGCCAATGGATAAATGGGATGAGTGTGATTTTAATATAGATATAGACTTATTAAAAGGCAGAGAATGTTATGGAGGACTTGACCTTTCAAGTACTACAGATATTACTGCTTTTGTTTTAGTTTTTCCACCAAGAAATGATACTGAAAAATATATAGTTTTACCTTTCTTTTGGATACCAGAAGATAACTTAAAACTAAGAGTAAGAAGGGATCATGTACCTTATGATGTGTGGGAAAAACAAGGATTTATAAAAACAACAGAAGGTAATGTTGTTCATTATGGATTCATAGAAACTTTTATTGAAGAATTAGGAACTAAATATAACATAAAAGAAATAGCTTTTGACCGCTGGGGAGCTATTCAAATGGTGCAAAATCTTGATGGTATGGGTTTTACAGTAGTACCATTCGGACAAGGATACAAAGATATGTCTCCACCATCAAAAGAATTAATGAAACTAACTCTAGAAGAAAGAATAGCACATGGAGGAAATCCAGTGATTAGATGGATGATGGATAATATATTTATAAAGCAAGACCCAGCAGGAAATATTAAACCAGATAAGGAAAAGAGTACAGAGAAAATAGATGGAGCTGTAGCTTTAATAATGGCATTGGATAGAGCAATTAGGAATCAAGGTAATAGTAGTAGTGTCTACGATAATCGGGGAATATTAGTGTTGTAATTGTATTAAAACCGATACATTTCATCCATAAATTTATTATAGTCGATCTCACCACAAGCATAGTTTCCAAGTACATTTAGATTATGAGCAAACATATATAAAGCATAATCAAGAGTACTACACATTGCTAGCATATGACCTTGAGGGGATAATATATATGCATCAATTGTTTTTTTATTTTCTTTTAAGCGAGCATAGGCTCTATGATTACCATCAATAGGAATATACTGTTGTGTAGGTTCATAAAATGCTACAATAATTGGTTTGTTATTATGTTTAGCAAAATTTAAGTGGCTAAGTGTTATATCCTTTTCAAATATAGATTGTGAGATTTTTTTTAGTTCAAGCTTAACCACAGGAGCATTACTTTCAGCTATTATTTGTTCCGCTTTATCAATATTCCAAGATATTTTATAGTATTGATTATCATCAAAGAAAAATTCACTTGTATATATTTGATTTGTTTTGAAATCGAGGTGTTCTCCAGATGTTTTTTGTTTATGAATTTGTTCTTTATAGTGTGATAAAAATTCTTGAATGTTACTGAGCTTAAGAATTGGTGGCTTAGGTAAACTTGAGTAGAAGTATTCTTCTGTAAATATTTTGTCTAGTTTATAAATCTGATTGATATTAAGTGTACTCATTTTTATTCCTCCCATAATAAGTAATATTTTAATATATGAACAAAAGTATGTTGATAGAACAAGCGTTATTAATAATATAAAGCTAATAAAATGATTTTTATGAAGGAAGATAAATGGTCCATTTTAGAAATAAACGGATTTTTTTCATATTTGTATATCTAATTAATATATATTATATGAGGTTATTACAAGGAGGAATGTATTAAATGGTATCAATTCAAACTAATAAAATTCTGGAGAAATATGGAATGGGAATTATTAAAAAGGAAAATGGTAAATTTATTTTAAAAAAAGAGTCTAGTCTTTCAGAAAAGATCCCAGAGTGGGATAATACAACTTCAACATGCGAAATTTATTTTATGAAAAGAACCGATTTGCAAAAAATTTCTGAGTCTGAAGATTATATTCTAGAAAGCAGACATAATGATAGTCCAACAATAAAAGAATTTATAGATATAAAAGAACAGATATTTTTTGATGGAAGAGTAGAAATAAATAATGGAAAATTTAATATTGATATTGATGCAGCTTATATTCCACTTGAATACGATAATAAGAAATTTAATAATATATTAAATAAGATTGGATATTGTGTTGATAATATAGAGAAAAGGAATGAAAACTATAGTGATTATTTATATTTATGGTGGGATTAATGACAATGGATTTTATAAAATAAAAAAATAATACTTTTATATAATTATATTAAAAGTATTACTTTATAATAATATACTAATAAAAAAGGCTTGAACTATCAAGTCTTTTTTATGCTCATTTTTAGGAGGTAAACACAATGAAAATACCAATACTATCAAAGCTAAAAGAATCAAGAGCGGGTCCACAAAATAGTTTGTGGGGGAACACTTATAGTTTTTTCTTTGGTGGAACATCTAGTGGTAAAATTGTTAATGAAAGAACGGCAATGCAAACTACTGCAGTTTATGCTTGTGTTAGAATACTTGCAGAATCTATTGCTTCACTTCCACTTCATATTTATAAATACAGTGAAGATGGTGGGAAGAATAAAGATATAAATCATTCTTTATATTATTTATTACATGATGAGCCAAACCCGGAGATGACTTCTTTTGTGTTTAGAGAAACACTTATGAGTCATCTTTTATTATGGGGAAATGCTTATGCACAAATTATAAGAGATGGTAGAAATAAAATTTTAGCTATGTATCCGCTACTTCCTAATAAGATTACTGTAAATAGAGCGGATAACGGTGAGATTTATTATATTTATACAAAGAATAATGATGATGGAAAAGGATATGGTCAAGTTATTTTGAGAGATTATGAGGTGCTTCACATTCCAGGACTTGGATTTGATGGATTAATAGGATATTCACCAATTGCTATGGCTAAAAATGCAGTTGGAATGTGCATAGCTTGTGAGGAATATGGTGCAAGCTTCTTTGCAAACGGAGCAAATCCAGGAGGTGTGCTTGAACATCCAGGAGTAGTTAAAGATCCTAAAAGAGTAAGGAATAGTTGGAATGAAGTATATAAAGGCACAGAAAATGCACATAAAATTGCTGTACTTGAGGAAGGGATGAAGTTTCAAAGTATAGGAATTCCACCAGATCAAGCACAGTTTTTAGAGACGAGGAAGTTTCAGTTAGATGAAATTGCTCGTCTTTTTCGTATTCCACCACATATGATTGGGGATTTAGATAAATCTAGTTTTTCAAATATAGAGCAGCAAAGTCTTGAGTTTGTAAAATATACTTTAAATCCTTGGGTAATTAGATGGGAACAGGCTATACAAAAATCATTATTAAATCCACAAGAAAAAGGAAAATACTTTGTAAAGTTTAATGTAGATGGATTACTTCGTGGGGATTATGAAAGCAGAATGAGGGGTTATGCAGTTGGCAGACAAAACGGATGGCTATCTTCAAACGACATAAGAGAACTTGAAGATATGAATCCAATCTTAGGTGATGAAGGTGGAGATTTATATCTTGTAAATGGTAATATGACAAAGTTAAAAGAAGCAGGTGCATTTGCAAAGAAAAAGAATGGAGGGGATAAATTATGAAAAAAAAATTCTGGAATTGGGTTAAGAATGAAGGAAATAGAACTCTATATTTAGATGGTGCTATTGCAGAGGAAAGTTGGTATGGAGATGAAGTAACTCCTAAAGAATTTAAAGCAGAATTAATAAGTGATGATGGGGATATAACAGTTTGGATTAATTCACCGGGTGGAGATGTATTTGCAGCATCACAAATTTATAATATGCTAATGGACTATAGTGGAAATGTAACTGTTAAAATTGATGGACTTGCAGCAAGTGCAGCTTCAGTAATTGCAATGGCAGGAAGTGAAGTTGAAATATCTCCTGTGGCAATGTTTATGATTCACAACCCCATGACAATTGTAAGTGGAGATACAAAAGAAATGAATAAAGCTATAGATATGTTAAATGAAGTAAAAGAGAGCATTATCAATGCTTATGAATTAAAAACAGGACTTAAAAGAAATAAAATAGCAAGTCTTATGGATGCTGAAAGTTGGTTCAATGCAAAGAAAGCTGTAGAACTTGGATTTGCAGATAAAATAATGTTTGAAGATAAAGAAGATATTAAAGATTTAAAAGGTGAAGTATTTAGTAAAAATACTACTAATAAAGCACTTTTAAATAAACTTTCTACCAATAGTAATGAATCAAAAATATCAATTAAAAATCTAGATAAAAGACTAGAACTTTTAAAATATTAAGGAGGCCTACAGAATGAATAAGATATTAGAATTAAGAGAAAAAAGAGCAAAGATATGGGAAGATGCTAAAAAGTTTTTAGACAGTAAAAGAAATGAAAGTGGACTTATTTCAGCGGAAGATACTGAAACTTATGAAAAGATGGAAGTTGATGTTGTTAATTTAGGAAAAGAAATAGACAGACTAGAAAGGCAAGCTGCACTTGATTTGGAACTTTCAAAGGCAACTTCAACTGCTATTAGAAATATTCCTAATGGAAATTTAAGTGGTGAAACAAAAACAGGCAGGGCAACAGATGAATATAAAAAAGCCTTCTGGAAAGCTATGAAAAATAAAAATAGCTTAGATATTCAAAACTCACTTCAAGTAGGTACAGATAGTGAAGGTGGATATCTTGTGCCAGATGAATTTGAAAAAACATTAATTGAAAGTTTAGAAGAGCAAAATATATTTAGACAGCTTGCAAATGTAATAACTACATCTTCAGGAGATAAAAAAATACCAGTAGTTGCATCTAAAGGAACAGCATCTTGGGTAGATGAAGAAGGTGCAATTCCAGAATCAGATGATGCATTTAGTCAGGTATCAATAGGAGCATATAAATTAGCCACTATGATTAAGGTTTCAGAAGAACTTCTTAATGATAGTGTTTTTAATTTAGAAAGTTATATAGCAAAGGAATTTGCAAGAAGAATTGGAGCAAAAGAAGAAGAAGCATTTTTTATAGGAGATGGTACTGGAAAGCCTACAGGAATATTTAATGCTACTGGTGGAGCAAGTCTTGGAGTTATAGCAGCAAGTGCAACAGCAATTACTCTTGATGAGATTATGGATTTATTCTATTCCTTAAAATCGCCTTATAGAAAAAATGCTGTATTTACTATGAATGATGCAACAGTAAAGGCTATAAGAAAGCTTAAAGATTCTAATGGTCAATATTTATGGCAGCCATCTGTTACAGCAGGTGAGCCAGATACTGTTTTAAATAGACCAGTAAAAACTTCTGCTTATGTACCAACATTAGGAGCAGGAGCAAAACCTATAGCTTTTGGAGATTTTAGTTACTATTGGGTAGCAGATAGACAAGGTAGATCATTCCAAAGATTAAATGAACTATATGCAGCAACAGGACAAGTTGGATTTAAGGCAACTCAAAGAGTTGATGGTAAGTTAATACTTCCCGAGGCTATTAAAGTTCTACAAATGAAAGACAAATAGAAATCTAAAGAGGTGAGTGTATTTTGGTAGTAACTTTAGAAGAAATAAAACTTTATTTAAGGGTAGATGGTGATGAGGAAAATACACTCATCACTAAATTTATTTTAACAGCTGAAGAATTGTGTGAAGATATTTTGAGATATAAGTTAACAGAATTTGAAACAATACCTGAAGCAGTAAGACAAGCAATTTTATATGCTGTAGCAAATATGTATGAGATGCGTGAAACTTTTGACGTGAAATCGGTAATTGAAAGCATGACAAGACTTTTATTTTGTTATAGAAGAGAGAGTTGGTGATGCTCTATGGATATAGGAGATTTAAAACATAGAGTTATATTTCAAAGATTTACTACAGTAGCTAATGATAATGGTTTTGAGGAAGAAGCATGGGTAGATTTTAAAACAGTATGGGCGGCAATAACAAATCTTCATGGTAGAGAATACTTTGAAGCTGCAGCTGTTAAGGCAGAGAAAACTGTGAAATTTACTATTAGATTTATTAAGGATATAGATGAAAGCATGAGAATTTTGTTTAAAGGAAAACAGTACAACATAACTTCTATAGATAATATCAAATACGCAAACAAATTTATAGAAATTAAGGCTATGGAGGTTGATAGTAGTGGCTAGTATGGAACTTCAAGGTGTTGATGAAATATTAAACAAGCTTCAAAGCATGGGCACGAATGTATCAAGACTTGAAAATAAAGCACTAAGAAATGCAGCTGAACCTGTTCTTGAGGATGCAAAGGCAACAAATGCATTTAACGATAGAAGTGGTAAACTGCGAAAAGGTCTTAAAATAACCAATGTAAAAAAGAAAGAAGGGGTTAAATACATTCTTATAGGTATAGATAAATCAGATAACTCAAAGATATATTATGGGAAATTTCTAGAGTTTGGGACTTCTAAAATGCCTGCCAAACCTTTTTTACAGCCAGCTTATGAGAAAAATAAGGATAATATAAAAAGAACTATAGCTGAAACTTTGAAGGAGGGGTTGAAGTGATAAATAAATTAGTAATGAAAGCTTTAAAACATCTTCATATTCCAGTTTCCTTTCAAAAATATAGTGGAAAAGAGCACACCTATATAACCTTTTTCAGTTATTTAGAAAAAGGTGAGCAGTATGCAGATAACGAAGAAAAGGTTACAGGACATTATATTCAAGTGGATATTTGGAGCAAAAAAGATTATACAAACCTTTATAAAAGGGTAGAAAATGCAATGAAAGCCGCAGGTTTTATAAGAACTTCTGCGGCTGATTTATTTGAAAAAGATACAAAAATATATCACAAAGCAATGAGATTTTTCATTCAGATAGAACGGAGGGAGTAAATTATGGCAGGAATAGTTAGTAGTGCTCCAGTAGGAGTAGAAAATTTAGTATATGCTATTTTAAATGAAGGAGAAACTTCAACTTATGGGACACCAGCATTAGTTTCACCAGCAATAAATGTAAAAATAAATCCTAAGAGCAATTCAGAGACTTTATATGCTGATAATAGAGCTGTAGAAACAGTATCAAATTTAGGTGAAGTGGATGTAGAAATTGAAACTCAAGATTTACCTTTAGAAGTTCAGGCAGCACTTCTAGGACATAAATTGGATACAACAACTAAAGTTATGAGTTATGAAGCAGATGATATGGCTCCTTATGTAGCTATAGGATTTAAGGTGAAAAAAGGCAATGGTAAATACAGATATGTTTGGCTACTTAAAGGAAAATTTAGTGAACCAGAAGAAGAGCATTCAACTCAAGAAAATAAAACAAAATTCCAAACACCAAAACTTAAAGGTACTTTTCTAACAAGAGAAGATGGTAAATGGAAGTACACTGCTGATGAAGATAGTGGATTTAAAGAAGGGGCTAGTTGGTTTAATAAAGTATATGCACCAGTTGTAGCGTAATAAAATTATTGGAGGAATAAATGATGGAAATATCTTTAAATAACAAAACCTATGTTATGCCTAAGGTAAAAACAAGAATGCTAAGAAAAGCTATTGAAATAAATGAACATATAAATTTCAATAATTTAAAAACAAAAGATTTAGATGGACTTGTTGATTTTGTAGTAGAGCTTTACGGTAATAAATTTAGCAGAGATGATTTTTATGATGGACTTGATGCAGATAAACTTATAGAAACTTTAAATAATAGTATAAACGGAATAGTAGGAACAATGAGCAATAAATTACATGAGTTCCCAAACAATTAAGCGGAGAAGCACAAGAAAAGCTATCTCCGCTTGATTTTATTAAGGAGATTTATTCAGGACTTTTAGAGCAAGGTTGGACTTTAAATGATGTTGATGAAATGGATATATTTTATTATTTTGATATTTTAATTTATAGATCAATTAAGGAATATAAGCAGAATTTAAATAATGTTTTAAAGATATTATAAGAAATTTAGGATATATAGGTGGTGAGAGAGTGGCAGAAGAATTAGGAAGCTTAGCAGTCAAAATAGGATTAGATTCAAGTGGTTTTCAAAATGGAATAAGTAGTATTAATAGAAATCTTAGAGTTTTAGATAGTGAGTTTAAAGCTAACACAGCAGCACTTGGAGAAAATGCAAAAGGCCTTGAAGGACTAAAGTTAAAATCAGAAAGTCTAACTAAACAATTGGAACTTCAAAAGCAAAAAGTAAGTGCTTTGCAAGAAGCTTACACTAAAAGTGCTCAAACAAAAGGTAATGATAGTGAAGCTACCCAAGCACTTGAGATAAAACTTAATAAAGCAAAACAAACTCTCTCACAAATGGAAACAGAACTTTCTAAAGCAAATAAAGAAATTGAAACTCAAAGCAGTAAATGGACTTCTTTAGGTAAAAGTCTTGATGGTATAGGAAGTAAGATGAAAAGCGTTGGAGAAGGGTTTAGTAATGCTGGATCTAAGCTTTCAATAGGATTAACTGCCCCATTGGCTACACTCGGAGTTGCAAGTGTAAAGTTAGCATCTGATATGAATGAGAGTATGAACAAAGTTGAGGTTGCGTTTGGTGGTGTTAATCAAAAAGTAAAAGATTGGTCAGATACTACTCTTAAAAGTTATGGTATAGCCAAAGGAACAGCTTTAGATATGTCTGCTCTTTATGGTGATATGGCAACAAGCATGGGATTAAATCAAGAAGAAGCTGCAAAAATGTCTATGTCTTTAGTGGGATTAGCAGGTGATTTATCGAGTTTTAAAAACATTGGTATTGAAGAAGCAGAAACTGCTTTGAATGGAATATTTACAGGTGAAACTGAAAGCCTAAAAATGTTAGGTGTAGTTATGACTGATACGAATCTGCAACAATATGCTTATTCTAAAGGAATCGAAAAGAAAACTAAAGATATGACTGAATCAGAAAAGGTTCAACTTAGATATAACTTTATTTTAGAGAAAACAAAAAATGCACAGGGAGATTTTGAACGTACAGGTGCTGGAACGGCTAATCAGATGAGAGTATTTCAAGAAAGTTTAAAAGAACTTGGTGCTACAATGGGACAAAATATATTGCCAGTAATAACGCCTATAATTACTAAATTAAATGAATGGGTGCAAGCTTTTGGAAAGTTAGATCCAAGTATACAGAAAATTATTATAGTATTTGCTGCATTACTTGCAGCTCTAGGACCAGTACTTTCAGTAATAGGTAGTGTGATTACTGTAGGTAGCAGTTTAGTAACTTTGTTTGGAAGCATAAGTACTGCAGTTGCTGGAGCAGGAGGTGCAATGGCACTTTTAACTGGACCAGTAGGAATAGCTATAGCTGCAATTACTGCAATAATTGCTGTAGGAGTTCTTTTATATAATAATTGGGACACAATTAAAGCTAAAGCATCAGAGCTTTGGAGTAGCATAGCGTTGACCTTTGAAAATATAAAAACATCAATATCAAACGCATGGGAAAATGTAAAAACTGCAACATTGACTGCTTGGGAAAATTTAAAAAGTACCATAAGTAATGGACTGGAGAATATAAAGAATTTTCTAGAACCAGCATTAAATTTTTATGAAACCGTATTTCAAAATGTATGGGATGCAATAAAGAATATTGTTTTAGGTGCGGTACTTATAATTCTTGATATAGTTACAGGAAACTTTACACAGTTAAAATCAGATATAGAAAACATATGGAATAATATAAAAACTGCTTTAACAAATATATGGGAAGCCATAAAAAACACTGCTATAAATGCTTGGACTAAGTTAAAGGAAAGTGTGACAAATCTTTGCAACAATATTAAAGAAACAGTACTTAATATATGGAATGGAATTTTAACTTGGTTTTCTGAATTGCCAGGAAAGCTTTATAATTATGGATCGTCTATGTTTACAAGTATGAAAGAAGGAATAAGTAGCACCATAGGAAATGTAAAAAGTGCTATAGAAAGTGGAATAAATAGCGCATTGACATTTTTAGCAAGTTTACCAAGTAAGGCTTGGAATTATGGAGCAGATTTTGTGGAGGGTATTGTAAAAGGAATTAAATCTGCTATGGGTAAAGTTGAAGATGCAGTTAGTGGACTTGCAGCTAAAATAAGAAGTTATTTACATTTTTCAGTTCCAGATGAAGGGCCACTTACTGATTATGAAAGTTGGATGCCGGATTTTATGTCAGGGCTTGCAGAAGGAATAAATAAAAGTAAAAATGTTGTTTCAGAGGCTATAAATAAATTATCTTTAGACATGAATATAAGCACTAAGTTAGAGCCTATAACAGTTCCAGCTTATGATAAAACAAGTTTAAATAAAAATTCAAATGGAGGTAAAGGACTTACACTTCATATAGAAAACTTTATTAACAATACTGAGAAAGATATAGAACAATTAGCTTATGAATTAGAATTCTATAGACAGAAAATCTCTATGGGTAAAGGAGGAGTTTAGGATGCTTAGTTTTAATTTTGGTGGTAAAAACAGTTATGATGATCTTGGAATTCTAATATCTAAAAGACCAAGCATACCTTCTCCCAAACGTAGAGTAAATACAATAAATATTCCAGGAAGAGATTCCAATTTAATATTTGATGAGAAAACTTATGATGATATAACTCTAACTGTGGAGTGCTCAGTAAAAGATAAGGAGAACCTTGCAAATAAAATTGATGATATAAAAGCATGGCTATTTGAAACAGGACAAAGTGATCTGATATTTAGTTTTCAAGACGATAGAAAATATATTGCTCAAGTAGTAAATGCTATTGATTTTAAGCAGATTTATAATTATTTCAGTGAGTTCCCCATAATATTTAATTGTAGACCTTTTAAATATGCAGTAGAAAATAGCATAATAAATATAATTAAAACGGGAACTAAGATAAGTAATATTGGGAGTATTGAAAGCGAGCCTATAATAAACATTTATGGATCTGGTGATATAGTTTTTAAAGTAAATGATCAGGAAGTAAGTATTAAAGGCATGACAGAAAAAGTAATATTAAATTCAGTGATACAGGATTGCTATGATGATAAAGGAAACAATTTAAATGGTAAAATGTCAGGTGAATTTTTAAAATTGAAGCCAGGAGAAAATATTATAGAGTGGAGTGGAAATGTTACTAAGCTTGAGTTGTTACCAAACTGGCGGTGGTTATAGTGATTTGTGTTTATGATAAGAAGACTACTAAAGGAAATTTTAATAATAATGGTTTTGGAATATTAAATGAGCCTATAAGCTGTTACATTACAGAAGAATTAAATGGTGAGTATTCCTTAGAACTAGAATATGCAACTAATTCTAAAAAAGCAAAGTATCTAGAAGAATGGAATATTATAAAAGCAGATGGACAGCTTTTTAGAATATATAAGGTAGAGAAAAACAGTGAAGGCAAAAACATAATCAAGGTATGGGCTAAACATATATTTTATGATTTAGCTTATTATTTTATTGAGGAAATGAAAGCTGAAAACTGTAGTGTAAAAACAGCTCTGCAGAAATGTTTGGTAGGAGATTTAATTGTAATATACACAGCAGATAGTGATATTATAACTTCAAATTCAATTAATGTAGTAGAAAAAAATCCTGTTGAAGCTATATTTTCAATAATAAATATATGGGGATTAGGTGAATTAAAGAGAGATAACTTTGATGTTAAGATCTTAAAGAGTATAGGAAGAGATGCAGGAGTTTTAATAGCTCAAGGCAAGAATATATCTGGGTTAAAATTCAATTCAGATACTACAAGTGTTGTAACAAAATTATATCCAGTAGGAAAAAACGGTGTTAAACTTACTGAAAAATATATAAGTGTACCTAATTGGAATAGTGAAAAGTATCCACCATTTCCTATTATAAAAAAGGTAGAATTTAAAGAAGCAGAAGATGAGGTTACTTTAAGAGCATTAGCTAAAGAATCAGCAAATGTAATAGGCTTAAGTAAGGTAAGTATTGATATAGATTTTATTGAACTTAGTAAAACAAAAGAATATGAGAATTATAAGCATCTCCAAACAGTTAAGGTTGGAGATTTTGTTATAGTAAGGCATAAAGATTTTGATATAGATGTTAAAGTTCCAGTACTCAAAATTAAGAAGGACATTTTAACTTGTGTAAATTCTAAAGTTGAGCTTGGACAGCCAAAGAACAGCATATTAAGTCAATTAGATATGGTAGATATAAAAACCTCAATAGATGAACTTGGAAATAAGGTTGCTGAGTCATTAACGTCAATGTTATATTATGCAAATCCAATTGTATTAACTATTGGAACAACAGCTATTGAGCCAATGTATCTTGGGGTTACAGCTGTAGCAGCTACTAATTTATCGATGAACTTTTCTATGTATTGTATAGCAAGTGCAGCTTGTACTGCAACAATTCAAATTCAACTAGATAATAAAGATATATCATTTACTCCAAAACAAAAACTTCAACAAGGGGATAATGTTATAGGCATACCTATTGGAATACCACAAGTTTCAAGTGGACCACATTATATTGGAGTCTTCTTAAAAGTTGATACTGGAACATTAAATATACCAATGTACAATCTTCAATGTATGGTTGATGGAAGAAATCTTCAAGGAGGATTAAGTGCAGAGCCAGCTCATGCAGAATGCTTTGAAGAGTTGAAGTATATAGATATTAGTAAATTATATTTAGATAAAGTTAAAGCCAATTATACTAGTTATGAATTACAAAAGCCTGTTAGTTCAATATTAAATACTTATAAAGCAGCAGATATAGCAGCAATTACTGATGGAAAGCAAATGAGTATAAACTATGCAGTTTCAATAAAAAAGTATGGTGAAATTTTATATGTTAATCCACAGTATAAGCATAAATATTTGATAGATGGTAGTGCTTTAATAATAGATAATGATGGGTTGTACTTTAAAACCATTTATGAAGGCACAGCAGTTATTGAACCAATAGATATAGGTAAAATGTATAGTTTTGAACTTTTAGATAGTAGTAATTTTGCAGGTATTGAAAAACTGGAGGTGAAGTGATGTGGGAATATACAGCACTAATATAATTGCTTCAAAAGGAAATAGTGGCATGACGTTATTAAGTTCTCACAATGATGATACTACAGTTAAATTTCCAGACATAGGTTTTGATTTCTTCTATAACGGAGTTAATTGTAGAACTTCAATTAATGTTAGCGGTAATTCATGGATTGGATTCACAGGTGAAAATGAACAACTTAAGATAAACAGAAGAGATGCTGGAGCAGATACTATTTACTATGCAAATGAAACAATAAATGATAAACCAACTTTTAGAATTAGGTGGGAAGGGCATCAAAGCTATAGTAATTGGGGAACTATTGATTTAGTATGGGAGCTTATAATATTTAACGATAGTGCTATGGTACTTGTTATTGAAAAGATACCTAATACAGGAACAAATTCTTTTGAAAATCCTATAATAGGAACTACTACTTTAACTATTGCAGATAATAAATCTTATGCATTTATTCCTAGTCAGGATCAAGGAAAATCCTACAATGTTAACGAAGGCTCATATGTACAAGCTAATATAAAATATCTCATTGTAGATGGAAATGAGATTAAACACTGGGATATAGCGTCCTCAAGTTATGTTAAAGTTTCAGAATTGCCATTAACAGCTGATAAATTTCAAACTTATGGTGATGATACATACCATAAAGAAAGAACAGGGATAATATCTACATCTCCAAGTTTAAAAATATGGTCACCTTTAATTGATATGATTCCACCAAAGGTAATTCAAACAATTAAACCAAACCCTGTAATAGTAACAATGAAGGATGACATTTCATTTAGTGAAGCATATATAAAAGATATTATAAATGCAGTAGTAATTTTAGATAATACAGGTAGCGGAATTATAAATTTTATAGTAAGTGTAGATAGTGGAGTTTCATGGAAAGCATGGAATAGTAGCTCATGGGGATTAGTAGATATGACAAATATGCAGGATGTAAAAAGTAAAGGGATGTCCATTTCAGTTCTTCAAGGAATTACTGAAGCACAATGGACATCCCTTGATCTTTCAAATAAAAAGATAAGATTCGCATGGTATATGGAAATTACATCAAGTACAGATGTTTTGAAATTAAAACAAATAAGAATTAATTATAATACAACATAAGTGATTGAAAGGTAATAGTTTTCTTTAATGAATCTTTAATTTTTATGTTTAATAAAAGTTCTATAGATAATCCAGATGTATGAAATAATGAAAATTATCCAAAGTAAGGAAGTATAATTTGAAAAAAAGTTTGAAAAATAGGTTCCAACAAGTATTCCTAAAGAAATAAGGGTTATTTTTAAAAAGCCATAATCTAACACAGTATACTTTTTAGCAGCACCTAATAATTTATTTACTAATTTTTTCATATACACTAACCTCCTCTAAGTAAAATAAAATCTATTATATTTATATTATAATACAAGCTTTAGCATAATAGTATTTGTAAAAAAATCCAAAAAAGAGATGATTTTTTATATTTAAAAATCAATAGAAAGGAGATGCCAAATGTGCCTTACAAAGAAAGTTTAGCTTACAGTAAAGATTTAATAAAAGGAACTCAAATAGAAGTCTTAAAGAAAAAATTAATAATGCCGTATACGGGAACAGCCACAGTAAAATTATATGATTCACTTACAGGAAAACAAACTTATGAAGCTAAAAGTGAAAATAGAATATCAGCTGTATTTGGTAATATAGCGTATCTTCAAGGATTTTACTATCCTATATTAGATAATACACAAAATTCTTTACTATATGATATATATACATCACTACCATTCAGAATGATGGTACTTACAACAGGAGATATTCCAGAAGATTCTTATGATTATTTCACTTGGGGTAGGCTTGTAGGTTATGCAGATGGTATAACACCTTATAGCGGAAGTGATAATTTAAGAGGCAGTGTAAATCAGTCAGAAACTACAAGAACTTCAGGAAAAAAACATTATGTAATTGACTTCCCAACCAATGCAGCAAATGGAACATTTAGAAGTATCTATTGGTCAGGTGGAGTTCCAGTTAATACACCTACAAATCCAAAATTGAATTATACCTACCCTAAACAAATATTAGAAAAAGGAGATTACAGTATTTCTTTACCCGATTACAATTTATGTACTGATGAAACTAATCTTTATGTTTTAAAAGTTAACTCAACCAATATATATGTGTATGATAAAGTAACTTATAAGAAGAAAAGTAATATAACATTAGTGGATTCATCAATAGCAATTGCATATGATGGAGTGAATTTTTGGAGTTTGTTAGGTAATGGTTCTTTTAAAAAGCTTGATAAAGATTTTAGTGTTATAAGTACAAATTCTAAAAGCACAGTAATATCAACAGATATACCAAGATCATTGCAATTTTTTGATATAGAAGTTAATGAAGCTAATGTTTATATATCTTATGGCGGATATAAAGAGTCTTCTGGGAATTTACAAAAAGGTTGCATAGCAAAATATAATAAGGACGGTACTTTCAGTGAAAAGTCAGATTTATATTTAGATTATGTTTACAGCATTACTACAACTAAAATAACTAATGAAAAGTTATTCGTTGTAGTAAATAGTTCTTTATGCTTACAATTAAATAATAATCTAAATGTTTATGGAAGTATAAATTCTAATTTGACAAACTATAAAAGTATAAAGTGGGATAATGACACATCAACTATATTCACATATACAAGTAACTCAAATGGAGAATTAAAACACGAATATATCATTCCAGCTTCAGCACATACCTTGCTTCCAGAAGCAATAACCAAAACACCAACTAATACTATGAAAATACAATATGATTTTACTTGTGATTATGTAAATCCTTTGGATATGCCTGCTCATTGATTTGAGAAGGCTTTAATTATATAAGAAGGAGGTCTTAAGAATGAAAAATATTATTGAAACACTACAAATGATATTTGCATCTATTGGTGGATGTATTGGGTGGATTTTAGGAGGGACAGATGGATTTTTATATGCACTTATAGCTTTTGTAGTTATTGATTATTTGACAGGATTTATGGTAGCAGTGCTAGAGAGAAAGCTATCAAGTGAGATAGGTTTTAGAGGAATATTTAAAAAAGTACTTATCTTTGTTTTGGTGGGGGTAGCGCATATTGTTGATTGTTATTTGTTAGGAGGCAGTAGTGCAATTCGCACCGCTGTTATTTTTTTCTATATTTCTAATGAAGGAATTAGTATATTAGAAAACACAGCAAAGATAGGGTTACCAATACCTGAAAAGCTAAAAAATATCTTAGAGCAGTTAAAGGAGGATAAGAAAAATGGCTAGATTATGTTTTGATTATGGACATGGTGGAGAAGATCCAGGAGCAACTTATAATGGGAGAAAAGAAAGTAATGATGTATTAAGCATTGGTAGAGCTGTAGCAGTAGAAGTTAGAAGGCATGGGATTACAGTTGATGAAACTAGAACTTCAGATGCTACAGTAAGTCTTAATGATAGAAGCAGCTTTGAAAGTAGAAATTCATACGATTATTTTATATCATTTCATAGAAATGCTTTTAAGCCAGAACAGGCTAGAGGTGCTGAAACTTATATTTATTTAAGTGCAAGTACAAAAGCTAAAGCATTAGCTGAAAAAATACAATCTGGACTTGTAAGTGTTGGTTTTGTTGATAGGAAAGTAAAGAATGCTAATTATCATGTACTAAGAGAAACTAGATGCTCGGCAGTCTTAATTGAAATTGGGTTTATTGATAATAGTGGTGATAACGATATTTTTGATAGCAAAAGGAATGAAATTATTAGAGAAATAGTTAAAGCTATATTGGTTCAGCTAGGTATAAATTATAGAGAAAATGTAGTTAACGAATCAACAACTTATCAAAAGCAGCAAGCCACAAGTGGACAAACTCTTTATAGGGTTATGGCAGGATCATATGCTGTTAGGGACAATGCAGAAAAGCAAGTGCAAAAGTTAAAGTCATCAGGATTTGATGCTTGCATTATGATTTTCAATAAGTAATCTTTTATAACCCCATAAACCTTGACTTCTATCACCTTTAGAGTGATATATAGTAGTACAAATTTGATAGAAAGGAGGAGTTACAGTGCGTGTAAGAATTATTGAGCCTACTTTAAAAGTGCAAAATCAAAAGAAAAGAGTATGTGCTTATGCAAGGGTTTCAACAGATAGTGAAAAGCAAGAAGAATCTCTAGAAAATCAAATACAATATTATGAAAATCTTATATCATCAAATCCAGAATATGAATTTGTAGGAGTGTTTGCGGATAGAGGAATAACAGGAACTACTGAGAATAGACCAGAATTTCAAAAGATGCTTCAGCTTGCAAAAGGTGGGGAGCTGGATTTAATCATAACAAAATCTATATCAAGGTTTGCAAGGAATACTACTATAGTTTTAGAAACTGTAAGAGAACTAAAAGATATAGGTGTAGAAGTTAGATTTGAAAAAGAAAATATAGATACTTTATCAGGGGATGGTGAGTTAATGCTCACTGTCCTTTCTTCTTTTTCTCAAGAGGAAAGCAAAAATGTAAGTGATAACATCAAATGGAGAATGAGAAAGAAGTTTCAGCAAGGAGAAATGATTATAAATACTAAAAGATTTTTGGGGTATGACAAGGATGAGTATGGAGATTTAGTTATAAATCCTAAAGAGGCTGAGGTAGTAAAAAGAATTTTTAATGAATACTTAAATGGAAAAGGATGTTTTACAATTGCAAAAGGACTTAGAGAAGAAGGAGTTCCTACAGTTGCCGGTGGAACATGGAGAGACAGTACTATTTTAAGGATATTAAAAAATGAGAAATACAAAGGGGATGCATTACTTCAAAAATATTATACATCAGATCATTTAAGAAAAAAGAAAGTTAAGAATAACGGAGAAGTTGAGAGCTATTATATTGAAGATGATCATGTGCCAATAGTTTCAAGAGAAGAATGGGAAACTGTTCAAGAAGAAATTAAAAAGAGAGCAAAGAAAAAGGGGATTATTTTAGGAGATACAAAAAAGTATAAGAGAAGATATCCACTAACAGGAATGCTTTACTGCAGTAAATGTGGTTCTACCTTAAGAAGAAGAACCTGGAATACTAAACATTCTTGCAAAAAGATAGTATGGCAGTGTAGCAACTACGTTAAAAATGGAAAGAATGCTTGCATGGGAACTTCAATAGATGATGAAGTTATAAGCAAGCTTAATATAAAGGAAGAAACTGTAGTAAAGGAGGAAATTAGAAATGGCAAGAAGTATTACAGTTATACCTGCAAGAGCCAACAGAACCAATATAGTACAATCGGCAAAGTCACAGAAAAAGAGAATGGCTGCATATTGCAGGGTATCAACAGACCAAGCAGAACAGTTATCAAGCTATGAAGCACAGGTAAATTACTATACTAATTTTATAAATAATAGTTCAGAATATCAAATGGCAAAAGTTTATGCGGATGAAGGAATTTCAGGGACTAACACAAAAAAGAGAGAACAATTTAATGAAATGATTAGAGATTGCAAGGCAGGAAAAATAGATGTAATTATAACAAAATCCATATCAAGATTTGCTCGTAATACCTTGGATTGCTTAAATTATGTAAGAACCCTTAAAGAACTTGGCATTGGAGTCATTTTTGAAAAGGAAAATATAAATACATTAGATGCTAAAGGAGAGGTATTAATTTCCATTTTAGCAAGCTTGGCTCAAGATGAAAGTCGCTCAATTTCTGAAAATTCAACATGGGGAATAAGAAGGAGATTTGAACAAGGAAAGCTTCATATAAACCATAAAAAGTTTTTAGGATATACTAAAGATGAGGAAGGTAATCTTATAATAGATGAAAAACAATCCAAGATTGTAAGAAGAATTTATAAGGATTATCTTGATGGAAAAGGTACAAATAGAATAGCAAAAGAATTTGAAGAAGAAGGAATTAAAGGTTGGAATGGAAAAGCTAAATGGTATGAAAGCACTATAAGAGGAATATTAACAAATGAAAAATACAAGGGAGATGCACTACTGCAAAAAACTTACACAGTAGATTTTCTTACCAAGAAAAGGGCAGAAAACAATGGAGAAGTCCCACAGTATTATGTTGAGGAAAGCCACCCCGCAATTATAGATAAAGAAATGCATGCCGCAGTACAACTCGAGATGGAGAGAAGAAGAATTTTTGCTAAAGAACATGATATTGTAAAAGTAGATTATGCTACAATAACTAATCCTTTTGCAGGAAAAATTATTTGCGGACACTGCGGCAGTGTTTTTGGAAGAAAAGTTTGGAACTCCACAAATGAATTACGCAGGAGAATTGTTTGGAGATGCAATAGAAGATATATTAAAAAGGGAAAAAAGGCTGTAATAATAAACATATAGATGATAAGGTTTTATATCAAGCTTTCATAGATACCTTCAATGCCATGATTGAAAATAAGGATTACTTCATGGAAAAGTGGAAGGAGCATTTAAAGAGTGATAATGTTTTAGTAAGATATAAGGCAAAGCAGTTCATTGGTATTTTAAAAAATGCAAAACCAATAAAACAATTTGATGAGGAATTATTTTTTAAGATAGTGGAGAAGATGACAGTATTTGATGGGGAGAAGATTATTGTAAGATTGCTTGATGGGACTGAGATTGAGGTTGTAATTGAATAATGTTTGTAAAAATAGCTGACCAAAGTGTTAATTTCACTATGGTTGGTTATTTTTTTGTTTTGGTAAACAATATTTAGAAATGTGATAATAGAATATTTTATATTAGAAGAATAAGAGATATAATATTATTTATTGCTTAAGCATATTACAAAAAAATTTACATATTAAAAATAATTTGTATTAATTATGATATTGGGGGAGATAACTATGGCAAAGAAGCAGAAAGAAAGGCACGTTGATTTTAGTCAAGATGAAATGGTAAAAAAGTCTAGAATGGAGAGCAGAACTAAATTTACAGATACATTTAAAAGAATATGTGAAATGTATGATATTAATCCATTAGATTTTAAGGTGGATGAAACAAAAGAAAAAAGCGGATTTTTTTTCACACCTGAATGTTCTGAACTATTAGCATTATTAATAAGACATCATGCAGATAGTCCATTAGCTAGGAAAAACCCAGATAAAAGCAAAATAACTGCTACAGCAGTTGGAATGTATAACAACTTGATGATTAAAGACATTGATACCGAACTGAATGATGTATTCCGTAAGTTAGTATATACAATGCCAGCGCATATGGTTTCACAAGAGATAGCTGATTGGAGCAAACCTTTAGTAAGGCAGCTTACCTATTTTTTGATTAATATTACTACATTGGGAAATGAAAATGTAGGGGCAGCATTAAGAGTATTTACTAAAAAACTTGATGAAATGAATTATAATTTATTTAGAGGCAATTATGCTGTTCAAATGGCTAGAGATATAAATTTAGAGCAATTTCAAGAAGATGATGATGATCGTCTTGAAATTAATAAACTTTTGGAGAAACAAAATTTAAGTATAGATAAACTGATTGCAAATATGATTAAATGGTTTGATGTGGATGCAAAAGATATTAGAGACAAAGGTTTTCCGGATTTAATAGATTTTCTTAAAGAGCAAAATAGAATGTATAGACTCATCGGAATAGAGAAGACATTAGCAAATGCAGATGGAAAAGAATTATTTAAAGATATAAAAAATCCATCAGATGAAGAGCTAAGAGCAGCTTATTATTCATTGATGATTGAACCTTGTCTAGATAAGGGGAGATTGAAAAATAATGAATTTGTGATGAAGCATTATAGAGAAAAAGTGGTAGAATGGAAATCAATAACTGATAAAATATTAGCTGGTGAGTTTAGAGAGCCAAGTGAACTGACAATTGAAAAAAAGAAAGAGGTTCTCAAGCAAAATATACAAATAATTAAAAGTGATCTTGCAGCACATGAAGAAGAATTAGAAAGGTTAGAACTATTGGATGAGGATGAGCCTAAAAATGATTTTTTAGAAAAACTTCAGAAAGATTATATTGAATATTGCAAAGAATCAGATAAGGAATATAAAGATTTATATAATATTGTAGATATCTTTGTTGGGCAGGCATTAAATGAGTTTATAAAATAATAATGCAAGATATTTAAATAATTCCTACATTATAAATAGAGAGTCATTCTCTTGCTAAAATATAACTATACCAAACAGTAAAAGGAGGACTTTTAAATGGAAAAATCAACAATTTTATCCACAATGTACGAACCATCAGATTCTATTGAGATGCAAGGAAAAAGAAAAGATATTGAGAAATATCTTAATGCCGGATATTATATCAAAGAAGATAGAAATGGATATTGGGTTCTAGTAAAAGCTGCACAGTTAAATGTAACCCTTAATAATTCTTCTTGTACAAGGACGTATAATATGAAGGCAGATGTATGCGACTATTATGGGAAGAAACGTATTTCTCAATCATTAACTGATAGATTTACGCAAGATATTGAGGATGGAAAAATAAGTATATATATGAATTCGGAAGGCAATTATTCATTAAAGTAAAAATGTACCCAATAATAAAATAGAAAACTTTCATTTTATCTTTTATTATAAAGTTGAATATATAACCAGTAAAAGCTATATATACTTTTAATTGAATAAGTAAAGTTAAAGATAGAGCCAGTTGACGCAATTCTGATATATGAATTACGTCAACGGGCTCTATTAGTTTTGTTGAAATTCAAGGGATTTTAACGATATTAACTAATGTAAAACAATATAAATTAGGGGTATAATTAAAATATTAATAATGTTAGATAAATGTATTGAGTTTATTTGAACACCACACTATATAAAAGAAAAAATCTTAAAGTTTTAATATTAAAATAACAAAACGCAAGATATTAGAATTTAAATTTTTAGCTTGTATCAATAGAAATTTAAGTGTAAATAAAAGGGGATGGTGACATTGAGGTTTAATATAAATTGGGATATATTTAAAGTTAAAAATCCTAGATATGAAGATAGTTTTGAGGAGATGTGTAGACACTTATTCTGTAGGATATTTGGAATAACAGGATATGATTTTCAAAGTAATTATAATCAAACGGGTCTTGAAATGGAGCCAATTGAATTTGAAGGGAAATATTATGGATTTCAAAGCAAATTTGTAAAAAATAGTCCATATGAACAAATAGAAGAGTCATTATGTAAAAAAGATAAAGCTTTTGATATATATAAAGGGAATTTAGATTGTGTGTATATCTATACTAATGCCGATATTAAGCCTATACCTACCGAAGATGAACTGCAAAAATTTGACAAAGGCTTAATTAAAAACTCCCCAAGAATTAGAATATATAAAAAGGCTAAAGAAAATAATATTGATTTAATATATATTACAAGAGAAAACTTTTCACATATTTTAAATGAAGAGCGTAATTTAGATATTGCAGAATTCTATTTCGGTATAGGAAACGAAATTGATTTTATTAATAGTTGTATTAGTGATGAGGACGCAAAGTTTCTTGCATCTCCCAAATATCTAGAAATTAAATTGTGCAACAATAGAAAAGAACAATTGGATACTAATGCACTTATATGTAAAAATACAATATCGTTATTAAAAGGTGATCCTGGTACTGGAAAAAGTGAAATATTGAAAAGTATATTTACAAGCTATGGAAGTGCGCATGCTGAAAATAGGGATATGGTTTATAAAGTATTAGAAAATAAGGTATTGCCGGTGTTTATTCGATTAAAAGAGATTATTAACGGAAATTTAGAAGAGTTTATAAGAGTTCGAATGGCAGATTATTCTTTAAAGATCTATGATAAAAACAATTTATCTTATTTATATGTTCTTGATGGTATAGATGAGATATCATTTGATTATGCTAACAAGATATCATTATTTTTAATGAGGTTAAATAAACAGGCTACTACATATGCGATTGTACTATCTTCTAGAACAAATAGTCCTAATATAGCAATATTGAAAGGGATATTAAATGAAATAGAAGAGTTCCAAATAGAAAAGTTAAATGATACATACATTGAAAAATATTTTGAGATGCAGGAAGATGAAAATAAAAAGTTAAGATATCTATCTTTAAAAAGCAATAGATTAAAGTTGATAGAAGATTTAGATGATATTTTTTCTATTAAGTTGTTGTGGGATAATATTGAAAAAGTTAATAGTAATACAACTAAAATAGCATTAATTGAAGAATCTACAAAAAAGCTTTTAATTAATGATAGAGTATATTCGTTAAATATTTTAGAGAGTAAACAGGAAAAGCTACGAAGTATATGTAGAGAAATATCTGGTTATATGCAAGAAAATAATAGATTATCAATTGATCTTAGAAGGCTTCAGCAATTGATTTACAATGAATTTACTAACATAAATAATAACGATGTTAATGATATAATAAAGTGTTTAAGAGAAATATTTTTTTCGACACCAGATAATTCTTCGGAAGAGAGTATCTTTACATTTAAACATAGGAGATATGAAGAATATTTTTTATATGAAAAGGTTAAACAAGAATTTTTAGATAATCCTAGAATTCTGAGAGAGCTAAATCTTTTATCAAATAATGAATTTATGATGGAAGTATTTATTCCACAAATGGTATATGATTATAAAAAAAATAAAAATATGCTTGGGGTATTGTCTATAAGTTTTATATTAGATTATTTAGGTAGTGCCTACTGGCGTAAAGAAAATAATGTTGTATTACCTAAAAGAAATGATTGGGGAAGTTCTGAACCAGAGTATCAGCTATCAGATGAACTATTATTTGCAATAGCAGCTCAAACACCTCCTTCGCTAGAATTATTGCTAAATGATCATAGTCTACCAATAGTGGATTACTTAGAAGACAAGAACCGTTGGTTAAAAGTTGTAGAAGTATTTCATCGCAATGGTCACATGAAACAAACTCAATACTTTATTTCATTAATATCAAAAATAGATAAAGAAGAACAAGGAAATAAAATATGGGATAATTGCCCATCGTTTTTGTATTACCGTTATAAAATTTTGGGAACATCTTTATTAGATATGATAAAAAGCTTACCAGATATATCTGATGACAATTCTATTGAAGGGTATGAGAATTTGGAATCACCACTTAAAAGTATGGTTAGAGCTTTTTATAGGATAGTTTTAGAATTTGAACCAATGTTCATTGTTAATAATTTTAATAGTATTCCTAGTTATCATCTCAATATTTTATGTGATGAGCTATGTAAGATTAAAAATCTTACAATGATTTTAAGTAATGAGAAATTTAAACATAGCTTAAAAAAGATGTTATTAAAAGTTGATAATAATACTTATGATATTTCTGTGGAAGTTATACGTAAACTTATCAACAAAGATATGGTTATCAATGATCAAGTAGAGAAATATTTTGGTAGTATCAATAATGGCAATATCCCAACATGGGACACAAGACAGCAAGTAAATGTATTGTTAGCAGCTGTTTTTGATAAGCAAGATAAAGTTCTTTATTCTAATGCTAAAAATCAGATAAACATTGTACAGGAATTAATAAGAAATTTCTATAATAATCAAACTCTACTTATGGATAATATAATAATGCTATTACAAGATTTCGATAAAGTTAATGATTTCGAGATTTCAAAAATTATAGGCATTATTATAGCTAATTTAAAATTGCCAATAAGGCAAATTAAAAGGATTTTAAACTCTATTAATGAATACTTGAAGTGTGTTGATTTGACAAGTGTTTTTTATTATATTAATGAAAATAACCAGGAGATGTACACTCAATTAAGCAATCCTGGTATGATTATGCGTATGTATAATGAAACAAAGGAAAAAGGGATAACTTCTTATTATGGAAGTTATACAGAAACCTTATTACGTTTTGCTAAAATGATTGCCATATATAATTTCGAAGAAAGTTATTCGATAATAAAGGAATGTATTAATGCTGGGATACTTAGACCTTGTTTCAGAAAAGAGATTATTGTAAATGATGTTTTAAGTGAATGTTTAAGAATAGCTAAGGAAAACTACTGGTATTCTGAAAAAGAACTAATATCTTTTGTTTCAAGAGTTAGAAAAATGATTGAATTTATGCAAGATAGTACAGATGGTGGTGGTAGGAGTAGTTATTTTAATTATGTTCTTAAAAAGTATTATCCTTCTTTATTTGAAGATTATTCTCTTGATGAAGGGTATACAGATTATTCAGAAAAAATAGCATATGGCAATAATTCAAACAAAAGTATTAAAGACTTATTAACCTTAGAAAATTTAAAAGAATACTATAAGGGAAATATTGAAGATATTGATTATTCTTCAAAAGAACTGTGGAAAACTTTAATAACTTATGAAAAAGAAGCAACAGGAAAACTTGATATATTGTTTGGGTATTTTAAAGAAAGTCACTATCCATATATATGTGGATTTTCTAATTGTGAATATCATTATATTCCTACTTCAATATTGTGGGAGAATTCAAATTGGTCAGATAAAATCCAAGATTTTATAATGGAACAAGGAGGACATGCTTCGCTATATAATATAATTAAAATGTGTACTGTTATAGGAGAAGATTCTTTAGGAAAGAAATATTTTGAACAATTTATTAGATTGTGTGAACTATTAGTATTTGAGTAAAATAAATTTTAGTTAATACCCCTTGACAAATAGTTAATTCAGAGTCATTACTGGATTACTATTTGCCAAGGAGTGATATAAAAATGACAGAGGATCAAAAGAAACAAATTAGGTTATTACGTTATAAAGGATGGGGTTATAAGAAAATATCAAATGCTGTTGGCGTATCAAGAGATTCAGTTAGAGGTTATTGTAAAAGAAATAGACTAGATGGTTATGCTTCAGAGGCTAATTCAAATCATAAACAATCAATTGTAGATGAACTTGTTTATGATTTTTGTTTGCAATGTGGAGCAAAGCTAGAACAAAGTAATAAAGGGCGGAAGAAAAAATTTTGCACTCCAAAATGTAAAAGTGAGTGGGAAAAAACTAATCGCAAAATTTATATTTTTCAATGTGAGCATTGTGGAAAAGAGTATAAGTCATTAGGTAATAAAAATCGTAAGTACTGTAGTCATGAGTGCTATGTAAGGGATAGGTTCTGGAGAAAAGAAGATGCAGCTCAAATTGTTGAAAAGATTTTGAAAATGGAAAAAGTTGACCATATACCAAAATGGTTGAAGGAGTTACTGCTTTCTAATCTACAAGAATAGAGAAGTTTTTGTGGGAGTATGAAAAATTTTAAAACGCATTAGGGTTTACTTTTGCATAAGAATATAAAGGAGAAAACTGGATATAAATGCCTAAAAGTTAAAATAGAAATCTTGATAAATAGCGGTTTACAGCTATGATGATAATATGGTGCATATCTAACTAGAAATGATTCTGACTTCATGCGAAATAGACCCTGGGGTGTTTTTAGTATTCACGCGAAAATGTATCGAAGGCTTGTCTACACACACGCTGAAACTATAGTTAAGCTAACCAAGTAATAGAGCCATTTATTAAAATAAAATAAGATGAAAAACGCTTAATTTCCACCATTCTTCCACCCTAAAAATTAATAGGGTGGAAGTTTTTTTATTGATTCTTCAAATAATCTAACACTGTCTTGAGACATTTTTTTGGTTACATGAGAATATGTATCCATAGTAGTGGCTAGTTTATTAGGATAGATATAAAGATTAGGTTTTAAATAATAATGATATGATTGGAGAGCTTTCAATGTTTAGGTTTAATAATATATTATGATTTTTTAATGAGAATGTTAGAGTTAGGATTAATGTGATTTAGATATAGAGATATAAAGAGAAATAAAATTACTTTTATTTGAATTATGTCTATTAATTAATTATCTATGGCGAGCAAAGATGGAGATAAAATATATAATGATATTGTAGAGAAAATAAAATCGGGAATAGAGATTACAAAACAAGATATAATATCTTTTTAGATACAAGCACAGTTTGACTCTTCTACCCATTTATATATAGATAAGAATAAATTCAATATTTTTAGTATAGTACTAAAAATATTATAGAGTTTGTTTTTAAAATTTATGCATTTATTATATAATATTATTAATTTGTTATACATAATATTAAAATTTTGTTTGATTTAAAAATTTAAAACCAAATATATTAAAAAAGGGAGTGGTTTTTATTGGAGAATAAAATAAAGAAACTATTTATTTTTTCATTAATAGGTATAGGTATTTTAGTAGTATCTGCATTTATATTTGTATCAATGAAAGCAAAAAGTATAAATGTTAAACAGAGTGAAAATTTAATAAATGATTATTTTACATTATTAAACGAAAAAAAGTATGATTTAATGTACGATAAATTATCAGATGAAAGTAAGAATGAAATATCTAAAGAGGATTTTGTAACAAGAAATAAAAATATTTATGAAGGAATAGGTACTGATAATATTACAATAAATGGAATACAAGTAGATGTAAATGGTAATGATATTGTAGCTACATTTCAATGTAATATGAATACTATTGCAGGAATTTTAAGTTTTAATAATAAAATGTACATAAGTAGGACATATGATGATTTTAAAATAAAATGGTCTTCAAATTTAATTTTTCCTGAACTTAATAATGACTATAAAGTAAAAGTTAAAATAACAAAAGCTAGCAGAGGAGATATTTTAGATAGAAATGATGTTAAGCTTGCTACAGATTCAGATGTAGCGAACATAGGCATTGTTATAGAAGAACTGGGGGAAAATCAAAAAGAGTCATTAAATGAAATAGCAAAAGCATTAGAAGTATCTAGTGAGTACATAGATAAAAAATTAAGTGAGCCATATGTTAAACCTTATATGTTTATACCAATTAAAGTAGTTTCTTATAGTGGTGATATTGTTAATAAGGTATCAAGTCTTCCAGGAGTAGTTATAAAGGATAAGCTTTCAAGAGTCTATCCTTTAGAAGAAAAGGCAGCACATTTAATTGGTTATGTTCAAAATGTTACAGCAGAAGATTTAGAGAAGAATAGTGATAAAAATTATTCAGTTTCTTCAGTTATAGGAAAAGCTGGTATAGAATCAATATATGAGGAAAGGTTAAGAGGTATTGATGGAATAAAAATAAATATAGTTGATAAAAATTCAGATGAAGTTAAAGTGATTTATAATAGAGAAGTTAAAAATGGAGAAGATATAAAATTAACTATAGATAGCAAATTACAAGAAAGGGCTTATGATTCATTAGGAAATAATAAAGGAGCTTCAGTAAGTATAGATCCTAATACAGGAGAAGTTTTAGCCCTTGTAAGTTCACCATCATATAATCCAAATGATTTTGTTCTTGGAATGTCAACAGATAAATGGAATGAATTAAATACAAATGAAAATAAGCCGTTATATAATAGGTTCCAAAGTAATATAACTCCAGGATCTGCATTTAAGCCTATTACAGCTGCTATTGGAATAGAAGAAAATGTTCTTGATCCTAATGCCGACAAAGAAATAGTAGGACTAAAATGGCAGAAGGACGATTCATGGGGAGGATATAAGGTAACAAGGGTACATGATTATGGATTACCTTCTAATCTAGAAAATGCTTTAATATTTTCTGATAATATATATTTTGCAAGGGTTGCTTTAGATATAGGTGCAGAAAATTTTGAGAAAAAACTTAAAGAATTTGGAGTTGGTGAAAAAATTCCATTTGAGTATGGAGTTTCAGTTTCTCAATTTTCATCTAAAGATGCAATTGATAATGAGATATTACTAGCTGATAGTGGGTACGGACAAGGTGATATTTTAATGAATCCATTACAACTTTCTATGATGTATACTATGTTTATTAATGATGGCAATATATTAAAACCATCATTAGAGTATAAAGAAAACTTTGAAAAAAGTATTTGGAAAGATAGTGTTATATCAAGGCAAACTGCTGAAATTATATTAAATGATTTAAAAAGTGTAGTAAGTAAGCCAAATGGAACTGCCCATGGTTTATCAGGATTAGATTTTAATGTTGCAGCGAAAACAGGAACTGCAGAAGTAAAATCATCTCAAGATGATGAAGCAGGTACAGAGATAGGTTGGGTAGTAGCAACAACAACTGATAAAGACAAAAACATTTTAGTAACTACATTTGTAGAAGATGTAAAGGGTAAAGGTGGAAGTGGTTATGTAATTCCAATAGTAAAAAATATACTAGCTACTCAATAGAGAAGGTATTTAAATCTATGGAAGTTAAAATAAAAGTTATAAATTAATAGGGATTTAGAAATAAAAAATAGTAAAAAGCTAATGTTATCTATATAATATTTAGATGCATTAGCTTTTTATGTATATATAATTAGTATTTTATAGAGGTCTTAATAATAAGCATTTTAATTAAATTACTTTAAAAACATTATATATGATAAATATAAAGATAGTATGTATATACATAGAATTAAAGTAATTATATGGTATAATATTCATTGTAAAAGTTAACAAAAGTAAATATTATGAGATAATGGGTGGGTTATAAAATGATGATAAATTTAGGAGATATAAAAGATATAATAAACAAGTATTCGATATTATTATCAAATTTATTAACAATTGATGTTGAAATTGTTGATGATAAATTAGTTAGAGTAGCTGCTACAGGAATATATCAAGAAAAAATTGGAGAAAACATAAGGGATCAAGGTTATGTGTATAAAAAAGCTTTAGATACAGGAAAAACCTTAGTTATAGAAAATCCAGGAAAAGATAAATTATGTGATGAATGTAAGAAAAAAGATCATTGTAATGAATTTATGGAAATATGCGTACCTATTAAATATGAAAAAACTACATTTGGAGTAATAGGATTAGTGTGCTTTAATGAGGAACAAAAGGAAAAGCTAAAAGAAAATTTAGTTATCATGATTAAATTTTTAGAGCAGATAGCTGAATTTATATCAATTAAAGTAATAGAACAAAATCAAATACTAGAAAATGAAAACAATATCAGATTTTTTAAAAAAATAATAAATTCTGTAGATGATGGAATTATAACTGTAGATATAAAAAATGAAATAATAACAGCTAATAATAAGGCATTAAAATTATTAAAAGTTAAACCAAATATTATAGGTAAAAAAATAAGAATAGAAGAAACTGATGAGTACACACCTAAAGGTAGTATTTATAATTTTAATATTGAAAATGATAAATTTAAAATTATAGGTAAGGTAGTTGAAAATTATATTAATAATAAAGATTGTAATAAAATAATTATCTTTAAGGAATTAATCACAGTAGAAGAAGAGTTAAAAAATAATAATATAAATTGTAATTCTATAATTGGTGAAGCAGATAATATAACAGAACTTAAAAAGAAGATAAAAAAAGTTTCATATACTGATGCTACAATTTTAATTACTGGAGAAAGTGGAACTGGAAAAGAATTGGTAGCTAGAGCAATACATTCTGAAGGAAATAGGAGAAATATGCCATTTATAGCTATAAATTGTGGGGCTATCCCAGAAAATTTATTAGAAAGTGAACTTTTTGGATATGTTAAAGGTGCATTTTCAGGGGCAAGCTCAGGTGGAAGAATAGGAAAATTTGAACTTGCTAATAATGGAACTATATTTTTAGATGAAATAGGTGATATGCCATTATATTTACAAGTAAAGATTTTAAGAGTACTACAAGAAAAAACTATTGTAAAAATAGGTTCTAATAAATTAATAAAATTAAATATAAGGGTAATAGCAGCTACAAATAAAAACTTAAAGAAATTAGTTGCTGAAGGAAAATTTAGAGCTGATTTATATTATAGATTAAATATAATTCCTATGGAGGTACCAAGCTTAAGAGATAGAGGAGACGATGTTCTATTAATAACTAAAATGTTAATAGATAAATATAATGCAAGATGTAATAAATATATTCATACCATAGATAAAGAATTAATAAAAATATTTAAAGATTATAGTTGGCCTGGAAACATAAGAGAATTAGAAAATATAGTAGAATTTATGGTTAGTTTATCTGGTGAAGATGGAATACTTGATAAGTCCATGCTACCAACATCTTTTGTGCAAAGTTATAATGATGAACTTAAAAATAGAAACAATGAAATATGCGTTGATGATGACTTAATGAAGCTGAAGGATGTTGAAAAAATATATATCAGAAAAGCTTTAGAAAAATATGGTAATTCAACTAAAAGTAAGATGAAAGTAGCAAAAAAATTAGGTATAGGAATTGCTACTCTTTATAGAAAAATAGAAGAATAAATTATAATTTATCATTATGATAAATTATAATTTATTATGTTAATTTTAAGTGATAAAAATAGAATTTTAATTAGTTATATTTGGGAATTTAACAGATACAGTATAGAAGTATATTGATCTGTTATTTTTTTGCTTCTTATTATTTTGATAAAAATAATTATCATTTTGATAATCAACCAATTTATAAGTAATAAAATACTTAAAATAATGTCTCTAACTAAGGATTTTAGGGGCTTTTTTAGAAAAAAATAATAAAAATATTTTTTATTTTGGCAAGGTAATTGCTAATGTATATAGTTAGTTATGATGTGCAATTAAAAACATCATAAAGCTAAGGATATAAATAATATTTTCATAAAAAGGCGGGGGAATAAATATGGATTTTGAAAACATTAAGCTAAAAGCAAGAGATTACGAAGCAGATATGACAAAGTTTTTAAGGGATTTAATTGCTATACCAGGGGAAAGTGCTAATGAAGAATTAGTAATAAAAAGAATATCACAAGAAATGAATAAACTTGGATTTGATAAAGTTGAAATTGATAAAATGGGAAATGTTTTAGGATATATGGGAACTGGTAAAACTTTAATTGCCTATGATGCACATATAGATACAGTTGGAATAGGCGAGATGAGTAACTGGAAATTTGATCCTTATAAAGGATATGAAACAGATGAAGAAATAGGAGGACGTGGAGCGTCTGACCAACTAGGTGGAATAGTTTCTGCAACTTATGGAGCTAAGATAATGAAAGATTTAAATCTTTTATCTGATAAATATACAGTTTTAGTAACTGGTACAGTACAAGAAGAAGATTGTGATGGTTTATGTTGGCAATATATTCATAATGAAGATAAAGTAAAACCAGAATTTGTTGTAATAACAGAACCAACTAATGGAAATATTTATAGAGGTCAACGTGGTCGTATGGAGATAAGAGTTGAAGTTAAGGGTGTATCTTGTCATGGTTCTGCACCAGAACGTGGAGATAATGCAATTTATAAAATGGCTGATATATTACAAGAAGTTAGAGTATTAAATGATAATTTACATTATGATGAATTTTTGGGAAAAGGAACTGTAACAGTTTCAGAAATATTCTATAATTCACCATCACGTTGTGCAGTAGCAGATATGTGTGCTATTTCTTTAGATCGTAGATTAACTAATGGAGAGACATTTGAATCAGCTTTAGAAGAAGTAAGAAATCTTCCATTTGTTAAGAAATATAATGCAGAAGTAACTATGTATAAATATGAAAGACCAAGTTGGACAAACTTAGTATATCCAACTGAATGTTATTTTCCAAGCTGGGTAATACCAGAAGATGCACCAGCTACTAATGCAATGGTTGAAGCTTATGAAGGAATGTATGGAAAACCATTAGTTGATAAATGGACATTCTCTACTAATGGAGTATCAATAATGGGTAGATATGGAATACCATGTATAGGATTTGGACCAGGAAAAGAAGAAGAAGCACATGCTCCAAATGAAAAGACTTGGAAAGCTGATTTAGTAAGATGTGCTGCTGTATATGCTGCAGTACCAACAATTTATTGTAGAGATAGATAGTACTAATTTAATTGATGAATAAAAATAGATAAAAGAGATATATTGGAGGAATTATAATGAGCATAATGGATAAATATATTAATAAGTTAAATACGTTAAATTTTGAAAACATGTACAATAATGATTTTATGTTAACTTGGGAAAAAACTAATGATGAACTTGAAGCTGTTTTTACAATAGCAGAAGCTTTGAGAAATTTAAGAGAAAATAATGTATCTCCAAAGATATTTGATAGTGGACTTGGAATTTCATTATTTAGAGATAATTCAACAAGAACAAGATTTAGTTTTGCATCGGCATGTAATCTTTTAGGTCTTGAAGTGCAAGATTTAGATGAAGGTAAATCACAAGTAGCACATGGAGAAACAGTAAAAGAAACTGCTAATATGATATCATTCATGGCTGATGTTATTGGTATTCGTGATGATATGTTCATAGGAAAAGGACATACTTATATGAAAAATGTTTCAGAATATGTTCAAGAAGGAAATGAAAATGGAACATTAGAACAAAGACCAACACTTGTTAATTTACAATGCGATATAGATCATCCAACACAAGTTATGGCAGATACACTTCACTTAATTAATGAACTTGGTGGTATTGAAAATTTAAAAGGTAAAAAAGTTGCTATGACTTGGGCTTATTCTCCATCTTATGGTAAGCCACTTTCAGTTCCACAAGGTGTTATTGGACTATTAACTAGATTTGGAATGGACGTAGTATTAGCTCACCCTGAAGGATATGAAATAATGAGTGATGTTGAAGAAGTTGCAAAGAAAAATGCAAAAGAATCAGGTGGATCATTTACAAAAACAAATTCTATGGAAGATGCATTTAAAGATGCTGATATAGTATATCCAAAGAGTTGGGCTCCTTATAGTGCAATGGAAAAGAGAACTGATTTATATGCAAAAGGAGATCAAGCTGGTATTGATGAATTAGAAAAAGAACTATTAAAACAAAATGCTAACCATATGGATTGGCAATGTACTGAAGAATTAATGAAGCTTACTAAGGATGGTAAAGCTATTTATATGCATTGTTTGCCAGCAGATATCACAGGAGTAAGTTGTGAAGTCGGTGAAGTTGATGCAAATGTATTTGATAGATATAGAAAATCATTATATAAAGAAGCAAGCTTTAAACCATATATAATAGCATCTATGATTTTCTTAAGTAAAGTAAAAAATCCACAAGAAACTTTAACAAAATTAGCTCAAAAAAGTAAACCACGTCATTATGAATAGAAATATATTTAGTTTAGAGTGCATAAGATAGGTGAGTTGAGAGGGGAACATGAAAAGTTGAGAGTTAATCAAAAAAATTATTTAGAGAATTTTTAAATAGATATTTAAAATATATATTTTTAGAAAATCTTTAGGATTTTAGACTAAAACTCTAAGCTTTTCAATTATCCACTTTCAACTAAAAAGTATGGCGTAGCCACTTTTTTATAAAACATATATTGAGGTGAGAAATATGAAAAAGAAAATTGTAATTGCACTAGGTGGAAATGCATTAGGTAATACGTTAGAAGAACAAATGACAGCTGTAAGAGCTACTGTTAAAGCTATAGTGGATTTAATTGAAGATGGAAATGAAGTAGTTATTTCTCATGGAAATGGTCCTCAAGTAGGAATGATAAATATAGCTATGAGTGAACTTCATAAATTAGATCCAAAGTATTCTATTTGTCCAATGTCAGTTTGTGTGGCTATGAGCCAAGGATATATAGGATATGATTTACAGAATCAAATAAAAGAAGAGTTATTAAATAGAAATATAAATAAAAATGTAGCCACTATCATTACACAAGTTGAAGTAGATCAAAAGGATGAGGCTTTTAAAAATCCAACTAAACCTATTGGCTGTTTTATGACAAAAGAAGAGGCTGAAAGTGCTATTAAAAAAGGAGAAAAAGTAATTGAAGATTCTGGTAGAGGATATAGAAGAGTAGTAGCATCCCCAAGACCAGTTAGTATAGTTGAAATAGGAACAATAAAGAGTTTACTTGAAGATGGACAAGTTGTAATTGCTTGTGGTGGTGGGGGAATTCCTGTTATAAGGGAAGGAAATCATTTAAAAGGCGTAGGAGCAGTAATTGATAAGGATTTTGCAAGCTGTACTCTTGCTAAAGAACTCGATGCAGATTGTTTAATTATTTTAACTGCTGTTGAAAAGGTTGCTATAAATTTTGGTAAGGAAAATGAGCAATGGCTAAATGATGTTAATGTAGAAGATATGAAAAAGTATTTAGAAGAAGGTCATTTTGCACCAGGTTCAATGAAGCCAAAAGTAGAAGCAGGAGTAGATTTTGCTTCATCAAAAGAAGGTAGATATTCATTAATTACTCTTCTTGAAAAAGCTAAGGATGCTATAACAGGAAAGACTGGTACTAGAATAAAGTACTAGTAAACTTAAAATAATTTATTTTTTTGTTATATAATGTAGTTCTATATTTTAGCACAGTGTTTATATATCAGAATATGGCTAAATATAATTGGAGGCGAAGTCGTGGAAAATATATTTTGGAAAAAAAATACACTACCTAAAACTAATAATAAAAATTTATTGGATTTTTTAAGTAAAGAAGAGATATCTAAGTCTAGGGAGTTTCATAAGAGTTTCCCTCAATATAAAGAAACTCCTTTAGTTAATTTAAAGAATTTAAGTAAAGATATTGGTTTAGGTGGCATTTATATAAAAGATGAATCATATAGATTTGGATTAAATGCATTTAAAGTTTTAGGTGGATCTTTTGCTATGGCAAAATACATGGCACAAAAATTAAATAAAGATATATCAGATTTACCATATGAAAAGTTAATTTCTCCAGAATTAAGAACTAAGCTTGGAGAAATTACATTTGTAACAGCTACAGATGGGAATCATGGAAGAGGTGTGGCATGGACTGCAAATAGATTAAAACAAAAATCAGTAGTTTATATGCCAAAAGGTTCATCAAAAACAAGATTAGAAAATATAAGAAAAGAAGGCGCAGAGGCTTCTATAACTGATATGAATTATGATGATGCAGTAAGACTTGCAGCAAAATATGCAAGTGAGAATAACGGAGTAGTTATACAAGATACTGCGTGGGAAGGTTATGAAGAAATTCCAGCATGGATAATGCAAGGATATGGAACTATGGGACTTGAAGCATTAAATCAATTAATTGAATATGGAGTTGAGAGACCAACTCATATATTTATACAAGCTGGTGTAGGTTCTCTAGCAGGTGCAATACAAGGATTTTTTGCTTCTGTATTCAGTAAAGATTGTCCAAAGACTGTAATAGTAGAATCGAATTTAGCAGATTGTTTATACAAATCAGCAGTAGCTAATGACGGAAAATTAAAATCAGTTGGTGGAGATATGCAAACAATAATGGCTGGATTAGCTTGTGGAGAAGCTAACACAATTGGTTGGGAAGTTTTAAAGGAATATTCTGATACATTTGTTTCAGCTCCAGATTATATTTCAGCAAATGGTATGAGAATACTTGGAAATCCATTAAGAGGAGATAATAAGGTTATTTCTGGAGAATCAGGTGCTGTTACTTTAGGATTACTTTATGAAATAATGAAGAATGATAAATATAATGATTTAAAAGAATCATTAGAATTAGATGAAAATTCAAGAGTATTATTGTTCAGTACAGAAGGGGATACAGATCCTGATAAGTATAAAGAAATAGTTTGGAAAGGTGAATATAACAAATAAAATATAATTAAAGAGGGTGGCGTAATGCTATTAGTAGGGAACGGAAGAGTAATAACTCAAGATAATGAAAAACCATATTTAGAAAATGGTTGTATTGCAATGAAAGACAATATGATTATAGAAGTTGGTAATACTGATGAGTTAAAAACAAAGTATAAAGATTATGAGTTTATAGATGCAAAAGATAAAGTTATAATGCCTGGATTAATAAATACTCATCATCATATATATAGTGCTTTTGCAAGAGGGCTAATATTAAATAATCCACCTGCTAAAGATCTTATAGATATTCTTAAGAATGTTTGGTGGAAAATAGATAAGAAATTAAATTTAGAAGATGTTAAATATAGTGCTTATACAACCTTAATTGATTGTATTAAAAATGGAGTTACAACAGTATTTGATCATCATGCTAGTCCGATGTCAGCTGGTAGAAGTTTATTTACTATAGCAGATGCAGCTACTCATTTAGGTATTAGAGGAGTTTATGCCTATGAAGTTTCTGATAGAGATGGCGAAAAGATTCTAAATGAAGGTATACAGGAAAACGTTAACTTTATTAAAGATTCAATTAAAAGAAATGATGATATGGTAAAAGGTATGTTTGGGATGCATGCATCATTTACTCTTAGCGATGAAAGTTTAAAAAAGTGCGTAGATAGTATGAAAGGTCTTGAGGCTGGATATCATATTCATGCAGCAGAAGGAATTGAAGATTTAAATCATTGCTTGAAAAATAACGGTAAGAGAGTAATTGAAAGGTTATATGATGTTGGAATATTAGGAAATAAGACAATAGCAGCTCATTGTGTTCATATAAACAAAAGAGAGATTAAAATTTTAAAAGAAACTAATACTAATGTAGTTAATAATCCAGAATCTAATATGGGTAATGCTGTTGGATGTGCTCCAGTAATAGAAATGATTAAAAATAAAGTAGTAGTTGGTCTTGGAACTGATGGATACACATCAGATATGTTTGAATCAATGAAAGTTGAAAATATAATTCATAAACATAATTTATGTGATTCAAATATAGGGTTTGTAGAAACTAATAAAATGATATTTGAAAATAATAGAAACATAGCAGCTAAATATTTTAACAAACCACTTGGTATATTAAAAGAAGGAGCATATGCTGATTTAATAATTGTTGATTATAATCCATTAACACCTATGAATGAACAAAACTTTAATGGTCACATAATGTTTGGAATTAGTGGAAGATGTGTAGATACAACAATTGTTAATGGAAAAGTTATAATGGAAAATAGAAAAATTGTAACATTAGATGAAAATGAAATATTTAAGAAGTCTAGAGAAGTTTCTGAAAGATTATGGAAAAATATTAATTAGAAGGAATTTTTATGAGATCAAAAATATTACATTATAATTTCAATGTAATGTAGTTATTATACTTTATTAGGCATGTGAAGTAGTATTTTTTAAATAGAAACAAAGTATTATAGGTAAATATGTATAGCAATAAAAATGAAATGATATTTATGAGATTAATATAAGAAAGGTACAATAGACAAGATTAGTTTATATGAGGGTTTATAGGGGGAATAGTATTATGGCAAATTTAAAAGTCAATATATTGGGAATGGAATTTAATAATCCAATATTTACAGCAGCAGGTCCAGGTGCAAGAGATGGAGAATTATGTGTTCTTGCAGCAAAGGGAGGTGCAGGTGGATTAGTTACAAAAACTATATCTGAAAAACCAGCAGATGTTCCAAGACCTTGTATGGCAAAAACAAATTCTGGTTTTCTAAATACAGAGCTTTGGTCAGAACTTCCAAAAGAGCAATGGATAGAAAAAGAATATAAAAAAGCAAAAGAAGCAGGAGTTCCAATGATAGTAAGCATGGGATATACTGCAGATCAAATAAAAAAAGTTGCACCTTTAGTAAAACCATATGCAGATGCTGTTGAATTATCAACTCATTATGTTGGAACTGATATTGCTCCAATAGTTGATGCAATGAAGGCAGCTAAATCAGCACTTGATTGTCCTGTATTTATGAAAATGAGTCCTCATACAGATATTCAAAAAATAGCTAAGGCATTAGAAGACGCAGGTGCAGATGGACTTGTAATGATAAATTCATTAGGACCTTGCATGTCAATAGATGTAGAAACAGGATATCCAATTATGGGTAGTCAAACTGGATATGGATGGTTATCAGGATCATCAGTAAAACCGGTAGCTATTAGAAATATTTATGATGCATCAAGGGCAATAAAGATTCCGATAATAGGCGTGGGAGGTATTACTTCTGGTAAAGATGCAGCAGAAATGTTAATGGCAGGTGCACAAGCTGTACAAGTATGTACAGAAGCTATTTTAAAAGGTCCAAGTGTTTATGGAAAAATAGCTAAAGAATTAAGTGAATTCTTAGACAATCATGGATACAAAGATGTTAATGAAATAATAGGACTTGCTCATAAAAAAGCTGATGAAAGAAATTTTAGAACAGAAGCAATAGCACCTACTGTAAATCAAGATGCTTGCATAAAATGTGGAGTTTGTAAAACAAGTTGTGTGTATGATGCAATAGAAGTTTCAAATGAATTAATTATTGATAGTAAAAAATGTTTTGGGTGTGGATTATGCGTAACCAGATGTCCAAAGAATGCATTATCAATGCAATATAAATAATTTTAAAATAGATTATGTAAACAAAGTAATAAAAATATATAGAAAAAAGGAGAAGTTATTATGAAGAAAATAATTAGTACACAAAATGCACCAGAAGCGATTGGTCCATATTCACAAGGGATAATTATAGATAAATTAGTATTTACATCTGGACAATTGCCTATAAATCCGAAAACAAAAGTATTAGAGACAGAAATAAGACAAGCAACTAAGCAAAGTATAGAAAATTGTAAAGCTATTTTAGAAAATGCAGGTTCAAAACTTGAAAATGTAGTAAAAACTACAGTTTTTGTAAGAGATTTAAATGATTTTTCCGCTGTAAATGAAGTGTATTCAAAATATTTTACACAAAATTTCCCCGCAAGAAGTTGTGTGCAAGTAGCTAAATTACCAATGGATGCTCCAGTAGAAATAGAGGTAATTGCTACATTATAACTAATATGATGAGGTAGAATATCTACCTCATCATATTAATTATAAAAGTAATTTTAGTTATGTATAAAAATATATTTATTACAGGTAAAATACAATGCGGAAAAAGTACACTAGTTAATAAAATACTAAATGAATTAACAATTTCATATTCAGGATATAGAACTTTACCTTATTATGAAAATGAGAAAAAAAGTGGTTACTATATAGAAGGGGTTAATTTAAGAAGTAAATTAAAAGATAAGATTTCAAGAAATACATCATTAGAAAAATGTATAGTTCTTGCTAAAGGGTTTGATATTACTGGTGTAAATATATTAAAGAGAAGTATAGAAGATGAGATGTCTAAAATAATATTATTAGATGAGGTTGGAATTTTAGAAAAATGTTGTCCAAAATTTATAGAATTAATAAATAAGTGTTTGGATAGTAAAAAAATAGTAATAGGAGTGTTGAAAAAAAAGGACGATGAATTCTTAAAGAGAATAAGTGAAAGAAAGGATACTTTTATTATAGATATAGAAAAAAGTACGGATGAAGAAAGAGAAATTATGAAAAAACGAATTGTTGAATACATAGAATATATAAAGAATGTATTTAGAGGTATTGAAATTTTGGATAACTAGCTTAATTTAAAGATAGTTTTTTAAAAAGCATTTTATAAAACGAGGTGGTAAGAATGTCTTTATTAATAAAAAATGGAACTGTAATAACTGCCAGTGATATTTATAATGGAGATATTTATATTGAAGACGGTATTATAAGGGAAATTGGTATTAATCTTGAAAAAAAATCTGATGAAATAGTAGATGCTAAAGGTAAATATGTTATTCCAGGAGGAGTAGATGTTCATACTCATTTAAACTTGGATGTAGGAATATCTGTTGCAAATGATGATTTTTATACAGGAACAGTTGCAGCAGCTTGTGGTGGAACAACTACTGTTGTAGATCATATGGGGTTTGGACCTAAGGGATGTAATTTAAAGCATCAAGTAGATGTTTATCATGGATATGCTGATGATAAATGTGTAATAGATTATAGTTTTCATGGTGTTGTTCAACATGTAAATGATAGCATAATTGATGAAATGAAGAGAATAGTTGAAGAAGAAGGAATACCAAGTTTTAAAGTCTATTTAACCTATGATTATATGATTGATGATAAAGGGGTACTTAAAGTTTTAAATAAACTAAAAGAATTAAAAGGTATTATGACTGTTCATTGTGAGAATGATGGTAGTATAAAATTATTAAAGGAAAATTATATAAAAAAAGGACTCACTGGACCATTATATCATTATCTAAGTAGACCTGTTGAAAGTGAAGCAGAAGCTGTGAATAGAATGATAAATATGGCATCAATAGTAAGAGATGCACCACTTTATATAGTTCATTTATCATCAGAGTTAGGATTAGATTATGTAAAAATGTCAAAAGAAAGAGGGCAAAGAGTATTTGCAGAAACATGTCCACAATATTTAGTATTAGATGAAAGTAAATATAATTTACCAAATAATGAATCATTAAAATATATAATTAGTCCTCCATTAAGATCAAAAAGAGATATAGAAAAATTATGGAAAGGAATTAATGATGGCTATATACAAACTATAGCATCAGATCATTGTCCATTTTCTTTTAAAGAAGATAAACAAAAAGGAAAAGATGACTTTACTAAATGTCCAAATGGAGCTCCTGGAATTGAGGAAAGAATTCCACTTATATTTTCTGAAGGAGTTATGAAAGGTAGAATTAATTTAAATAAGTTTGTAGATTTATGTTGTACAAAGCCAGCTAAAATATTTGGATTATATCCAAAGAAAGGTAGTATACAAGTTGGTTCAGATGGAGATATAGTAATAATTGATCCAGAAAAAGAAATTACTATATCAAATTCTAATTTACATTCTAATGTTGATTATTCTGCTTATGAAGGAATAAAGGTAAAAGGTTATCCAATAATGACTATTTCACGTGGAGAAATAATAGTTAAAGATAATAAGTTTATAGGAAAAAAAGGATATGGTAAATTTATTAAAAGATCAAAGGTTGATTTAAATAATATATAAAATATTTTTAAGTACATTATAGTCATATATAATAATTATGTTTATAAATATTTATAAGCACATTAGAGAAAACAACAAGTTAGAGTATATTATTTTACAAGAGCTTGTTTTATCTTTGATGTGCATTTTTTAATATATAGGAAAATATAAAAGTTTTAAAGATTGATAAAATCTAGGCTAAACCAAGTATTAGTTGAGATAGGAGAGTGGAAAGTTTAGAGTTAATAACTGTGAAATAAAAGCGTGGCACAGTCATTTTTGTTATCTATAAATATTGAAATTTAAATTTGTCAAGGGCAGTTTTAGTTGTTAGATATTTTTATAGAATTTGCTATAAAATAATAAGACGAAGTTATCAAAATGATAAAGAATTTATCTTTTTGATAATTTCAATAAATATTTTTGATTAATAATATGTAATCTAATAATTATTAATTACCAGAATGATAAAAAATAATTATATTAAAAAATTTAACCTGTAATTAATTATTAAATTTATAAAAAATATTATTATTTAAGAAAAATATACGTATATTTATTTATAATTAATAAAAAATTAGAACAAAAACTTTAAAAGAACTATGATTTGATTTTGGCATGAAATATGCTATTACTAGTAATAAAATGGAATATTATATTTGTATAATATTAGATAAAATTTGTTTAAGAATATTGAAAATTATTGGTTATAATATGGCTATTACATTAGGTGAATATATTATAATTTATAGATTAAAAATAAACTATGGAATATTAAAAAGGGAAATTTGAAGTTATGAGGAGTGATAAGATTTGTTTAAATTCATTCTTAATGGTCAAGAAAAATGTGTAGATGAAAATAAGAAACTTTTAAAATATTTGAGAGATGATTGTAATATAACATCTGTAAAAAATGGATGTTCAGAAGGGGCTTGTGGAACATGCATGGTTATAGTGGATGGAAAAGCTATGAAGTCTTGTATTCTTACTATTGAAAAAGTGAATGGAAAAAGAATAACAACAATAGAAGGATTTAGTGAGCGAGAAAGAGATGTATTTGCTTATGCTTTTACTCAAGCTGGTGCAGTACAATGTGGATTTTGTATACCAGGAATGGTTATTAGTGCAAAAGCTTTGTTTAATAGGACTTTACAACCAACAAGAGAAGAAATTAAGAAGGCATTAATAGGGAATATATGCAGATGTACAGGCTATGTAAAAATAGAAAAAGCAATTATGATGGCAGCAGAAATATTTAGAGAAAATAAAGAAGTTCCTAAAGTTAAATGTAAAGGTTTAATAGGAGAACCTATGGCAAGAGTTGATGCAAAAGATAAAATTTTAGGTGCAGGTGAATATACAGATGATATAAGAATTAATGAAATGATTTATGGTGTTGCTTTAAGAAGTAAGTATCCTAGAGCTTTAGTAAAGAGTATGGATATAACAGAAGCAGAAAAAATTAAAGGAGTAATTAAAATTGTAACTGCAGAAGATATTCCAGGAAAAAGATATTTAGGTCATCTTAAAAAAGATACTCCAGCATTAATAAAAGTAGGAGAAGAAACAAGGTATCTTGGAGATACTGTTGCTTTAGTTGCTGCAGAAACAGAAGAAATTGCTAGAGAAGCCTTAAAACACATAAAAATAGAGTTTCAGGAGTTAGAACCAATATCATCTCCAGAAGACGCTTTAAAGGACAGTGCTCCAAAGATACATGAAGGTGGAAATATTCTAGTACATGAGCATTTAGTAAGAGGAAATGCTGATGAAGCAATAAGGAATTCTAAATATGTTGTTACAAATAAGTATAGTGTACCATTTACTGAACATGCTTTTTTAGAACCAGAAGCAGCGGTGGCAGTTCCAGATGGAAAAGATGGATTAATAGTTTATACAGGAACTCAAAGTATATATGATGATTTTAGAGAGATAAGTTCACTATTAAACTTAGAAGAAGATAAATTAAGAATTATTTCAAAATATGTAGGAGGAGGATTTGGTGGCAAAGAAGATATGAGTTGTCAACATCATACAGCACTACTTGCATATCTTACTAAAAGACCAGTAAAAATGTGCCTTACAAGACAAGAAAGTATAATAGTTGATACTAAAAGACATGCTATGGAGATGGAATTTACAACAGCGTGTGATGAAAATGGAAAATTAACCGGAATGAAAGCAAAAATAATAGCTGATACAGGAGCATATGCATCTCTTGGAGGACCAGTTCTTCAAAGAGCATGTACTCATGCAGCAGGTCCATACAATTATCAAAATATGATTGTTGATGGAACAGCAGTTTATACAAATAATACTCCAGGAGGAGCTTTTAGAGGATTTGGAGTAACACAATCAGCATTTGCAACAGAATGTAATTTAAATCAATTAGCAGAAATGGTTGGTATAGATCCTTTTGAAATAAGAATGTTAAATGCAATAAAACCAGGACAAGTTCTTCCAAATGGTCAAATAGCTGATGAAGGAACTGCTTTAGTTGAAACATTAGAAGCTGTTAAAGATATTTATTATAGCAATAAATATGTTGGAATAGCCTGTGCATTTAAAAATTCAGGTATTGGTGTTGGTCTGCCAGATACAGGAAGGTGTAAGGTTGGAGTAATGGATGGAAAAGTTCATATAAGGACTTCAGCGGCTTGTATGGGTCAAGGTGTAGGAACTGTGGTTGTACAAGTTGTTGGTGAAGTTTTAGGAATACCTGCATCTAAAATAATTTATGAAACTCCTGATACTCAAATAACTCCAGATTCAGGAACATCAACAGCTTCAAGACAAACAGTATTCACAGGGGAGGCTACAAGGATTGCAGCATTAAAATTAAAAGATGCATTAAAAGGAAAAACATTAGAACAATTAGAAGGTATAGAATTCTTTGGAGAATATACAGGAGTTACAGATAAAATGGGTAGTCCTAAAGAAAATCCAGTAAGTCATGTTGCCTATGGATATGCAACTCAAGTTGTTGTTATTGATGAACAAGGAAAGCTAAAAAAAGTAGTTGCAGCTCATGATGTTGGAAAAGCAATAAATCCTAAGAATGTAGAAGGACAAATTGAAGGTGGAGTTGTTATGGGACTAGGTTATGCATTAACAGAAGATTATAGAATAGAAAAGTCAGTTCCTAAAGTAAAATTTGGAACACTAGGACTTTTAAGAGCAACACAAATACCTGAAATTACACCTATTATAATAGAAAAAAATACTCAAGAACTATCTTTTGGAGCAAAAGGAATTGGAGAAATTACATGTATACCAACAGCACCAGCAGTCCAAGGAGCTTATTATAAGTTAGATGGAATATTTAGAAAGGAATTACCATTAAAAAATACATTTTATAAAAAAGCTAAAAAATAATATATAAAGTATTTTATAGAAATAAAAGGGGTTGTCTTTAAAAAAATTTAAAGACAACCTCTAATTATATTTATTTAATTAATTTTAGGAGATATCAATAATTAGTTTTATTTTGACTATTTGTCCACATCTCAAATGCAGTCATGCAATTAGATTTATCTATTTGCTCTAAATCTAATATATTTTTGTTATTACAATCATTTTTTAAAAAGCTTAATATATGTTCATCTCTAAATCCTATATTAGCAGCATCTTTAACTGTACAACCATAATAAACTTTTGATATGTTAGCCCATATTATTGCTGACATACACATTGGACATGGTTCAGATGTTGTATATAATTCACATCCACTTAAGTCAAATGTAGATAATTTATTGCAAGCTTGCCTTATTGCATTTATTTCACCATGTGCTGTAGGATCATTAGTACTAACTACGGTATTATTTGCAATAGCTATAATTTTTCCATCTTTTACAATTGCAGCACCAAAAGGTCCACCTTCTGAATTTAACATACCTTCCTTACACTTATTTACACATAAATCCATTATATCTTTTTTTTGCATTTGAATATCCTCCATAATTATGATAAAGCTCTAATAGAACTCTCTAAATATACATTGAATTAATTAACAATTATAGCAATTATTATGCCATTATAATTTAAGTTTAATATATTTAAATTTAATGTATTTATGCCATTTAAACATTAAACATCAAAAGTTTAATTTTTCATTAAAATAGATTTATTAAATTAAAATTATCAAAATGATAATATAAGTTATCGTTTTGATAATTTCAACAAATGCAATATTACTGAGAATATGTATCTTTATGATTTTAAATTACCAAAATGATAAAAATATATATTTTAAAAATGGAAAATTCCAATAATCATGTAAACAATTACTTATGCTTGTTAAAAATTTTTTATTATATGAAAAGAGAGGTTCTTAAAATTAATTAATAAAGTAATAGAAAATTAGTACATAAGCACGAAAAAGCTTATAAGTATGGCTTTGGCATGAAATATGCTATGTACTTAGTAATATAAAGGGGTATTTTTTTATATGTTAGGATATTGAAGTACTTAACATATAAGTACATTTTAATGAAAATATGTTAAAATATAGTAAATACAATTTATGTAAGATGAATTTTATGGAGGTGTAATATGACTAAGAATATAGTAGGGAGTAGTGTAATTCGATGTGATGCTGTGGCCAAAGTTACTGGGAAAGCAAAGTATGTGGATGATTTTTTTGTAAGTGATATGTTGATAGGTAAAGTTTTAAGGAGCCCTTATGCTCATGCTATAGTTAAAAATATAGATACTAGTAAGGCAAAAGCGTTAGAAGGTGTAGAAGCAGTTATTACTTATGAAGATTTACCCAAAATTAAATTTGGTACTGCTGGTCATCCCTGGTCCTTAGATCCTAATCATAGAGATATAGAGGATAGGTTAATTCTTACTAATAAAGCTAGATTTGTTGGAGATGCAATCGCAGCAGTAGTAGCAGTAGATGAAATAATAGCAACAAAAGCTTTAGAACTTATAGATGTTAATTATGATGTTCTTGAACCAATAATAAATAGTGAGGATGCTTTAAAAGAAAATGCACCAATAATTCATGAGGAAAGACCAGATAATATTTTAAGTTCTTTTGGATCAGAAATTGGAAATGTAGAAGAAGATTTTAAAAAAGCAGATAGAATATTTGAAGGAAATTTTGAAACTAGTATAGTTCAACATTGTCATATGGAAAATCATAGTGCTTATGCCTATGTAGATAGTGAGGATCGTATAGTTATAGTTTCTTCAACTCAAATTCCTCATATTGTAAGAAGAGTTGCAGGACAAGCTCTTGGAATACCTTGGGGAAAAATAAAAGTTATTAAGCCTTACGTTGGTGGTGGATTTGGAAATAAACAAGATATAGTTCTTGAACCATTAACTGCAGCTATGTCTCTTGCCGTTGATGGAAGACCAGTTAAGTATACATTAGATAGAGAAGAATGTTTTATTGATACAAGAACAAGGCATTCTATGAAAATTAAATTTAAAACCGCAGTATCAAAGGAGGGAAAATTATTATCATTAGATATAAAGAATCTTGTAAATAATGGAGCTTATGCATCACATGGTCATTCTGTTGCTTTAAGTGCTGGTGGAAAATTTAGAGGTGTATATGATTTTAAATCAATAAAATATAGCCCAATAACAGTATATACAAACTTACCAGCAGCAGGTGCAATGAGAGGATATGGAGCACCACAAATGTGTTATGCATTAGAAAGTCATATAGAAGATATATGTAAAGCCCTTAATGTTGACCCAATAGAATTTAGGATTAAAAATTTTGTTAATGAAGGTTATGTTGAACCACTTAGTAAAAATTCAGTTCGTTCTTTTGCATTACCACAATGTATGGAAAAAGGTAAAGAATTAATTAAATGGAATGAAAAAAAGAAAGAATATAAAGAGTATAATGCTGAAAATAAGGATAAAAAAAGAGGCGTAGGTATGGCGTGCTTTAGTTATTTTACTGGAACACATCCTGTATCGTTAGAACCAGCTGGAGCAAGAATTGTAATGAATCAAGATGGATCAGTTCAATTACAGATAGGAGCAACCGAAATAGGTCAAGGAAGTGATACAGTTTTTGGTCAAATGGTGGCTGAAATTCTTGGATTAAAAATAGATATGGTACATGTTATTTCTATGCAAGATACAGATATAACTCCTTTTGATACAGGCTCATATGCATCAAGACAAACATTTGTAAGTGGAGCAGCAGTTAAGAAGTGTGCATTAGAAGTTAGAGGTAAAGTGTTAGAATTTGCAAGTAGTAAATGTGGATTACAACCTAGTGAACTAGATATTGTAGATTGTAAAATCATAGAAAAAAAATTAGGTAGGATAATATGTCCACTTGAGGAAATTGCTATGGAATCATATTATGATAGAATTAAATGCTGCCCTATAACTAGTGACACATCGGTTAATGTTAGAATTAATGCAATAGCATATGGAGCTACTTTTGTAGCAGTAGAAGTTGATATCAAGACAGGTAAGATAGATGTTTTAGAAATATATAATATACATGATTCAGGTATGATTATGAATCCTATGTTGGCTGAAGGACAAGTACATGGGGGAGTAAGTATGGGACTTGGATATGCTTTATCAGAACAAATGTTATTTGACGAGAAAACTGGTAAGCCATTAAATAATAATCTTTTAGATTATAAATTACAAACAATAATGGATACTCCTACTATTGGATCAGCATTTATTCAAAAATATGAACCAGCAGGTGGATTTGGTCAAAAATCTATTGGAGAAAATACTACAGTTTCACCAGCACCAGCTGTTCGTAACGCTGTTTTAGATGCTACTGGTGTTGCATTTAATAAAATACCAATGAATCCACAATCTGTTTTTGAAAAATTCAATCAAGTTGGATTAGTGTAGTATTAGGAGGGGTTAAAATGTTTGATATTAAGGATATATTAGAACCGGAAACTTTAGAAGAAGCATTAGAGTTATTAGATGAAAATAAGCAACTTAAAATAATAGCTGGAGGTACAGATGTTTTAATAAAATTGCATCATCATAGAATGAAAGATGCAGAATTATTAAGTATTAGAAAGATAAAAGGTATTGATGATATTAATATGTTAGATGATGGATCAATAGAAATTGGAGCTATGGCATCATTTTCTAAAATATTTAGAAATGATATTATACAAAAGTATATAAAAGTATTAGCAGAAGGAGCAGTTTCCATGGGAGGACCACAAATTAGAAACATGGCTACCATAGGTGGAAACGTTTGTAACGGAGCTGTTTCTGCAGATAGTGCACCGTCATTATTTGCTCTTAATGCTAAATTAAAAATTAAGAATAAGAATAGTGAGAGAATTGTTCCTATAGAGGAGTTTTATTTAGGACCAGGGAAAGTGGATATTAAAAGTAATGAGATATTAACTAATTTAATAATTAAAAAAGAAGATTATGAGAATTTAAAAGGTAACTATATAAAGTTTAGTAATAGAAAAGCTATGGATATAGCTATGGTTAGTGTAGCTGTTTTATCTTCAATTGAAGATGGTAAATTTAATGATTTAAGGATTGCATTAGGTGTATCAGCACCAACGCCTATAAGATGTAACGAAGCAGAGAATTATGCAAAAGGAATTGAGGCAACAGAAGAAAATATCAAAAAAATTTCTGAACTTGCAGTTAAATCATCAAAATCAAGAAATTCATGGCGTGCATCTAAGGATTTTAGAGAGCATTTAATTAAAGAATTAACTAAAAGAGGAATAAAAAAGACTATGGAAGTAGAAGGTGAAGAAAATGAGTAATGTAGAAATGAAGAAAATATCAATGAACGTAAATGATAAATCTTATATTTTAGAAGTTGATATAAGGGAATCTTTACTTGATGTTTTAAGAAATAGATTACATTGTACAGGTGTAAAATGTGGATGTCATGTTGGAGAGTGTGGAGCTTGTACTGTATTAATTGATGGAGTTCCTACTGATTCATGTATATATATGGCAGTTTGGGCAGATGGTAAAAGCATTGTAACTATTGAAGGTGTTAAGAAGGATGGAAATTTATCTAAAGTTCAGCAAGCTTTTATTGATGAAGGAGCAGTTCAATGTGGTTTTTGTACACCAGGATTAGTATTAACATCTACAGCACTTGTTAATAGTGGAAAAAAATATACTGATGCAGAAATAAAAAGAGAAATTTCAGGTCATTTATGTCGTTGTACAGGCTATCAAAAGATATTTAATGCTACTAAGAAATCTTTAGAACGAAAATAAGGTTAGATAAAAAGTTGAAAATATGATAGTGATGGTTTAGGGGGAAATAAAAATATGAAGTCAAATAAGGAATCAAAAAAAGATTCTGAATTTAATGTTAAAGCTGATCAGGTTTCAAACATTAAATTAATGTATGGAGTTAATGATAAACCAAGTATTCTAACTCAAATTTTATTAGGTGTACAACATATATTTGCAGCTTTTGGTGGAATTATAGTTGTACCATTAGTAATTTCAAGTAGTTTAGGTTTTGATGTTAAAACATCAACAACTTTAATTAGTACTTCAATTTTAGCCGCTGGTATTGTAACCATTATTCAAGCAAGAGGAATTGGACCTATTGGAGCAAGAGTTGCATGTATAATGGGAACTGATTTTACATTTGTAACACCATCAATAGCTGTTGGATCAGTAGCAGGACTTCCAGGAATAATAGGAGCTACTATTTTAGGCTCATTTGTAGAAATTATTTCTAGTTTTTTTATTAAACCACTTATGAAGCTTTTTCCACCACTAGTAACTGGTACAGTAATTTGTTTAATAGGATTAACATTACTTCCAGTATCAATAGATTGGGCAGCAGGAGGTGTAGGATCACCCACATATGGCAGCTTACAAAATATTTTAATTGCTATATGTATAATGAGTATTACATTATTATTAAATCATTATGGTAAAGGTATGTTAAGTACAGCATCTATTTTAATAGGAATGATAGTTGGATATATTATTTGTATACCATTTGGAATGGTTGATTTTTCTGTAGTTCGTGAAGCAAATTGGTTATCTTTGCCTAAGATATTTCAATATGGAGTAGATTTTAATATTAAAAATGTTATATCATTTGTACCTGCGTACTTTGTTACTACCATTGAAACAGTAGGATGTTTAAAAGCTATTGTACAAGTATCAGGAATAAAGGATGATAATAATAGAATTGGACAAGGAATTTTAGCAGATGGTGTAGGTAGTATATTAGCAGGATCATTAGGTACATTTCCTAATACTTCTTTTAGCCAAAATGTAGGATTAATACCATTAACTAAAGTAGCTAGTAGATATGTAGTAATTATGGCTGGAATACTATTAGTTATATTGGGATTATTTCCTAAATTTGCGGCATTAATTAATATCATGCCACAACCTGTATTAGGAGGTGTTGGAATTGTTATGTTTGGTACAGTTGCTGCATCTGGGATTCAAACATTAAGTAGAGTTAAGCTAACCAATCGTAATTTATTAATAATAGCAGTATCTATAGCATTAGGTCTTGGAGTAACTTTTAGACCAGATTTTGTAGCACAATTACCACAAGGTGCAAAAATGATATTTACTTCAGGAATTTCAACAGGAACAATTACTGCATTAATTTTAAATCTAATATTAAAAGAAAGGGATGTATAGTTAGTATAAAACAATTATGAATCTTATAGATAAATTTAAAAAAATATATAGTTTGATTAATTATTAGTAGATTAAAGTTAAAGATTTTATATCAAACCTAGTATTTTATTTATACTAGGTTTGATTTTAATTAAAATAAAAGTAAAAATAAATAACATCTTAAACAAAAATGTAAAATATATACTGGGAATAAAACTATATATATGTAATAATATAACTGGTATACAAAATAAGGAAGGGGTACAGTATGAGAAAGTTAAAAAGAGTTTCATCCATGTTGTTAGCATTTGTATTAATAACAACTTTTTTTATTGGATGTGGAAAAAGTAAAGAAACAATAAGTAAAGTGGACAAAACTATTACTGTTGAGGATCAATTAGGAAGGAAAGTAAAGATAAAGGCAGATGTAGATAAGATAATTTCAAGTTATCCTATTACAACATCACTTTTGGTAGCCTTAGGTCTTAAGGATAAACTTGCAGGTATTGAAATGAAGCCTAAAGATAGAGAACTTTATAGAAGAGTTGCACCGGAGTTTTTAGATAAACCACAAGTTGGTTCTGCTAAAAGTGTAAATGTAGAAGAATGTGCAAAAATAAATCCAGATTTAGTTATAATGCCAACTAGAACTAAAGAAATGATCCCTAAATTTGAAGAACTTAATATACCAGTTATAGCGGTAGAACCAGAATCATTAGATTCATTTCTAGATTGTGTAAAGCTTTTAGGGAAATCTACAAATACAGAGGAAAGAGCAAATGAAATAGTAAAATATTATAAAGATAATTTAGAAAAAGTAAAGAAAATAAATGAAAATAGTAGTAATAAACCTAAGGTTTATTTATCAGGAAGTTCAAGTGTTTTAAGAACATGTACATCAAAAATGTATCAAAATTATATGATAGAAGCTTCTGGTGGAAATAATGTAACTTCATCTCTTCAAGATGGTTATTGGGTAGATATATCAGCAGAACAATTATTAGCTTATAATCCAGATATTATTTATATAGTTCAATATGCTAAATATGGTGTAGATGATGTTCTTAATGATGAAAGATTAAAAGATATAAATGCTGTAAAGAATAAGAAAGTTTTTGTTATTCCATCAGTAATAGAACCTTGGGATTATCCAACTCCATCATCAATTTTAGGTATTCTTTGGATGACAAATAATATTAATCCAGATAAATATTCAAAAGAAGAATTTGAAAAGACAGCCAAAGATTTTTATAAAAAATTCTTCAATTTAGAAGTGGACAATAAGGATATCGGAATATGAAGTTAAGGTGTTCTAAAATTATAAGTAGCATTGTTCTACTACTATTAATAATTACATCTCTATTAATAGGAAGATATTATATTAAACCAATAGATATAATAAATACTATGTTACATGGAAAATCTAATTCATTAGAATTTAATTTAATATGGAACATAAGATTTTCAAGAGTAGTATTAGTTTTAATAAGTGGAGCTGCATTATCATTATCAGGAATTGTTTTTCAAAGTATATTTCAAAATCCTATAGTATCTGCTGACGTACTTGGTGTAAGTTCGGGAGCTTCGTTAGGTGCAGCAATTGCCATAATTTTTTTACCTTTTTCTCCAATAATAATTCAAGTTATGGCTTTCTCTTTTGGAATAGGAGCAGTGATTTTTTCATTGCTCTTATCTAGGCAAATGAGAAGTAATAGAATATTAGCTCTTATTATAGCAGGGATTGTAACAGGAGCAATATCATCATCATTTTTAATGATTATAAAGTACTTGGCAGATCCATATAAGGAATTACCATCAATAGATTTTTGGTTAATGGGAGGATTTTATAATAGTACATGGAGCAAGGTATTCTATGTACTTATGTTAACTACCATATCATCAATAATATTATTTTTATTTAGATGGAGATTAAAAGTACTTACTATGGGAGATGATCAAGCAAAATTATTAGGAGTAAACGTTAAAGTTATTAGAGTAATTGCTATATTTTGTGCAACTCTTTTAGTATCAACTGTAGTATCTGTAGCTGGGATTATAAGTTGGATAGGTTTACTAGCACCTCATATAGTAAAGTTTTATGCTAAAGATGATATATCAGAGGTTATGGGGTTAACAATGATTGTTGGAGCTATAATACTTATAATAGCTGATACTATTGCAAGAAGTTTAACTTCAGTAGAAATTCCTGTTAGTATATTAACTTCACTAGTTGGTGCACCTTTTTTAGTTTATATTCTTAATCGAAAGGAAAATATTATTAGATGAAAAACGATTTAGAAATAAATAATTTAACTGTAAATTATTCAAATAAAATAGTTTTAAAGAACATAAATTTAGTACTTAATAAAGGAGAAGTTACAATTCTTTTAGGATTAAATGGAGCTGGAAAAACAACTTTATTAAAATCTATGATTGGGCTTATAGAAAGTATTACTGGTGAAGTAATCTATGATAATAAGGATTTATTAAAACTTTCGAATAAAGATAGAGGAAAATTAATATCTTATATTCCTCAAAATTTGCATACAAATCAGAATTATAGTGTAAAAGATGTTGTACTTATGGGCATTACACCATATTTGGGAGTGTTTGATATGCCGAGTAAAGAACATTATAAGTTAGTTGATGATATTTTGAAAAAATTAAATATAGAATATTTAAAAGATAAGTATATAAGTGAAATTAGTGGAGGAGAAAGAAGACTTGTTTATTTAGCAAGGATATTTATTCAAAATGCTAGTATCATACTTTTGGATGAACCGAATACTTTTTTAGATTATGTAAAACAACATGAATTTTTTAAATTTATTAGTAACTTAATAAAAAAAACAATCTTATTAATTTAATAACAGTTCATGATATTAATTTAGCATTAAGATATGCTGATAAGATAGTAATACTAAGTTCAAACGAAATCGTTGATATTATTGATTGCAGAATTCAAGGATATGAAAAAAAATTCATAAATTTAATGGAAGAAATTTATAATAAAAAACTTGAAATTGCTTATACAAAGTTTGGACCAGTTATAGTCTGTTAATTAAAAAAATATGATTTTTGTTAAGGGTTTAATTAATAAAGTTTAACTTTTTAAAAGTGCATAAAGGAGATAGGTTAACATAATATGAAAATTTTTAAGTGTAAAGACAGAAAAATAAATCAAATGAAATCATTGATAGAAGCATTAAATATAGATGTTAATAAAAAAATGATAATCTCATTTGTTGGGGGTGGAGGCAAGACAACCTCAATATATGAATTAGGGAATGAGTTAAGTAAATTGGGAAAGAAGGTTATTATAACTACTACAACACATATGCAAATGCCTGAAAGAAATTTTGTTTTAACAGATAAAAAAGATGATATTTTAAATTTATTAAATAGTGAAAATATGATTACTGTAGGGCAAAAGTGTATTAATAAGTCTAATGATTGTAAAGATAAAAATTTAGTAAATAAAGAGAAGGTTATAGCTAATAAGAAAATAAATAGAGAGAAGATACAAGGATTTTCAATTGAATTTACTAGAAATTTAATAAAATATTGTGATTTTTTATTAATAGAAGCAGATGGTGCTAAAAGATTACCATTAAAAATTCCTGCAGAGCATGAACCAGTAATATTAGATAATAGTAATTTGGTTGTGGGAGTATGTGGAATTGATTCAGTTGGTAAAAGTATTAGAGAAACTTGTCACAGGAAAGAATTAGTTGCAAAATTTTTAGGCTTAGATGAGAATCATAAAATTAATGAAGAAGATATAGCTAAAATTTTATCAAGTGAAAAAGGTCAAAAGAAAAATGTTAAATGTGATTATAAAATAATTGTGAATAAAGTAGATGATGAGAAGAGATTAGATATAGGTAAGAATATTTTTAAAGAACTTTTAAAATTAGGAGTTAATGAATTAGTATTAACAAGTTTTAAAGATAATATTTAAAATATAATTTTATCTTAGTTATTTTTTATGAGATGTTAATATATAAGGTTAAATAAAATTAGAATTTTAATATAAAATTATTAAAATAATTTGCAGAAATTTAGAATAGATATTTTATAAATTAAAAAGGAGTCTAAAACTATGATAGTAATAAAGGGTGCTGGAGATTTGGCAACTGGTGTTGCCACTAGACTAAAAAAATGTGGATTTGATATAGTTATGACGGAAATTTCACAGCCGACTACAGTAAGAAGAACAGTAGCCTTTTCACAAGCTGTTTTTGATAAAAAAGTAGTAGTTGAGGGAATAACATCTGTACTTGCTTCTGATAAAAGGGAAATAAATAAAATTATTGAAAATGGAAATATAGCAGTCGTAATTGATGAAAAAGCAAAAATCATAGATGAAATTAAACCTAAGATAATAATTGATGCTATTATAGCTAAAAAGAACTTAGGGACAAAGATTAATGATGCTAAAATTGTAATCGCTTTAGGTCCGGGTTTTACAGCTGGTGTTGATTGTCATTGTGTTATTGAAACTAAAAGAGGACATTATTTAGGGAAGCCAATATATAAAGGAAGTGCTATTGCTAATACAGGAGTCCCAGGAGAAATAGGAGGATTCAGTAAAGAAAGAATAATAAGAGCTACAGCTGATGGGAAAATAGATCCAGTATCAAAAATAGGAGATTATGTTAAAAAAGGAGATATTGTAGCTTATGTCAATGAAACTCCAATTTTTGCACAGATAGATGGAATAGTAAGAGGCATGCTTCAAAAAAATATCAATGTTTTTAAGGGTATGAAGAGTGGAGACATTGATCCAAGATGTGAGAGAAACCATTGTTTTACAATTTCAGATAAAGCAAGATCAATAGGAGGAGGGGTTTTAGAAGCAATTTTACATTTGAGTAATTTTAAGTTTTAGTAATATGTTGATATATACTTACATGAAACAAAATAAGTAATTATATTTATGAATACTAAGAATGGGTATAGTTCAATTTTAAATTATTTCTAAGATAGAATTTAGACAAGCAATAAATTTGAAGTATCTATTAAAAATTTTTGAAATCTAATTGCAATGTTCATTTACACACTGCATATATCAATATAAATAAAAATAATCTAAATTAAGCAATCTTAAAATTTGAATGTAAAAAAATATATTGTAATTTCTTTGAAATATAAAATTGGTAAAAATAGTAACTTTAATAGAGTATGGTTGGGAGGATTATTATGAATAAAATAATTGATGCAAAAGGAAAGAACTGTCCAATACCTGTAATAATGGCAAAAAAGGAGATAGATAATGGAAATATTAATTTTATAGTTGAGGTTGATAATAAAGTAGCTAATGAAAATTTAAAAAAATTAGGTAATAGTATGAATTTTGAAACAAAATCAGAAGAAATTAATGGGATATTTAAAGTATATTTTTTAAATGATAAAGCAGATAGCAATGAAGAAGAAACATGCCAGGAATGCAATAAATTAATAGAAGAAATTAATAACAATAAATTAGGTACATGGTCAATATTTGTTGGAAAAGAAATTATAGGTTCTGGAAGTGAGGAACTTGGAAAATCACTTATTAAAATGTATTTTTATACAATGACAGAATCTGATGATTTACCAAAATCAATTTTATTTATGAATGCAGGTGTTAAAGTACCTACTTTAAATGAGCAAGTTGTAGAACATTTAAAAGAATTAGAAGATAAGGGAGTTGAAATTTTGGTTTGTGGTACATGCCTTAACTTTTATGGCTTAGAAGAAGAATTGAAAGTTGGAAGAGTGAGTAATATGTATGAAATATCAAATTATATGAAAGAAGCATCAAAAGTTATTACTATATAGAATTAGGATATGTTTTAGAAGTGTGTTGATATATGCATAAGTAAAGTGGACTGAGTAAGTTTGAAAGGCTAAATATAAAGTTTAGGTTTTAATCTAAGAGTTGTCAAAGTCAAAGTACAATGCCATTACAGTTATTAAATATATTAGAACATAGTCTAAATAAAAATATATTTTGAAGTAATAAGTTAGGAGGAAATGTATATGTCAAAGGATATAAAACTTACGAGTTTAACTAAAAATTCTGGTTGTGCAGCTAAGATAGGACCAGGAATTCTTCATAATGTATTAAGTAGTTTACCTAAATTTGAAGATAATAATTTAATTGTTGGGTTTGATACAAGTGATGATGCGTGTGTATATAAAATTAATGATGATACTGTAGTAATCAAGACAGTAGACTTTTTTCCACCAATGGTAGATGATCCATATATTTTTGGTCAAGTTGCAGCAGCTAATGCATTAAGTGATATTTATGCTATGGGAGGAAATCCTTCAATAGCTATGAATTTAATTTGTTTTCCCTCTTGCATAGATATATCAATTATGCGTGAAATACTTGCAGGAGGATATGATAAAGTAAAGGAAGCTGGAGCAGTAATTGCAGGTGGACATACAATAGCTGATCCTACACCTAAATATGGACTTTGTGTAAGTGGATTTGCACATCCAAAAGATATACTTTCAAATAGTAATGCTAAAACTGGAGATGTAATAGTACTTACAAAGCCATTAGGAATAGGAATTATGAATACTGCTGCTAAAGCAGAGTTGATAGGTGAAAATAAGGTTAGAGAAGTTACTTCAATAATGTCTACATTAAATAAATATGCTAAAGAATGTACTTCAGGATTAGAAATTCATTCATGTACTGATGTAACTGGATTTGGACTTGTTGGTCATAGCTATGAAATGGCTAGTGGTAGTGAAAAAACCATAGAAATTTTTAGCGAATCTGTACCAATTATCGATGAGACATTAGATTTTGCTAGGATGGGAATTATACCTGAAGGTATGTATAATAACCTTGATTATTTGAAGGATAAGTTTAAAGTAGAATCTGATATATCACAAGAATTACAAGATGTATTAATAGATCCACAAACATCAGGTGGGCTTCTACTTTCACTTCCGGAAAGACATGCAAAAGAATTTTTATCAAGAATGGAAAATTTCACTCCATATGCTAGAATCATAGGTCAAGTTATTGATAAGGGTGATAAGCCTATAGTTATTAAATGATTTGATTATATTTAGTAATATATACGTAATTAAATTGGATTTGGAATGTATATTAAAAATAATAAGGGGAATTTACACAAAATATTAGTGTGTATATTTAAAAATATGAAGAAAATAAATTTAATATTGTTGGCATCAGGAGATAGTACTAGATTTAATGGTAATAAATTATTAACAATAGTTGATAAAAAACCTATGTTTATGAATGTAGTAGATGAAGTTTTAAAAGTAAATTTTAATAAAATAGTTTTAGTTACTCAATATGAGGAAATTAAATCAGCTTTGTTAAAACAGCCTATTGAAGTTGTAATGAATAAAAATAGTGAGCTTGGAATATCTTATTCCATTGAACTTGGAATTAAGAAAGATATTGAAGCAGATGCATATATGTTTATGGTTTGTGATCAACCTTTTATAACATCACAGACTATAGAAAATTTAATATTTAGATTTATAAAAAGTAAAAAGGGAATGGCATGTGTTGAATTCAATGGACACCTAGGTAATCCAACTATATTTTTAAAGAAATATATTGATGAGTTAGTAAATTTAAAAGGAGATGTTGGAGGAAAGGCTGTTATGAAAAAACATCTTGATGATTTAGAGAAAGTTCCCATTGTAAATGAAATAGAAGTTAAAGATATAGATACTAGAGAAGAATTAGTTAATATATCTTACAATAATATATATGAGGTAAAAGAGTGATGAAGAAAAAATTTTATGAGAGTCTTTTTAAAAAATTAAAATTAAATAAAGAAGTATTTATAGTCACTGTTATAGAAGGAGAATATGAAGGTAAAAATATAGCAGGACAGAAACTATTTAAGAGTAAAGGATTTATGTCTATAGAAGATGATAATATTAAAAACTTTTGGAATGAAATTTTTAATAAAATAGATTTTAATAAAGGCACATATGTTTTAGAATTAGATAATAGCATAAAATTATTTATAGAATATATTATAGGACAGCCTAATTTAATTGTTTGTGGTGGTGGACATGTGGCTTTACCTTTATGCCAAATGGCTGATTTACTAGAGTTTGATATTACTGTAATAGATAATAGAGAAGAATTTGCAAGCAAAGAAAGATTTCCTATGGCAAGTAATATAATATGTAAGGATTTTAAAGAAGCACTTAATGAAGTTGAATTTAATAAAAATAGTTATTTTGTTATAGTTACACGAGGTCATAAATATGATCAGCAATGTTTAGAAATAATATTAGAAAATGATTTTTATTATGTTGGAATGATTGGAAGTAAGGGTAAAGTAAAATTTGTAATAAATAGTTTGTTAGAAAATGGATATCCAAAAGAAGATATTGATAAAGTCCATACTCCAATAGGTCTTAGTATAGGAGCTAAAACACCAGCAGAAGTAGCAGTAAGCATTTTATCAGAGATAATACAAACAAAAAATGAAAAAATAATAAGCACCATACCAGATAATATTTCTGACTCTATATTAAATACAAGTGAGCCAATGGTTTTAGCTACAATAATTGAAAAGCATGGATCAGGTCCTAGAGATCCTGGTACAAAAATGCTTATAAATAAAAATGGTGAATTTATAGGTACTGTTGGCGGGGGAAGTGTTGAATATTCAGTTTATAAAAGAGCATTAAAGTTATTTGATGAAAAAAAATCTATTTTGGAAGAATACAATTTATCAAATTCTGATTCTGCAAAGCTTGGAATGGTTTGCGGAGGACACATAAAAGTATTTTTTGAATTTATAGATTATGATGATAATTAATATTTAGGTACATGAAATAAAATAACAAGTCTAAAACTGCCATGAATATTTTTTATAAGACAAGGAGACAAAGTGTTATAATAGTGTAAATATTATGGTATTTTGTTCAGGCAGGATCAGGGAAAATATACTGGCAGATGGACTTAGATTATGCCTTAATAAATCAAAATAAAAACTCTAACTAAGAATTGAAATCGTTCTAAGTTAGAGTTTTATTATAGCAAAAAATAAAATGTTACTTAATAATTTATATAATAATAATGATAATTAAATAGCTTAGAAAAATACTATGTCACTGCTTGACATGATATTACTAAAAAACTATACTTTTCATATCCATTATGGTAAATATAAAAAGGGGGATTTCTTAATGGAACAAATAAATTTAAGAAGTAGGGATGAAAAATGAAATTTAAACTAAAAAGAAAGTCTAATAATCATTCTGAAGGGATATATTCAATTGATTTTTATGCTTATAAATCTAAAATAAATCATTGGAATCCTATGTTTAAGGTTGTATTTGCATTTATTACATTATTAATTTGTATTATAGCAAATAATTTCTATGTATCTTTAATTATTTCATTTACCATGGCATTTATTACTGTCTGTAAAGGAAAAATTCATTTTCAAGAATATTTAAGCCTTCTCACTATACCAATTACTTTTATGATTTTAGGGAGCATTGCAATTGCCATAGGTATATCAACACGACCAATAGGAGAATATAATTTAAATTTTCATTTGTTCTATTTATACTCATCAAATGAAAGTATACTAAAAACATTAAAAATTATGATGAAAGCATTTGGAGCAATAAGTGCTATGTATATGATGACTTTATCTACATCTGCTAGTGAAATAATTTCTGTTTTGCGTAAGATTCATGTTCCTAAAATTATTATTGAATTAATGAATATGATATATAGATTTATATTTATTTTATTAGATGTACAATGTAAAATGAAAAATTCAGCACAATCTAGGTTAGGTTATGTTGATTTTAAAACATCTTGTTATTCTTTTGGAAGTACTTCAGGAAATCTTTTGATTGTTTCCTTAAAAAAGGCAAATGCTTATTATGATTCTATGGAATCTAGATGTTATGATGGTGAAATGATATTTTTAGAAGAAGATAAGAAGATAGAAACAAAGCAAATTGTAGCATCAGTAATTTATTTAATAAGTTTAATAATATTATGGTTAATAACCAGATAGGAGTGATATTATGAATGAAACTTCCAAAGAAATAATTTTGCAAGTGAGAAATTTAGATTATACATATAGTAATGAAAAAGATGTATTATCAAATATAAATATTGATATTTATGCTGGTGAGAAAGTAGCTATTCTTGGTTCAAATGGAGCAGGTAAATCTACGTTTTTTTTAAATATTAATGGAGTTTTAACACCAAAAAGTGGTGATATTTTTTATAAAGGTAAAAAAATATCGAAGAAAGAACTTAATGAATTGAGAAAAAATGTAGGTATTGTGTTTCAAGATGCAGATAATCAGATAATTGCTTCAACTGTTTTAGCAGAAGTATCTTTTGGGCCCATGAATTTAAAATTATCTAAAGAAGAAGTTAAAAAAAGAGTTGAAGAAGCACTATTATATATGAATTTAACAGATTTTAAAAATCGTCCTCCACATTACTTAAGTGGTGGTGAGAAAAAGAGAGTTAGTATTGCAGATATTATCGCAATGAAATCAGAAATTATAATATTTGATGAACCTACAGCCGCTTTAGATCCTTTAAATGCAATTATGCTTGAAGAAGTTTTAGAAAAATTATCTAAAGAGAAAAAAACACTTTTAATATCTACCCATGATGTAGATTTTGCTTATCGTTGGGCAGAACGTATTGTTGTTTTTTGTAATGGAAAAATTATAGCTGACGGAACACCATTACAAATATTTAAAGATGATAAAGTTATAAATAGTGCAAATCTAAAGCGTCCTACTATGTTGGATGTATATGAAATTTTAGTAGATAAAGGATTAATTGAAAATAATAGAATTTATCCTAAAGATATAGTTGAATTTACTGAGATGTTATATTAATTTAATGAAGATAATGGTATATTTAACTAATTTAAGTTGACAATATAAATACTTTTACTATAAAATTAAAGTTGCTTATATTAAAGTAAGATAAAAATAGATATCTTACCACATAATTACAAATAGGTGCCTGTGATTTTCTCCGCAGGATAATAGGGAAAAGAGTGAAATTCTCTTACGGTCCCGCCGCTGTGTTGGAAAAGTTATATTTTATTATGTCACTGGGAAACTGGGAAGACAAAATATAGCCATAATTCCTTAGTCAGAAGACCTGCCTTTTGTATCGAATGCATAGAGTTACGAGCGATGACTTTATGGGGACAAGTTTCTCTTTATTTTATATAAAGGGATTATTTATGATGCTAGTCTGATGAGTGGGAATCATTAGATATGGTATCTTTTTTTATTTGAAAGGAGAATTAAAATGAAAGAACAAAAAACAATTAAGAAAATCGCTATTATATTTGCGTTACTTTTTGGAATAACTCCAGTAGCGAATGCAATGCACATTATGGAAGGATATTTGCCAGTTAAGTACTGTGTATCATGGGGAATTATAAGTTTACCATTTTTAATAGCTGGACTTTTTTCCATTAAGAAAACTTTAAATGAGGATAGAAAATCAGTAACAATTTTAGCTATGGCAGGTGCATTTATATTTGTAATATCATCTTTAAAGATTCCATCAGTTACAGGAAGTTGTTCTCACATGACAGGAACAGGTCTTGGTGCTATTTTATTTGGACCAACTGCAGTTGGTATTTTAGGAATTATAGTATTAATATTTCAAGCAATTTTATTAGCACATGGTGGACTTACTACATTAGGGGCAAATACTTTTTCTATGGCAATTGCAGGACCAATATTATCTTATTTGATATATATACTATGCAAAAAGCTAAAAGTTAATAAAAAAGTAGGCATTTTTTTAGCTGCTTCTTTAGGAGATTTATTTACTTATTGTATTACTAGTTTACAACTTGCTATTGCTTATCCATCACCAGAAGGTGGAATAGGGGCTTCAGCAATAAAATTTTTAGGAGTTTTTGCACCTACTCAAGTACCACTTGCAATTGTCGAGGGAATATTAACTGTTATTGTTATTATTGGATTAGAAACATATGCAAAATCTGAATTAACATCAATTGGATTTATGAAGGAGAGCAGATAGATATGAGTAAAAATAAAAAAACAGTAATAATATTATTAATTATTGCCTTAATAATTACTATAGTTCCGCTTTTTGCATTAAAAGGTGCTGAATTTGGAGGATCTGATGATGCTGGAAGTGAAATGATAGAAGAAATACATGGAGAATATGAACCGTGGTTTACACCAGTTATGGAAACATGGATTGATGGAGAATTACCAGGTGAAGTAGAAAGCCTTCTTTTCTGTGTTCAAACAGGAATAGGTGTTGGGATTTTTGCGTTTTTTATGGGCAGATTTGTAGAGAGAAAAAAATGGGAAACAAATAATAATAAGTAATATTAATATATAATTAGATTGCAATAAAAATAGTTGTTTAAATAATTTAATAAAGCATAAGAGTTTAACATAAAGAATTTATTATAAAGTAGTAGCTGATTTTTTACTAAAATTATCTGCTACTTTTTTTATTTAAAGAAAATGGATGATGTTTTATAGTTAGATTTTTTGTAATTTTATAAATTTATTGTATAGAGGTGAGTAAAGTATACTTGCCTTTTTAATTTATATTATTTTTTAATAAAATTAAGTATAATGATAATAAGTAATATTATTTTTTTATAATTATAAGTATTGGAGAATAGATATGGAAAACTACATGAATTTTATTGAGAAGGCGTGGAGAAAATTTATTATAACTGGAGAAGTAGATGCTAATGTAAGAAGTGAAATAGCAGAATCGTGGGTAAGGTGCAAGAAATGTAATGTTGATCCTTACAATGGCAAAGGAAATGTTAAACATTCAGATATAGATAAATTAATAAAAAATAATATTGAACTTATATCAGTAGCTAGACCTATTATGGAAAGTATTTATAGTAGGGTTTCAGGATCTGGTTTTGCTTTATTTTTATCAGATAAAGATGGTTATTTATTAGAAATAATAGGTGATAAAGATATAATGGAGAGAGTTAATGAATTAAATTTTCTAAAAGGAGAGCTTTGGACTGAGAATATAGTTGGAACTAATGCTATAGGAACTGCATTATATCTTAATAAGCCAGTTCAAACAATAGGTGCAGAACATTATGGCATAAATCAACATACATGGACTTGCTCAGCTTCACCTATACATGATGAAGATGGAAATTTGATTGGTTGTATAAATATGTCTGGAAATTATTATAATGCTCATTCTCATACAATGGGAATAGTAACAGCAGCAGCACAATCAATTCAAAAGCAAATGGCTTTAACAATTTCATATAAATTATTAAATGTAACATTTGATTCAATTTCTGATGGAATGATAGTGTTTAATGAAAACATGAAAGTAAAAAGGGTAAATGGAAGAGCATTAGATATTTTAAACATATCATTAGAAGAAGCTATGGAAATGGATGTTGATAAATTTTTAAATGGAATTCATTTTCATAAGTTATTTAAAGAACAAAATAAGTCATTAAATAATATAGAGTGGGATTTTTGTATAAAAAATAGATTGGTTAAATGTGTTATAAATGTAGTACCTTTAAATGTGAATGGAAAAAATAATGGGGCAGTAATTACTTTTGCTGAAGTTAGAAGAGTACATAAATTAGTAAATAAATTTGCAGGTTATAAAGCACAATATAAATTTGATGATATTATGACTAGTAATAAAGAGATGAAGAAGATGATTACTTTTGCTAAAAAAGCTGCTATAAGTGATTGTAATATATTAATTCAAGGAGAAAGTGGAACTGGTAAAGAATTAATATCTCAATCTATACATAATTATAGTGGACGTTTTAAAGGTCCTTTTGTTGCAGTAAATTGTGCATCAATTCCAAGAGAATTAGTTGAAAGTGAGTTGTTTGGATATGAAAAAGGTGCTTTTACAGGAGCTTCAAAAGAAGGTCATCCAGGAAAATTTGAATTAGCAGATGGTGGTACAATATTTTTAGATGAAATAGGTGAATTACCGCTAGATATTCAAAGTAAACTTCTTAGGGTTTTAGATAATGGGAAGATTACAAGAGTTGGAGGAACTACGGAAAAACAATTAAATGTTAGAGTTATCGGCGCAACAAATAGAATTTTAAAAAATGAAATAAGTAAACAAAATTTTAGAGAAGATTTATATTATAGATTAAGTGTTATGGAAATAAAAACTATACCATTAAGAAAAAGAATAGATGATATAGATATATTAATAAAACATTTTATAAAAGAGTTGAATTTAAAAAATAAAGAAAAATTTATAAGAATAAATAATTTTTATATAAGTGATTTAAAAAAATATAATTGGCCAGGAAATATAAGAGAGTTAAGAAATGTAGTTGAAAGAGACTATTATTTAAGTGATGATGAAATTACAAGCGTAAATAACATTGATTATATTCAAGAAAATATTGAGAGTGTTGAAAAAGAACTTGATTTATCTGAAAGAAAATTAAATATAGTCCCCCTTGAGGAATTAGAAAAGAAAGCTATAAGTGATGCCATAAAAAAATGTAATGGAAATATTCAAATGACATCAAAGTTATTACAAATAGGAAGGGCTACATTATATAGAAAGATTAAAAAATATCAAATAAATGTATCAAAATGAGAATATAAATAATAAATGTATCAAAATGAGAAGAACAAGTGTATTATTTTGATACATTTATTTTTGTTTAAAAACATAAATAAAATGGATTTTAAATTTTATAATAATAATGAAAGTAAGTAAATATAACATATTAACGTATAAAAATTTATATTTTTAAAATTTTATTTTTATTTTGGCACGAATATTGCTATATAAATATATATGTTAATTAATTAACAATATATTGAAACATTTAGGGAGGGATTTTAACATGAAAGCAGCTTTATGGTACGCTAAAAAAGATGTTAGAGTAGAAGAAATTGAAGAACCAAAAATTACAAGCAATGGAGTAAAAATAAAAGTAAAATGGTGCGGAATATGTGGATCAGATTTACATGAATATTTAGGTGGTCCTATATTTATTCCAGTAGGTCAACCCCATGCGTTAAGTGGGACAACAGCTCCAGTAGTTTTAGGTCACGAATTTTCAGGTGATGTTGTTGAAGTTGGTGAAAATGTAACAAAATTTAAAGTAGGGGATAGAGTAATAGTTGAACCTATAGTTGCATGTGGAAAATGTCCAGCATGTTTAGAAGGAAAATATAATTTATGTTCATCTTTAGGATTCCATGGACTTTGTGGAAGTGGTGGAGGACTTGCTGAATATACAGTTTTCCCAGAAGAATTTATACATAAAATACCAGATGAAATGTCTTATGAACAAGCAGCTTTAGTTGAACCAATGGCAGTAGCTTTACATTCAATTAGAATAGGAAATTTTAAAATTGGAGATACTGCATTAGTATTAGGTTCTGGTCCAATAGGATTAGCAACTATAGAATGTTTAAAGGCAGCAGGAGCAAAATTAGTAGTAGTATTACAAAGAAAATCTATAAGACAAGAGTATGCAAAAAGAGCAGGTGCAGATGTCGTATTAGATCCAAATGAAGTTGATATAGCAGAAGAAGTTAAGAAGCTTACTAATGGACTAGGTGTAGATGTAGCATTTGAAACAACAGGAGCTCAAATTGGTTTTGATACAGGTATAAATAGTTTAAAATTTGAAGGAACTATGGTTATAACAAGTATATGGGAAAATGGAGTAACATTTAATCCTAATGCTTTAGTATTTACTGAAAAGAAAATTGTTGGAACATTAGCATATAGACATGAATTTCCAGCAACTATGGCTCAAATGAATGATGGAAGAATAAAAGCAGAAGGATATATAACAAAGAGAATACATTTAGATAATATAGTTGAAGAAGGATTTGGAGCATTAACAGGTCCAGAAAAGAAGAAACACGTTAAGATATTAGTAACACCAGATAAAGATCTTTTATAAAAGAATTGGGAGGAACATAAATGTACAAAATAGTCAGCAAAAGAGAGCTTACAAATAATATCTTTTTAATGGATATAGAAGCTCCAAGAGTAGCAAAATCAGCAAAACCAGGTCAATTTATAATAATAAAAAACGATGAAAAAGGTGAAAGAGTTCCTTTAACTATAGCAGATTATAATAAAGAAAAAGGAACAGTAGCTATTGTGTTCCAAACAGTTGGAAAAAGTACACAAGAATTAGCACAGTACAAAGTAGGCGATTATGTAGCAGACTTTGTAGGACCATTAGGTCAACCAAGTGAATTTATACATGAAAATATAGAAGATTTAAAGAAGAAGAAGATAATTTTTATTGCAGGAGGTGTTGGTGCTGCACCAGTTTACCCTCAAGTTAAATGGATGCATGAAAATGGAATAGATGTTGATGTTATAGTTGGAGCTAGAACAAAAGATTTATTAATTTTAGAAGAAGAAATGAAAGCTGCATCTGGAACTCTCTATGTAGCTACAGATGACGGAAGTTATGGATTTAATGGTAGAGTTACAGATTGTTTACAAGGATTAGTTGATGAAGGAAATAAATATGATCATGCAGTAGTTATTGGACCTATGATAATGATGAAGTTTATGGCTCAGTTAACTAAGAAATTAGAAATTCCTACTACAGTAAGCTTAAATCCTATAATGGTAGATGGTACAGGTATGTGTGGGGCTTGCAGAGTTACTGTTGGTGGAGAAGTTAAATTTGCTTGTGTTGATGGACCAGAATTTGATGGACATTTAATAGATTATGATGAATCTATGAGAAGACAAGCTATGTATAAAACAGAAGAAGGAAAAGTAAAATTAGCATTAGAAGAAGGTAATACTCATAGTCATGGTGGCTGTGGTTGCAGAGGTGATAAGTAGTAATGGATATGAAAGAGAGAATGGTAAAAGTACCTGTAAGAGAACAAAATCCAAAGGTTAGGGCAACAAACTTTGAAGAAGTTTGTTTAGGATATAATGAAGAGGAAGCTAAAAAAGAAGCTTCAAGATGTTTAAATTGTAAAAATCCTAAATGTATTGAAGGATGTCCAGTGTCTATAAATATTCCAGGATTTATTTCACAGGTTAAAGATGGAAATTTTGAGGAGGCTGCAAAAGAGATTTCTAAGTATAGTGCACTTCCAGCAGTATGTGGTAGAGTATGTCCACAAGAAAAACAATGTGAAGGAAAATGCGTACTTGGAATAAAGGGAGATTCAGTATCAATAGGTAAGCTTGAAAGATTTACAGCTGATTGGGCAAGAGATAACAAAGTTGATTTAAGTGAAACAGCACAAAAAAACGGAATAAAGGTAGCTGTTATAGGAAGTGGTCCTTCAGGATTAACTTGTGCAGGAGATTTAGCTAAAAAAGGATATGATGTTACTATATTTGAAGCACTTCATAAAGCTGGTGGTGTTTTAGAATATGGTATACCTGAATTTAGATTACCAAAAGAAAAAGTAGTTAAAAATGAAGTTGAAAACATAAAGAAACTTGGTGTTAAGATTGAAACTAATGTTATTGTAGGAAGAACAATAACAATTGATGAATTGTTTGAAGAAGAAGGATTTAAAGCAGTATTTATAGGGTCAGGAGCAGGTCTTCCTAAATTCATGGGGATACCAGGAGAAAATGCTAATGGAGTATGCTCAGCAAATGAAGTTTTAACAAGAGTAAATTTAATGAAAGCAGCTGTTGAAGGATATGATACTCCAGTTAGAGCTGGTAAAAAAGTTGCTATAGTTGGAGGTGGAAATGTTGCTATGGATGCAGCTAGAACTGCATTAAGACTTGGAGCAGAAAGTCACATAGTATATAGAAGAGGTGAATCAGAACTTCCAGCAAGAGTTGAAGAAGTACATCATGCTAAAGAAGAAGGTGTAATCTTTGATGTGTTAACTAATCCAAAAGAAATATTAGTTGATGAAAATGGATGGGTTAAAGGGATGAAATGCATCAAGATGGAACTTGGTCAGCCTGATGAATCAGGAAGAAGAAGACCAGTTGAAGTTGAAGGATCAGAATTTGTTATGGATGTTGATACTGTAATAATGTCACTTGGAACATCGCCAAATCCATTAATATCATCAACAACTAAAGGATTAGAAATAAATAAAAGAAGATGTATAATAGCAGAAGAAGAAACTGGATTAACATCTAAAGAAGGTGTTTATGCAGGAGGAGATGCTGTTACAGGAGCTGCAACAGTAATACTTGCTATGGGTGCTGGTAAAAAAGCTGCTCAGGCAATTCATGAATACCTAACTAAATAATTAATTATATTAAATAAAACGCACACACTTATAAAAATTCCTTACTAAAATTTATTAGTAAGGAATTTTTTATTTTAAAGAAAATAATGAAGTTTTAAAATTTATAATATTAGAAAGTTTCTAATATTTTAAACTAAATCTATTAAGTTTTAATAAAAAAATGTCGTTTAGACACTTTTGAGTTTTGAGAATTAATAGATAAAAAGAGAAAAAACTACAAAAAATGATTAACTAATTAAAGCTTGTTTTTAAAATACTATAAAATATATAATGTAATTAAAGTATAAATATTAAATATTGATTTAATAAAGGTTTATTAAGCTAAAGTTAATAAACTCATAAACGAATGAATAATTATAGGATAAAATTTTATATTTAGGTAAGGAGATGAAATATGTTAAAAACAATAAAGAATAAATTGATTTTTATAGTAACTATTTTTGTAATTACAATTATATTTATGGGAATTTATTCTACAATAACTTTAGAGGCTATAAATAAGCAGTCAACAGAAATAACTACAGAGGCTATTCCAGGAATTATATATTCAGAAGAAATTAATGTTATGAAATCAAAGTTTAGATTGCTTGAATATAATCATATTATTGAAAATAACCCAGAAGTTATGGCGGAAAAAGAAAAAGCAATGGAAGAAAAAAATGAGGAAATACAAAAGAATTTAGAAAATTATCATACTACCATAACAACTGAAGAAGACAAAAAAATGTTTAACATGGTAAAAGAAGAATGGAATAAATATTTAGAACTACATAATCAAATTATTGCATTAAGTAGAGATATTAAGAATGAAGAAGCTATGAAAATAATGATGGGAGAAGCAAAAGAATCATTTGATAAAATTTCTTTATATCTAGCAAAGCTAGTAGATATCAATAAAAAAGGAACAGAAGATGCTAGCATTGATAGAAATATGAAATTACAAACTTCTATAAAAGTAAATGTATTTATAATACTAGTCTTGGGGTCATTGAGTATAGTTTTTGGAATAATGATAATAAATTCTATTACAAAACCACTAAATGTTTTAAAGAGAGAATTGGATTCTTTAGCAGAAAGAGGTGGAGATTTAACTCAAGAAATACAAATAAATTCAGAAGATGAAATAAAAGATCTTTCAGTAAGTTTAAATAAATTTATACAAAATTTAAGACAGATTATTAAAACTGTTAGTGCAAGTTCTGATAGCATAGAAGATGTTGTAGAAATTATAAAAGATAATGTTACAAATCTAAACTCTGAGATAGAAGAGGTATCAGCAACTACAGAAGAGTTAGCTGCTAATATGGAAGAAACAGCAGCTTCAGCAGAAGAAATGTTAGCAACATCACAAGAAATTGAAGAAGTAGTTAAGGATATTTCACAAAAATCTCAAGATGGAGCTATTAAAGCAGGAGAAATAAATAAAAGAGCAGATGATACTAAAATTAATGTACAAGCTTCTGAGAAGAAATCAAATGAATTATTTAATCGAACTAAAGAAGAATTAGAGAAAGCAATTAAGGAATCAAAAGTTGTTGAAGAAATAAATTTACTTTCAGAATCAATAATGGAAATAACATCACAAACAAATTTACTTGCCTTAAATGCAGCTATTGAGGCAGCAAGAGCAGGAGAAGCAGGTAAAGGATTTTCAGTAGTTGCTGAAGAAATAAGAAAACTTGCAGAACAATCAAAAGATGCAGTAATAAAAATTCAAAAAATGACAGGAAAAGTGACAAATGCAGTAGGAAATCTTTCAGATAGTTCAAATAAATTATTAGAATTTATGTCTATAGAAGTAATGAATGATTATAGTAGAATGTTAGACGTAGCTGATAAATATAGTAAAGATGCTGAATTTATAGAGAATCTTGTAACTAATTTTAGTTCAAATTCAGAAGAACTTTTAGCTTCTTTACAAGAAGTACTAAAAACTATAGATGGAGTTTCACAAGCTGCTAATGAAGGAGCAAGTGGAACTACAGATATTGCAACTAATATACTACAAGTTAATGATCAATCTAATTATGTTTTAGAAAATGCATTAAAATCACAAGAAGATGCTAGAATATTAAAAGAAGAAATTTCTAAATTTAAGATTTAATATTAAATCTATTTTAAAATAAAATGCAATATTAATTATAAAGATAGATATTATGTATTTAAGATAATGTCTATCTTTATTTTTATACGAGTAAATTATTATAATTTTAAATCCATAAATGATTATTTAGGTCATATAAGAGGGGATGAGGTTTTAAAAGAGGTAGCTAAAAAAATCAATAGTATTTTTTATAGAGAATTTAATATTAATGCTAGATTTGGAGGAGATGAATTTTGTATATTTGAAGAAAATTCATCTGTTTTAATAATAAAGGAAAAAATAAAAAGGTTATCTAAAATATTAGAAAAAACTTATATAGGAAAAAATAATGAAAGAATTAGTATTTCAGCAAGTATAGGAATTGTATCTTATCCTTATGATGGAACAAACTTAAAAGAGTTAATTGAAAAAGCTGATAGGGCATTGTATAAATCTAAAGAAAATGGAAAAAATCAAGTTACAATTTATAAGGATAATTTTAGTATAAGTATATAAAAATGGATAAAACATGTTATACTTATATTATTGAATTTTAATTGTAGAGTGCAGAAAAATAGATGAGTATAAAAAGTACAAATAAATATGTAAAAATAATATATCATCACTGCTTTTTAGCTTTGATGGTATATTTTTTTGCGTTATATAAAGGGGGAATTTAAAATTGTTTACTAAAGATATAAATATTAATATTTGTAAGAATAAAAACATAAATACTTGTGAATCTGTACACCTAGGGATACTTTTAGCCATTGTTGGTGGATTTCTTGATGCTTATACATTTGTATGTAGAGGGGGAGTTTTTGCTAATGCTGAAACAGGTAATATTGTTTTAGTAGGAGTGGAATTAACTAAAGGAAATATTGCAGGAGCAATAATGGCATTTTTACCTATTTTAGCATTTATAATAGGTGTTATTGTTGCAGAAAGGATAAAAGAATTTGATTCATGCATTATAGTTGTAGATAATAATAGAGCTATTTTAATAATAGAAATGTTAGTACTTTTTATTATAGGATTTGTACCAAATACAATTCCAAATATATTTGTAACAACAACTATATCCTTTGTTTCATCTGTTCAGATATCTTCATTCAGAAAATTGGTTGATTCTCCATATAGCACAACAATGTGCACTGGAAATTTAAGAAGTGCTTCACAAGCTGCATATATAGCTTTTAGAAAAAGAGATAAAACTTTTGCTATAAAATCCATGCGTTATTGTATAATTATATTTTCATTTTTAATTGGTGCATGTTTAGGTGGAGTATCAACTTTAAAAATTGGGGTTAAATCAGTTTGGATTCCTGTATTAATATTAATTTTTGCTATAATGTTGTTTAGTATAGATGAAAAAAGGTATAAATATGAACTTAATAAGGCACATTGAAATAAATAGAATAAAGAATAGTTTATTCAAAATTGAATTTAAATGAGTGTAATTAATATGTAAGTTCCAATAATTAATATTTATAGTATTAAGAACACATTGAAGTTTCTTTATTGATTAATCATTGAGAGTCGAACATTGTTAATTTTAACATATATAAATTATTATCTAACAAGAAAAAATTGTAATTAAATTCAATTTAATTACATCTACCAATAAATTGGAAAAAAATATACGTAAATTGAGAAAAAATAAATTATTTAAATACAATAGCACATAAAAAAAATCATATAATTTTACTATTTGGTTGCATAATTGATACAATCGATTAAGATTATTAAATTTATGTGGAGGTATAGTATAATGTTATATTCAGATATAAATCTTCAACAAGAGGTTTATAAGGACGATGTTTTTAATATTACAAAATGGCTGAAAGATGAGGATGTATCTAGATTTTTAAATGAAAAAGAAGGAATTATAAATATTTTAAATAACTTAGTACAAAAGTCAACATTGCCTATTATGACTCAGTATTTTAATAATAAGGGGCCATTTTATATGATAGAATATAATAATAAATCTATTGGATACTTAAAGATAGTTAGTAAAGGAAAGAATAATGGTGCAGAAATAGTAGTTGCTATTGGTGATAAAAAGAAATGGGGCAAAGGAATAGGTACAATAGCAGTAAAAAAAGCTTTAAGTGAAGCATTTTTAAAATATAGATTTAATAAGGTAGTAGCTAAAATTCATAAAGAAAATTATAGATCAAGTAAAGTATTTAAAAAAGTTGGATTTATTGAAAATGAATTACTAGAAAAGGAAACAAAGTATTGCTTAACTTTTAATAATTATATTAGTCAATTTAGTAGTTAAATTAAAATAAATAATTTTTTAGTGCTAGGAAATAATAATTAGTATTAAATATATAAATAAGGAGGAATCAAAATGAATTTTCCTAATTCATTTCCAGCACAACATCAAAATCAACATCCGGGATTTGAATATGAAATGAATCCAATTCCCGTTTATGATAATCCTAATTATAATCAAAATGGGAATTTATTAAATAATAAAGTTGCACTAATTACTGGGGGAGATAGTGGAATAGGGAGAGCTGTATCAATAGCTTATGCTAAACAAGGTGCTGATATAGTGATTGTTTATTATAATGAAAATAGAGACGCCGAAGAAACCAAAAACATTATAGATAATATAGGTAAAAAATGTACTATTATAAATGGGGATATTGGAAATTCTCAATTCTGTAATGATGTAATTGAAAGAACCATAAATGAGTATGGAAAATTAGATATATTAGTAAATAATGCAGCAGTTCAATATGAGTGTAAAGATATGAAAAAATTATCTGATGAACAATTTGATAGAACTTTCAAAGTTAATGCATATGGTACATTTTATATGACAAGAGCAGCATTAAAATATTTAAAAAGAGGTGCATGTATAATAAATACTGCTTCTGTTGTGGCATTTAAAGGAAATGAAACTTTAATAGATTATTCTATGACCAAAGGTGCTGTTACAACATTTACTAGATCATTAGCACTTTCCCTTGCAAAAAATAAGACTGGAATAAGAGTAAATGCAGTTGCACCAGGACCTATTTGGACGCCACTTATACCATCTAGTTTTGATGCAACTAAAGTAATAACTTTTGGAGCCAACACTCCTATGGGAAGGGCAGGGCAACCAGTTGAATGTGCAGGTGCATATGTATTTTTGGCATCTGAAGCAGCTTCATATATTACAGGCCAAACAATACATATTAATGGTGGAGAAATAATTAATTCTTAACAGATTTAATAAATATTTTTTATTTTGTAATTTTAAATAGAGGATTGGACTATATAATAAATAAGTTCAATCCTCTATTTATTATATTAAATCAGTATAACAATTAAAGTTATATTATCTAGATAATGTGATAAAATGTGTAATATAATTATTTAAAATAAGGAGAATATAATAGTGAACAAATCATTTTCTAATGTTATTAATAATAAAACAGCCAGTATATATTATGAAGTGTATGGTGAAGGAGATGCATTGGTACTTTTACATGGAAATGGTGAGAACTTAGAATATTTTAAACATCAAATAGAGTATTTTTCTAAGAAATTTAAGGTTATTGCCATAGATACCCGTGGTCATGGAAAATCAAGTAAAGGAAGTATTCCATTTGATTTTTGGATATTTGCAGATGATGTAATTTCAGTTTTAGATAATCTCAATGTTGAAAAGACACATATTTTAGGATTTAGCGATGGAGGAAATACAGCTTTACATTTAGCTTTAAAATACTCTGATAGAATAAGATCACTTATTTTAAATGGTGCAAATTTTAAAGTTAGTGGAGTGAAATTTTTAGTTCAATTTCCAGTTATATTAGGTTATTATTTATCATCATTTTTTTCAATATTTTATGAAAAAGCAAAAATAAATAGAGATATTTTAAGTTTAATGGTGAATAACCCTAAATTAACTGAAGAAGATTTAAGGAAGATAAAAATACCTACATTGGTGGTTGCTGGAGACAAAGATATGATTAAAAGTAGTCATACAAAGTTAATTTCTAATCTTATTAAAGATGCAGAATTAAATATTATTCCAAATTCAACTCATTTTGTTGCATTAGAAAATTCAAGAGAATTTAATTATGTTATAGAAGAATTTTTAAGTAAACATAAAATAAAAAGTAATTTATAAAATAAACAAAAATGATTTCTAGGGTATATAGAAATCATTTTTTCTATTCTTTAGAAAATTATATTGTTGGAATATTTGTAGATAATTTTAAAAATATTATGAGTATCCCTAAAGAATAAAAATAATCATATCATTATTTTAAATATCAGTTAAGAGTGTAGAGGTTTAGTGAGAAATTTACAAGAAGATAAAGAAAAATATAGAATAATATTCAAAAAATAGTATAATTTAAATAAATGTGGGTTGACATAAGATGAAATGTGGATTAACATATATATTGGTAATATTTTACATAGAGTATTCTGAATTAAGAAATGTATATATATTTTGATAAAGTTTTTACATATGTATTAGTATGGTGACAGTTATGGATTAGACTTTGTTGAAATTTATATACATAATTTTTGATAATTATAATTAAAAAAATAATAAAAAGTTTTATGAAATACTATGGGGAGAAATAAAAAATGAATGTAAAGATAAAAGTTATAGAAACAGAATATCCAGATAATATTGTAAAAAATGAATTTTACATAAACCATTTTAAAGAGCAAGGAAAAGATATAAATAGGTTATTAGAAGCCTTTGGTAGAAATGAAAGAAGAATAGTAAACAATAATAATGATACAACTCTTAGTATGGGGATTAAAGCTTCATTAAAAGCTCTAGAAAGTGCAAATCTTACAGGAGATGATATAGATTTAATTATATTTTCAAGTCAGTTTCCTGAGTATATGTGTCCAACTCAAGCATTAATAGTACATAATGCTATAAAGGGAAAAAGTGATGCTATAGTAATGGACTTAAATGTGAATTGTCTTGGAATGCTAGTTACACTTGATACAGCAGCGAGACAATTACTACAAAATCATAAATTAAAAAGAGCATTAATAATAGGTGCTGATTATGCTTCAATTCATATGAAAAGAAGTGATGAGTTTACCTATCCAATGTTTGGTGATGCAGGATGTGCTATGATTTTAGAAAAGACTGATGAGGAGTGTGGATTTATTGATTCAGATTATTTTACTGATAGTGAAAAATGCAGTGCAGTAATGTATCCAGCATGTGGATCGTCTTCATATTATAAGGATACTACATCTTATGATGATATGAAATTTGGATGGTCAGAATGTAATGATGATGTAATTCATATAGCAGTTAATTCTATAAAAAAATTACTAAAAGATAATAATTTAAAGGTATCAGATGTTAGTGCTTTTTGTCTTTCTCAGTTTGCATTACCATTAGCAAATGGGTGTATTGATAGATTAAGATTAGATTCAGAAAAAGTTATATTTATAGGGGACAAGTTTGGATATACGGGAACAAGTTCTCCATTTATGGCTTTTAACGAAGGAGTAAAAAGTGGAAAAATAAAAAGAGGTGACTATGTAGTATTCTGGTCTATTGCAGCTACTAAAACAGCTTGTTCTGTTTTATTTAAATATTAATTAAGCTTTTTAATATCGAATAAATGAGGTTTTAAAGGGATTGTATTAATAATATATTATAATTATATGAGTATATGGGGGAGAGTATTGTGGATAAAATTAAAAATTTAATTGAAGATTTTAGTAAAAGACCTGAAGTAGAAAGTATTGCACTTGGTGGCTCAAGAGCAACTAAATTAAATGATAGTAATTCAGATTATGATGTATATGTTTATTTAAATTCTAACTTATCTAAAGAAGTAAGGAAAAATATTTTAGATAAATATTGTAATTACATAGAATTAAATAATACTTACTGGGAACCAGAAGATGATTGTCATTTAAATGATGGAACTGTAATTGAAATTATTTATCGTAGTATAGAAGATTTTGATAATGAATTAAAATCAGTAGTTTTAGATGGAAATGCATATAACGGTTATACAACTTGTATGTGGTTTAATATTAAGCAATGCGTTATTTTGTATGATAGGAATAATAATTTTAAAAAGTTAAAAGATAAATATAATATTAAGTATCCTGAAGAGTTAAGAAAAAATATTATAGAAAATAATTTGAAGTTATTAGATGGATATATTCCTTCATTCTCTTCGCAGCTAGAAAAGGCATTACTTAGAAAAGATATCTTTAGTGTTAATCATAGAATTACGGAATTTTTAGCAAGTTATTTTGATATAATTTTTGCAATTAATAGGTTACCTCATCCAGGGGAAAAAAGATTGATTTCAATATGTACAAATTCCTGTGATTATTTACCTAAAAATTTTGAGGAAAATCTAGATAAGCTTCTTTCAGGAAACAGAAATAAAGAAGAGGTTATGAATGTGGTTAGAAGTATTGTAGACAATATAAAAGAACTAATTTTAAATACTAAATAACACAATTTAATTAAACATACATTGTTAATTAAATAAAAATATTATATTTTCTAATATCATTTAAATCAGAAATTAAAATAAAAGCTATATTATTAAGAATGTAACTCTTAATGATATAGCTTTAAAAAATCTAATTATTAATTCCATATTTTCCAGTTGTAGAATCAATAAATAGAGGTATTTTTGGTGGGATAAATGTAAAAAGAGTAAATAAGAATACAGTTAGAATAAATAGACTAAAATATAAAAGTGTATTGCTTAAATCATAATTAGCATAAGCTTTAAATGCAATATATTGCCCTATAATTACTCCTAAAATTAGGGAAAATATATCTAAAATTAAAGAATGAATACCTAAGGCTCCTGTATAAGTATAGTAAAAAATAACTATAATAAATGAAGATATAATCATGGAAATTGTACATGCTGAAAACCATTTTTTCCAATCTAATATTATGTTATTAAAAATAATATAGGATATTATATACCAAATTATTGTTGGATATACTGCAAGTTTTAAATGTTCCCAAATACTTTCATTAACAGGAGTAAATATACCAACTAATAACGAATTATTACTTAGTTTATATGTGTAATGAAAGAAGGTTGCAAGCAAAACTATAAATGGAATGGATAATAAAAAATATAATTTATAATAAAAATACATATCAAACATTATACTAAACCTCCTAATTGTAAATATAATGGAATAAAATTATTTTTACTGCTACTATATATATAATAGAAATTTATTTATTATGAACTATATTAAAAGTTTCTTTAAAATAAAGTAGTATAAAGATAATTTTATAATTAATAGTATAATATTCATAGGTCTATAAAAGTCTTAGGGGATTTTATATAACGTATATATTAAAATATTTATTAATGAAAGGACATTTTAAAATAGGAAGTAAGATTTATATAATTAGTTTTTTAATATAGTAATAAAATTAAAAAAATCAAAATGAGCCTTAAATATTAAGGCTCATTTTGGTGTTCCATTATTTTCTATGATTGGAATTACTCATATTTCTATTTGTATTATTCATTCTGTTTTTGTTCATATTATTCATGTTATTCATGTTATTCATTCCGTTAAATGGATTGCCACCAATATTTTGATTTCCCATAAACATATTCATAAGAGGATTATTCATCATAGGATTACCGTTCATCATATTAGGATTCATTCCTCCCATAAGCATGTTTAAAAGTGGATTACCACCCATTCCTTGTTGACCTTGATTATTGTTTCCACCACCAAACATATTCATCATAGGATTACCATTCATCATAGGATTGCCACCCATAGGATTGCCACCCATAGGATTGTTTCCCATCATAGGGTTACCAGATCCCATTGGATTATTTCCCATCATAGGATTACCATTCATAGCATTCATGATACCTGCTAGTGGGCTATTAGGAAATAATGCACTAAATATCATACCTAATAGTGGATTCATACTATATTCACCTCAAAATATTTATTGCTGTTACTGTATAGTATTATTATTAAAGCCAAAACGTACTAAATTTATATATTATAATTATAATAAAATTAAAATTATAAAATTTTATGATGAATTAAAAGATAATATTAGGACAAAATAATAGTACTATGTTATAGGAGGTGTTCTTATATGAACAATAATTTAGAATCAATAACAGCTGTAGTAAAAAAATCAGGCGAAATAACAGGATATGAACTTTCAAATGGTCAAAGGATTTCAAAAGAAGAAGGAGTAAATATGGCTAAAAATGGAGGTATATCAGGAGTATCAGTTAGTGTTTCTAAAAAGGGAGAAGAGTACCTTCGAAGTTTACCAGATGAAGAGGAATCAAATAATTTAAGCTCATTGCCGACGATTAATGAGTAAAATATAAATTTTAAATCATAAGTAAAGTTTAAAATAGTAATTTATAAATATTAATAAATAAAAACCATGTATTAATAAAGAATTATATCAATCTTTGTTAATGCATGGTTTTATATTTATATTAAGCATTTATGATTTATGCAATTTATAATTACTCTAAATTTAGTTTATTTTTAATAATATAATTAGTTATTAAGAAGTAACATATAAAGAATAATACATTAATTATAATAGCTCCAATAAAGATTACATGAGCTTGATTTATTGAAGATATATTCCATGAAATCATAGAACTAGAATATTTATCTGAAAAAACAATTGCTATAGTAGAAGTAATAGCATTCATTATAATATTTAAAACTATAAATGCTCCAAATGAAGAAAGTATTCTTCTTTTGTTAAATAAATGACCTATTGAAATAGAAGCATATATCATAATAATTCCTACAGCAATTTGTAAAAGTGCTGCTATTATAAATTCTAATCCGATCATATATCCACTAACTCCATATTGAGCATAAAAATAAGAAAAACCTTCAGATATATCTCTAAATAAATTTGGATTAAGAGCATTAGAGTTAAATGCTAGAATTAATACTGAAAGTATAGCAACGATACCACTTACTATAATCCATATAATACCAACTAAAAGTTTGCTAGTTATATTTTGCCAAGGATGTACTGGTAAAGTGTGCATTAGATATCCTTCATCACCAAGAATGTTTTTATAAAATCTTTGTATTATAACAAAGAATGTTACTACAAATATAGCTACCATAGTTGCGATGTAAGCGAAAATACTAAGCATAGCGGGAACCCCACCTAAAGTATTTCTATCAATAATAGAGAAATCATTGTTCATAAAAATTTTATTAATTAGTGCAAATATTAAAAGTGCAGCGTAAAGAGGAAGCAAAGTTCTTCCAGTTGCTTTTGTTTCATATTTAATTAATTTTCCTAACATTTAAATACCTCCCTAAATAAAGCGTCAACACTCTTACCATGTTCTTCTCTAATTTCATCAACACTTTTTGTTAAGTAAATTTCTCCATAAGATATGAATACAACATCATCTAATACTTTTTCAATATCAGATATTAAGTGAGTAGAAATAATTACAGTTGCATTTTCATTATAGTTATTAATAATAGTATTTAATATATAATCTCTAGCAGCTGGATCGACACCAGCTATTGGTTCATCTAAGAAGTAAAGTTCAGCTTCTCTACTCATTACTAAAATAAGTTGAACTTTCTCTTTTGTACCTTTAGACATAGTTTTTAATTTATCATTAGGATTTATATTTAAATTTTTTAACATATCATAAGCTTTATCAGCATTAAAATCTTCATAGAAATCTTTAAATAAATTTATAATATCAGAAACTTTCATCCAATCATTTAAATAAGTTCTTTCAGGTAAGTAAGAAACTATTTTTTTTGTTTCAACACCTGGCTTATTACCGTTAATTAATATATCACCACTTGTAGGGGTTAATAGAGAATTAGCAAGTTTTATTAATGTACTTTTACCACTACCATTTGGCCCTAAAAGACCAACAATTCTACCACGATTAATTTTTAGATCAATTCCTTTTAATGCTTGTTTTCCACCATAATTTTTAACTAGATTTGTACATTCTAATATAGGTGTATTATTCATTATTTCATCTCCCTCACAAATTTCTCCATAATATTTAGTATTTCATCTTTTGTGTATCCTATATTTTTCATATTGTTAATAAAACTTTCAATTTGTTTTTTTGCTAAATCATCTCTAATTTTATTAATCAATTCTATATCCTCCGTAATAAATCTACCACTGGTTCTTTGGGTAAATACTAAATTTTTTCTTTCTAATTCCATAAGAGCTTTTTGCATCGTGTTAGGGTTAACAGAAGCTTCACTAGCAAGTTCTCTTACTGAGGGTAATTTATCACCAGTTTTATATATTCCAGAAATAATTCTTAGTTGTAGCGTATCTATTAACTGTAAATAGAGAGGTTTATCATCTTTAAATTCCCAGCCCATATTTTCAACTCCTTGTATTATTGTATTAATGACGTAATACAATAATACAACTACATGAATATTTTGTCAATACTAAAATTGTAAGATTTAAAATAAAGCTTCCAGATGATTTCTTCATAAAATTAATATTTTGTTAAATTATATATTGAAAAATTAAAATGTTTACAAATAAAATCAAGAAAGGTATATTTCCATAGAAAAAATATATACAAACATGTTATTATCATTGTATAAAGTGGGTTATATGGAGGACTAATTATGAAAGTAAATACATTAGAAAGAGCTAATTTATTAAATATTAAATTGTTAATATTTTTATGCATTACATTAACATTACAATCTTATATTTTGCATGGTGCTGCTAGGGGAACAAAGGCATTAGTATTTTGTGTAGTTGTAATTATAACTAATATATGTATAAAAAAGTTTGTAAGGAATTTATTAATCTGTGGAATAGGAATTCCTCTTGTTGTAATGATAGCTGAATTATTATTTGTAATTTTAGCAGGGGGAACAGGATATTCAATAATATTATTTTTATCAACTTTAATAATGAGTTCATTATATTTTGATCAGAAAATAATATTTAGATATTCACTAATGTTAGATTTAATTATATTGTTTATTCAATTTATTATAGGATTTAATTTATTAGGAGAAGGTCAAGATATCACTATTTTTGTAACACAATTTACAGCAGTAATAATATCAGAAGTAACATTATATTTTATGGTTAAATGGTCTAATGAAGCATTAGAAGACTCTATTAATTCACAAAATAAAATAAAATCTGCTATCTTAGATATTGGTGAGACTAATAATAATATAGTTAATCAAATAGAGAATTTAAATGAAAGCACTAAAAATACAAGAGATCAATCACAAAGTATAACAATAGCTATGGAAGAAATAGTTCAAGGGATAGATGTACAAGTAAATAGTATGTCTGGCATTACGAATTCAGTTAGTTACATAAGAGAAGAAATAAACTCAACATTAAAATTATCCAATGAAATTGAAGAAAATTCAAAAAAACTTAGCTTAAAAACAGATGAGAATTTTTCAAGCATTAATATAGTAAGTGATAATATTAATAGCATAAAAACAATAATGCTTGAGGCAAACTCAACAGTAATTGAATTTAGTGAAAATATGAAAGATGTTATAGGAATACTTAAAGGAATAAAAGAGATTTCTGAGCAAACAAATCTTTTAGCACTTAATGCATCAATTGAAGCAGCAAGAGCTGGTGAAGCAGGAAAAGGCTTTGCAGTAGTTGCAGAAGAAGTTAGAAGTTTATCTGAAAAAACTAAAGAAACAACAGATGAGATAGAACAATCTATTTTAGGAATTCAAAATAAAATACAAAGAGTGGTGGATTCAGTAAAAAGAAGTGATGAAGAAGCTGAAAAAGGAAAAGAAATTATAGAATCCACTTTAATTAGTTTCAAAGATATGAAAGAAATGTTTGAAAATATAAAACAAGATATATATGTAGAGTATGAATTGGTAGAAAAAATAAGTTCATTAGTTGATAACGTACAATCAAATGTTGAAAGTACAACAGCTATAACAGAAGAATATGTTGCAAATACAGAGGAAGTTACAACATTACAAGAAGAGCAAGAACAACAAATTAATGTTATACAAGAGAGTGTTGAGAATATACACAATGAAGCAAAAGAACTAACAAATTTATTTATAAATAATTAAATAATAAAAATAAGGAGTAATTAATATTTTATTAATTACTCCTTAAATATTTTTAATATGAATTATTCTAAAATTTCTCCAGAAGTAGAAATAGTTATGATTTGTAAAGGAATAGTTTTACCACTTTCTACAAGTGCTTTTTTTATATAATTAACTATTCCTAAGCAACAAGGGACCTCCATACGGACAACAGTGATACTATTTATTTGATTATAGTTTAATATTTCTGCTAATTTTTCAGAATAGTCAATGTTGTCAAGTTTTGGACAACCTATTAATGTTATTTTATTTTTCATAAATTTGTTATGAAAATTTCCATATGCATAAGCACTACAATCTGCTGCTATTAAAAGATCAGAGTTGTTTAAATATTCTGCTTTACTTGGAACAAGCTTTATTTGAATAGGCCATTGATTTAATTGTGAAAATGAGATATCTATATTTTCATTAGATTCATTATTATGTTTTATAACTTTAGCATTAGAGCCAGGACAACCTTTAGTTAAATTTACATTTGTTTCTAAAGTTAGGTTTTTAGAAATAAGTGCTTTTTTATTTTCCATATTTAATTTAACTGCTTCTTCATCATAATCTAGTGCCTCTCTTTCTTCAAAAGAAATAGCAGCAGTAGGACAAGATGGTAAACAATCACCTAATCCATCACAATAATCATCACGTAATAATTTAGCTTTACCATTAATTAATCCAATTGCACCTTCATGACAAGCATCAACACAAAGTCCACATCCATTACATTTTTTATCATCAATTTTAATAATCTTTCTTATCATAAAAATAATCCCCCAATAATAATCAATATTTATTCGCATTTTATATATTAATTATATTGAATATATAAAATAAAATCTGTTTCAAATGTAACTGATTTAAGGAAATTACTTTAGGAAAATTAAAAAGTTTTTTTATAGAAATTTATTTACCTAGATAGTTTAGTAATTATATTTTTTAGATTTATTTTTAATTTAATGATGAGGAAAATCTCTGAAAATAGATTTTATATTAAAATTTTTAAAATAATTCATTACGAATAATTAAAAAATTTAAATAATGTATATTTTAAAATAACAACTATTTTTTGTAATAATTGTAGTAATATGATATTTGACATTGCTTTTTTTATAATATATAATTTAGTCACAGACAAAAATTGAATATAGAAATTTCAAACTGCGTTACTAACATGGGGGCGTTTTGGCTTCGACGGGGGTAAGAGGAGTTTGATAAGCGAGTCGAGGCAGCATGTCACCTCGTTAATCAAGTATGCAAAAAGATAAACGCAGAAGACAATTTTGCATTAGCAGCCTAATTTAGCGCTGCTCATCAGCCCGGGGTGCCCACGCTTCGGATCACTGGTGTCATTAAAGTGGGAAACGAAGTTTAGCAAAGCTTTGAGCTAAAGGGGTATTTATGAAGCTAGTGATTAGGTTGCCTGTCTATAGGCGTTCCTATGAGCGAATTTTAATATATAGACTACACTCGTAGAAAGTCAGATGCATCTACTTTCGGACAGGGGTTCGATTTGTAACAAAGTCGCATTAAGGAGTGATCCTTAAATGAAAACTTGGCTTTATCGGTGAAACCGTAGCAAGTAATGTTGCCGGCAATACCGAGAGGTATGTAAGGAAACTTAACAGCCTCGTATCGACTTATAGGTTCCTAAAGCTTAAGCAATGGAATACTAGGATAGAAGTTTTCAAACTATATTATGACTTCTATAATACGCCAAGATGCTATAAATATTTTTGAGTTTATAGTATAAGATATAGTCAGGTCTATCAGAAATGATGGGTGCCACTGACCCCTCGCCTCCACCATAGAAAAAACTGTACATTATTTGTACAGTTTTTTATTTTATAGAAATAAATTCATTATAGAATTCTTCTTTAAGTTTTAATAATTCATTAGAATATATACCATTTCTTGGCGTGAGAGCTTTATATTTATCTAAAATTAATTTAGCTCTTTTTTTTTTGAATTAATAATTAAATAAGGATATATATCAGATAAAAAATTAAGCGCATCATTTCTTCTAAGAATAAAGCTATAGCAATCTTTGTGTTTATTAATATCATAATTTTTTTTCTTTTTAATAGTTCCTTTACCAACAGTATTTTTTATCCAATCCAATAATTCTAATGTTGTTGATGCTATTGATATACAAGGAGCAGGATATTCGTTTGAATGTATTTTCTGAAGCATTATACTACCTTCTCCATCTATTATTCCAGCAATGTATGCTTTTTCTGTTTCAGTCATAAATTTTACCTCAAAGTTATTTTTTTAGTATCTGCAATTTTAAAAAAATAATGCAAAAACATAATTTTTATATGATTAATTGGTCAGTCAAACTTAAATTCTAATAGAGATAGGAATAATGAAAAGATTATATTTATTACTTTTTATTGAAAAAAAGGATTAATTTTAATATAAAAGATATTTTTAAAAATAAATATAAAAAATGTTAAAAATATGTTGCGTACTGGAAAATAGAGTGCTATAATGAAAACGTAATCAGGAAAGGGATAGCTAGTAAGCATTCCTAAGTGAATTATAATAATATCTAGCGTGTTACTGATTAGATCAGGCATAAGCATAGGTAAATAAAGTAATTTAATATTTGTTTGTTATATCGCATGTTTTGTACAGCCTTACAAGGTATTATTATGTTTTTTATTATTAAATTTAGTGTACAAGTAGTGTGACGAAATCTGAACATATATTGTTTTGTTTTATTTTCGAATGCTTATGCCTGTTGTTTTTGTAACAAATAAAAAATAGGAGGTATAAAAATGGTAGGAATTATTCTTGCTAGTCACGGAGAATTTGCTAAAGGCATCTTGCAATCTGGTATGATGATTTTTGGAGAACAAGAAAATGTACAAGCTGTTACGTTGATGCCTAGTGAAGGACCTGATGATTTTAAAGCAAAAATAAAAGATGCAATTTCATCCTTTGACAACCAAGATGAAATCTTATTCTTAGTTGATCTTTGGGGTGGTACACCATTCAATCAAGCAAATTTTCTATTTGAAGAGCACAAAGATAAATGGGCAATTGTAGCTGGTATGAATCTACCAATGCTGATTGAAGCTTATGGTGCACGTCTTTCTATGGAATCTGCACAGGAAATTGCATCTTATATCTTAAAATCAGCTAAAGAAGGAGTTAAAGTTAAGCCAGAGGAATTGGAAACTGCAGATACTGGTAAAACTTGTGAATTTTCAACTCAACAATCTAATACAGGTGTACCTGGATCATTTGAATATGTTTTAGCTCGTATTGATTCTCGTTTACTTCATGGGCAAGTAGCAACTACTTGGACAAAAACGACGAATCCTACACGAATTATTGTGGTTTCAGATGCAGTAGCTAAAGATGAGCTTCGTAAGAATTTGCTCAAACAGTCTGCACCACCTGGAGTTAAAGTACATGTTGTTCCAGTTAATCATATGATTAAACTTGCAAAAGATGATCAACATTTTGGTGGACAACGTGCAATGCTACTTTTTGAAAATCCAGAAGATGTACTTAGAGCGGTAGAAGGTGGAGTACCTTTGAACACAATCAATATTGGTTCTATGGCTCACTCTACAGGTAAAGTTCAACCAAATAAAGTACTTGCTTTCAATCAAGAAGATATTGATACATTTAATAAGCTAAAACAAGCTGGACTTAATTTTGATGTTCGTAAAGTACCAAGTGATTCAAAAGGAAATATGGACAAAATACTTAAAAAAGCACAAGAGGAATTAAATAAACTAAAATAATCTAATTATTTAGATAAAAAGGAGGATTAATAATTATGACTTTAAATGTATTTCAAATTATATTAGTCATTATTATAGCATTTCTAGCTGGTATGGAAGGTATCTTGGATGAATTCCAATTCCATCAACCAATAGTTGCTTGTACGTTAATCGGATTAGTTACAGGTAATTTAGTACCATGCCTAATTCTAGGTGGTACTCTTCAATTTATGGCATTAGGTTGGGCAAATATCGGTGCTGCCGTAGCACCTGATGCAGCGTTAGCGTCTATTGCATCTGCAATGATTCTAGTTCTTGGAGGACAAGGTAAAGCCGGTGTTTCTTCAGCTATTGCTATTGCTGTTCCTCTAGCGGTTGCAGGGTTATTGTTAACAATAATTTGTCGTACAATTGCTACAGCGTTTGTACATTTTATGGATGCTGCTGCCAAAGAAGGAAATATAAGAAAAGTTGAAATGTGGCATATAGCTGGTATTTGTTTGCAAGGTGTACGTATTGCAATTCCAGCAGCCTTGATTTTAGCAATTGGTGCTGGCCCAATTGGTTCATTACTTGCTTCTATGCCTATTTGGTTAACAGATGGTTTAGCAATAGGTGGTGGAATGGTTGTAGCTGTTGGTTATGCAATGGTAATTAACATGATGGCTACAAAAGAAGTATGGCCATTCTTTGCAATTGGTTTTGTATTAGCAACTGTTTCACAAATTACACTTATTGGACTTGGTGCAATAGGAGTAGCTTTAGCTCTTCTTTATTTAGCACTTAGTAAACAAGGTGGCTCAGGTAATGGTGGTAGTTCAAATACTGGTGATCCATTAGGTGATATTATTGATAGATACTAAGAAGGGAGAGAAGACGAAAATGTCAAAAGAATTAAAATTAACAAAAAAAGATCGTATTTCTGTTTGGTTGCGTTCATTTTTCCTTCAAGGTTCTTGGAACTATGAAAGAATGCAAAATGGTGGTTGGGCGTTCGCAATGATTCCCGCAATCAAAAAATTATACAAGACTAAGGAAGATAGAGCTGCTGCATTGGAACGTCACTTGGAGTTCTTTAACACTCACCCATATGTAGCTTCGCCAGTTATTGGTGTAACATTAGCTTTAGAGGAAGAACGTGCAAATGGTGTACCAATAGATGACGTAACTATTCAAGGTGTTAAAGTAGGTATGATGGGACCTTTAGCTGGTGTTGGAGATCCAGTTTTCTGGTTTACTGTTAGACCGATTTTAGGAGCATTAGCTGCTTCTCTTGCTATGACTGGTAACATACTTGGACCAATTATCTTTTTCTTAGCTTGGAATATCATTCGTATGGGATTTATGTGGTATACACAAGAGTTTGGTTTTAAAACAGGAAGCCGTATTACTGATGATTTATCGGGTGGTTTACTACAAGATATTACAAAAGGAGCATCCATTCTTGGTATGTTCATTTTAGGATCATTAGTTAATAGGTGGGTATCCGTTAAATTTGCACCAGTAGTATCATCCGTTAAGTTAGGTGATGGTGCATACATTGATTGGAGCAAACTTCCTGATGGAATAAAAGGTGTTAAAGAAGCTCTGTTGCAACAAGCATCTGGAATGTCATTAACTGATCATAAGATTACAACATTGCAAAGTAACTTGGATTCATTGATTCCTGGACTTGCAGGATTATTAATAACACTTATTTGTATGTGGTTGCTTAAGAAGAAAGTATCTCCAATTATCATTATTCTTGGGTTGTTTGCAATCGGTATTATTTTCCACTTAATTGGTTTAATGTAATATTTTTTACTTAGCCTAGGTTTTTTAGCCTGGGCTTTTGCTATCATATAAAGCAGTTAAAGTGAGAAAAATTAATGAAATAAGTTTTTGAAATATGTGTTATTGTTAATTAACTTTTAAACACTTGATAGAAATATTTAAGAAAATATATAATTGAAATAAATGTATGTATAAGTAGAAAAGAGGTAGATCAGATGATTCAATCACTTAATACAAAGGTGGATCTAGTAATGGATGCAACAGCTTTTACTGGCTTTGCAAATTATGGTGAAATAATGATTGGCGACAAAGGTTTTGAGTTCTATAATTCTCGTGATTATCGCAAATATATTCAAATTCCTTGGGAAGAGGTTGAGTATGTCATTGCATCCGTATTGTTTAAAGGAAAGTGGATTCCACGCTATGCCATCAGAACAAAGAAAAATGGTACATATACTTTTTCTTCTAAAGAAACAAAAAAAGTACTTCGTGCTGTTCGAAATTATGTTGATCCAGACCATATGGTTTGTTCGTTAAGTTTTTTTGATGTGCTGAAACGAGCGGTGAAGTCTATATTTAAGAAGAGCTGATCAACTAAAGAAATTATTATATTAGTTAATTCTACTCAATATATTGGTATAAAAGAAGGGGTTATATTCTCTGGTGTTTTTTAAAAATTTTGTAGTAATATATTTTTGATCGTTGATTATAGAAATCACCTTTCAGTAAAAATTGTGTTGTTGCAAATCAATGTTTACTAAAAGGTGATTTTTTCTTATTTTCAGATTAATTTTTTTCAAAATTCATTTTGGAAATTATTTAGATATTAACTGTCCATAGGTCAGATATTATTAGCTAGATTTTGTAATATTATTAACCCAATATTCATCACCTAATCCATATTTTTTAAGAATTTTCTTGATAGTTTTATCTTCTTTCATTTCCTTAATTTTTTTATTCATTGCATTTAATAAAGTAATATCACTTTTTCTAACTGCTACCCCTATGATTTCAGGTGCTTGTGGAGTATATGGTTCTAATTTTTTTAAATAAAGATTGTCTTTGAATATTAGATATTGTCCAATAATGGAGTCCATTAAGCCAGCATCTACTTGTTTATTCATTATTGCTGAAAATATTTCAGGTATACTTTTAAAAAATACCATATCTTTTATCGTACCTTCTTTTTTCCACTTTTCTGCTAAATCAGCATACACTGTTCCAATTTTTACACCAATAACCGAATTTTTTAAATCTTCTTTAAAATTAATTAGTGAAACTTTTGGCACAATAAGGGCTTCTGATTCTCTATATAACGGATTTGTAAAATTTACTATTTTTTTACGTTCTTCTGTAATAGCAATTCCATTGACTGCTACATCTATGCTGTCATCAGTAGTTAATTTATCGAATATATCTACAAATGGAACTACTTTCATTTCAATATTATTAACACCTAATTCTTTTGCAATTTCACGCATGATATCGATATCTATCCCGGTTGGTTCATTTGTTCTTGCATCTATAAAAGCAAATGGAGGATCATTAGATGATATAACTGTCAGTACTCCTTTTTCTTTGATATGTTTTAGTCTATCATTGTTTATTGTTAAATTATTTGTAATCCTTGCATTACATATTTGGGAGAAACCAATACAATTTATAAGTAGGAGAACTAAAATTATTATTTTTTTATAATTTTTTTTCATAAATAATATCCCTCATCTTAGTTATTGTAAAATTAATCAACTAAAAATTAATTTATAGTATGATAATAAATACTGTATATTTTTTATTATTCCCAATAAAAGTAGAAGTATTAAAATTAAATAATTAAGATAGGTTTTATTAGAAAATAATAATTAAAAGAAATTAGATATTCCAAGGATATTTTATAGTTTAGCATTTATAAGATGGGGTATTAGAGTTATTTTTTGTTTAAAAGAGAGCAATGTGGGATATAAGTTAAAATAGTAAAAAAGGATTTGTTTATTATAAGTCTATTAACTAATAGAAAATATTAAATGGATAAATAAGTAAAAAGTATTTTACTGTATTTAATTGTATTTATTTCGTTATTGTAGTAAAATATTTATGGAAAATGTTAGAATTATAATTTTGGATTTATATTAAGGGAGGAATAATGGTAGAAACAATATTGCTCGCATTTTTATTTGCAAAAATAAAAGAATATAAAATAAAACCGTTGTTTAAGTCATGGACTATTTATCCTTTGGCTATATTTGAAATAATTACTTTAATTGGACAAGTTAGTAGTTTTTTTGGTAATTATGAATTTATCAAAATTGCAGGAAAGTTAACTAATATCTATTTAATTACTTACTTATTAATAGTATTAAAATATGAACTTTATATAAGTTCAATAATAGGTTCGTTTTTCTTAATATTAGGAGGAGTATTAAATGATATTGCAATAAAAGTTAATGGAGGATTTATGCCAGTATATCAATCCCTATCTTATTTAACAGGACGAACATTGGAGAACGTTCATATTCTAAATGATATTCATATATTAGGAAATTCACAAACTAAGTTGAAAATTTTAACTGACTTTATAGATTTAGGATATACTATTCTTAGTATAGGAGATATTTTTATAAGAGGATTTGTATTTATAATATTATACAATGCCATAAAGAAAATTAATAACCAAAGGAGAACAGAAAGTGTTAAGATTAACAACATTTGAATTTATATTTAGATTAATTCCAGAATCATTTATATTAATATTGGGAATTATTGCATTATCTAATACAAAGCTTAATTTAAAAAGATACACAATTTCTAGCTGTTTATTTGCTTTATGTGGATATGGTATAAGAATGCTACCAATAAATTATGGAGTAAATACTATACTTGGTGTTTTTGTTATGGTTATTATTATGTGTAGTATAAATAAATCAGATATTATTTTATCAATAAAATCTTCATTGATAATAACTATAGTTTTATTTATTTGTGAAGCATTAAATATATTATTATTAAATATTATTTTTGATGATAGGTTAGAGATGATAATGTCAAATTCAATATTGAAAACAATATGTGGATTACCATCATTGATACTTTTTTCTATTATTACTATAATTTATTATTTTAAGAAAAGGAATATTTAAATATATATGTGAAGAAATTTCTAATTATATAACTAAAGAGTTAAAAACCAAAGGAGAATAGAAAGTGTTAAGATTAACAGCATTTGAAGTTATAGTTAGAGGAATTCCAGAAGCATTTGTATTAATATTAGGAATGCTTGTATTATCTAATACAAAGCTTAATTTAAAAAGATACATAATTTCCAGTTTGATATTTGCTGTATGTGAATATGGTATAAGAATGTTACCAATAAATTATGGAGTAAATACTATAATTGATATTTTTGTAATGGTTATTATCATGTGTAGTATAAATAAATCAGATATTATTTTATCAATAAAATCTTCATTGATAATAACTATAGTTTTATTTATTTGTGAAGCATTAAATATATTATTATTAAATATTATTTTTGATGATAGGTTAGAGATGATAATGTCAAATTCAATATTGAAAACAATATGTGGATTACCATCATTGATACTTTTTTCTATTATTACTATAATTTATTATTTTAAGAAAAGGAATATTTAAATATATATGTGAAGAAATTTCTGATTATATAACTAAAGACAAACCAGTATATAAATCGTTATTTTATTTAGCATTATGAAGGTTAGAGAACTCTCAAGTTCTAAATGATATTAATATATTAGGAAATTAACAAACTAAATTAAAGATTTTAACTGACTTTATAGATTTAGGATATACCATTCTTAGTATACAAGATATTTTTATAAGAGTATGTGTAGTTATTATATTATATAATGCCATAAAGAAGATTAATAATCAGAAGATTAATAATCAAAAGATTAATAATCAAAGGAGAAAAGAAAGTGTTAAAAGTAACAGTATTTGAATTTATAGTTAGAGGAATTCCAGAAGCATTTGTATTAATATTAGGAATGTTTACATTATCTAATACAAAGCTTAATTTTAAAAAATACATAATTTCCAGCTTTTTATTGGCTTTATGTGAATATGGTATAAGAATGTTACCAATAAATTATGGAGTGCATACGATACTTACTGTTTTTGTAATGGTTATTATTATGTGTAGTATAAATAAAGTAGATATTATTTTATCAATAAAATCTTCATTGATGACAATTATAGGTTTATTTATTTGTGAAGCATTAAATATGTTATTATTAAGTATTATTTTTAATGATAGGTTGGAGATAATAATATCAAATTCAATATTGAAAGCGATAAGTGGCTTGCCATCGTTGGTGCTTTATTCAATTATTATTATAATTTATTATTTAAAGAAAAGGAATATTTAAATATGTTTAAAATTGAATATATATGTGAAAAAGTTTCTAATTATATAGCCAAAGAGTTAAATTTTAATAATGATAAAAAGTCTGTAATAAATTATGGGATATTTGCTTTTATTCAAATGGGAATTTGTATAGCATTAGTTATAATCTTTGGATTTATTTTTAATGTAATAATTGAATCTATTATAATATCATTTACTGTAAGTATATTAAGGAAAAGCTCAGGGGGAGTTCATGCAAAATCTCCTGAACAGTGTGCAGTTATAGGGACTATTTCTAGTGTTGGTATGGCATTAATATCAAAGCATATAAATATTAATCTTATTTTTATTTTATTACTAGGAATTATTGTATTTATGTGGTCCTATTACATTGTATATAAGTTGGCACCTGTAGATAGTATAACTAAGCCTATTAAAAGTATTGAAAAAAGAAAAAGATTAAAAAAAATTTCTATTAAGACATTAAGTATATATCTAGTTATTATATTAATTAATGTTCTGTGTTATATATATTCTAAAAGCTTAAATTTATTGACTTATTCACTATGTATTTACATGGGATTATTATGGCAGATTTTTTCTCTAACTAAAACTGGACATTTGATGTTGGAAAAGTTAGGGTAATTTTTAAATTTTTATTTCGTTGATTTAAAGGAGGTGAAATAAATGAAAAATAAAATTTTAATGAGCGTAGCAACTATAGCAACTATTATTGCTTCTGTAATGGCAACTTCGGCATGCTATTGGATGGCTTATCAACCAGAAGAACCAAAGTGTCTAAGAGAAGAATGATTTGAATAATGAGACTAGTATATTAGTCTCATTAAAATTATTATGAGGGATAGTATATGAAAATTGTAGGGAATGATAAACAAAAACAAATAAATGATATAATATCTGTAGTAAAATTATCTATACTTTTGCTTATTGGGATAATTTTATGTGAAAGATTTATTAAAAATAATAAGCCAGTAATATGGGCACCTGAGACATATTATACAGTTATATGTTTACTGATACCATTAATGGTATCGATTCTAATTTATTTAATATGGTTTTTTTCTACTGAAAATAAGATTAAAGGCAAGTATGGAGAAATTATAAGCAAAATTGAAATAGCAGTATTTATACTAGTATTTTCCATAATTATATTTATATGTGGAGTAAATGAAAGTCAATATAAATTTTTGTATCTATTTATAATAATTATAACAACCATTCAGTTTGGAATGAAACAAGGGTTAATAGTTTCATGTATTTCATCTTTTATTATTTTAGCTCTTGATATTATTATGTTACCAGATTTAGATGTGAATATTTATTTTCAAGACGATTTAATTTTAGCAGGAATATTTATTTTAACAGCATGGCCTTTGGGGTTTTATGTAAAGATAGAAGGGGAGCATATTAAGAAGTTAGAGGATATGATAAATATTGATGGTCTTACTGAATTGTATAATCACAGATACTTTTGTGATTCATTAGCAGAGAAAATTAAGAGTGGAAAAAGGGATAATAAACCAGTATCCATGATTTTCATAGATATAGATTATTTTAAACATTATAATGATACCCATGGGCATCTAAAAGGGGATTATGTTCTAAGAAAAATAGGTGAAATAATTAAGGATAATACCAGAAAAGAAGATGTTCCAGCAAGGTATGGAGGGGAAGAATTTGCAATAATATTGCCTAATACTGATGAAGAACAAGCTTTAAATATTGCAGAGGAATTAAGAAAAAAAATAGAATATATATATTTTGAAGGTGAAGAAAATCAGCCTAATGGAAAAGTTACTGCATCAATGGGAGTATCTGTTTACCCATACAAAGCAAAAGATGATTTAGAGTTAATAAAAAGTGCTGATGATGCGTTATATAAAGCAAAGTTTTTTAATAAGAATAGAGTGGAAGCATATACATCTATTTTAGATGATATTAAGAACAATACAGATGAAAAAGATGTTGAACTTGTTACTTCTATAAAAACTTTAATTAGTATTATAAATGCTAAAGATAGGTATACCTATGGGCATGTGGAAAGAGTTGTGTTTTATAGCAAACTTTTAGCAGATAAGCTTAATTTAAGTAAAAGAAATAAACAAATTTTAATATATGGTGCTTATATGCATGATATAGGAAAGATTGATATTAATAAAGAAATATTGCTAAAAAAGACTAAGCTTACTGATGAAGAATTAGATATACTTAAACAGCATCCAGTTAATGGCATGGAGATAATAAAGTCAGTTAATTCTTTAAAAGATGTAATTCCATTAATTATAAGTCATCATGAGAGATATGATGGAATGGGATATCCTAATAAGTTAAAAGGTGAGGAAATTCCTTACTTAGCAAGAATTCTTACAGTAGTAGATAGTTTTGATGCAATTACATCAAATAGACCATATAAAACTAGAAAGACTTATGAAGAGGGAATTCATGAACTTGAAAGGTGTAGTGGAACACAATTTGATCCTGACATTGTAAGGGATTTTATTGAAGTTATTAGAAATAATATAGAACTATCTATTTTAGATAAATATGAATATCGATAATTCAATATATATAAGTGATTGGTTTAAAATGTTATACAAATAAGGTATAAAAATAAAAGTCACCTTAGAAATATACGTTTATGTATGTTTCTAAGATGACTTTTATTTTATATAATAATAGCATTGATTATATATTTTGCTAACGATTTTTGAAAGTAAATCAAATTAAATTTTCTTAATTATTTACCACTGTTACCGTAATTTGATAATACTCTAGCACTAGGATCATCCACGTTACAGCCTTCCCACTCTTTGTTTGGCATCCAATAATCTACTATCATTTCTGCTTGCCCTGGATAGTGTTTTTCAAAAATTTCTCTATATAATAATGATTCTTTTGTGAATGGTTTAGCATGATATTCATACTTTTCACATAGTTTTTCGAATTCTTCACCAGAATAGCATTTTTCTGCATATTCTTTTAAGTAGTCTACCATAGAATGACCTACAGCATCACTAAATGCAGCTTTATCACGATATAAAATACTATTTGGTAGATAATCTCCTTCAAACGCATGTCTTAAAAGGTATTTACCCATGTTATATTTATTTAATTTCTTTTCAGGATCTATTGCCATAACATATTTTACAAAATCTAAATCTCCAAATGGTACTCTTGCTTCTAAAGAATTTGAGCTTATGCAACGGTCTGCACGAAGTACATCATACATATAAAGCTCTCTTACTCTCTTTTGTGATTCTTTTTGGAATTCCTCTGCATTTGGAGCAAAATCAGTATATTTATAGCCGAATAATTCATCAGAAATTTCACCTGTTAGAAGAACTTTTACATCAGAAATCTCATGTATTTTTTTGCAAAGTAAGTACATTCCCATACTTGCTCTTATTGTTGTAATGTCGTAAGTTCCAAGAAGTTTAATAACTTCATCAAGTGATTCAATAACTTCTTCTTTTGTCATATAAACAGCAGTATGATCACTACCTATGTAATCTGCAACTTCTTTTGCATATTTTAAATCAATTGCATCTTCAGTCATACCTATACAGAATGTTTTAATCTTCTTCCCAGGATGTAATTTTTGAGCAACTGAACATACTAATGAACTATCTAATCCACCACTTAATAAGAAACCTACAGGAGCATCAGCATCCATACGTTTTTCTATAGCAGCTACTAATTTAGCATGAATATTTTTACAAATAACTTCTAAATCATCTTTGCAATATTCACCTTCTGTTGCTGCTATATCGCAATAGCATGTAAATTTACCATCAGCATAATAGTGTCCTGGTGGAAATGCCATTATCTTATCTGTAAGTCCAACTAAATTTTTTGCTTCACTTGCAAACATGATTTTACCTGATTCAGAATAGCCGTAGAATAGAGGACGAATTCCAAATGGATCTCTCGCTGCAATGAAACTATCTTTTTCTCCATCATAGATAACAGTTGCAAACTCTGCATCTAATTTTGCAAACATATCTACTCCATATTCATAATACATAGGAATTAATACTTCACAATCACTATCAGAAATAAAGTTATGTCCTTTTTCTATTAGTTCCTTTTTTAGTTCACGGAATTTATAAATTTCACCGTTACAGATAGATGCATCCATTTTTCTTGTGAATGGTTGCATTCCACTATAACTCAAATCCATAATAGCAAGTCTTTGGAATCCTAAAATACCAGATGGTAAAGTTAGGATTTCTGTCATATCTGGTCCTCTTGATTCAGTTCTTTGTAATGCTTCTGCAAATTTTTCATGTTTCATGTCCGTTCCTGTATAACACATAATTGTACACATATTAATAATAACCCCCTTGGATATAAAAATAACGTCAATTTGTCTTAATAATAGGACGAATTGACGTTTACCCGCGGTGCCACCTAATTTACCATATGGTCTCTCTTTCCAGCTATTACTGGTATCCAAATAACGTATGGAATACGGCGCACCTACTTTATTTAAATCTGAATCAAACATAATAGTTTAAATTACAATCTAAAAATATTTCAGTTTACAACTCCGGAGTGTTATTCAAAAAAACTCTGCCACTGGGTTTACACTATCTCCAGCTCACTATTGGTGATTATTTTTTTTACTTGTCTCCATCATAGCTTTTTTCTTTTTTGATGAGTTTAATTTTAAACTGTGCATATCGCTTTGTCAATACTTTTTTAGTTTAAAATATGAGGGAATATAGGTTATAAAGTCGTATTATGTATAATTATAACAATATTTAAAAATGATAGTTTTAAAGGTGACGCTTTAATTCTATAATAAAATCTATAAAAATCTAGATTATAATTTTTAATAGATTATTTTAGTTTGTAGATATTTATAGTAAATATAAAAAATCAAAGCCATTAATATATTTATAAAAAACAATTTTTTTAAATATAATCTTTATATCTATCTATTAATTTATATTTAAATATTTATATTTCAACTTAAAAGTATTATTAATTAATAGTTTTAAATTAGCTGAGTTTCGTAATATTATCAGCCAAATAATCATCACTTAATCCATATTTTCTAAGGATTTTAATGATAGTCTTGTCTTTTTTCATATCATCAATTTTTTTATTTATTTCATTTAATAAATTAACATCACTTTTCCTTACTGCTATTCCTATCTTTCCAGGAAGTTGTGGTTTATATGGTTCTAGTATTTTTAAATAAAGATTTTCTTTAAACAATAGATATTCTCCAATAATAGAGTCCATTATACCAGCGTCTATTTTTTTTTCACTTATTGCTGATAATATTTCAGGTACACTTTCAAAAATAATTACATCTTTGACTTTACCTTCTTTTTTCCACTTTTCAGCTAAATCCATATATATTGATCCATTTTGTGCTCCAACAACTGCATCTTTCAAATCTTCTTCAAAATTGATTAGTGAAACTTTTGGCACAATAATAGCTTCTGACTCTTTATATAATGGGTCAGTAAAATCTACTAATTCTTTACGTTTTTCTGTAATAATAATTCCACTAGCTGCTACATCTATGCTATCATCAATATTTAGTTGTTCAAGTAAATCTACAAAGGGGACTACTTTCATTTCTATTTCGTCTACACCTAGTTCTTTTGCAATTTCTTTTAAAATATCTATATCTATTCCAGTTGGTTCATTCGTTTTAGGATCTATAAAAGCAAATGGAGCAAGATCGGATGTTAAAATAGTCAATACACCTTTTTCTTTAATTTTTTCTATTCTATCCTTATTTTCTATATTGCTTGAAGTTAAATTATTAGTTATTTCTGCGTTACAGACTTTAGAACATCCAATACAATTTACAAATAGAAGAACTAAAATTAATATTTTTTTAAAATTTATTCTCATAAATAATATCCTCCTTAAAAAATTATTACTTTACTAAAAAGTATTATAAAATTGCTCAACTAAAAATTGTTTTACAACATTATTTTAATAAGATTTTTAATAAAAATACTTATATTATATATTTGAGCATTTTTAATATTTATAGAATTACTAATTTACTAGTTTTAAATTTATTATAGTTATATTTAGTTGTTTAGTTAAAATATTGTTGAAAAATATTGGAATAATATATAAAATTAGGGTGAGATAAAAGTGATGTTATTTAGTACAATAAATTAAATTTTTAATAAGGTAAGTAGGCAGTAATATTATCAAAGAAGATAATACTACTTAGATAGAACAAGAGGTATATATATATGAAAAAAAAGTATAATAAAACAACAGGTGGAATAATTGTTGCTGCGGGAAAACCATCAGAAAGAATTAGTTCTGATCCATTATTGAAAATTGGTTCTATTACAATAATAAAAAGAATTGTTTTAACTTTTCAGAGAGCTTCTATTTCACCAATTGTAATAGTTACAGGACATAAATCCGAAGAAATTGAACATAATTTAGCTAATTATGGAGTTATATTTTTAAAAAATAATAAGTATGAAAATTCACGAAAATTTGATTCTGCTAAGATAGGATTAGAGTTTTTACAGAATAAATGTGATCAGATAATATTTACTCCTGTGAGTATTCCAATGTTTACAGCAGAGACCCTTCAAACTATGATGAAATGTGGCAAAAAATTATTGTCACCATCATATCATGGAAAATCTGGACATCCACTTTTGATATCTTCTGAATTAATTCCTAAAATTCTAAAGTATGATGGAAATTTGGGAATGAGAGGAGCTATTAGAAATATTGGAGTTGCAAGAGAATGGATTGATGTAGAAGACAGAGGTATTCTTTATGACACAGATTATATTGACCAATTAGATCAACTTTTAATAAAGCATAATAAACATATACTACATCCTTTTGTTAAAATCAGTATAGAAAAAGAATCTTCATTTTTTGATTCAAGAACAAAATTATTATTAATTTTGATTAATGAAATTAATTCTGTAAGAGGTGCATGTAGACATATGGCATTATCTTATAGTAAGGCATGGAATATGTTAAATAAATTGGAAAAGGAGCTAGGGTATGCAGTAGTTGAGAGAAAACATGGTGGCAATAAGGGTGGAAAAACTTATTTAACAAAAGAAGGTATCAAATTTTTAAAAAAATATCAACAATTTGAAGAGAATATAAGTGAATATGTAAGAGATGAATTTGAAAGAGTATTTTAAAAATTTATAATTTTGTATAAGCGAGTTATTTTCATAAAGAATTTGATGGAAAGTATTCTCCATTTTATAATAATTATAAGATTAATTGTAAAATTATTCTAAATGGGAGGACGCTTATGTTTAAATTAAATATTAATGGTAAAGATGTGATTTCTAAGATAGATAAGTCATTATTATCTTTTTTAAGAGATGATTTAAGAATTACTTCTGTAAAAGATGGTTGTAGTGAAGGGGCGTGTGGGACATGCACTGTTTTAGTTGATGGAAAAAAAGTAAAAGCTTGTATACAAAAAGTATCTAAATTTGTAGGAAAAAAGATTTTAACTGTAGAAGGATTAAGTTGTAGAGAAAAAGAAGTTTATGAGCATTGTTTTGCAGAAGCTGGTGCAGTTCAGTGTGGTTTTTGTATTCCAGGAATGGTAATTTGCGCAAAAGCTTTATTAGATGTTAATCTTAATCCAACTAGACTAGATGTAAAGAAGGCGATAAATGGGAATATTTGTCGCTGTACAGGGTATAAGAAAATTGAAGAAGCTATTTTAATGGCGGCAGAATATTTTAGAAATAATATTAAAATTATACCTAATTCAACTGAATTAAAGATGGCTCAGAGATTTAAACGTGTTGATGCAGCTGAAAAAGTAAATGGAACAGGCATTTTTGTAGATGATATTGAATTACAAGGAATGATTTATGCAAAAGCAGTTCATTCAAAATACCCAAGAGCTATTATAAATAAAATTGATATAAGTAAAGCAGAAGCACATCCAGATTGTGTGAAGATTTTATTGGCTAAAGATGTGCCAAACAATATTATTGGACATATAAAGCAAGATTGGGATGTACTTATTGCTGAAGGGCAGACTACTAGGTATATAGGAGATGCATTAGCATTAGTAGCAACTTATCATAAAGATAAACTTGATGAAGTATGTGGATTAGTTGAAGTTGATTATACTGAATTAGAACCAGTTACATCTCCAACAGATGCTTTAAGATCAGATGCACCTTTAATTCATGTTGATGGAAATATTATGAGTCGTTCTATGCTTCAACGTGGTAATGCAACTGAGGCAATAAAAAACTCTAAATATGTGGTAACAAGGAAGTATCAAACACCTTATCAGGAACATGGATTTATGGAACCAGAGTGTGCAATTGCTATGCCAGAAGGAGAAGATGGAATTTTGCTATATACTAGTTCACAGTCTGTATATGATGAACAACGTGAAATTTCTAATATGCTAAAAATTCCAATAGAAAAAGTACACTCCCATTCTCAACTTGTTGGTGGAGGTTTTGGTGGTAAAGAAGATATGAGTGTTCAACATCATGCAGCGTTAATGGCATGGTATACTAAAAAACCAGTTAAAGTAAAATTTTCAAGGCAAGAAAGTTTAAATTATCATACTAAACGTCATCCTATGGGAATTGAAATGACAACTGCTTGTGATGAAAACGGTTATCTCACTGCTATGAAAGCTGTTATTATTGCTGATACAGGTGCATATGCATCTCTTGGTGGACCAGTATTAGAAAGAGCATGCACACATGCAGGTGGACCGTATAATTATCAAAATATGGATATACTAGGCATGTCTGTTTATACTAATAATGTTGTTAGTGGAGCTTTTAGAGGATTTGGAGCAGCACAAAGTTGTTTTGCTACTGAAAGTAATATTAATTTGTTAGCAGAAATGGTAGGTATTTCACCATGGGAAATTCGTTATCGTAATGCTATTCGTCCAGGTCAGGTGTTGCCAAATGGACAGATAGCAGATGAAAGTGTTGCTATTGCAGAGTGTTTAGAAGCTGTTAAGGATGTGTATGAATCAAATTCATATGCAGGCATTGCTATAGGATGGAAGAACAGTGGAACTGGTGTAGGGCATAAGGACATTGGTCGCTGTATTTTATCAATTGAACATGGAAAAGTTCATATTAGAACTTCGGCAGCTTGTATGGGACAAGGAATTGCACAAATGTGTACTACTGTATTATGCGAAACAACAGGTTTAGATCCTGCCCTTATTATACATGAAAGACCAGATACTGTTCGTACACCTAATTCAGGAACTAGTACTGCTTCAAGGCAAACTGTAGTAACTGGCGAAGCTGTAAGAAGAGTATCTGAAAAATTAAAAGTAGAATTAGATAAAGGATTAAAATTAGATGATTTAGAAGGTAGAGAATTTTATGGAGAATATTCTGCAAAGACAGATCCAATGGGAGCTATAAAGGATAATCCAATCAGTCATGTAAGTTATAGTTATGGAGCACAGGTTATAGTACTTAATGAAGAAGGAAAAGTTGTAAAGGCAGTTGCAGGATTTGATGTTGGAACACCAGTTAATATTCAATCTGTTGAAGGGCAAATTGAAGGTGGTATGATTATGGGATTAGGTTATGCTTTGACAGAAGAGTTTAAAGTTGAAAGAGGTTATCCTAAAATAAAACTAGGTACATTAGGACTTATTAGAGCAAAGGATGCACCAGAACTTGAAGTTATTCTTGTACAAGGTAAAGGAAAAATTCCTCAAACTTATGGAGCAAAAGGTTGTGGAGAATTATGTTTAATTCCAACCGCTCCTGCGTGTGCACATGCTTATTACAGATTAGATGGCAAATTCCGAAATCAGTTACCGTTAAGAGATACGTTTTATAAAAGATCAAAAAACAAATAGTATATGAAGTTATTGAAGTTTCATTTGATTAAGGAAGTGAGATATTTAAATGAATTTAAATGGAGTGATATTAGCTGCTGGTTTGTCTAGTCGCATGAAAGCGTTTAAACCGCTTTTGAAATTGAAAGGAAAAACAATTATTGAAAATAGTATCGATAGTATGTTTAATGCTGGTGTGAATAAAATAGTTGTGGTATTAGGCTACAGAGCTAAAGAAGTAGAATCTATACTTCAAACTAAATATGATCCTTCACGATTATTATTTATATATAATCATAAATATGCAGAAACTGATATGTTAACATCTATTAAAATTGGTATATCAGCATTGAATAATTGTGATGCTTTTTATCTTCTTCCAGGGGATATGCCAGCTGTAAGTATTCAAACTTTTCTTGCAGTTAAAGAAATTATGTACAGAACCAATGCCATGGTTTCATTTCCTACTATTGATGGATATCGAAAGCATCCACCATTAATTTCATGTAAATGTATAGATTATATCCTTAAGTCTGATTCAAAAGGTGGGCTTCGTGAAATATGGAAACAATTTGAAGATCAGATAGAAACAGTTCCTGTTAATGATGTTGGATGCATATTAGATGCAGATACAAAGGAGGATTATAATAGGCTAGTGAAATATATGGAGGGATAGGTTAAAAAGAAATATTCAGGAATAAAAAAACTTTATAAAAACGTAGACTTGTTGCAGGGATAGTATTATTGTTTCTAGGTCTTTATTTAGTAACAGATAATATAATGAGAGTTTTACAAGAATATATTCCAAGTACACTTTATTATATTATTCATGATTTTATGAGACATACTCCGCAAGTAATTATAGGGGTGGCAATAGTTGTCCTTGGTATAAAACTTGTTATGGGTAAGAAAAGGGAGCGTGAGGTAGATGCTTAAGGGACGTAGAGTAGGAACATTAACAGCAGGAATTGTTTTAGTTATGTTTGGTGTGATGTTTTTACTTAGATTGGTTACACCAAATATTAATGTTTTTATAATAGTATCACTTTGGCCTCTTATTTTAGTACTTTTAGGATTGGAAATTATTTTATCATATATAATAAATAAAGAAGAAAAAATGAGGTATGATTTTAGTGCAATAATATTAGCTATTATTTTAGTGTTCTTTGCTATAGGAATGGGAGGAGCAGAATTTGTAATTACTCATTTATCACAATTTAAAGAAATAATTTAGCTTTTATTTGATGATACTTTTTATAGGGAAGTATTTAAAGATAGGATTAATAAATAAAAATATTTAATTTAGGCACATTCAAATAAATAACTAGTTAATATGTTAGTTTATTTTGTGAACTATTTCTTTCTTAGAACCTGCTAATAGCAAAACTATTAGCAGGTTCTAATTTATTGTATTTTACAAAATATCAGTGGCATTTTTGACTTGATATTTATTTTCATATGCCTTAAAACATCGTATTGTTCAGTTTAGAATTATACGGTGTTTTTTATGTTTAAAGATATTTAGTTAAATAAAATTTATAATTACTTTTTATTTATAGATATGATTTTTATGCAATATAGCCTTTAGAGTTGATACATAAAAATAATGCCATATGGAAAAAGTATTGTTGTGATTAAAACAAATAATAGTATAGAAATGTATATGGAGGGATTTAAATTTAAAATTAAGGAGGAAAAAATGAAGTCAAGCACAAGTTTAACAAAAAAATTAACATTGATACCTTTGTCATTAATGATTTTCACAACTGTTTATGGATTTAATAACATTCCAAGATCGTTCTATAAGATGGGTTATGCTGCTATTCCTTGGTACATTTTTTCAGGAATAACTTTTTTTATCCCTTTTGCATTAATGGTATCTGAATTTGGTTCTGCTTTTAAAAAAGAAAAGGGTGGAATATATTCATGGATGGAAAAATCTATTGGACCCAAATTTGCATTTGTTGGAACGTTTATGTGGTATTTTTCTTATATAACTTGGATGGTTAATGTTGCATCTGGTATGTGGGTTCCAGTATCAAATGCTATATTCGGTAAAGATACAACACAAAACTGGGCATTTTTTGGACTTAAAGGACCACAAGTTTTGGGTGTTTTGGCAATCATATGGATATTGGTAGTAACTTATACATCTACAAAAGGACTTGATAAGATAAAGAAAGTAACTTCACTAGGTGGAACTTCAGTTTTATTATTGAACGTATTTCTCTGGATTGGTGCTGTAGCAGTATTTTGGGGGAATCATGGAAATTTAAAACAACCAATTATGGGATTGAATTCATTTATTCAAACACCAAATCCTAAATATACTGGAGATATAATTGCTTCTTTAGCATTTGTAGTCTATGCTTTATTTGCTTATGGAGGTATAGAAGCTATAGGAGGATTAGCTGATGAGACTGAAAGCCCAGAAAAAACTTTTCCTAAAGGAATTTTATTTTCAGCTATTATAATTTCAGTAGGGTATTCAATAGGAATACTACTTATTGGTATATTTACTAACTGGGAAACTGTAATGGGAATAAAGGAGGTTAACTTAGGAAATGCTAGTTACATAGTTATGTCTAATTTAGGATATTCAATTGGAACGGCCTTTGGAGCAAGTGAAAATATAGCTATGTCTTTAGGACGTGGTGTTGCAAGGTACGTTGGACTTTCAATGTTTTTAGCATTATCAGGTGCATTTTTTACACTTATGTATTCACCATTAAAGCAGATAATTGAAGGTACACCAAGTAAATTGTGGCCAGGAAAAATTGGAGAAACTAAAAATGGTTTACCTATAAATGCTATGTGGATTCAAGCTACTATAGTTTGTATAATAATAGGACTAGTAGCTTTTGGAGGAAGTTCAATGGCAACATTTTTTAATATACTTGTTTCAATGACCAATGTAGCTATGACATTACCATATGTATTTATAACTCTTGCATTTCCATATTTTAAGAAGAAAAAAGAAATAACAAAACCATTTATAATATTTAAAACTCAAGGAAGTGCAAATTTTTGGACCTGTATAGTTGTGTTAACAATAGGACTAGCTAATTTATTTTGTATAATACAACCAGCTATAGAAGGTGATATTCAAACAACAATTTGGAGTATAATTGGACCGATAATATTTTCATTAGTTGCATGGCTTATGTATAAGAGTTATGAAAAGAAAAACAAAAGTAATGTTTTTAAAAATTAAGAGAGTTAGTAAAAATCTAGAATTAGAAATATTATTAAATTGACAATGAACAAAGAATAGTATGTTTTTATAGATTTGAATTAGATTTATAAAATAATTGTTCATTGTCAATTATTCATGTTTTAAGAAAAAGCAAATTCTTTTAATCCCTGTTCATTTATAATTTCAACTTTTTTGTATCCTAAAGATATTAATCCGTCTTTTTGAAATTTATTCAATATTTTAGTCACAGTAACTCTACAACAACCAATTAATTGAGCTATTTCTTCATGTGAATAATCAATTATATAGGATTTATCATTTCTATTTTTTTTAAAACATACACCTAGACGTACTAATAATTCCGCAGTTTTTTTATCAGATTCTAAGAAAGCCATACTATTAACTTGAATTGATAAATTTTGAATTGATAATGACATAAGATGAAACATTTGAATCATTAATTCAGGGTATTTTGTTAAATATGGATAAAGTTTATTCAAGCATACAGCTATTAATTCAACATCAGTAGCAGCACTACCAGAAGTTAATCTAGAACCATAGGCAAAATAAGATGATTCACCAAAAAGATTACCTTTTCTTAAAATTTCAATTGTAAGTTCTGTACCTTTTGGAGATATTAAAAAAACTCTGACTCTCCCTGATTTTATTAAATAAAAATTTTCAGCGATATCATCTTGGAAATAAATAATTTCATCTTTTCTATATTTTTTTAGTGTACCAGCTTCTTCAAACACTTTGTAAAATTTGGACGTTATATTTATAGTTGAGCTAGGTAAAAGTTTAAAGTTATTATGCATATAATCACCCTATATATAAAATTTATTAAATAAATTGTAGTACAGACTACAATCTATTTTCAAGTATGTAGTTAAAATATTGTAAGGAAAAATGAATATAGGATGGAGATAACGTAATGGACAAAAAAGAGAAACTGTGGACAAGGCATTTTATATTTGCATTATTAATTACAATAGGAGTAAATTTAGCTTGTAATTTATTATTATCAACAATAGCAATTTATACAAAACAAATTACTCAAGTTGATAGTTATGCAGGAATAATGACAGGTGCTTTTACATTAGCTGCATTGTTTATTAGATTAATAGCAGGAAAACTTTTAGATGATGTGGGAAGAAGAAAAATTCTGATATTAGGTTTAGTTATAACTGCCTTATCAACAATAGCGTATTTAATTACAGACAATATATATATAATTATACTATTAAGAATATTACAGGGGTTTGGATTTGGAATATCATCTACTGCTGTAGCAACAATTGTTACAGATGTTACACCAAAGTCAAGAATGCTTGAGGGAATAGGATATTCTGGAGTAGGAATAACAATAACTACAGCAATAGGACCATCAATAGCATTAGCATTGGTAGGAAAAAATTATGAAAATTTTAAATTATTATTTATTACAACAACCATTGTAGCAATTATAACTATTTTGATATCTTTAAGGTTATCATATAATGAAAATGTAACTAAAAATAAATTAGAACAAGATAATAATAAAGTAAACATGAGTATTAAAGAAAATAATGATATGAAAAATGTATTTGCACCAGGAATAATATTATTTTTAGCAGCAGTTGCAGAAAGTACTATATTAGCATTTACAGCTTTATATGGAATAGAATTGGGTTTTAATAATATAGGTTTATTTTTTACAATAAATGCACTAGGCATATTAGCATCAAGATTATTTATAAATCAAATAGTAAATAAATTTGAGATAAATACTGTATTATCATATGGATTAATAATATTTGGAGCATCTATATTTGGTATATCAACAGTTAGGTCAATGTCACAATTAATAATATTTGGTTTTTTATGTGGTGTTATGATGGGATCATTATTACCAATAATTAATCTTATGATATTAGATTCAGTAAGTGTGAACAAAAAAGGAATGGCTAATGCTATTTATTACGCCTTAATAGATGGTGGATATGGAGTTGGATCAATAATTTGGGGAAAGGTAGTTATTGGACAAGGCTATAGAAGTATTTATGAATATGCCGGATTTACTTTAATAGTAGCATTTATAATATTTTTATTTCATTTAATGAAAAGCAAAAAATTAGTATTAAATAAAATTTAAAAAGAGAATAAATTTATAATATGGAAACTTTAGTAATTTTTTAATAAATTGCTAAAGTTTTTTATTATTTAGTAATTTATATTTTTTAAAATCTGTGAATAACTTAGATTATATTTTCGCTTAAAGATTAAGAAATAGAACCTAAAGAATAAAAAATAATCGTATGCCGTACCATTATTCCTGCACTACGTTTGGAAAGGGTGTATGGCTAAAAAAATCGACGCTCCACAGTCGCTTAGCGATTTTTTTGATTTTGTAAAAAACCTATTGACAACATTATTTAAGTGGAATATTATATTAATATAATGAAATTGATAATTGTTCTCAATAAAAAGAGAGCGAAAAGGAGGATTTATGAAAATAATTTATTGGAGTGGTACAGGTAATACAGAATCTATGGCAAATTTAATAGCAAAAGGAATTGAGGAATCAGGAGCTAAAACTGAACTGATAAATATTTCTAGTGCTAATGTAGATAGTTTAAAAGATGAAAACATAGTAGTATTAGGATGTCCATCTATGGGGGATGAAGAACTTGAAGGTGGAGAATTCTTACCGTTTATAGAAAGTGTACAAGAAGATTTAAAGAATAAAAAGGTTGCTTTATTTGGATCTTATGGATGGGGCGACGGACAATGGATGAGAAGTTGGGAAGAAGAAATGACATCTTCAGGAATTAATGTGGCTTTAGAACCACTAACTGTAAATTATGCACCTGAAGGTGAAGCAGAAGAACAATGCATTCAATACGGAAGAGAAATAGCTAAATTAAGTAAGTAATTAATGGAGGCGTAATGATGGGAGAAAAGATTAGTACTTTTTATAACTTGTTAAATGGTATGGAGGGAAAAGAATATATTGAAACTTTTATATCTTATAATGTAGCTTTAATAAGTGCTAGATTAAAACCATCTATTACACTGAATTTAAGCAAATATGACAATAAAAATATATTTAATTTATGGAATATATATGGGAAAAAGTATTTAAAAAAATTAAATTTAGGCTATATTTCCTTAAGAGATAGTGAAAAATCTTTAATAGTATTAATATATGATGAGAAACTACTAGAAAAATATATTAATAGGGAAGATAATTTGAAATTTCTTAATCGTGTTGGATATGAAAAAGAGCTATCAGTAGAAAATGCATTAAATACATTAAAATATAGATATAAATTATATAAATGTCCACATGAACTAGGAATATTTCTAGGATATCCTTTAGAAGATGTTAAAGACTTTATGGAATGCTCAAATAAAAAATGTTTAACTTGTGGTTATTGGAAAGTATATAATAGTGAAAATAAAGCTAAAACGATTTTTATGTTGTTTGATAGAGTAAAAGATTTTACAGTAACCAATATAATAGAAGGAAAAAGAGCTGATAATTTATCACTTACATTAAAATATAATTTTGAAAAAAATCATAAAATTATATTTGAATAAAAAATTTAACAAAATGCTTATAAAAGACCTTATGATAAGTATATTATTATAAGGTCTTTTATAATTGTATGAGATATTTAATTTAAATGCTAGTTTTAATTAAATATCAAAAAATTATGGGTATATAGACTAACTATAAATATTTAATCTAAGTATGATACAATATATTAATTGTTCAATATAAATTAAATAATTAATATATTGTATATTTTTACGCATAATATTTTTATGAGAAAAAATGAATTGGAGGATTTTATGAGTGATAAAAATAAGTTTTTAATTGACTTAAAAGGTGAAGAGAATATAGAAATAAATTTAATGGTTATGAAAATAATTTTTAAAGATGCTAATAAGACTGTGTGTATATTAGCAGATAAAACTGGAGAAATAAAAACTAATATACCTAGTAAAAATGATGAAATTAAGACGGGAATGGTATTAAGAGTTAGTGGAATAAAAGGAGTAAATTTAGATATTAAAAAATATGAATTTATTTCAGAATATAGTTTAGAAGATTATTTGCCAACAGTAAAAAAACCAATTGAAGACATAATGAATGAAATTGAGGAGTACACAAATAAATACATAATATCTAGAGAAGGTAAGGCATTAAACGATTATTTTTTTAATGATGAAAATTTTTTAAATAAGTTTAAGCGTGGTATTGGTGGAGTTTCTATGCATCATAATTATATAGGTGGACTTGCAGAACACACATTAAACGTTATGTATTTAACTGCAATACTTTGTGAAAGATATGATTGTAGAAGAACTGAAATAGCCATGCTTTCTGCAAAACTCCATGATATTGGTAAAATATATGAGCTTTATTATGATGGACCTTTTAAGTATACACTTAGAGGAGAGATGGAAGGTCATATTGTAATAGGAGTTCAAATGATAAATGAGGCTATTAGAGAAAATCAATCTTTATATAGTGATGATTTTATAAATAGAATAAAGGGCTGTGTTACTCAACATCATGGAAAACTTGAGTATGGTTCTCCTAGGGATATGAAGATGGAGGAAACTTTTATAGTAAATTATGCTGATTCTATAGATGCTACAATGAATAAAATTGGCAGAATAAAGGAAAAAACTCAAAGTGGTGAATGGTCAGAATATGATAGGAGAATAGAAACAAAGCTTTATTTATAGAGAGGAGAATTCTGATTATGTCTAAAAAACCAAGATATTTCATAATAATTTCTCATTGTTTATTAAATCCATCAACTAGAGTACATGTTTTAGGAAAGAGATACGAAATAGCTAAAATAGTTTGTGATTATTTTTTAGAAAAAAAGGTAAGTATAATACAATTACCATGTCCAGAATTTACAGCAATGGGATACTTAAGAAATCCTCAAGGAAGACAACAATACGATAATACTTTTTTTAGAAATCATTGTAAAGAAGAATTACAAAGATATGTAGATATGATTTGTGAGTTAAAGAAAAATAATAATACACCTCTTTGTTATATTGGAATACAAGGAAGTCCTACATGTAGTATTAATTGGGGAGAACACAAGATAAATAAATATAAAACGGAGTCTATCATGGAAGTGAATGACGGTGATAATAGTATTAAAAATGGAGTTTATGGAGTTATGACAGAAGTGTTAGATGAAATGTTAAAAGAACAAGGAATAGTTATACCATATATAGAGGCTCCTGTTAAAGAAGACATAAAATCAGAAAAGGCAAAAGAATTTTTTGATTCACTTTATGATTTATTTAATGTTCCTGATGAATATAGAGATTTGTATTGATATATAATATTTTCTAGGTACTATATATTAATAATAATTATTATATAGTAATATAAATTAATTAGATGTATAATAATATATGACCTTTCAAATATATTGATATATGACACAAGGAATAATTAAGTGATTTAAGCTTTAATTAGTTTTCAAAAAAATATATATTTGTATAAAAAATACATAAATAAATTAATATTAAGTACGGAGGAAATCTAAATATGTTAAATATAGGATGCCATTTATCTTCATCAAAGGGGTTTAAAAATATGGGTGAAAATGCTTTGAAAATTGGAGCAAATACTTTTCAATTTTTTACCCGTAATCCAAGAGGAAGTAAAGCAAAAGATATAGATGAGAATGATGTTAAAGAATTTTTAGAATTAGCAAAAGAAAATAATTTTGGTAAAATCTTAGCTCATGCACCATACACATTAAATGCATGTTCAGCTGATGAAAAGAATAGACAATTTGCTATAGAGATAATGAAGGATGACTTAAATAGAATGGAATATATACCAAATAATCTATATAATTTTCATCCAGGGAGTCATGTTAAACAAGGTTCAGAAGTAGGAATAAAATATATAGCTGATGCTTTGAATTCTATTTTAAAAAAAGATCAAACAACAAAGGTTTTATTAGAAACTATGTCGGGAAAAGGAACTGAAGTAGGAAGAAATTTTGAAGAAATAGCTGAAATCATAAAACGTGTTGATTTAAAAAATCATCTAGGAGTATGTTTAGATACATGTCATATTCATGATGCAGGATATGATATAGTAAATGAATTAGATAAAGTTTTAGAAGCGTTTGATAGAATAATAGGTTTAGATAGATTATATGCTATTCATTTAAATGATAGTAAGAATCCATTTGAAAGTCATAAAGACAGACATGAAACTATAGGTAATGGTTATATAGGATTAGAGGCTATATCTAATATAATTAATCATCCAAAGTTACGTCATTTACCATTTTTCCTTGAAACACCTAATGAATTAGATGGATATAAGAAAGAAATAGAGTTACTTAAAAGTTTATATAAAGAATAATAGAAAGAGAAAAATGTAACCTATAGAGTAGATATGAAAAAAAGTCTATTCTATAGGTTTTTTATAATTATAATAATTTGGAAATAAATTCTGTAATAGAAGTTAAAAACATATTTTTAAAAATTATGTGAATTTTTTAATTCTTATATTTACATATAAAAGTATACTATAGCATAAGTATACTAAAACTTTTCTAGGAAATAATAAAATTAAAATAATTTAAAAATAAGATTTTTATTTTATTTCATATGCCTAAAATGGAGGAATAAATATGAATTTACAATTTGTTAAGGGAAACTCTTTATTTGCTAAAACGAATAAAATAATTAAACAATATAATTATTTAACAGAGGATATAGATACTGATGTAATCATTATCGGGGGAGGTGTTACTGGAAGTATTTTAGGATATTATTTTAGTAAAAATAATATAGATTCAGTAATTTTAGAAAAGAATATAATAGGATATGGTAGTACTAGTATAACTACTGCTTTATTACAGTATGAACTTGATAGTACTGTTAGGGATTTAGAGCAATATACAACAAAAGAAAATATAATACAATCTTATAAATTAGGAATGAAAGCATTGGATGAAATTGAAGAATTTATAAGAACATACGATAATAAATGTAACTATAAAAAACGAGATACTTTACTTTATACAGCAAAGTCTAGTGATATAGGACAAATAAAAGAAGAATACAATATTAGAAAAGAAAATGGATTTGATGTTGAATTTATAGATGAAAAAAATAATCCTTTTTCATTTGATTTAAAAGCTGGTGTATATGCTAAAAATGCAGGAGCAGAGATAGATCCGTACAGGTATACGCATCAATTATTAGATATTGCAACTAAAAATGGATTAAAAGTATATGAAAATACAGAAGCAATAAAGGTACTTTATAATAATGATAGTGTAGAAGTAGTAACTAAATATGATTTCAAAGTAAAAGGAAAGATAATAATAGTTGCAACAGGTTATCATACAGAATTATTTTCAAATAGAAGTTTTGGAGTAACAACAACAGCTTTTAATGTAGCAACAAAGCCATTAAGTAGTTTTGATGGATATTATAATAAAGTTTTAATTAGAGATAATAAAGAACCTTATAATTATCTAAGAACAACAATGGATAATAGAATTATAATTGGTGGCGAGGATATAAACTTTATTCCTGATATTAACAATTACAATGAAGTTGATAAAAAATATTCTATACTAGAGCAGCGTTTAAAAACTATGTTTCCTAATATAAAAGATATTGAAATAGAATATAAATATTGTGGAGCGTTTACTTCAACGCAAGATAATCTTGGATTTATAGGAAAAGATCCTGCAAATGATAAACTTTGGTTTAATCTTGGATATGGAGCAAATGGGATACTTTTTGCAATACTTGGTGGTATAATGTTAAGTAAACTTTATCTAGGTGAATTTAATGATAATTTAAAACTTTTTAAAGTTGATAGGTTTGATAATTAACATAGTACGTATATAAGTTTTATAATAGGCTATATTTTGAAGTTAATTTCATTATATAGCTTATTATAATTTAATAATAATTAAAATAAAAAACATTATATATCATGTATAATATTGATAAAATTTAAGTTAATATAGTATAATTGGGTGTAAAATGTAAAAATAAAAGTTTTATATAAAAAGTAATTTTAAAATAATTTATAACATATTGCTTTACAAATGGAAAAAAATGTATAATAATAAATGTAAATTATAACTTTTATAAACATTATAATTCTATTTAATAATCATAAATTATATTAGAAATTATTAAATACTTTAATATCAAAAATAAGGGGGGATTATTCATATGGAGATAGGAACTGATAATTACAATAAGTTTGTAAGTAAGTTATTAGTTACTTTTCTAAGTTTAATCTTAGTATTAAGTATTATATTTATTAATTCTATAAATGTTTATGCAGATACTTTGAGTTCCACTTCAACAGATGAATATGTATTAAAATTAATTAAAAGGGGAGGGACTGTTGAAGAAATTAAAGGTAAAGATATAAATTTAAAACTTAATTCTGGAGATTCTAGTGTAGTTTCCTATGATAAACAATTATTAAATAAATGTTTGGATAATTTAGATTGCTTAAATACGAAAAATCTAATTGAACCTAAAAGTGCTAGACTTGAATATAGAGATTATGATTATGTAATTGTATCAGAAGTTAAAGGAAACAAAATAAATAAAGATGTATTGTATAATAAGGTAGTTTCAGCTATAAATAATCAAGAAACTGAATTGAATTTAGAATCAAATAACTGTTATGTAACTCCTAAATATAGTTCAAATTCACCTGCAATGATATATGCAGTAAATACAATTAATAAATATTTGTCAGCTAATATAACTTATAATTACGCTGGAATTGTACAAACTGTAGATAAATACAAAATAATAGATTGGATTTCAATAGATTCTAATATGTCAATAATATTAGATGAATCTAAAGTTAGAAATTTTGTGGAAGGTATAGCTAGTTCTTATAAAACTTCTTTAGGAAAATCTATAAAAGTTGGTGGAGGATATTCTGGAAATAATCATGGATGGGCAATTAATGTTGATGCAGAAACTAAAGCACTAATAAATCACATAAAAAATGGACAAACATTAACTAAAAATCCATCATATTATCAAACAGCAATATCAGGATATTTTACTAATTTGTCAGATACTTTTGTTGAAATAGATATGACTAATCAACATATATGGTTTTATAAAAATGGATATTTAGTTACTGATAGTGATATAGTTACAGGAAATATGAGTGCAGGACATGCAACACCGGTTGGAATCTATAAATTATACTTTAAACAAAAAGATACAGTGTTAAAAGGTCCAGGATATGCAGCACCAGTAAGTTTTTGGATGCCATTTAATGGTGGTATAGGCCTTCATGATGCTAATTGGAGATCCCAATTTGGAGGGCAGATATATAAAAATAATGGATCACACGGATGTATAAATTTACCTTATAGTACAGCTAAATCTATTTATGATAATATAACAGCTAAAACCACAATTATTTGTTATTATTAAATATAGGATAAAAAGTCTAATGTAGAATAAAACTACATTAGGCTTTTTATTTTTGAAAATTATTTTAAAAAGTAATTGACATTGAAAACGATATATCATATTATATTGGTATAGACCAATTGGTATAGACCAATATGATATACCAAGGTGGGGGAGATAAAATTGAAAATAGTAGACAAAAATTTAAATGTACCATTACATACTCAATTATCTTTGATAATTAGAGAAATGATAGAAGGTGGTGAATTAAAAGAAGGCAATTATTTAATGCCAGAAAGGGAAATTTGTAAGATCCAAAATGTTAGTAGAATGACAGTTAATAAAGCAATATTAAATCTTGTATCTGAAGGGTTGTTAGATAGAAAACAAGGAAAAGGAACATTTGTTGCTTATAAAAAGAAAAAACATAAATTTGAAAAATTATTAGGATTTACTGAGGTAATGAGTGAAAAAGGTTTTAAAGTAAAAAGTAAATTACTAAAATTTGAGTTAGATTTTCAAAATAAAAATATAAGAAAGAAATTAAATGTGAAAGATAAAGATACTCTTATATATAGAATTGAAAGAATAAGATATATAGACGATGATCCATTTGCATTAGAAGTTGTATATATATTAAAAAATATGTGTGAGGATTTAAACGAGGATTTAGTAAAAGAAAATTCTTTATATAAATTGTATAGAGAAAGGTATAATCATAAAACTAAAAGGGCAGAACAAGTTATAAGTCCAATAATAATAGATAATCTAACAGCAGACTTATTAAATCAAGATAATGACACTTTAGCACTTAAAATAGATAGATTGGTTTATACAGACAAAGAAGAAATAATGGAATATACAAATTCCGTATTTATAACAGGTAAACATCAATATGAAATAGTATTACATGAAGATTGAAAATGAGATAGTGTAAAGTACTCTATGAAAAAATAAAGCTAATAATTAAATAACTTAAAAAATGATAGGAGGGATTGAATATGAAAGCAATAATAAATGGAGTGATTATAACAAAAAATAGTGTTTTGGAAAACAAAGTTCTTTTATTTGATAACAAAATAATTGATATATGTGATGATGTACCAGAAGGTTGTGAAATTATTAATGCAAATCAAAAAATTGTAACAGCTGGACTTATAGATATTCATGTACATGGTAGCTGTAATTGTGACACTATGGATAGTTCTGTTGAAGCAATAGAAGCTATAAGTAGTGGAATTAGTAGATATGGTGTGACTTCATTTTTGCCAACAACAATGACAATGAGTAAAGAAAATATTTATAGTTCTTTAGATACAATAAAGAAATGTATGTCAAAAGAATTTATTGGTGCAAAAGTAATTGGAGCTCATATGGAAGGACCTTTTATAAATTCAATTTATAAAGGTGCACAAGATGAGAAACATATATTAAAACCAAACTTTGAGTTTATAAAACATCATATAGATGTTATAAAATTGATTTCATATTCACCTGAGTTAGATGAGAATTATAAATTTACTAAAGAAGTTAAAGAAAATACAAAAATAACTTTATCAATTTGTCATAGTAATGCTTCGTATATTCAAGCTATTGAAGCTATAAGATTAGGAGTTTCTAATATAACACATTTGTTTAATGCTATGACTCCTTTAAATCACAGAGAACCAGGGGTAGTAGGGGCAGCTCTTATGAGTGATGCATATTGCGAAATAATAGCAGATAAAATACATGTAGATAAAAGTTTATTTCAATTTATATTAAATAACAAAGGCAAACAGAAGGTAATTCTTATCACTGATTGTATGAGAGCAGGGTGCATGGATGATGGTAAATATGAGTTGGGTGGACAAGACGTTTATGTTAAAAATGGTGCTGCAAGGTTGATAAATGGAACCTTAGCAGGTAGCATTTTAACTTTAAATAAAGCAGTTTATAATTTCTTTGAAAATACTAATTTAGAACTTAATGAAGTTATAAATATGGCTTCATTAAATCCAGCAAAGTCTATAGGAATAGATGATAAAAAAGGAAGTTTAGATATAGGAAAAGATGCAGATATATGTATTTTCGATGATGAGATGAATTGCTATCTTTCAGTATCAGAAGGAAGAATTATTTTTAATAAATTAAATTAGAGGTGGTTAAGATTATGAAAATATTAGTTTGTGAAAATTATGATAAATTAAGTGAAAAGGCAGCTCAATTAATAATGAGCCAAATAACTTTAAAATCTAATTCAGTATTAGGTCTTGCAACAGGTAGCACACCAATAGGAATGTATAAAAAGTTAGTTGAAATGTATGAAAATAAAATGATAGATTTCTCAGATGTAATAACATTTAATCTAGATGAATATCAAAATTTACCTATAGATAATGATCAAAGCTATCATTATTTTATGGATGAAAATTTATTTAATTATATAAACGTTAAAAGAGAAAATATTCACATACCTAATGGTATGGCTAAGGATATTAAAAAAGAATGTATAGAGTATGATGAGTCAATAAGAAAAATTGGTGGAATAGATATACAAGTTTTAGGTATAGGAAATAATGCTCATATAGGGTTTAATGAACCAACTGTTAATTTTGAAAAGAAAACTTATGTAGTTGAGTTACAAGAATCTACTAGAATTGCAAATGCTAGATTTTTTAATAGTTTAGATGATGTTCCTAAAAATGCAATAACAATGGGAATAGGATCAATATTTAAAAGTAAAAAAATTATGCTTTTAGCTGCTGGAGAGAATAAAGCAAAGGCTATATATGATACTGTTTATGGGAAAGTTACTCCAGAAGTTCCAGCTTCAATACTTCAACTTCATGATGATGTAATAGTTATATTAGATAAAGAAGCAGCAAGATTGTTAAATCCAGTGGATTATAGTGTAGTTTAAAAAATTATTATTATAATATATTACAAAAAATATACTTCCAATATAGTAATTGAAGATTGGTAGAATGAACAATGATATTAAAATTATTGGAAGATATTTAGATAAAGCTTATTTTTATAAGGAGGAATAACTTATGATTAAATTTTTACAACGTATAGGAAAATCACTTATGCTTCCGATAGCATGCCTGCCAATTGCAGGCTTAATGCTTAGGATTGGTCAACCAGATGTTATTGAAGCATTAGGTTTCATACCATTCTTGGGGCAAATATTACCTTTTTTTGGAGCGGCAGGAAGTGCGTTATTCGGCAAATTACCATTACTATTTGCAATAGGAGTTGCTGTAGGATTCTCTGATGATCAAAATGGTTCAGCTGGATTAGCTGGTGTTATTACTTATTTGACTTTAACTAAAGTAACTGAACAATATTGGAGTATGAACTATGAAGCGGGATTTGCTGCAACACTTAATATTTCATTTTTAGGTGGTATAATTGCAGGTATTATAGGTGGATTGTCATACAATAAGTTTAGAACTGTAAAATTACCAGAATTTTTAGCATTCTTTGGTGGAAGAAGACTTGTTCCCATTATGTCAGGGTTAATTGGGTTTATAGTAGCAATACCTCTTGGAATGGTTTGGCCATCAATTCAAAATGCATTAGGAAGTGCATCAGCTGGAGTGGCATCACTAGGGGCAATTGGTGTAGCATTCTTTGGATTATTTAATCGTTTACTGATACCTATGGGACTTCATCATGTTTTAAATTCATTTTTCTGGTTCCAACTAGGAGAGTATAATGGTGCTACAGGAGACTTAAATAGATTTTTCCAAGGAGATCCAACAGCAGGGCATTTTATGGCAGGATTTTTCCCAGTAATGATGTTTGGTATGCCAGCAATAGGACTTGCAATTTACTTTGCAGCTAAAAAAGAAAAAAGAAAAGCCGTATCTGGAATGTTAATATCATTAGCTCTTACAGCTTTCTTAACAGGGGTTACAGAACCATTAGAATTCTTATTTATATTTTTATCACCAGTTTTATTGGTAGCACATGGTTTATTAACTGCTTTATCTTGTTTCGTAGTAGATTATATGGGAGTATTGCATGGTTTCACATTTTCAGCAGGAGTTATTGATTATGCATTAAACTTTAATTTAGCAACTAATCCATCATTAATAATACCAATAGGACTTGGAATAGGGGGATTATATTTCTTAATATTCTATGCATTAATAAAGAAATTAAATTTACCAACTCCAGGTAGAGAAGAAGATGATGAATTTACAGAAAACATAACTTTTAACATGGAAGATGAAAACGTTTATAAAAAATATATAGAGTACTTAGGTGGAAAAGAAAATATATTAAAGGTTGACAATTGTGCAACTCGTTTGAGATTAGAACTAGCAGATTCAAACTTAATTGATGAGAAAAAAATAAAATCCATTGGAGCTAGAGGTGTTGTTAAATTAAATAAAAATAGTGCTCAAGTTATAGTAGGAACCAATGTTGAATTTGTTGCAGATGGTATTAAAAATATGATGAGAGTTTAATTAAATATTTAAAATTAAAAGTATATAAGGAGTCGTAATATAAGCGACTCCTTTAAATAGTTTGAGGTGAGATATGATGTTAGAAATAATAGGAATGACATTAGATGATGCTAGGATTATAGAAGAATGTGGCGCAGATAGAATAGAACTTGTAAGTGCTTTAACTGAGGGGGGGCTTACTCCAAGTTTTGCACTTATAGAAAGTGTATTAAAAAATGTAAAAATACCTGTAAATGTAATGATAAGAAATCATGCAAAGGGCTTTATTTACAGTGATGAAGAAATAGACATAATGGTAAGAGATATTGATATAGTAAAGAAATTAGGTGCTAATGGAGTTGTACTTGGAATGTTAGATATAAACAATAATGTATCAGAAGTGCAATTAGAAAGAGTTCTTAAAAATTGCAATGGTATAGATGTGACATTTCATAAAGCTATAGATGAAATAAATCCAATAGAAGGAATGAAAATACTTAATAAATATAATGAAATAACTAATGTGTTAACTTCTGGTGGTAGTGGAAATGTGGTGAAAAATATTCCTGTATTAAAAGAAATGATAAAAAATTCTAAGCATATTAAATTACTTTTAGGTGGAGGATTAAATTTTAATAATATAGAAATAATTAAAGAAAATAAGGAATTTAAAGATTTTCATTTTGGAACATCTGTTAGAATTAACAATAATTCATTTAGTGATATTGATAGAAATAAATTAAAAAAATTAGTAAATATATTGAAGTGATAATTTAAAAATAAAATGATTTAAAAAGACTAGACATATCTTTTTTGATTGTTCTAGTCTTTTTATATGTTAAGTTTATTCTAAATTTGATTTTTAAACAGTAGTTTTAGGAGCATAAGTTCTAGTAGCTAGTTCCTCATCCATCATATATAGAGATGCAGGATTAGCTTCAAATCTTTTAACCTTTTTTAATAGTAAGTTAAAATTATTTTCTTCTTCAACTTGTTCATCTATAAACCATTTTAATAAACTCATAGTTGCATGCTCTCTTTCTTCATATGCAATATCTGCAAGCTCATAAATTTTCTTAGTAACTAATTGTTCATGTTCATAGCCTTTTTCAAAAACATCAACTATATTTTTAAAGTCTTTAGCAGGTTGTGGTATTTGCTCTAATATTACAATTCCATTCTTTTGAAAAATGTAATCATATAATTTCATTGCGTGGTCTAATTCTTCTTTAGCTTGAACTCTGAAAAAGTTAGCAAAGCCAGGTAAATCCATTGACTCAGCATAACCAGCCATAGATAAGTATGTATAAGAAGAATAAAATTCAAAATTAACTTGTTTATTAAGTTTATCTAATAAATTTTTGTTTAACATTTTTTCTCTCCTTTTCATCGTAAGTAATTATTATAAAGTATTTCGTTATTATTTTATACTACTTGATGATAATTTATAAAGTATTTTTTAAAATATTTCGATTTTCTATTAAAATATTAATAGAAGCTAAAATTAACTGTGATAATAATAATATATTCATACAGATAATAACAGAATTTTAGAAAAATGATTGAAATATCTATTTGTATATGTGGATATGTTAGTATATGAGAAAAATCATACTATGCATCATTGAAGTGCATTAAGAATTTTTATATTTTAGATTAATTATAATTATCATATAGATAAATATAATAATTAATTTTTATAAAAGGTATAATTTGTTTTATAAATAACAAAAGATATGTTATAATAATTATTATTAATTAATAAAAGGAGAGAGATATGAGTAATAAGATAACTTTAACATATGAAGAAGGAAAAATTAATATTCATATAAATGAAAAGTTAGTAATTGAAGAAAAAGATTTAGAAAAATCATTTAATAGATTTAAACAAATAATTAGAGATAATGAGGTTAAGAAATCAGTTACATGGGAAAGTATATTAGAAAATATTAAGAGAATTAATAATGATAATTTAGAAATCAATAATGAATATAAAACATTAACTTTTGGAGTTATGAAATATTTTTATAATACAGGAAAAGTATTTTATACTAAAGACAGTAAAATGACTCCATTAATGGGTGGTGCTGATTTATTTTATTTTGTTGTTGAAATGAGTACTAATGGACAAATTGATAATTATGAAGATTTTTTAGAATTTTGCAAAGAAATTTTAGAAAGTAAATCTTCTTATAGAGTAAGAGAATCAAGTTTATTTGTTTCAAATCCGGGATTTAATTATGGGTCTGCTGAATATAATTTTAGTAGCAAAAAAATAAATAAAGGTGCTTCAATTAAAAATTGTACTTTTGATGAATTTAAATGTTATGTATTAGATATAATAAAATAGTATATATTCAATATATAAGGATAATTGATTCTAATATAATAATAAAAAATCGCCATGTTATTTTAGCGTGGTGATTTTTTATATATTTAATCATTTTAAAGTGTAACTTATAAATTATTGCATGGTATATATTTTTTATTATTTATCGTTTATTAAAAAATTATCCTTATTTTGGCTTTGAAATATATTGATACTGAATTTGATTTATGATAAAATAATAATTTTATGAAAAATAACTGAATATGTGTTATACTATAAATAGTAACATAAAAGGAGGTTATATTTTGTTTAGTATAGGAGATAAGGTTGTATATCCTAGTCAAGGGGTAGGAGTAATAGAATCAATAGGGGAAATGGTATTTAAAGGAGAAAAACAAAAATATTATAAAATACATATATTTAATAATAATATGAAATTGACCCTACCAGTAATTAGAGTAGAAGATTTAAATATAAGATTAATAAGTGATGCAGAAACTTTAGATAATGCATTGAAAAATATAGAAGAATTTACCAATGATTTAGATGCTTTAAATAAATCTGATTTTAAAGAAAGAGCATCTATAAATACACAAAAAATAAAATCAGGAACATTAACTGATTATTTGGAAGTTATTTGTAATCTTACAAAAGTAAAAGAACAACATTCATTGAATTCTAGTGAAAAAGATACTTTGCGTAAAACAATGAAAATATTGGTAGAAGAAATAAGTCAAGTTAAAAATGTATCAGATTCTGATGCTAATAATTTATTAAATTCAGCAATAAATTTTTAATAACAGAAATAAAAAAATAAAAAAGTCTTGCTATTTTTTAAAAAAGTGTTAAAATTAAATTATCAGTTAGATAAAAAGGTTTTTAATATAGATGTATAAATTTCTCCTTTTAGAGAATGATATTAATCAATATACTAATCTTTTAATTAATAAGGAGGAATTTTAAAATGGAAGATAAGACTTTAGTATGTAGAGATTGTGGTAAGGAATTTGTTTTTACAGTAGGAGAACAAGAATTCTACAAAGAAAAAGGATTTACTAACGAACCTACAAGATGTATCGATTGTAGAAGAGCTAGAAAACAACAAAACAACAGAAGATAGTTTTGTTTAATTATGAGCTATTTCTTAATTTATTAAGAAATAGCTCATTTTTTTTATCTAGAAAATTATAAAACAACCATTTTTAAAAATAATATTAATTTATTTAATGAATAATTTAAGGAATTATAGATAAATTATAAATAGTGTTAATTTTAGTTCATTAAAAGATAAATATAAACTTGATAATATTAATAAACTTATATTTAACTTACTATTTAGGATTATAAATAAAGACCAAATAAAAGGAATATATATTTATGTTAATTATTAATAAAGTAATAAACAAATATAATATTAATGTTTATTCAATGTTAAAGCATGGTACAGTAGCAACAATAACTATGTTTGGAGTTAGCATGTTATTTGGAATAAAAAATATAATGTTAGCTTTCCCAATAGCTTTAACATCAGTAGTATTGGGAAGACAAAATTTGCAAGTTAAAACTGCAAGTAAAATTTTACGTATAATATTTATTGATACATTTATTGTGGTATTTGCTTTTATTTCATCATTAAATATATATTTAGGGATTATAATAAATTTTATAGCAATATTTTTAATAATGTATAATATGTTCTCACCTTATGATTTAACTTTTTATAAACCATTTATTATGTTATATGTTTTTACTGGATATGCACGTATAAATTTAAATGAATTGCCACTTAGAGTATTATCTATTATTTTTGGAGTATTAGTTATAGTTTTTTGTAATATGATAGCGAAAGCTAATGAAAAATCTAAACTTGGAAATACTGTTAATACATCTTTAGTTATTATAAAAAATCAACTTAATAATATTATCATTAATAATTTAGATGAAGAATTAATAAAGAAGTGCTCTACAATTATGAGAGAACTAGTATATAAAATATATATTACAAGACATAAAAAATATTTAACTACCAATTTAGGAAGAATACAATTTAATATATACATAAATATAGAGTATTTTAATCTTTATTTAAGGAATATTCATCTTGAATATAAAAATAACAATATTAAAAAAAATGATATTTTAAATATAATTAGTATAATAGATTCTATACTGCAGTATTCTGATTATGGAATTAGCATAGAAGAATTAGAGAATGAAATAAATTTGTTTGAATTCATAAATAAAAATAAGTCTAAGGTTTTAAATGAAATAAGTAATACAATCAAATCCCTAGAGATAAGTTTAAAAGAATTAAAACAGTTAAGTCATAGAGACATAAATAAAGTTTATGAAGAATGGGAAAAAGAAAAAATAGAGAGTTTTAAAGAAGCCTTTCGTAAAGGAATGAGATTTAATTTTTCTATAAGAATGGCAGTTACATTAACAATAGCTTTATTCATTGGAGAAAAGCTTGGATATTATAAAGTGATTTGGGCAATTATAACCATAATGTCTGTAATTCAACCTTATTATGAATATACATTAAAGAAAATAAAGGAAAGAATAATTGGGAATGTTATAGGGATATTATTTACTGGAGTATTTATCAATATAGTAAATAATAGTTTATTAACTATATTGATCTTAATATTATCATTATATTTATTATATGGATTCAAGGATTACTCGAAAATTTCATTATTTGCTTCTATTGCATCTATATGTATATCATCACTAACAGAAAATATACATGTTCTTTTATTTTATAGAATTATTTATGTAATAGCAGGAGTAGTAATAGCTATTATAGTAAATAAAAATATATTTCCATATAAATTAAGAGAAGGAATGAATGAAATTATAGCTAAAATAGATAAATTAAATACTAAGTTGATAAATTATAGTATAACTATTTTAAATGGAACAGAAAATCCTAATAAGGTTAGAGATATAATAATACATTCTACTTTATTATGTGGAAAATTAGACATAAGAAATTTAAATTTTAATGATGAAAAAATAAAGAGAATAGTAAATATTAATAATGAGTTTGTTATTCAAGTAGGATATAGAGTTCTTAGATAGAATATTTTTAGAAATATATTAAACATAAAATAAGATTTCAAAAAATAATTTTTTAATAATTGATGTTTAATAAGTATTTTAGTTGTATAAATTATGTAATGAGTAATAGTAATTTTAATATATTGGTAATTTAATATAAAATTTGCTAAAAATTATTATATAAATCTTTAAAATAAGAAATTAAAATTATTAAAATGACAAATAATAAACCTAAATATTGACAAAATATATAATGAGATGTAATCTAAATATAGATTTAATAAAATATAATTCTAAGAAGAGAAAGAGTAAGTAATATTTTTGTTCTACAGAAAGTTAGCGGGTGATGAAAGCTAATGTGCGATATATAACCGAAGATCATCTCAGAGAAGTGAAGCTGAAATTTTATGAAAATTGAGTAAGTTTCAACGGAGTTTCACCGTTAAAAGAAAAGCGTATTATTTAGTACGTATTAGAGTGCTATAAAATGATTTTAATATATTATCATATCATTTTATAGAATTAGGGTGGTATCGCGATTTAACCTCGTCCCTTTGTTAGGGACGGGGTATTTTTATATGTAAAAAGGGGGAATTTAAATGGACATTGAAGGTGACATTAAGCATTGAGTTGATATTTAGAATAGAAAATTAGGGGGACTTTAAAATGAAAAATTTATCAAAGAAAAATTTAATACTAGTGAGTTTTATGCTTTTTTCAATGTTTTTTGGAGCAGGAAATCTAATATTCCCGCCATTTTTAGGACAATCAGCAGGAAATCAAACGTGGATAGCATTATTAGGATTTTTTATAACAGCAGTAGGATTTCCTATTTTAGGAGTAATTGCAGTTGCTAAATGTGGAGGGCTTAAAAATTTAGCTAATAGAGTTAATCCAAGTTTTGCAATTATATTTACAATATTAATATATTTATCAATAGGTCCATGTCTTGGAATTCCTAGAGCAGGAAGTTTGCCTTTTGAAATGGTAGTAGCTCCATTTTTACCACAAGAATATTCAATTACATTATCAAGATTAATTTATACTTTTATATTCTTTTCAGTTGCTTATTGGATATGTCTATCACCAGGAAAATTAGTTGACCGTGTAGGTAAATTTTTGACACCAACATTACTATCATTAATTTCAATAGTATTTATAGGAAGTATATTTAAACCATTAGGTGGATATGGATTAGCAACTGGAGAATATTTATCATCACCTTTAGCAAAAGGATTTTTAGAAGGTTATATGACAATGGATACAATTGCTGCATTAAATTTTGGAATAGTAATAGCTTTTGCAATAAAATCTAAAGGAATTAATGAAGAAAAAGGTGTTATTTCAACATCAATAAAAGCAGGAATAATTGCAGGAACCATGTTAATAGCTATTTATTCTATGTTAGCGCATTTAGGAGCTACTTCAGGTAGTGTGTTTGGAACAACTGAAACAGGAGCAGAAACTCTTACTAATGTAATGACCTATTTATTTGGTAAACCAGGAGTTATATTATTAGCAGCAATTTTTACAGTAGCTTGTTTAACAACTTGTGTTGGTCTTATAACATCTTGTAGTGAATATTTTACAACATTAAATTCAAGAATAAATTATAAAACTTACGTTAGAATTTTAGCACTTTCAAGTATGATACTTGCTAATATGGGATTAAGTAAAATTCTTGCAATATCAGTACCAGTTTTAAATGCAATTTATCCAATAGCTATAATGCTTATATTATTAGGAATATTAAATAATACTTTTGGAGGAAGTCCTATAGTATATAAATTAACACTTTTATTTACAGGAATAGTAAGTATTGTTGATGCTATTAGTCAATCTGGAATAAAAGTAGATATTTTGGTAAATATATTCTCTAAATTACCTCTTTATTCTCAAGGTTTAGGATGGGTTTTACCAGCAGTGTGTGGAATGGCATTAGGATTAGTATTTAAATTAATAAAAAATAAATCTAGTAAAAATGATTTAGCAATACAAGATATTTAAATAATTATTATATGCTAAATATAAATAAAAATATTAATATATAAAGATACTATTAATGATATAATATAAGTTATTTAGAAAAACATACATTAAACAATGTGTGTTTTTCTTTTTAGAAAGGTGTAATTTATATGAAGGATTTAATAAATAAATTAACTAAGAATAATTTATTTAAAGGACTTAGTGAAAAAGAGATAGGCTCTGTAATATCTGATAAAAATTATTTTATTAAATTGTATAAAAAGGGAGAAATTATTGCTTCAGAAGATGATGAATGTAGTTCTTTAGGAATTATATTAGATGGAATGGTAGAGATACAGAAAATATATTTAAGTGGAAAATATATTGTTTTAAAAAGATTATCTAATAATCAGGTATTTGGAGAAGCTCTTATTTTTTCAAATAAAAATACTTATCCATCTACAATTGTTGCTTTTGAGGATTGTAGTGTTTTATACATGAAAAGAAAAACTATCATAAATTTATGTTTAGAAAATGAAAAATTATTAGAGAATTTTATGTCTATATTAAGTAATAAAGTTTTGATGCTTAATGCTAAAATAAAGAATATATCATTTAAGAGCATTAAGCATAAAGTTATAAATTTTATTCTTGAACTATCTAAAAAACAAAATAGTATGTATATAACTTTAAGAGAAAGTAAAAAAGAAATTGCTTCTAATCTTGGAATACCTAGACCATCATTTTCAAGAGAACTTATGAATTTAAGAGATGGTGGATATATTGAATTTGATAAAAATATAATTAAAATTTTAGATTTAGAAAAATTAGAAGAGGAACTATTTAATTAACTAAAAAGCGTGGGGTAGCCACTTTTGTTCATTGGTAGAAAATTATAAAGTTTTAAATGCATGGATAACTCCCTTAAACAAGTGAAACATATGGAAGTATTAAGTTGAGAATTGAAAGTTAAAAGTGGAGATTGAAGGATAAATATTCTCAGGAAAATCTTAAAAAATATAATTAAATAAAACCTTTGATTTTCAACAATAACTTTCAATTATCCACTTTTGTTATTAACAGAAATATTGACTTTAAGCAATAATAACTTTAATCCCCATATCTTTAAGAAGTATCTTCCAATTTTCAGGTATTCCTTGATCTGTAACGACAATGTTAAATTCCTGAAGATCTGAAAAATAAGAGGATTTAACAGAATCAAATTTATCTGAATCAACTAATAATATTTTTTCTACAGATGAATTTATTATAGTTCTTTTTGTTGCTACTTCATAATTATTAGAACATGTAACTCCTAAATCTTCATGAACTCCGGCAGCAGATACAAATACTTTAGTAGCTCTAATATTTTCAATAAGAGATATACCTTCAGGACTTTCAAACATTTGGGTATTTTCATGAAAATATCCACCAGAGAATATTAATTCAATATTTTTTTTATTTCTTAGAGCCATTAAAATATTAATACTATAAAATAATGCTGTTAATTCTACATCATCGCTAATATTTTTAGCTAATTTTTCTGTAGTTGTACCTGCATCTATGATTATAATATCATCATTTTTTATTAGCTTTGCAGCAGCTTTACCTATTTTTATTTTTTCATTTTCTCTTTTTACAATTTCATCTGTGAGATCATAATTAGCATTTAATTTATCAATATTATTTAAAGGATTATATATAGTTGCGCCATATACATTACTAACTATATTATTTGATTTTAAAATATTTAAATCTCTTCTAATAGTCATTTCAGAAACTCCTAATGTAGAAGCTAATTCTTTAACAGAGGCTCCATTTTTTTCTTTTAGAATTTCTATAATTTTATTAGCACGTTGTAGTTTTTTATTCATTATAAATCACCTTATTCTATTTTTTAGTGAACAATTTTATAAATTAGAACATATTGTTTATATTCTAACATCATTAAAAAAATAATACAAAGAAATAAGTATTTCTCAATAAAAAACCTATAATAATGATAGTGTTAGTTAATACAGGGTTAAAATGTTCTAACTTTAACATTTTGTGTTGACAATTTAACATTTGAAGAATAGAATAAAGTCATAGAATAAAAGCGTAAATACAAAATAAAGAAATGAGGATGTAACTTATGAATAATTCAGAAATATTAAAACATGTTGATCACACTTTATTAAAACCGGTTGCTACTTGGGATGATATAAAAAAGATATGTGATGAATCAATAGAATATAAGACAGCATCAATATGTATACCAGCTTGCTATATATCTCGTATCCATGAAACATATGGGGACAAGGTTAATATATGTACAGTAGTAGGTTTCCCTTTAGGATATTCATCAACAGAAGGTAAAATTGCTGAAACAAAGCAAGCGTTAGCTGATGGAGCAAATGAAATAGATATGGTAATTAATATTACAGATGTAAAAAACAAAGAATATGATAAAGTTACAAAAGAGATAAGAGCTCTAAAAGAAGTTATAGGAGATAAAATATTAAAAGTTATAATTGAAACTTGTTACTTAACAGAAGAAGAAAAAATAGCTATGTGCAAAGCAGTTACAGATGCAGAAGCTAATTATATAAAAACATCAACTGGATTTGGAACAGGTGGAGCAACAATAGAAGATGTGAAATTGTTTAAACAACACATTGGACCAAATATTAAAATTAAAGCAGCAGGTGGAGTAAGTACAATAGAAGATCTTAAAATGTTTATAAATGAAGGATGCGATAGAATTGGAACAAGCAGAGCTGTTGGTCTTTTAAAAGGTGAACAAACACAAGGATATTAATTGATAATAATTAATGAAGAAAATTATAATATATTAAAAAGCAACTATACCTTATATATAAATAGAAGTAAGAGATTTTAGTTTTAACAATTAAAATCTCTTATTTATTTTTATGAAGTAAAATTTATATAAATAAGAAATAAGTTAATGATAATCTTAATATTAAATTGTATAACTTTTATTTAAATAAAAACAAAATTGTAACAACTGTTACGGAATGTTTTTTTTATTCCATATAAAATTTAATCATACCAAATAAAAAATAACTCTATATTAAAACTTAAATATAGAAGTAAATAAAATAAATTTAATTTCTGCAATTAATTTTATTTAAGGATATATAATTTTAAAAATATAAAAAGATAAGGGAGAAATTTATTATGGAAAATAAAATGTTCTGTTTTCAATGTCAAGAAGCAGCAGGATGTACAGGCTGTACTATAAAAGGAGTGTGTGGAAAAACACCTGAACTTGCAAGACTTCAAGATTTATTAGTATATGTAACTAAAGGATTAGCAGAAGTGGCAACCAAAGCAAGAGAAGAAGGTATTAATATATCAAGTTCTATAAATCATATGGTAACAATGAACCTTTTCACTACAATAACAAATGCTAATTTTGATAATGAAATTTTTTATATAAGAATAAAGGAGACTATAAAATTAAAAAAAGATTTATTAGCTAAAATGAATGATAAATCTAATTTTAGTGAAGCAGCTCTATTTATATGCGAAACAAAAGAAGAAATGGAAGCTAAAGCACCTACTATAGGAGTATTATCTACTGAGGATGAAGATATAAGAAGTTTAAGAGAACTTATAATTTATGGATTAAAAGGATTATCAGCTTATATGAAACATGCTAATGCTTTAGGACATGATGATGAAAAAATAGCTGAGTTTATGCAAAGAGCACTAGCATCTACTAATAACAAAGATGTAACTTTAAATGAATACGTGGCATTAGCTTTAGAAACAGGTAAAGTAGGCGTTGATGGTATGGCTCTTTTAGATAAAGCTAATACAGAAAGTTATGGAAATCCTGAAATAACTAAAGTAAACATAGGTGTAGGAAAAAAACCAGGAATATTAGTATCAGGACATGATTTAAAAGATTTAGAACAAGTATTAATTCAAACTCAAGGAACAGGGGTAGATGTATATACTCATTCAGAAATGCTACCAGCTCATTATTATCCACATTTAAAGAAGTATTCTAATTTAATAGGTAATTATGGAAATGCTTGGTGGAAGCAAAGAGAAGAATTTACAAGTTTTAATGGTCCAATTCTTATGACTACTAACTGTATAGTTCCACCAACTGACAAAGATGAATATAAGAGCAGAATGTATACAACTGGAGCATCAGGTTTTGAAGGATGCGTTCATATTGAAGCTGATGAAAATGGAAAGAAGGATTTTTCAGTTATTATAGAACAAGCAAAACAATGTGAAGTACCAACTGAAATAGAAAATGGAGAAATAATTGGTGGATTTGCACACGCACAAGTCTTAGCATTAGCTGATAAAATTGTTGATGCAGTGAAAAGTGGTGCTATAAAGAAATTCTTTGTTATGGCAGGTTGTGATGGAAGACATAAATCAAGAGAATACTATACAGATTTTGCAAAGGCTCTTCCAAAAGATACTGTAATATTAACAGCAGGATGTGCAAAATATAAATATAATAAATTAGAATTAGGCGATATTGGAGGAATCCCAAGAGTATTAGATGCAGGGCAATGTAATGATTCATATTCACTAGCTGTAATTGCTTTAAAATTAAAAGAAGTGTTTGAATTAGAAGATATAAATGAATTACCTATAGCCTTTAATATAGCATGGTATGAACAAAAAGCAGTAATAGTACTTTTATCACTATTACATTTAGGAATTAAAAATATTCATTTAGGACCAACATTACCAGCATTCTTATCAAAAAATGTAACTAAGGTATTAGTAGACAACTTTGGAATTTGTGGAATAACTAATGTTGATGATGATTTAAAAATATTTTTAGACTAATATAAGTTATTAAGAGTAGTTATATAGATATATTTCTATAATAACTACTCTTTTTTATGTAACACTCTATTTTCATAAAAGGAAAAATATGGTAAAATAAATATAAATAAGAATTTAATTTGTATTTAAGGAGTGTAATTATGATAAGACCTAGTTTTAGTAGAAAAAATAGTGCAGAATTAGAGGCTAATAAAATGTTTGCTGAAGAAATTAAAAAAGAAAAGAATAATGAGAAGGAATTAAAAGAAATTAAAAATAGAAACAATGATTTATCAATACTAAATAAAGACACTGTAAAATATATAATTAAACAATTTCCAGAAATGTCTTTGAAAATAAAGGAAAGCTTATTAAATTTAGTAAATACTTTAGAAAATACAATAGATTATATAGAAGATGAGTCAAGTAAAATTATTAAAGAAAATAGAAATTTTTCTTTAAGTGAATCCCATAGAAAAATATCTGTGGAAGTATATGGTATGGTAAAAGATATAGATAATTATGCAAAATGGATATCAGAAGAAAATTTATCTAATAAAAATGAGTTGTGCAATAAAAAAATAATTGATAAAGAAGTAGCATGTAGTAAAGTTGATGATAAAAAAGATAATAAAATTAAAGAAAATATAGAAAATAAAGGAATAGAAATATTCAAAGATTTTTCTCTAAAGAATCCAAAAGCATTTAGATTAAATGATAATGTTGTTGAAGTAGAAAATTGGGATGACTTACTTGTAAAAACAGCAGAAATATTAAATAAAAAATATAAAGAAAATAAAAAATTAAAACCTATACAAAATGAAATAAAAATATTTAATAAAAAATCTAATGAGAATATGCTAAGAAATACTGTAATAGATATGTTAAACGAATACAGAATAAATTTAAAAGATTTTAAAATTATAGTTTAATAAAGTGATTTTTTAAAAAAAATATGGGATTCAGCTTGTGAATTAAAATGATTTTTTTTGAATGTTTTTGACAAAATTCATATGATAATGTAAAATAAAAATACTTTTTGTTTTTTAAAAAAAATTTTTATGGTATCGTATAGAGTGTGAGAATTATATGTAGCAATGAATGAGATAAAAATGAAGAAAAGGATGAAAACCATGAATCAAAAAAAATTATTTATAAGATTAATTCTGTTTTTTTTAGGAATGTCAATAATTCAGTTTGGAGTAGGATTATCAATAGTAACTAATATTGGATCGGATCCATTTACTGTATTTACTCAAGGATTATCAAATTTACTTAATATTACCCCAGGAATTGCAAATAGATGTATTTTATTTGTATTAACTATAGGAATTGTTTTAGTTGATAGAAAGAAAATAAATATTGGTACTTTTATATCTCTTATAGGAGTTGGATATGTTATAGATTTGGCTATTGATATATTTTCAAGATTTAACATACAAGATCATAACATGTTTGTAAAGGCTTTAATAGTAGTTTTAGTACAACTTATAATAGCAGTAGGGTTTTCAATTCTTTCTGCAAGTAACTTAGGAGTTGCTCCTAATGATATTGTTCCTTTTATTATAAAGGATAAGACTCAATTTCAATATAGATGGATTAGAATGAGTTTAGATGCAACTTATTTAATTGGAGGATATTTATTAGGTGGAATAGTGGGACTTGGTACTGTAATATCAATGTTGACATTAGGACCATTTATTCAAGTGTGTCTTCCGTATGGTGAAAAAATTGTTGGATTTTTACTTAGCGGTCAAAATGATATCGTTAAGAAAGAAAAAATGGAAGAAATAGAAGCTTAAAATTAGAATAAATAATGTGTTTTATAAAAAAAGATGAATTTATATTTTTAAATATAAATTCATCTTTTTTATGTTTATATCCAAATTTATGTTTATATCCAAATGATAAGATTTATTACATTTAAATGATAAATATTATATATTAGTACAATTATTTAGAATATTTACAAAAAACAATTTAGAAAAGCTACATAATCTTTAAAAATTACAATTTTTATTGTAAAAAATGTAAATTAATAGTATAATATAATAAAATATGAAATATAAGAGATGGAAATAATATGATTAGAGAGTTTATAAAAAAATTTGTGCAAGATATTTGTCAACATAACGGGTATACTGAAGAACAGTGTGAACAAATTCAATATACAACAACAGTATTCTTTTTTGAGTTAGTAAAATTAATATCAATAATAATATTATTTTCTTTATGTGGGTACTGGAAAGAAAGCATCATAATAATAGGTATAATGTGTGTAACCAAGCCTTTTATTGGAGGCTATCATGAGGATACCCAAATGAAATGTTTTATAGCAACAATGCTTATAACTACTGGTGTTATATTACTAAGTTTAAATTGTAAACTTAACTTTATAAGTAACATTATTTTAATATTGATTAGTTTATTTTCAATATATAACACAGCACCAGTGTTAAATGATAAAATGCCAATTACGCGCCTCGAACTTATAAAAAGAAATAGAGTTTTAGGAATTTCTATTTCATCAGTTTTAGGAATAAGCTCTATATTTTTATATAAGTATAGCAATTTATATGAACTTATAACATGGACAATTTTATTTCAGTCTATATTAATGTTTAATAAAAGAGAAAAGAAGTAAAGAATATTAAATTATCGTATATTTTAGGAGGATGATAATAATGAAAAGATTAATAGGAAAAATTTTAATGAAATTAACTGAAAAATTTATAATTGCTACACCAGCTTCTGCATATTCAGTTGGTATAGAAGATATGCCTGAATCAATGAAAAAAATGAGATAAAGGATATAAGAAGTAGGAGGGCGTAATTTGGTAATAAATTTAGTAGACACATTAAATTCTATTTTGCAATCTATTATTTTTGTATACGTAATAGACTATTGTATTGAAGATAAGTATAAAAAAAATAATATAGAAAAGATATGTTCAACTATAGTTGTATTTCTATCAATGTATATTTTAAATTATTTATTTGGAAACCTATCTATTTGTGTTTTTATTATACATGCTTTCGGTATAATTTTTATTAGTTGTATATTGTATAGGAAGAATATTTATAGTTCATTGATTTCGTATACACTAATTTATTTTTTTATAGCAATTAATGTGAATATATTTGGAAATTTATTTTTTGGATATTTAAAAAAATTAGAGGTATTTAAATATGAAGAAATTTTAATGGTTTGTGTAGTATATATTCCACATTTTATAATGGGAATTTTAATATTAAAATATATAGAAAAAATAAAGAGAATTCACAATCAAATTTTATCAATAAAACCATCTATTATAACTATAATTCTAGTAAATTTTTCTTTAGATTTTATAATAGGTTTTTATTTTATTTTTTATAAAAATGAATTTGAGGCATTAAAAATTTTATTAAATATAAATTTGATGTTGTTTTTGGCAATAATTATAATTTATTTTATTAAGATAGATGTTAAATGGCATAAAATACTTGACTTGAATAAAAGTTTATATGATAAAAATGTAGAACTTACAACAATTCAAGGTGGTTATGCAAAAGAAATTGAATATATGTATGACCTTTATTGTATGAAAAGAATTGATAAAATTGGAGAAAAACTAAAAAATATAATTAATCAAAATAATGTAGAGGCTGATATTAAGATAAACGAAGATAATAGTTTAATCAACAATATAGTAAGAAAAATAAATAATAAAGACATTAATTTAATAATAGAAGATGAAGGTAGCGTTAATAATGTAAAAATAACAGAAATAGAGCTTTATAGGATAATATCTAATATAGTAAATAATGCTGTTAAGGCTATGAAGGGATCAGGAATTTTAATTATAAAAACCTATGATGTAGAAAATTTTGTAGTTATTATTATAGAAAATAATGGACCTAAAATTAAAGAAGAAAATATTTCTAGAATATTTGAACCAGGTTTTACTACAAAAAATAATGCTGAAGAAAATCATGGATATGGTTTAAGTATTGTAAAAGAATTAATAGAAAAAAATGGTGGGAATATAAAATTATCAAGTAATGATATTTCTACAAAATTTGAAATAACTTTGCCTATAAATCATACATATTAATAATAAAGTGTTGATATTATATCAACACTTTATTGTTAAGTTTAATATTTTTATTAATTATTACATATAGAGGGGAAAACAATGATTATAATGTTAGGAAGTATAATAGAACTTTTTTTAGAAGCATTAGTTATATTAAATATTGTGAATTCTTGTGTTAAAAAAGATAGTAAAAAAGAAAAAAAACAATTAAGTATAATAGTATTTTTCATATCAATTGTATCTATAATAATTAAAAGCTTAAATATTAATTATAATTATAATATTATTTATAATAGTATGTTATATATTGTTACAGTAGGAATTTTGTATAAAAATGATTTTAAGACAGCCCAAATTATATGTAACAGCATTTATGCATTAATAGTAATATTATCAGTAATAATTATTGGAATATTTTATCCATACATAGACTTATTAAATTTAGAAAAAATATATTTGCTTAATACAATGTATATAATAGTTTTCATGTTAAATTATATTTGTTTATATACATTATTTAAATATAAAAAATATATAGTTAGATTTTATAGATTTATGGTTAAAGATAAAATATTTATATCTCTAACTTTAGCCATAAATATATTTGTTTATTATAATATAATTTTTAAAAAAAGACTTGTAGATTTTGATAATCCATTATTAAAAAATATAATAATTATAAATTTATTTATATTTTTTATTATAAGTGCAATATATTTTAGTAGTATAAAAAAAGAAAGTGAACAAATAAATAGATTAAATTGTGAATTAGAAAAGAAAAATAATGACTTGAGAAAAATAAAACATGATTATGGAGCAGAAATTTCATATTTATATGGTTTATATCTTATGAATAAAGAAAAAAAATTAGGTGAAGCATTAGAAAATATTATAGAAAATAATAATAAAGTGAAATTATCAATAAAAATAAATGAAAATAAGAATGGATTTATTTCAGAAATATTAAAACCAATTATAGAGTTAGATACATGTATTATTATAGATGACAATGTAGATGTGAATTTATTAAAAATTTCAGATGAGGATTTATATATTGTTATAAGTAATATAATATCTTGCATAGATGGAAAAAAAGGTTTTATAAGAATACAAACTTATAATATTTTAGATAAATTAATAATCAACATAGAATGTAATATGAAGAACTTATATAAGAAAAGAAAAATTAGATTTTTTAATAGTAATATTAAGATAGATAGTAAAAAAATAAAGTTAGTTGAAGGACTATTGGAGAAATATGGTGGCACACTTTATGTAAGCAGTATGTTTTATTCAAGTGAATTTGAAATAACATTACCATTATCTTAGAGTAATATAAGAAATATTAATATAGAAAAGCAACTGGTTTAACAGAATTAGTTGCTTTTTTATTCTTTAGGAATTTATATATTTTAAAATCTGTGGATAATTTTTAGAATATCTTGTTTTATAGGTATTATAAGTACCACCTAAAGAATAAAAAATAATATGTGGTACTATTATTTTGGGAAAGGGTACATGGATAAAAAAATTGACAATCAATAGTCGAGTAGATATTTTTTTATATATTTATAAACTTTAATACAGATATATATAGGAAAATAATCTATCATTTAATTTATTATTTAATTATAGTATAATTTTAATAATAAATTAAAGAATTTATAAGTTTTCTTATAGAAAAATCATAGAATGCACAGACTATATGTAGTTTACATATAAATCAGTGAAATACAATATTTTGTTAGTCATTATAAGAGATACTAAAGGAGAATATATTATGAAAATATCCAATGTTAAAGTTAAATTACTAGGTAAAGATTTACTGAGTATTATTAATGAATTTGTTAAGGTTGATGGACTATTTTTAAATAAAATAGATATATTTAATGGAATTATAATTGAAGGAAGTTTTAAAAAAGGAATTAATATAGAATTTTCTTTAAAAGTTGAAATAATTCAGGTAAGTAATGGGAAAGTAATATGTAAATTATCCAATTTAAAAGTAATGAATTTAGGTTTCTTTAGGATTTTTAGAAGTTTTATTTTAAAAAAATTAGTTAAAGATTTTAAAGATAAAGGTATAAGTGCTGAAAAAGATAAAATATCAATAGATATTCCTAAAATATTATATGATATTCCATTTGTAGATTTTACATTAAAAGAAATATACATAAAAGATAATGAACTTTGGACTAGTTTAGAAGAAATTAATATTTCACTAAAAGGAGATTTAATTAAAGAGAACCTTGTAGAAGAAGCTCAGGATAATATTAAAGAAAACTCTAATGAATTAATTGTTATAAATAAAGTTAATGATAAGTATTCATCAGGAAGAAATATATTAGTTAATCGATTACCCCAAAAAGCTAAAAAGTTTAAAGAATATATATTTCTTTTACCAGATATTATATCTTTAATATATAGATTATTAAAAGATAATAGAGTACCTCTAAAAACTAAATTAATATTATCATCAGCTATTGCATATATAACGTTACCTACAGATATAATACCAAATAAGATACCATTTATAGGAGCAATAGATGATATTGGAGTAGCATTTTTTGCATTAAACAACGTTGTAAATGACGTTCCTATGAATGTAATCATTGAAAATTGGCAAGGAAAAAATGAGATAATTACAGTTTTAAAAAGTGGATTGGAATATTTGATAAATTTTACAGCTGCTAAAAATGTTGAGAAATTATGTTCATTAGTAACAGAATTGACAACATTATAATATGAAAATAAATAATAAGTTAAATATGCGACGGATATTTTGTGAAATACAATGGATTTGAGTTCTGCTAACAGTTGTACTATTAGTAGGTTCCAATGGAGAAATAGTTCATAAAATAAAATAGCATGCTGTCTAGTTATTTATTTTAATGTACATTATAATATAAAAAAAGTTTATTAATGGAAGGAATAGAATATTGGGAAAAAAAGTTTATGCTATAAAAGAAGGTTTTGATTTTAAAAATAATTGTAAGATACAAGATAAAATAGTTTATAGTTGGTCAGAATGTTTGACATATGTTAAAGGTGTTAAGAATGCTAAATATAAGAGTTTTACTGACTTAACTGAAGCTAAAGAATTTTTAAGTAGTAGTAGTGTGTTATTAAGTAAATTAGAAGGAAATTATCCAAAAGATTGCTTACACATATATGTAGATGGTAGCTATAATATTTCAACTAAGAAATATTCTTATGGAGTTGTTGCAGTAAAAAATGATGTTGTGGAATACATAGATAGTGGTATTGGAGAAAATGATCCAAATAATAATATAAGGCAAATAGCAGGAGAATTACAAGGAGCAGTAAAAGGGGTTGAATATGCTTTAAACTGTGGACAAAAAAAAGTCGTTATTTTCCATGATTATGCTGGAATATGTTATCATGCAACTGGTGCATGGGAAAGAAAAGAGAACTCATCTAAAGAGTATTATGAAAAAATGCAATCTCTAATGAATAAAGGTATAGAAGTTATATTTGTAAAGGTAGATAGTCATACAGGAGATTTTTTTAATGAACTTGTTGATGAAAAATGTAAAGAAGTATTAAATATAGAATCTGATAAAGTTGTTGCAAAATGGCTTAAAAATAATATATTAAAGGTTTTAAACGAAGAAATAAAATTAAAAATACAATCATTAGTATTTGATAACTATGAAAATATAGTAGTTGTTGATAAAGATATTAAAGTAAGTAATACTAATGTTTTAGGGAATAAATATGAGGATATATTTAACAAATATAGGGAGGATTCCAATAAAGGAAAAAAATTAATATCTAAGTTGTTAAGTAAGCAAAAAGAGGAAATGATTTTATATTTGTTAGAAAATAAGTGTAATATGTAAATAAACCAAAAATTTCTTAGAGTAAATTTTAAAAAAATACAGAAATTATATATATAGAAATTAATCTAAAAAATAGTATTATTTAAATATTTTATAGATATGTTTCTGTTTTAAACAAAGATATTTAAAGATATTTAAAAAACAAAAAAATATATAAGAGGTGTTTTATATGAGAAATTTTACAAAAGGAATTGTTGCAGGAGCATTAGTTAGTACAGCTGTAGGAATTATGGTTATGCCTAATTTAGACAGAAGGACTCAAAGAAGAATGAGAAGAGCAGGATCGAGAATAAAAAATATGGCAGAAGATACATATGAAAATATGATGAACTGCTGTAACAAATAAGAAAATATATATTAAAAAAGACAAGAAAAAATAAATATTTTTTCTTGTCTTTTTATATTTTTATAATTAAATTTTAAAACATATATTTATATTACTAAAATTTATATAAAAAATATATTAAATATAATGCAATTGAAGCGATATTGTATAAACATGTAAAATATATATAAATAATAGAAGAAGAATAATAATTTGGTGTAGTTTATTGTGATTTTATGGTATAATTATTAATATAATAATTCTTAGTATAGAAAAGAGTTGAAAAATGTGGAAATCATGTCATTAGGTGAGAAGATAAAGACAAGAAGAAAAGAATTAAATATGACATTAAAAGATTTAGCTAAGAATAGGATAACTCCTGGTCAAATAAGCCTAATTGAATCAGGACGATCAAATCCATCAATGGATTTACTTGAATATTTAGCTACTACATTAAATATAAGCATAGAACATCTTATGGAGTCGGAGGAAAGTCAAGCTGAAAAAATAAGTATATATTATGAACAAGTTGCAGAATCAAACATATTATTAAAAAATTATGACATTGCACAAAAATACATAGAAAATGCTTTATATTATTCAGAAAAATATAATTTAGAGTATAGAAAGGCACGTTTATTATTTATAAATGCTCAAATATATGCTTATAAAGAAGATTTTCAAATGGCACAAAAGTTTTTCTTATCTTCAAATGTTATATTTATTAAAAACAATAATTATGAAGAAATAATAAAAACGTTTTTAAATTTAGCTAAAATAACAATAAATTTAAAAGCGTATCTTTCTGCCAGCAGTTATTTAAGACAAGCAGAGAAAGTATATTTAGACAACAATATAGAAGATGATTTTGTATTAGGAGAAATATATTATAATATGGCAAGAACCTGTTTTAATATAGAAAACTTAGACAAGGCATTAGAATATTCTAATTTAGCTAAGAAAAAATTAGAAAGAACTTACAGTGATAAAAATTATGCAAAAACATTACTTTCCTTAGCAGAAGAATTCAACGAACAAGGGAATTTATTAAAAGCAACTAAGTATTCTAAAAAGGCCTTGGAAGTTTATAGAAAAATAGAACATAATAAAAATGTTGTAGAAATAGAACATAATCTAGGAAAGTTATTTTATGAATTAGATAATTTAGAGGAATCGTTTAAACATTATGAAATATCTAAAAAGATGATTAAACAAAATGAATTTGAAAATGAAGTTGATATTTTAATGGATATATGTAAATCACATATAAAACTTAAGAATATAGAAGAGTGTAAAAAAATAGTTTGTCAAATAGAAGGTCTTATAGATAAAAATGATTTTAATAGATTAATAGAATGTAGATTAATACAATGCATAATATTTAACATATCAGAAGAATATGAAGAAGCCGAAAGAATGGTTATAGAAGCATATGATAAAGCAAAAGAGAGTGGAGATCTATTAAAATCAGGAGAAATAGCTATGAAAATAGGTAAACATTTTATGGATAAAAAAGATAAAGATAAAGCAAGTAAATATTTGGATGAAGGAATTAAATTTTTTGAAAAGTTAGGTTTAATAAAATAGAATTATTTAAATATTACATGAACGAATAAATATAAATGGGTGATGTAAGTGGAAATATTATCTACAGGAGAAAAAATAAAAAGAGCTAGGATTTTTAAAGGTATAACCTTAAAAGACTTGTGCGGAAACAAAATTTCAATTTCTAAAATGAGTTGTATAGAAAATGGAAAAGTTAAAGCCGATAAAGAATTATTAGAGTATATATCAGATAAGATAGGAATTGATTTAAATTATTTAATAGAAGATGTTTATGATCAAATATTAAATAATCTAGAATTAATAAAAACAACAACATATTCTGACACTGAAATTGAAAATAGACTAAAATATAATTTAGAATATTCTTTAAAACATGAATATAATGATTTAGCTTTTGAATTAATACATATATTATTTACTTATTATGTTGAAAAAGGCAAGGTTGAAAATATTCAATTAATAGTTTCTCAATATTATGATTTATATCAAAAAAATAATAATGTGGCAAATACATTAGTATATTTTAAAGATATGGCTAGATATTTATATGAAAATAAGGAGTATTTAGAGGCAATAGCTTATTATAATAAGTTAAGAGAATTTTTAAATCAAGAAAATAAAGAAATAAATAGAGAAGAATACTGTTTGATTTTATATAATGAGGCTATATGCTATCAAAAGTTAGACAAGTATGAAGAAGCATATGAGCTCTTATCAAGAGTAATTAATGAAATTGACAAATTAAATGATACTAATAAAGGAAAGACATATCATGCATATGCAACCTTATGTATTAAGTTAAAGAAAGATTATGCAGAAGATTTTAAACTTAAAGCATTTAAATATCAAAAACATAATTTAATAAACTTAGCCTTATCTAGAGGTGATTATGGTAAATATTATTTTCAAGTAAATAATAGGGAAAAAGCCATAGAAGAGATAGAAGAGGGAATAAAAATATTTCCACAACATAATAAAGAAAAATATGTTGAATTTTTAAATTCTTGTACCAAAATTTTAGTAAAAAATTCTGAATTTGAAATTGCTTCAAAAATCGCTGACGAATCTTTAAATATTGCAATTTCTACTGATAATATTTCATTATTAAAGAAATCATATTATTTAAAAGGAACAATTCTTCAAAAATTAGGAGATTATGTACAAGCTGAAAAATACATGAATATAGCATTAGATGCTGTATTTAAATCAGGAACTAAAGAAGAGCGTAAAGAAAGATATATTGATATGGGAAATATGTATTATAAATTAGGTTCTGTATCAGATTCATTAAAATATTTCAATTTGGCTTTTTTTGTTGATAAAAAAATATAGAATTTTAATAACTATAAGTTTATATTAAAAATAATATAAATTGTAGTCTTAAAATATATTGTAATAAGCTTATATTGACTTAAATAAGTGCGTTACAATATATTTTTTTATATTTTACTAAATTATAATGAAGCAAAGTATAAAGATAACTTATAAATAAATTATATATAACTTAGAGAATCAAAAAATACCTACATATCTTTTGATTTTTAATATTAATGCAGTATTTACTTTTAGTATATATTAATTTCAATAATGTGAATTAAATTTTAAATTTTCTCATAGATATAGATTAAGAGAGATAATTTAAAGGAGCGGTTGTATGAAATTAATTTCTGTGTACCCTTCATCTATATCAGTTATTAGTAGAAGATTTAATGAAGAAAATTTTTATGAAAATAAGTATTTACCAGTAGGAAATGTAACTGGAAATGATAGTAATGTTTTTAGAACATTAATGATGTTTGACATAAAGGACAAAGTATTGGGTACCTATAATATAAAATCTGCATCATTAAATTTTTGTGTAGAAAAAAATATATATAATTCAAAGAAAATTAGTGGTAATAAGATTTTTTTAAATGAAAATAAAAAAGAATATAATCCCTTATCTGTAAATTGGAATAATGCCCCTAATTTCGAATACACAGGAAAATTTCTTATAATTGAAAGCAATAAAGATCAGGAGTTTGTAAGTGTAGACGTTTTCGATATTGTGAAGAAATGGATTGATTATTATGAAAATAATTATGGATTAACATTAACGGGTATAGAAGATATAGAAAATTGCATAAGTATATTTTCTTATTCTAGAAATAGAAATAAGCCATATTTATCATTGGAAGTTGAGTGATAAAATACAATGTAATTTTAAAAGAAGACTTATTAAATTTTAATTTAATGAGACTTCTTTTATTTTAAAATAAACTTTGACTTTCCTTGACCTTTGTATTATTATATATTTAAAGAAGAAAATATATAGTGAAAATAAGTATGGGAGGTAATAGGAATGAATGTAGAAAAAATGACATTAAGAGTACAACAAGCTTTAAATGATGCTAATGTTATTGCAGTTAAATATAATCATCAACAAATAGATGTAATTCATGTTTTTTCTGCTTTAGTTAATCAAGATGATGGATTAGTACCTAATATTTTTACTAAAATGGGAATTCAAGTGAAATCTTTAAAAGATAATTTAGATAGAATAATGGATTCAATGCCTAAAGTTTTAGGTGAAGGAGCATCAAGTGCAGGAGTATATATCACAAGAAAAGTAGATGAGGTCTTAATAAAAGCTGAAGAAATATCTAAAAAATTTGAAGATTCATATATAAGTGTTGAACACTTAATGTTAGCTATAATGGATATTGATAAAAATGGTGAGGTTGCTAAATTATTAGATAAATATAATATTAGTAAAGATAAGTTCTTGAAAGTTTTATCAGAAGTTAGAGGTAGCCAAAGAGTAGATACTCAAGATCCAGAAGGAACTTATGATGCGTTAGCAAAGTATGGAACTAATTTAGTAGAGTTAGCTAAAAAACACAAATTAGATCCTGTTATTGGAAGAGATGAAGAAATAAGAAGAACTATAAGAATACTTTCAAGAAGAACTAAAAATAATCCAGTTCTTATAGGTGAACCAGGTGTTGGTAAAACTGCTATAGTTGAAGGGTTAGCAGAAAGAATAGTTAGAGGGGATGTACCAGAAGGATTAAAAGAGAAAATTATATTTTCTTTAGATATGGGTTCATTAATAGCTGGTGCAAAGTATAGAGGCGAATTTGAAGAGAGGTTAAAAGCCGTTCTTAAAGAAGTTCAAAATAGTGAAGGTAGAATAATATTATTTATAGATGAAATTCATACTATTGTTGGTGCTGGTAAAACTGATGGTGCTATGGATGCTGGAAATTTAATTAAGCCATTACTTGCAAGAGGAGAGCTTCATTGTATAGGAGCAACAACATTTGATGAATATAGGCAATATATAGAAAAAGATAAGGCTTTGGAAAGAAGATTCCAACCTGTAATAGTAGGAGAACCCACTGTTGAAGACACAATTTCTATATTAAGAGGATTAAAAGAGAGATTTGAGATTCATCATGGTATAAGAATACATGATTCTGCCATAATATCAGCAGCAAAATTATCAGATAGATATATTCAAGATAGATATTTGCCGGATAAAGCTATAGATTTAATTGATGAAGCAGGTGCAATGATAAGATCTGAAATTGATTCTCTGCCAACAGAACTTGATGTTATAAGAAGAAAGATATTTAAACTTGAAATTGAAAGAGAAGCATTATCAAAAGAAAATGATGAAGGTTCTAAAAAGAGATTAGTTGATTTAGAAAAAGAATTAGCTGGGCTGAAAGAAAAAAATGATGAAATGACAGCTAAATATGAAAAAGAAAAATCACATATAGTTGTTTTAAAGAATATTAAAGAAGAATTAGATGAAGCTAGAGGAGAGTTAGAAGCTGCTCAAAGAAATTATGATTATAATATGGTAGCTGAAATTCAATATAGTAAAATTCCAGCATTAGAAGAAAAACTTAAAGAAGTGGAATCCGAAGTTAAAGAAAATTATGAAGGAGCTCTTTTAAAGGAAGAAGTAACTGAAGAAGAAGTATCACAAATTTTATCTAAATGGACTGGAATCCCTGTAAGTAATATTCTTGAAGGCGAAAGAGATAAACTTTTAAGATTAGAAGATGAAATGAGAAAGAGAGTAATAGGTCAAGATGAAGCAATTGAGTCTGTAACTAATGCTATTCTGAGAGCTAGAGCAGGTCTCAAAGATGTTAATAGACCAATAGGTTCATTTATTTTTTTAGGACCAACAGGTGTTGGTAAAACAGAACTTGCTAAAACTTTAGCTAGAAATTTATTTGATTCTGAGGAAAACATTATTCGTATTGATATGTCAGAATATATGGAGAAACATTCAGTTTCAAGATTAGTTGGAGCTCCTCCAGGATATGTAGGATATGATGAAGGAGGTCAATTAACAGAAGCTGTTAGAAGGAATCCATACAGTGTAATACTTTTTGATGAAATAGAAAAAGCTCATGATGATGTATTTAATATTTTTCTTCAAATTTTAGATGATGGTAGATTAACTGATAATAAGGGAAAAACTGTGGATTTTAAAAATACAATAATTATAATGACATCAAATATTGGAAGTAACTATTTATTAGAAAATAAGAGTGAGGATCATGTTGACCAAAGTATAAAAGAAGATGTGATGAATCAATTGAAATTAAGGTTTAAACCTGAGTTTTTAAATAGAGTTGATGATATTATAATGTTTAAACCATTATCAGAAAAAGGAATAAAGCAAATAATTAATATATTCTTAAAAGAAGTAAATACTAGATTAAAAGAAAAGAATATAGTATTAGAAGTAACAGATGCAGCAAAATTAATTATGGCTAGAGAAGGATATGATCCAATATATGGAGCGAGACCACTTAAGAGATATATTCAAAATACCTTAGAGAATAATCTTGCAAGAATGATAATTAAAGGTGATTTAATTTATGGATCTAAGGTAATTGTTGATGGTGAAAATGAAGAAATAATATTAAAACCAATAAATGATTAATGTTATTAAGTGAACTATTTTTATAATAGTTCACTTAAATTTTTTAGTATACACGAAGTTATAGAATTCTAAAATATATATTTTTACAAAGTCACTTAACAATTTTTTTATTATGGTATATTTCTAATGTTAGAAATAAGTTTTATATATAGGCTTTAAAAATAAGAAAAGGAGATAGAATACTTTTATATCTCCTAAATTATTTTTATGTATCTTACTTTAAAAAGAATTTGGTTTGACCTGAAAAATTTCAGTTTTCCATAATCCTATATTTAAAGTAAGAAAACATAAATTAATTTATTAATACTAAAGTATATCTATCTCCTCTTTTGGTACATAGTCAGAATACTATTTTATGCCAGATTCGTATTGTTGTACCATTCTTTTTACCATTTCTCCGCCAACACTTCCGCATTGTTTAGAAGAAAGGTTACCATTGTAATCAGTAAATGGAACACCCATTTCGTTTGCTACTTCATTTTTGAATTTTGCTAACCCGTTTTTTGCTTCTGGTACTAATGAATTTGCCATAATATATTCCTCCTTAGATCTATATAATTAATATAGATATTTTTATTTGCTAAGCATTTCTGCTTTGCAGTATTATTTTGTGCTATATTATGAAATATACTCTATGTAATGAAAGGAATATAAGTTAAAATTAAATATAAAATACAAAAAAGTACAAACAATAAAAAAGAAGTAAATTTATCTAATTATATTTTTAAAGCTAGGAACTCCAAACATAGATTCAGCAGATTTAACACCTCTTAAAATAGCTTTTTCCATTACTTTTGCAGCAATCATACCTACTGTAGTTACATCAGCACTTATTTTATTTGTTGCCATTGTAAATATAGTATCACCATCAAACATAGTATGAGAAGGATATATAGTTCTAGCATAGCCATTATGAGCCATAGAAGCTACTTTATTTGCTTCTGCTTTTGTAAAATTTGCATTGGTAACAATTAGTCCAATAGTAGTATTTCCTTTAAATGGATTAATAGGCTTTTCTAGTGTGGATAATAATAGATTTTCAGTATTTAAAAATTTATTTTTATTTCTATCATAAGCTCCAGAAATGATATTTAAATTTTTAGGATTTATTACGTCGCCTAAACAATTTACCGCAACTATTGCACCTACTTCTAAATCACCAACCTTAATAGCATATGTACCTAATCCACCTTTCATAGCATAATCTGGACCTAAAAATTTGCCTACAGTTGCGCCAAATCCAGCACCTATATTACCATTTATATCATAAGAATATTCTTCAGCATTTAAACATGCACGAATTCCCATACTCTTGTCAGGTCTAACGTTAGGGTTACCAAATGATAAATCAAATAAAACGGCTTGACATACTATGGGAACTTTAGCAACTGTTACATCAAAACCAATATTTTTATTTTCTAAGTATTCCATTACACCACTAGAAGCATCTAAACCAAAAGCACTTCCACCAGATAAAACAACAGCATGAATTTTATCTACCATTTCCATGGGGTTTAATAAATCTGTTTCTCTTGTTCCTGGTGCTCCACCACGTACATCAACACCACCAGTTGCTCCATTTTCACAAATTACAACAGAACACCCAGTTCCACCTTGTTTATCTTGTGCATGACCTAATTTTATACCATTTATATTACAAAATTTAATTTCTTTCATAAAAAATATACCTCCTGTAGGTTGTAAAATCTTTAAATAATTTTTACAATAAATAAAAAAGACAATGATGGTAAAGATATACTATTCTACAACATTGTCTTTTATTTTATATTAAATTTAATTTCTATTTATTTTTAAAATTGTCATGATTACTGGAACTGAAATTAAAGCACTTACAATAGCTTCTATTGAACCATTTAAAGTAACAACACTACCAATTCCTATAGTTGCAGCTTGTCTACTAATACCTAATGTATGGGCATATCTTTCTAAATAAATGATATAAGTTAATCCCATTACACCAATAGTATTTGTTAGTGTTCCAAGTACAGCAGCAATTCCTATACTAATACTTTTATTTTTAAGTTTACTTTTTAAAAATGCATAAACATAATATGATACTACACCAATTAAAACTCTAGGTAATATTGCAATTATAGGATTCCAAAATATAAATGATGTTGGCATTGGAGCAGTAAATGCTTGATACATTGAAAATAATCCAAATACTCCACCGACTAAAGCACCAACTATAGGACCTTCGATAATTGCACCTATAATAACAGGTATATGCATTATAGTAGCTTTAACAGGTGGTATTGGTATGAATCCTAGACCTGTTAATCCTAAAAAAATAGAAACAGCAGATAACATACCTACCATAGCCATCTTTCTAGTTGAAAATTTTGTTTTTACATTAATTCTTTCCATGAAATGCCTCCGTTCTTATTCCCATCTTAATATAAGGATATAATTCAGAAAAATTTGATTAATATTTTTTCTGTTCAGTTTCTTTTTTATAGAATACCGACAATGTAATTTTATCATGTTTTTAAGAATATTCAATAAAAAATTGTTAAAAATTTATCTAAGTTTAAACTTTTACATAAATTTTTAATATGAATTATGAAAATAAATATTAAAAATACCATATTTTTATGATTATAATGCTAAAATATTATAATTATAGAAAAATATATAGTTATTTTTATTATTATTGGAATAATTTATTATGTTAAAAATTTATTAAGTATAGTTAGATAAAGATAAGAGAGTTTAGACATATGAAAATAAATAATAAGTTAAAGATGTAACAGATATTTTGTGAAATACAATGACTTGGATTTTGTTATTAGTAGGTTCCAAGAAAGAATTAGTTTACAAAATAAATTAGCATACTGACTAGTTATTTATTTCAATGTATCTTATAGAAAGAATTATTTTTAAAATTATATAAATGATGTTATAATTACTATGAAAAAATGAGGTGTATATTATGAATAGTATAGCAGGTAAAGGTTGTCCGACTATTATACCGGATGAGGAAAAAAAGCCATTAAAAGATATTGAAAGAAGTATAGTAAAAAAATATAGAAAACATATTTGGTCAAAATTTGTTAAGGCAGTTAAGAATTACGAACTTATTCAAGAAGGAGATAAAGTAGCTGTTGCTATATCAGGTGGAAAAGATAGTCTTCTTATGGCTAAATTATTTCAAGAACTTCAAAAACATGGTCAAATAAAATTTGAATTAGAGTTTATAGCCATGGATCCAGGATATCATCCACATATTAAACAGTTATTAATAGAAAATTGTGAACATTTAAATATTCCAATTACTATATATGAATCAGGAATTTTTGATGTAGTTGATAAAATGGCAAAAGATTATCCTTGTTATTTATGTGCAAGAATGAGAAGAGGATCTCTTTATAATAAAGCACAAGATCTTGGATGTAATAAGTTAGCTTTAGGTCATCACTATAATGATGTGATAGAAACTACATTATTGAATATATTATACGCAGGTAATTTTAAAACAATGTTACCTAAACTTAAATCAGCAAATTTTGAAAATTTAGAATTAATAAGACCTATGTACTATATTGAAGAAGATTACATAAAGAGATTTATAAAAAATGCTGGAATAGCTCCTTTAAATTGTGCATGCATGGTAGCAGCTAAAAAAACAGGAAATAAGCGATATGAAATAAAAGATTTAATTGCTCAGTTAAAGCAGAATTTTGATGGTGTAGATAAATCTATATTTAAATCTGCTGAAAATGTTAGTATGGATTCAATCTTAGGATGGCAAAAAGGAAATAAGAAATTTTCATTTTTAGATGTATATGATGAAGAGTAGATAAAGGTTGTCTTAAATGTGACAACCTTTTTTTATGTGTAGATCAGTTATACAAAAAATAAAAAATTTCTTAGATTAATTTTTAAATTTGAAAGACTGATAAAAGCTAGGTTTAATAAAATATTAGTTCATTTATACACTTTCAATTAAAATGTGTGATGTAGCGACTTTGTTGTTATAAAAATACAAATTTTAATTGAAAGTATAGATATAAAATAATAGAATTAGAAGTATATTATAAATAAATACAAAATATTTAAAAGGATGATGAATATGAATAGAGAAGATATAATAAATATGGATCCAAATTTATTAATTAGTATTGTAAATATGAAATTAAGAGATAACTATGATTCATTAGAATCTCTTTGCTATGATTTAGATTTAAGAGAAGAGGATATAATACATAGATGTAAAAGCATTGGATATGAATATAGTAAATTACATAATCAATTTAAAGCATTTTAGGCATATAAAAATAAATACTAAGTCAAAGATGAGATGGATATTTTGTGAAATAAAATGACTTGGGCGTTGCTAATAGTTTTACTATTAGTAGATTCTAATGAAGAAGTAGTTCACAAAATAAATTAACATATTGACTAGTTATTTAATTTAATGTGACTTAATTGCAAATTGGTATAATAGAATAAAAGGAATAGGAGGAGAGAATAATGAACTTAAAGAAATATGGAAAAATCATGGGCGTTCTTGCAGCAACTACAGCGTTAGTAGTATCTCTAGTAAATGATAAAAAGGACAATAAGGATGTTAATGACAAGTAATTAAAATAATTATTTGATGAGGTAATGTTAATTATGAATATAGAAAAACTAGAGTTTAATTACAAGGATTTATTTAATCACTTAGATATTAATGGAATAACTATGTTCTGGAATCCCCAAAAGGATGAATTGACATTTGAATATAAAATAGTTGATTTTTTAGAAGAATATGAAATAGAGAATAAAGAAATTAATCAATTTTTAAACTATGTATATATCGAAGATTTAGAAAAATTAAGAAATGTATTTCAAGAAGATTTAGAAAAAGCGTATACTTCTAAAAAACACATAGTAATTAATTATAGAATCAAAAAAAATAACAATATTTTGTATTTTATTTTTGTAGGTAAAATAATTAAGAACTATGAAGGATATATTTTAATAGGTATACATTATTGTTTTGAAAATATAGAATTAAATCATTGGAATTCAGAAATAGATTTTGTATATAGGGAATTATCAGAAGAGTACTTTATAAATGAAAAAATAGCTTCGTTAATTGAATGTGATAGAACAACAGAGCTTCCTAATTGTTATTATTTCAAACGAACAGTAATGGATTTTTTAAAAGAATGTAAAGAAGACCAAATACAATGTGCTATGTTAATGCTTAATTTAGATAATTTTAAATATGTAAATGAATCTTTTGGACATGAATTTGGAGATAGAGCATTAAAGGTGGCTGCTAATAAGATATTATCTTTAGTTTCGGAATACGATCTAGTATGTAGATATAGTGGTGATACTTTTTTGATATTTATTCCGGATATAATAGATTTAAATAAAGTAAGTATTTTATGTAGAAAGATAGTTAAATCCTTTGATGAATCAATAATAATGGATAAAAAAGAAGTTTATGTTAGTATAAGTATAGGAGCTGCTTTGTATCCATATAATGGAATAGATTTTGAGACACTTTTAAAAAATTCAGATGCAGCTATGTATGTAGCAAAAAGAAATGGTAAGAATGAATATAATTTTTTTAATGATAATATATCAATTGAATTAAATAGAGTATATTCATTACAAAAAGGGTTAAGATATGCTTTGGATAATAAGGAAATATTTATAGTATTTCAGCCTAAAGTTACATTAGGTGACTTTTTAGTACGTAGTTTTGAAGCTTTGGTAAGATGGCATAGTAATGATATTGGGATAGTTAGTCCTGATGAGTTTATTCCAATAGCTGAAAATACAAAAATGATTATTCCAATTGGAAGTTTTGTATTAGAAGAAGTGTTCAAGAAAGTTCGTATATTAATAAATGAGGGATATTCAAATTTTAAAATAGCGATAAATTTATCAGAAATGCAACTTAGAGAAGACAGTGTTGTATCAGATTTAAAAAGATGTATAAATAAATATAGAGTTAATCCTAATTATATTCAAGTAGAAATAACTGAAAGCATGTTAATGAAATCATTTGATAAAAATATAAAAATACTTAATGAGATTAAGAATTTAGGAATAAGTATAGCATTAGATGATTTTGGGACAGGTTATTCATCATTGAATTATTTAACAAAACTTCCCATTGATGCATTAAAAATTGACAGGACATTTGTTATTGATTTAGAAGATAATTTAAAAAATAAATGTATAATAGAAAATATTATAAATTTATCACATCAATTGGGTATAGAAGTAATAGCAGAAGGTGTAGAATCTAAACAACAAGTAGAATATTTAAAGAATATTTCTTGTGATGTAGTTCAGGGGTATTATTATAGTAAACCTGAAAAATTTGAAAAAATTAAAAGTATGATATGTAAAAAAATTTCTAAAGATAATTGACAAATTTTCAAAAAAGAGATATTATATATACAAATAATATAAATTCGTTGAAAAGGGATAGTAATCAAGTGCTAGGTTTAAGAGAGCTGAAGATGGTGTGATTTCAGTACTGATGCTAATGATGAATGGGCCTTTGAGAAGCAATATGAAATCTTTTAGAGAGTAGTTGAGCCGTAAGTCGCACGTTATAGCGAATGAGATATGTTAGTATCAAAAACGAGAGGCATATTTATTATGCAATTTAGGTGGCAACGCGGATAATATCCGTCCTATATATTTTATATAGGACGGTTTTTTTATTTATAAAAATAAATTGTTGCTTATTAAAAATTATATATAGATACTAACTACTTAGAATTTAAAGTATATGGGGTGTGGTAGTTATGTTGTGAAATAGAGTGTATTTTGGAAAATTAGTATTAATTATTAAAATTAAATGGGGGAATTAAAATGAACACAAAAAGAATGATTACAAATGCAATTTTAATAGCAATAGGAGTAATTTTACATCAACTTACACCAGCACTTGGACTACCAATGCAACCAGACTTTGCATTAGCTATATTATTTATAATAATTGTTTATAACAAAGATTATAAAACAACGGTTATTTGTGGGCTTATAGTAGGAATCTTTACAGCATTAACTACTAAAACTCCAGGAGGACAACTACCTAATATGGCAGATAAATTTATTACTTGTAATATAATGTATTTAATATTAATGCCTTTAAGAAGTAGAATTTCTAAAAATATACAAATGATAATGTTATTATCTTTTGGAACTTTATTAAGTGGAGTAACATTTTTAACTGTATTAATGTTAACATCAGGCTTACCAAGTGGAGCATCGTTTAAAGTACTTTTTATGGCAGTAGTATTACCTACAACTGTTTTGAATTCAATTGCTGGATATATGGTATATAAAATAGTTCAAAGGACAGTATCAACAACAAAAGCATACGTTTAATTAGGAAAATAAAGCATCTATATTATTATAAAATAATATAGATGCTTTATTATTTAGTAATATGATATTGTTCAGGAGTTTCATCTGTAATAGTTTTAAATTCATAATCTTTATCTTTATAATATTTAATTATTTGTGGTAAAGCTTTAACAGAATTTTTACTAATATAGCTACAATGCATTAATAAAATAACTTTATCTTTATCACTTCTAGAATTTTTTATAAATGTACTAGGGTTTGCTAAATGATTAGCACCATCTCCACTATCTACATTCCAATCATATATTCTTAAGTTATTTTCATGAAGTAGATCAACCATAGGTTTACATAAATGATAGCTAGTATTATTACATCCAAATGGAAATCTTAAAATATTAGGTTTTATTCCAATAACAGAATTTATTAATTCTTGAGTTTCTAACATTTCTTTTAAAAAATGTTCATTAGAAGAATATAAGTTGTTTTTTTTATGAGACATGCTATGTAAACCAATAGAATGCCCTTCATTATAAAGTCTTTTTACTAAATCTTCTTGCCCCTTAATTTGTTCTCCTATTAAAAAAAATGTTGCATGTACTTTTTCATTTTTTAAAATATCTAGAATATCTTCTGTAATTTTTTTAGCTGGACCATCATCAAATGTTAAATAAACCACTTTATTATTATTTATTTCATCTTCTGCAAAAATAGTTTTGTTATTAAGATTAATTAGTAGTATAAATGATAATAATATAATAATTAATCTATTAAGTTTATTAAGTTTCATAAAATCACCTTCAGTATATATTTTGATAATATTATTCCCTTAAATATTAAAAATATTTATATCTGGTAAATGTATGTTTTGGTTGAATTGCGTTCCGGTAAGTGTTAAAATTACAGGTATATGGAATATATGTATAAAAATGGAGAAGAGATATTTAATTATACTTATCAGATAAGACTATTTATAGAAGAGAAGAGTTCTCATTTATAAATAGTCTTTTAAGATAAAAATAAGAATTATCTATTATATAAATGTATTAAACAAAAATATTTATATAGTTTTATATAAAACAGTAAAGAGGTGAACTTACTTGAAAATTTTAAATAATAAATATTCTATTGATAGTTCTATAGATAATAATGAAAATTTTTATATATATAAAGTTACTAATATTTTCAATAATAAAACATATAGCTTATATATTTTTCAAGACAATGTTGAATATGAAAATTGTAGAGAATATTTATTAAGTAAGTTTAAGACATTAAGAAATTTGAATTTTAAAAATTTAGTTAATATATTGGATATAGAAATAATAAGGAATATAGATGGAGTAAATTTAGATAAATTAAATTATGGATATGTAACAGAGTATATAGAAAGTTTAATAGATACCCAAAATTATTTTAATGAATCCTCATTTAATAAAAAGTTAGATATTTTTATGCAGTTATGTGCAGCAGTTAATACTTTAAATATTAAGGGATATATATTTAATGAATTAAATATTAAAGATATTAATATAATTTTAGATAACAAGGGTAAACCATTATTAAAAATAAAAAATCTTCTACAATATGAGATAAGTAAACTTAGAGCGAATAATTTATTAGATGTGCAATCATTACCGTATCCTTATAATATTGAAAAATTAGATTGTGAAATTAGTCAAAAGGATAATATAAAAGATATATTATCTCTATTTAAGTATATGTTTAATGAAAAAGAATTAAACATATACTTTAAAGAAAATAACTGCATAGATAATATACTATCATTTAATAGAGTACATAAGATAACAGATTTTATTAAATGGATAAATAAGAGACTAAGAACAAATTATAATATATTTGTTTTTGAAGCGTTAGATAAAGTAACAACTGATTTAGATATTATTGGGATGGAAGAGGAAATAAAAAAAGTAGAATTAAGATTAAAATATATATATGAAAATAAATTAAAATATAAGATAATATGCTTTAAGGGAGAACAAGGTAATGGAAAAACTAAAACTTTAATTGAAATTAAGAATAAAATACTAAGAAAATATGTAGGGAATAATGGTGAAAATGGATTTTTAATAATAGATAATCTAGATGAAAATAATTCATTTATGTTTATTATAGAAAAGATATTAAGCAGATTGGATAAATATCTGAAAGACAAATATGAATTATATTTAAAAAAATTCATATTGATGATTTTGGATAAAAATGTGGTTATAAATGAGGAAGTTTTTAAAATTATTAATAGAGTTTGTGCTTTATTACATGAATATACTTTAAATAATGTATTAATTATTTTGATAGATGACATTGAAAAAACAAGTGAAATATTCAAAGTATTTTTTAAATATATGTGCTTTTTGCGAAAAAAATTAGAAAATGTAATGGTTATAATATCAACCAATGAGGAAAATTTTGATTCTAATATGATAAATTATATGAAATCAATTAAAGAATTAATAAATTATGAGGAAGTTTCAATAAATTATTTTAATAATTATAATACTAGCAAAATGGTAAAAAACATGTTGAATTACCATAAAAGTATAGATGAACTTTCAATGAAGATATATTCTGAAACTTTAGGAAAGCCAGGTTTTATAAGCAAAACTATAGAGGGGTTATATAAAGAAGGAATTATATATTTATGTAAAGATGATGGTAAATGGAAAAGTAAGATCAATATAAATGATATAGTAATTCCTAAAGTGGTAAAAAAAATTTTAGAAAATAAAATGTTAAATTTGAATAGTGAAGAGCTTGAGGTTTTAGAAAGATTATCAATATTTCAAACTCCATTATCAGAAACTTTAATATTTTCATATGTAATTTTAGATAAAAAGAGAAAAGATAGATATTATAAATTAAAAAAAGATAGATTTTTAATTGAAAAGATAAGTGATGATGGAGTTAGGGTAGATTTTTATAATGATTTAATAAAAAAAATAATTTATTCTAAAATCCCAAAAGAAAAAAGTTTAACTATGCATAATGATGCATGTTATTTTTTGGAATGCATATTAAAAAATACTCAGGAATATTTAGATGAATTTTTAAATCAATTAGAAAAATCAAATCAAAGAGATAAGTTAGTAGAATACAGTTTAAAATGTGGAAAAAATTTTGATCAAATAGGGGATACGTTTAAAGCAATAGATTATTATAAAAAGGCATTAAATTATTCTAAAGATAGCAAAAAAACACGAATTGCAATAAGTATTGCAAAATTGAATGAAAAAGTAGGAAAGGATAAGGAGGCATATAATTATTTTAATAAAGCTAACATATATTCAGTAAATAATAATCAAAAGGAGTTACAAATATATGCATTACTTAGAATGATAATTATAACATCTAAGGAGTATAGAGCAATAGATTTAACTTTTCCATTAGAAGTAGTTAGAAAGCTTTTAAGAAATATCACATATCCTAAAGGTGAAGCGTACTATTACTATGCACTTGCATCAGTAGTCAAAGTAAAAGAAAAGAAAGAATTATCAGTAAAATATATAGAAGAAGTATTTAAAATTTGTGAAGTTAATAACATAAAAGTTGGAGTATATGCTTGTGCAAAATTATTATTGAGTAATATATATATATCTAGAGGTAAATATGATAAAGCTAGAAAGTTATTAACTGAATCAATGAGTGTATTTGAAATTGAAAATAATTATTCAGGTATATTAACTACCAAAATAAATTTCGAAATTATAAATAAAGAAGTTGGAGAAAATATAAGCAACATATTATGTAATATTACACATATTAAAAGATTATGTAATAAATATAAAGTGTATAAAAAAGAGGTTACAAGCTTAATATACATTGCTAAATGTAATATAGAAATATTTGAATATAAAAAAGCTGCAAAAAACTTATTATTAGCCTTAGAAGTTGCTAGAGAAAATGGTTTGGATAGATATATACTAAAAATTTGTACATTATTATGCTTAGTATATTGTAGAGAAGGAAAAATAAAATTAGCTTCAGATTATTATCAATTAATTTTACAACTAAAAGATGGTATACAGGTATCAGGATTAGATATGTTAACTTTAAAATCTGCACAAGCATTATATAATTCAATAATTTATAATTTTAAAACAGCATTTAAAGAGTTAAGTGTAGTTAATGATATAGGAAATGACTATAAGGGATCTGAATTTAGTAAGATAAAAAGTCAGTATTATCAATTATGTATTATTAATTGCAAAAATGAAGGTGATGTAAAATATAATTTTAAATTATTAAAAGAAGAATTGGTTAATTTAAAGAATTCTATAATAAAAGAAAGTATGATAATAGGAAGCATAACAAGTATACTACTTTTAGGATATAAGGAATTATCTAGAGAATTATTTTCTGATATAAAAGAGTGTCCTAAGTATTATGATAACCAATTAGCATATATCTTTTTACAAATATATTTCTCAAAAGATGATGAGTGTGAAAATTTAATTAATAGTGCTTTAAACATAATTAGATTTGCTAAAAATAAACAAATAAAAGGTATAGTATACTGTTCAATAGCAGAAAAATATGAATTTAAAGGAGATTTTGAACTTGCTATAAATTACTATTATGAATCTATTAATATATTTATTAATATATTAAACTCATTACCTGAAAAAGAAAAATTACAATATGCTAATAATAGTATGTTTTTATTTGCTTATGATAAATTTAGAAAAATATTAGTTGAAAATATTGGTATAAAATTAAATTTGGATAAAGTAGAATATATAAATTCAAATATTAAAATAAGCGATTTATTAGGTAAACTTAAAATAAATAAATTAATATTAAATGAAGAATTTTTTAATATAATGCAAAATAATTATAGTAATAATTATTTTAATTTTAAAAAAAACATACATGAGATATTAAATGGATTTTCTAGTGATATATTGAAAAATTTAGATGAATTATTAAAATATACTGCAAGATTAACTTTAGCAGATAAAGCTTTACTTACTGTTGAAAATAATTTTGGAGAAAATCGAGTTATATGTAAATATAGAATAAGAAATGATGATGAAATAAAGAAATATATTGCATTAAAAATAAACTCAAATAAAGACATAATTACTATATGCAATGATTATGATAATAACAGCAGGATAAATTATGAAATTATTAAAGATGGAATTAAGGCAGTTATGTATATTAAATTTGGAAATAAAAGAAAGTTTATAAATAATAATGAATGTATTAATGGAAAACTAATATTAATATCAAATAATTCTATTAATAATATAAATTCTAATTCAGAAATCACAGTTAAAAAATTAGTGCCTTTTATTATATTTTTATTAGATCAATATAATTTAATGATAACATCTACTTTAGATAAACTTACGGGTGCATATAATAGAAAATATCTTGAAAAAGTTTTTGATAATCTTATTAATGATTCATACTCTAAAGAAAAGGAATTTTCATTAATTATTTTTGATATAGATGATTTTAAGGGAGTAAATGATAGATATGGTCATCAAACTGGAGATGAAGTGTTAATAAAATTAACTGAAGAAGTAAAAAATTCTTTATGTAAAGATGAAATCTTTGTTAGGTATGGAGGAGAGGAATTTATAATACTTTTACCAGAAAAAAATCAAAAAGAAGCTTATATGTTAGCAGAAAGAATAAGAAATAGAATAGAAAAGGCCAAAATTTTAGGTAACAAAAGGACAGTAACTATTAGTTTAGGGATATCAGTTTATATGAAACATTCCTCTAATTCAGAAGAACTAATTAAAATGGCAGATCAAGCTTTATATACATCTAAAGCACAGGGAAAAAACAGAACAACTATATGGAATGAAAATATAGATGTCTTAAATAATAATTTAAACACTTCTAAAAGGATGTTATTATCAAGGTATAATAAGGATAATAATTTGATTTTGTTAATAAAAGATATTATTGAATTATTGTCAAATAAAAATAGTAAAGAAGATAAATTATATAAATTTCTTTCTAAAATAATTCAAATAACTGATTCAGAATTTGCTACAGCTTTTATTATAGAAAATAATAAAATAACAAACATTTATAGTAAAAAAATTCAAGAGGATAATGCTTATAATAAGGAAAGATTTAATATTAATTTAATAGAACAGGTTATAAAAAATGCCAAAGGATGCTATTTAGTGGATTGGGATAATTCATATATTAATAAACATTTTGGTATATATGATTGGAAATCATTATGTATAAATCCTATTATATATAACAATGAAGTTATTGGAATTATATATGTGTCTATTTCGGTTAATAAAAAAGAATATACATTAGAAGATTTACATTTAATAAATTATTTAGGTCAGCTTATGATACCATTATTTTTCTAAAAATAATAATTATAAAAAATAAGAAAGTAGTAATTTTATAATAACCTTATGGTAAGTCATTATCACATAAAATATTTACAAGCATATTCTAATATTGTAGAAATAAGAAAGGAAAGTTTTATGGGTAATGATGTTAATAATTCTAATAGCAATATGCATATAAATTTATCAGCAGATGGTCAAAAAATAAAATATTATGAATCTGATGATGATATGTGTGTATTTGAGATATTAGATGATAATTCTAAATTTTCTAATATAGATAATAATCGAATAAATAATAATAGGGACATAGACACCCCAAAATATAATTTTATGAAAAGTGTAAATAATTTACCAGAAAGAAATTTCAACTTAATAGAGGATGGTGAGGAATTATTTAATAAAGAATGTGATTTATTAAATGAAAATGACATAATAGATAATTGTGATTTATTAAAAAAAGATAATGATTATAAAGAAAGTACCCAAAAACAAAAATCATTTTATGAAAACTATGAATCAGATATACAGAAATATCATACATTAAATAAGTCCAAAGATAATGATTTTAACTATTATAATAATCCTAATTATTACAATGATTTTAATTATTATGATGATGAATGTACAGATGTTGATGGAAAAATAATAGTTTTGGCATCTATAAATTGTGATGGCAAAAACAAATGTTTAGAAGGAGCTAAGATAAATTTATACAGATTAAATGGAGTGTGTCCACAATTTGTAGAATCATATTTAACAGATAGACAAGGAAAAGTTGAATTTAAAAATTTATCAGAAGGATGTTATAGAATAATAGAAATTGTTAATAAAAATTATTTTGAAAAACCTAAATATATAGATTGGAATGAGGTAAATATTAATAAAGAAAATACTGAAGCAAAGGTATTAGTTATGAATAAGTTGAAAAAAAAATGCAGAAGAAATTTTAGATGTAGAGAATATTAAATTTCAGAAGATTGATAAGAAAAAACTTATCAATCTTTTGAAATTTATAAAATAATATTTTATAATCAAATAAGCATTATTTTATTGTATACAAAATTATATAATGCTTAAGCTTATAAGCTTTATATAAGTTAAATATTAAAAATAAAATTAAACAAAGAATGGAAGAGATTACATATGAAAATTAGAGTTAAATATTTTGATGGTGCAAGTAAATTAAAAAAAATACCAAAGGGAAACTGGATTGATGTATATGCGAATAAAGATATTTTTGTTGGTATAAATGAAAGGGCAATGATTCCATTAGGGTTTGCATTAGAATTGCCACAAGGATGGGAAGGACATCTAGCTCCTAGAAGTTCAACTTTTAAAAGTTGGGGAATTATTCAAACAAATTCAATTGGAGTTGTAGATGATACATATATAGGTGATAATGATGAATGGCATATGCCCGTATATTGTTTACAAGGAAAAGATGTAGAATTTTTAAATGGACAAGAAAAAGAAGGTACATGGATAAGAAAGGGGGATAAGATAGGACAGTTTAGAATAATGGAAGTTATGCCGAATTTAGAATTTGATGAAGTAGAATCATTCGGTAATAGTGATAGAGGGGGCTTTGGTACTACAGGAGTAAAATAGTATATTGAAAATATAGCTGGAAAGTAGATTGCCAGCTATATTTAAATATTAACTTATATAAATTATTTTATGTCTTTTAAAATAATATTATTTAATTTGATTCGTTTAATTGTTCCCATTCTTCATAAAACTTTTCAATTAAGCTTTCTTTAGCTTTAATTTCTTTATTAATTCTTTCGCTTTCTGATGGAACAGAATAAATCTCTTCTTTACATAGTTCTTCTTGAAGTTTTATTAAATCTTCTTCATTTTTATTTATAGTTTCTTCAAGAGTTTTTATTTTATTTTGAAGTGCTCTAGCTTCTTTGTCTAAAGCCTTTTTCTTCTTTTTTTCCATATTTAATTGAGTTTTTGTTTTTGATGAATTATGCTCATTAAAATTTTCAAATCTTAAAGGATTTTTCTTCTTCTCTGTATAGTAAGTATAATTTCCTAAATAATTCACAACACCGTCTTTGGTTAATTCTAATATTCTATTTATAACTTTGTTTAAAAAATACCTATCATGTGATATTACAATTAATGAACCATCATAACTTAAAATTGCATCTTCTAAAGCTTCTCTAGAAGGTATATCTAAATGATTAGTAGGCTCATCTAACAATAGTAAATTAGATTTAGATAACATAAGTTTTAATAAATTAATTCTACATTTTTCTCCACCACTAAGTTTATCAATTTTTTTAAAAACATCATCTCCAGTAAATAAAAATGAAGCTAGAATATTTCTAATTTGTGTTGTCGTTAATTCAGGAAAATCATCCCAAATTTCATCTATTATTGTTTTATCAGGATTAATATTAGATTGTTCTTGATCATAATATCCAACATTAACATTTGCACCTAAAACTTTAACACCACTATCACTTTTAACTTTATCCATTATAATATTAAATAGAGTTGTTTTACCTCTACCATTTTCACCGATTAAAGCAATTTTTTCACCACGTTTTAAGTCTAATGAAAGGTTAGAAAATAGTTTCTTTTCTCCATAAGATTTAGACAGATTTTCAATATGTAACACATCAAATCCACTTTTTACCGAGGTTTCAAATTTTATCTTAGAACCAGCTTTTTCAACATCTGGTGCATCAATTAATTCAATTTTATTAAGAGCTTTTTCTCTACTTTCAGCAGCTTTAATACTTTTTTCCCTATTGAATGATCTAAATCTCTCAATAATAGCTTCCTGTCTTTTAATTTCAGCCTGTTGAAGAGTATAAGCTTTTAATTTACTTTCATAATCTTTTTCTTTTAACTCTAAATATTTAGTATATGGTGCATTGTAGCAATTAATATGACCATTTATAACTTGAAAAGTTATATTAGTAACAGAATCTAAAAAATATCTATCATGAGAAATTATAAGAACTGTACCTTTATAAGTTTTCAAATATTCTTCAAGCCATTCAATTGCATCTAAATCTAAATGGTTTGTAGGTTCATCTAGAAGAAGTATATCGGGTTTTAGAAGTAGTAATTTACATAATGCCACTCTAGTTTTTTGTCCACCACTAAGAGTTGAAATGATTTTACTAAAGTCATCTTCATTAAATCCTAAACCTTTAACTACTCGGGAAATTTCACCTTTATATGTATAACCACCTCTGTTTTCATATAAATCTTGAGCAGTAGTATAATCTTTTATTATTTTTTCATGATAAGCAGCATTATTCTCATTATAAGGTTCACTCATTTTTATTTGAAGATTAGAAATTTTATTTTCTAATTGTATAAGTTCGTTAAATACTGTTAACATTTCTTCATAAAGAGTTACTTCAGAATTTAAATTTAAGTGTTGAGATAAATACCCTATAGATTTATTTTTATCTATATAAACATCGCCTGAATCTTGAAGGATTTCTTTTGAAAGGATTTTAAATAGAGTGGATTTTCCTTCTCCATTTGATCCAATTATACCAATTTTATCTCCATCATTAACAGAAAAAGTTACATCTTTTAATATATCATCTATTCCATAACTTTTGTTTATATCTTTACAGCTTAAAACAATCATTATTTATCCTCCAATGTTTTATTGTTATAATTAAGTATATATTATATAATTATACTATTTTATAATAGGTATATCAATTTAATGAATAATCTTTGGAGGAATTATAAATGAACTTATATGACGAAAAGATTGATAAAGTAAGAGTCAAGAAAAAGTTAAAAGAAAAACAACTATTTGACTCAGCATATGATCTGTTTTTAACTCAGGGAATAGAAAAAACTTCTATAAGTGATATAGTTAATAAAGCTGGAATAGCAAAAGGTACATTTTATTTATATTTTACTGATAAATATGATCTTCTAAATAAACTTATATTAAAAAAGAGTAATAAATTATTAAAGGATGCTTTAAATGAGACATCAAAGAATTCTATAGATGATTTTCCTAAAAGAGTACTATTTTTTATAAATTATATAATAGAAAATTTAAAGGATAATAAGTTACTTCTTAAAATTATAAATAAAAATATATCATGGGGGCTATATAGAAAAAATGTATTGAAACCTGAAGAATATGATAATGTAAGGAAAGTAGTGGAGAGTTTTATAAACAACTTGGTTAAGTCAGGTATGGATAAAGAAGAAGCAGAAATGACTTTATTTATGATAATAGAGTTAGTGGGAAGTATATGTTTTACAACCATAATATTTAAAGAGCCTACAGATATAGATACAATAAAACCTATCTTATTTAAAAAAATTTTAGCTATGATACAAGTTTAAATATTTTATTGTTTAATCTAAGATAAAAATTTTTATAGAAATAAAACACCTATTTTAAAATATAAATTAAATATTTTAAAATAGGTGTTAGTTAGTTTAAATTAACTTTTTTTATAAACATCTTTAGTAAGTACATAGCCTATTCTAGGAGTATCATTTAATAATCCAACAATATAAATTGTTATGAATACATTTTTCCCTAAATCAATATTGCTTATAAATTTACTAAAATTATTTTTATCTGATACAACAAAATTATATATTCCAGGAGATACAGGATAATAATCTGTTATTTCTAAGTAAGGAGTTTCATCAAATAAAATAGGACCATTTGGTAAAGATAAAGATAAATTAAACGAATTTGGTGAAAGGTTAATAAACCTTACATATGAGAGTAGAGGGTTAGCTTCAGATTCTCCATCATCTAATTTTAAAAGTGACACTTCGTTATCTTCATAATTTATATTTATAGTTGAAGATGAAAGAGGTAATACCTCTATTGTTTCAGATAATAAAGGATCATCATAAGTATATGCTTTATATAGCTTAATGTTATATTTACCAGGAGCCATGTCTATATAATTTGAAATTTCTCCAAATGAAAGGTTAGAGTATATTAAATTACCATTCGCATAAATATCTACACTTATAGATTCTGGAACAGCATGTAAAAATCTTATATTAGACTTTATATCAGGAAAAGAATTTCTAAATAAGAACATCACATTCACTTACCTTTCTTTATAATATCTTAATGATAATTTTATTATTCTTTTGATCATAATTTTAGCTATTGGATAAGGAATACCATAACGTAAAAAAGTATTTAATATATTAGGGTTGTTTCTTTGAATTTTAAAGAAGATTCTATTTACTTTATTATCTGGACGAACTCTATCTAAGTCTTCATTTTCATCTAAATCTAAATCAAATTCTCTTAATATCTTATCAGGAGTTAGATCATTTATATCATTATCATTTTCTAATGTCATATTATTTTTATAATTTGTATCTTTTTCTAATTGGTTAGTATAGCAGTAGAGTTGCGATTCCATAGTTTCATCTGGAAATAAATTTGAAGACTCAGTATCATTTCTAAAATTATAATCAAAGTTATTATAGTCATCAGCAAAAATAGAATTATTAACTTTAAAAAAGGGAGTCAAGGATGAATTATTACAACGAAAATTAAAAGTATTTTTTAAGGGCATAAAATCATAATCAAGCTCGTCATTGTATTGAATATTCATATATTTTTTATCAGGTTTCATTTTATAATATACCTCCATATATTTTCTTAATAACTATATGACTGTAAAATATTATTTGTTACAATTTATAATATGACTTCATATAAATATATATGCTTTAAAGCACATTCAAATAAATAACTAGTTAGTATGATGGTTTATTTTGTCAACTACTTCTTCCTTGGAATCTCCTAATATCACAACTATTAGGATAACAAAAGTTATTGTATTTCACAGAATAGTTGTTGCATCTTTCACTTGTTATTTATTTTCATATACCTAATTTTGCAGTGTTTATTATGACACAATAAATACTTAACATGAATAGGATATATTGGAGGAGATGTATATGAGCATAAAAAATGAGAAGAACATTAGAAACTTGTTTATTGGAATAAATGAAAAAGTTTATAATTACAAAGGTCGTCCCATAGATTCAATAAATTTTGATAATGCAGCAACTACATCAGCTTTTAAATCAGATTTTTTATATATGAAAAATCTTAGCAAAACCTATGCGTCAATAGGAAGAGGAACAGGTCAAAAAGCAGAGATAACAACAGAATTATATTATCAATCAAAAGTATTTTTAATGGATTTCTTCAATATAAAAGATAGAGAAAAGTATGTTGTGATATATGTTAATAATACAACTGAAGCTTTAAATAAACTTGCTAAAACTTTAAATAAAGTAGATGATGAGATTGTTCTTATATCAAGAATGGAACATCATTCAAATGATTTACCTTGGAGGAATAGAGGAAAAGTTGACTATATAGAAGTTGATAAAAATGGTAGATTAAAACTTAATGAGTTAGAAGAAAAATTAAAGAATAATTTTGGAAAGATAAAATATGTATCATTAACTGGTGCATCTAATGTAACAGGATATGTAAACAATATTCACGAAATAGCTAAAATTGTTCATAAATATAATGCTAAATTAATTGTAGATGCAGCTCAACTTGTAGCACATAAAAAAATTAGCATTAGTGGAAATTCAAAAGAAGAGGATATAGACTTTCTAGTATTTTCTTCTCATAAAATATATTCTCCATTTGGAATTGGTGTAATAATAGGCTTAAAAGAAGATTTTAAAAATTCTCTTCCAGACTATTCAGGTGGAGGAACAGTTGAATTAGTTTTAGATGATGAAGTAACTTATCTTGAACCTCCAGAAAAAAATGAAGCAGGAACTCCTAATTTTTTAGGAGTAATGTCTCTAATAAATTCATTAAAAGAAATAAGGAATATAGGATATAAATTTATTGAAGAACATGAAAAAATTCTTTTAAAGAGAATGTTGCAAGGTCTTGAAAGCATTCCTCAAGTTATTAATTATGGAGACACCTTTAATATTTATGATAGATTAGGAATAGCAGTTTTTAATATAAATGGTTTTTATGACAGAGATGTGGCAGAAATATTAGCTAAAAAGAGAGGAATAGCAGTAAGGCATGGATGGTTTTGTGCACATCCATATTGTAGAAGGCTTATGAGAATAACTGAAGAAGAAGCTAGTTCTTTTCTAAATGATAGTACTAAGAAAATGCCAGGAATGATTAGAGTAAGTTTTGCAGTATACAATACAGAAAGGGAAGTAGATTTCTTTTTAAATACAGTAGAAGATATTGCAAAGGGGATTTTATATTTATAAGAATATTTACAAAATATAAAATTTTATATTTTTATACAGATATATAGAAAGGGAGTTATTTAAAGATTAACTCCCTTTCTTAGTAAAAAAGCAATTTATATATTAAAAGCTTTATATTTAGGCAAATTATTTTCCATTTTTAAACTAGGCATATCTGCTATTAATGGTAAGAAGTATTCATAGGCTTCTTCTTTTAAAAAGTTTCCATCTTCATTAATCCATTCAGTTGGGAAATATTTAACATTATTTGCTATTTTATCAGCGTCAACTAAGAAATAAGAAGCTTTATAATCTTTGGTGTTTTCACGTTTTATAGCCACCATTTTACCAGTTTCATTTTTAGCTGCACTTTCTAAAGCTATATATCCAACATTATAAGCTTCATCTAAATCTGTATTAGAAGCACAATGCATAGCACAACGTTGTAAAATTCCTAATTCTAAGGATTTTACTCTTTTTGTTATACTAGCATCAAGAATTAAGTTTCTTAGATATTGGCTAACACCACCTAATTGAGTATGACCAAATTTATCATCAGAAACACATTGGAATTCAGATATAAATTTACCATTTCCATCTTTGATACCTTCAGATACAACAATATATACTTTATTTTGTTTTTTAAATTTTTCTCTAACATCATTTATAAATTTATATTTATCAAAGACTGTTTCAGGAAGATATATAAAATCAGCTACAGGTTTGTTATCAATTTTTGCCATACAAGCAGAAGCTGCTAACCATCCAGTATCTCTTCCCATTGTTTCTAGAATAAATATTCCATTATTTAAATAAACAGAAGAATCAAGATAAGTTTCTAATACAGATGTAGTAACAAATCTTGCAGCACTACCAAATCCAGGAGTATGATCTGTAAACATCAAATCATTATCAATTGTTTTTGGAATACCTATAAAATTTATATGTATATTATTTTTTTTAGCATAAGCAGATAGCTTGGCTATTGTATCCATAGAATCATTTCCACCTACATAAAAAAATGAAGTTATATCATATTCTCTTAATATTTGAATTAAATTTTCATATTCATCACAAGAATTATCAGGATTTTGTAATTTATATCTACAAGATCCTAACCCTGAAGATGGTGTGTATCTAAAAGTTTGTAATTCATTTTCATTGATTGAAGTAAGATCAATTATACTCCCATTTAAAATACCTTCAACTCCATTTAGGCCACCATATACTTTATCAAATATTTTAAGTGACTTATTAGCATTTATTAACCCTACAACACTAGAATTAATAACAGAAGTTGGACCTCCAGATTGTGCAATAATACAATTAGACATAAAAACGCTCCTTTTTAAAACATAGTAGCATATATATGCTACACAATTTAGTTATTAGTTATACTATATTTAATAATATACAACAAAAAGTACATTAAATAAATAGTTTTTTTCATAAATATTAAATTAATTAATTATTTGTGCATATATTTTTAGTTTAATAATAATAATTATTATGAATATTAAATTTATAGATATGAGGAAAGTGATATTATGAGTTTAAGTGAAGTTATATTAATAGGGATTATATTGGCTATGGATGCATTTGGTGTAACACTGAGTATAGGATTAAATTCTATACTAACTTATAAAAATAAAATGAAATTTATATTATCATTTGCTTTTTTTCAATTTTTATTCACATATATTGGAGGTGAGGCAGGATATCTCTTTGATACTTATATTGTAAATATATCATCTTTGGCTGGAGGAATAATAATTTTTATTGTAGGTACATTAATGATATTAGATGGGATAAAAGAAGATAAAAATGATATTTTAGAAAAGAATAGTACATGTATAATATTAGGTATATCTGTAAGTATAGATGCTTTAGTGATAGGTTTCACAACTCTTCATAACTTAAAAAATAATATATTATTTACAGTGGATTCTATATTAATAGGGCTTATAACATTATTAATATGCATGATAGGATTATTCTTATGTAAGTATATAAGAAGAATTAATTTTGTAAGTAAATATGCAGATTTTTTAGCAGGAATAGTATTGATATTATTTGGATTAAAAATGGTAATGTTTTAGTTTAGTCCTTTAATAAGTATGTGTTATAATAAATGTAAGAACGTTTATTAGGGGATAGACTAATGGATTTAAAAGAATTTTTAAAAAATAAAAATATAAAGGTAACAAAAGGAAGAGTTGAGATATTAGAAATATTAAGAATGTCTAATAATAGCTTAAGTGCCGAGAGAATATACCAAATTTGTAAATGTGATAAAGTAAATATTAATTTGAGTACCATTTATAGAACGTTAGAATTATTTGAAGAAAAAGATATAATCGACAAAATTGTTCTTGAAGATGGAGTTTTTTCATATAAATTAAAGAAAAAAACTCATATACACTTTTTGAAATGTGATATTTGTCACAAAGAAGTAGAAATACCATGTCCAATGATTCAAATACAAGAGATTGTAGAGAATAAGACAGGATTTACATTAACAGAACATAACCTTATTCTTAAAGGGGTATGCAAAGACTGTAAAAAGAACAAGTAAATAATAAAAAGAATTTTAAAGTAAAGTGCTACATAATAAATATTTATTTATGTAGCACTTTATTTGGTATGTATTTAATAAGTTTAAATAACCTATTAATGATGTTTTTTAGTTGTAAAAATTAAAGTTAATATTAATAATATAACTGAAGTTAAAGCTATTGTTCCTCCAGGAGCACTATTTAGATAATAAGATAAAATTAATCCTAATATAACATCTATTAATCCAAATATTATAGAAAAAATTAATGTCTTATTAAAACCTTTTTTTAATTGCATAGAAGTAGCCACAGGAACTACCATTATTGATGATACAACCAAAATACCCATTATTTGAATTGAAAGAGATATAGTTGCTCCAACTAACAGTGTAAATATATAATTTATTAGCTTAACATTTATTCCTACTGTTTTAGCACCACTTTCATCAAATGTTACATATATCAATTTATTATAAATTGTAAGTAGAAGTATTATACAAATAGCACCAATTAATGCAATTAAGAAAATATCAGATCTTGTTACTGTTAATATACTACCAAATAGAAAAGAATCTACTTTAGCAACTGCTTTACCACTACTAACTAATATAATTGCAATACCTAAGCTTAATGTTAGTACAATAGACATAACTAATTCAGAATATTTTTTATAATATTGCCTTAAAAATTCTATGATTATAGCACAAAGTGATGTAAATAAAAAAGCAGTAATTATTGGATTTGTTCCAAATACAAGACCAATAGCTACTCCTGCAAAAGATGAATGTGATAATGTATCTCCAATCATGGAATTTCTTCTAAGAACAATAAATAGTCCAATGAATGGACAAAGTATAGCCACTATTATTCCAGCCATAAATGCATTTTGCATAAAATTTAATTCAAACATATATAATTACCTTTCTAAAATTAATAAAAATTTACATTGCGCAAGACTTATGATGTTCATATTCAAGGTAATTAATAAATTCTTTTTTAGTATATAAAGTAAGAATTCCATTATTAACTCTTAAAATATGAGTAGAATATTTTAATGCAATATCAGTATTGTGTTCAACAGAAATAATAGTTTTATTTAAATTTTCGTTTAAACTTTTTAATATAGGATAAATTTCTTTTTGGCTTTTTTCATCAACACCAGTAGATGGTTCATCTAGTATTATTAAATCAGGATTACCTAGTAATGCTTTAGCAATAAAAACTCTTTGTTGTTGACCACCAGATAAATTTCCTATTAATGAATTTTTGAAATTTTCCATATTAACTTTTTTTAATACTTCATCTATTTCATTAAAATCTTTTATTCCCATAGTTTTAGAATGAATTGATAACAATTCTTTTACTGTAATAGGAAATTGGGAGTTGAAATTATCCATTCTTTGAGGTACATAAGAAATTTTATTAAAATCTAAATTAATAGATCCTGATGTAGGCTTTAGTAAACCAAGTACTAATTTTATAAATGTACTCTTACAACTACCATTTTCTCCTAACACCGATAAATAAATGCCAGTTGGTATATCGATTGAAATTTTATCTAATAAAAGTTCAGATTTATTTGTATATGAAAATGATAAATCTTTAATTTTTATCAAAAAATAATCAGCTCCTTAAATATTAATATATTTGGGTATATTTATACCCAAATATATTATATACTTAGTTGCAAATTATTTGCAACTATTACCACTAGTATACTTCTTCTAAAATCCAAGAGTTATTTTTATTCTTTTTAAAATTTCCTTTTAAGGTTGTTTCTTTATGGGGTTCTTCCTTTGATAGTCCTGAAACTTCTACAATAGCATTTTTACCATCAGAGTAAATTAAAGACATTTCTTGTACTCGAAGAAGTTTATCATTTTTATTAAAACCAGTAGTAAAATAGTGCTCAACTGAATAAGCTAAATCAACACATCGTTTTTGTATATATATTTCTTTTGTAATAATAAAAGATGAAAGTAATATGGTTGATAGAATTAAAAATGCATATAAATAGCTTATAAGGACATTTCTTTTGTGTTTTTTCTTTAACTTTTTTCTTTTATATTGATTTAAATCAATAGTGTTATTTTTTCTAATACTTCTACTATAAAATTCTTGTCTCTCCATACACACCTCCTGTAGTTGAATAATATGTTTTGAAGATAAAAGAAAATTTTTAGGTTAACATAATATAAAGTGTTGTAAGAAAATATTACCATATTTTTACAATTATTTAAATATGTTTTTAAATATAAATTGGATAAACATAACAAATGCAAATATCTCTATTGCTTATTATGACTAAATATATTTATAATGTACTTATTATATTATGAATAAATATTAAAAAGGATGGTGCTTAATCATGGATTTTTCAAGTTTAGTTTTAATAGAGAAAGATAGTGAAACAGGATTTATAAAAAAAGAATTAGGAAGTTTTGAAGTAAGTGGAGGTGGATTGTTCGTAAAAAAATTCTATGTATTAAATGGAATAGTACATATGTATTTTGATACTAATAAAAATGTTGAGGAATGGGAATATTCAGCTATATATGATTTATTTAATATAGAAAGATTTACTGAAAAAGGTTATGAAGTAGAAGAAGACTTAGATGAATACAATCCAACATATATTTTAAAATTTAAATATGAAGATGATTATGGTTATATAAAAGAAAAAGTTCAAGAATGTATAGAATTAATAGAAGAAGAAATGAATAATGTATGGGAAAATATAAAAGATAAGAAAGAGGAATATATTTAAGTCATATGAAAATAAGTAAATTAGCATACTGACTAGTTATTTATTTGAATGTTCATAAGTTTTTAAAAGTTTACTATGGTAAGTTAATTAGGAGGATGAATTATATGGAAGAATTAAAAAAGAGAGAAGAAATTCAATCTAAATTTAAATGGGAAGTAGAAAAGATATACAAAAACATTGAAGAATGGGAAAAAGATTTTCATAGTTTAAAAAATGAGGCACATAGCTTAAAAGACTTTTCTGGTAAGTTAAAGTCTGGAGAAAATATATTGAATTATTTAAAATTGAGTGAAGAAATTTCAAGAAAAGCAGAAAAGCTGTATATATATGCTCATTTAAAATCTGATGAAGATACATCTAATACAACATATCAAAGCCTTATGAATAAGATTGATATATATATGGCTGAATTTGCAAGTTACACAGCTTATTTTGTTCCAGAAATATTAAGCTTAGAAGATGGCTTTATTGAAAAAGAAATAAAAAGATTGGATGAATTAAAACCTTATAAATTTTTATTTGAAGATATATTAAAAGAAAAACCTCATGTGTTAACAAAAGAAATGGAAGAATTATTAGCTCAAGTTTCTGATTGTTTAGATGCACCATCAGCTATCCACAATATTCTAACAAATGCAGATATGACATTTGGAAAAATAAAAAATGAAGATGAAAAAGAAGTGGAATTAACAGAAGGAAATTATTCATCTTTTATAAGAAGTAAAGATAGAACTCTTAGAAAAAGAGCATTTAAACAATTATTTGGAGAATATGAAAAACTTCAAAATACATTAGCTACATCATTAACTTGTTCAATTAAAAACTTTAATTTTAGTAGCAAAATTAGAAAATATAACTCTGCCTTAGAAGCATCACTTAATCCTAATAATATACCTTTAGAAGTATATAAAAATGCTATAAAGGTTATAAATGAGAATTTAGATTCACTTCATAGATATGTAAAGGTAAAAAAGAAGCTTCTAGGATTAGATGAAATTCATATGTATGATTTATATGTTCCAGTTATTGAGACTCCTAAAGAAAAAATAGAGTTTGATGAAGGCGTAAAAATAGTATTAGATGCATTAAAACCACTAGGAGATGAATATTTAAATATATTTAAAAGTGGGATAGAAGATGGATGGATAGATATATATGAAAATAAGGGAAAAAAAGGTGGAGCATATTCATGGGGTGGATACGATACTATGCCTTATGTTTTATTAAATTACCATAATGAACTTGGAGATGTTTCTACATTAGCTCATGAAATGGGGCATTCAATTCATTCGTATTATTCAAGAAAAGAACAACCATATTATTATGCAGGATATACTTTGTTCTGTGCTGAGGTTGCATCTACTACTAATGAATCAATACTTATTCATTATTTAATAGATAAAGAAAAAGATAAAAATAAAAAACTTTATTTAATAAATCAAGAATTAGAGCAAATAAGAACTACTGTATTTAGACAATTGATGTTTGCTGAATTTGAATTATATACACATGAAAGTTTGGAGAAAGGAATACCTTTAACTGCTGAAGATTATAATAAAAAATGGCATGAATTAAATGAAAAATATTTTGGACCTGATATGATTGTAGATAAAGAAATAGATTTTGAATGGTCAAGAATTCCACATTTTTATTCAGATTTTTATGTTTATCAATATGCAACAGGTTATGCAGCAGCCTCTGCATTCTCTAAAGCAATTTTAGATAAAAAAGAAAATGCTGTTGAAAAATACAAGGGATTCTTAAAATCAGGAGGTAGTGATTATCCAATAAGCATTCTAAAAACTGCAGGTGTTGATATGACTACTGATGAACCATTAAAAGCAACAATTAAAAGATTTAATGAATTATTAGATATGTTAGATATGATTGATGTTTAAAGTAAAGATATGTTTAAGTAGTGTCTTCATATATTAAAAGCATATCTGATAAAAATGCTGTCTTAATTTTTAAGGCAGCATTTATATTACGTATATATACGTATATAATTGAAAAAATCATGTAATATATGTTTTGAAATAGGTTATTTTAAATATAAGTTGAGATGGGAGAGTGGAAAGTTTAGAGTTAAGGAGAAAATTCCTTAGTGAATTTTAAAATATATATTTTTAGAAAATCTTTAGGATTTTCAACTAAAACTCTCAATTCTTAATTATCCACTCTCAACTAAAAAGTATGGTGCAGTCACTTTTTCTTATTTATATATAAACAATTTTATAAAATATAGTCTAAAACTATAAAGGAATGAATTAGAAATGAAAAATTTAGAAGAAAAATTATTTAATTTCTTAATAAAGAATGAAAATTTTTATATAAAAGAATATTATAGTAAGTTTTATAATAAATCAAATTATATTGCTATAAAAGATCTTGGAAAAGCCAATTATTGTGTTTTAATTACAAATGAAGAACATGAAGATGTAAATATTATAGAGACCGTAGGATATTTAAAAACATTAGGTAAAGATTTTGGGTTAAATGTAATAATACTTTCAGATGGAGAATATTTAGGGAATAGAGAGCAAAGTATAAATAAATTAGTTATAAATAGAAACAATAATAATATAATTTCTTGTGATAATTCATGTGAACCACTAAAAAATATAATATTTAGAATAAACAAAAGTTCTAACATTAAATCAAATAAATATTTAATAAAAGAAAATAGTACTTTAATTTTAATTGCTATAAATGTGATTGTATTTCTATTAACAGCTTTTGTCTCTGAAAGTATATTTGACATTAATATCAATGTATTAATAGAATTTGGAGCCAAGTATAATTATTTAATATATAAAGGAGAAATATGGAGACTCATAGCTTGTGCGTTTTTACATGGAGGATTAATACATTTAATAGCTAATATGTATGCATTATATATATTAGGGCCACAAGTAGAAAAAATTTTTGGCGTTAAGAGATATTTAATAATATATTTTACTTCAGCAATAACTTCAAGTTTATTAGGGGTATTATTAAGTGAGAAAACAATATCAGTAGGAGCATCAGGAGCAATTTTTGGACTTTTTGGAGCTATGTTAGTATTTAGCATAAAGGAAAGACATAGAGTTAATAAGAAATATATATTAAATTTAGTAGGAGTTATAGTTTTAAATTTAGTTATAGGATTTAATATTAATAATATAGATAATTTAGGACACATTGGAGGATTAATTGGAGGAATAGCTATTTCAGGGGTTTTAATACCAGGGAAAAGAAGGTGTTGAATTTTGAAAAGAAGGTTAACATATGATGAAATAATAACAATTATAGTGAATGTAGTATTAGTAATACATTTATTGTTTAATATATTGTTTCAATCAGGCGATAATTTATTTAGAATTATATTAACTATTGTTACTGTTTTTATTGCAAAAGTTGTTTTTTCTGTTACTTTTATTAGGCATTGTAAGTTGCTTTATTTATTAAGTTTGATTTTTATAATTATGGCTATATATGTAGGGAGTGTATTTAATATATATAGTTATGTATACTATTATGATAAGATACTTCACTTTGTATCTGGAATAATAATTAGTATATTAGGGTTTTCTATATATGCAAGATATACTTATAAGATTAGTGATAAATTAAAACCATTATTTGCCTTAATTTTTATATTAAGTTTTTCAGTTGCAATGGCCGGAGTGTGGGAAATTTGGGAATTTTCTACTGATCGATTATTTGGATTAAATGCTCAAAATAACAGTTTGCTTGATACTATGTGGGATATAATAATAGGAACAATAGGTTCTTTAATTGTATTACCTATGGAATATAGTTGTATTAAAGGCAGAGATATACGATTTTTTAAGAAATTAATTAGTGAAATTATAAAATAATCCTAAATTTTAAATTGATAAATTAATAATAAAAAATAAATTAAAATGATATTATATGAATTTTCATATATTTTCTGTACTATTATGGCAATATAATCCATAAAGGTGTATTATATAAATAAAATCATTTAAGTTATAAATTTGATTTTAAAATTTGATTTTAAAATTTAAGGAGATGAATTTAATGGAAGCAAAAGCAAGAGCGTATGTTAATGATATATTAAAAAGGGTTAAAGAGGTTAATAATGGGGAAATAGAATTTATAGATGCTGTTACAGAAGTATTAAATTCTTTAGTACCAGTATTTGAAAAACATCCAGAATTTATAGATGCTGCTTTACTTGAAAGGATAGTTGAGCCAGATAGACAAATTATTTTTAGAGTACCTTGGATGAATGATAATGGGGAAGTGAAAGTTAATAGGGGATTTAGGGTACAATTTAATAATGCAATAGGACCATATAAAGGTGGATTGAGATTTCATCCATCAGTAAACTTAAGTATAATAAAATTTTTAGGATTTGAACAAATATTTAAGAATTCTTTAACTGGTTTACCTATTGGTGGAGGAAAAGGTGGTTCAGATTTTGACCCAAAAGGAAAAACAAACAATGAAATAATGAGATTTTGTCAAAGTTTTATGGCTGAGTTAAATATGCATATTGGACCGAATATAGATGTTCCAGCAGGAGATATTGGAGTAGGCGCCAGAGAAATAGGCTATCTTTATGGATATTATAAAAAATTAAGAAATGCTAGTGAGCAAGGAGTTTTGACGGGAAAAGGATTGACTTTTGGTGGAAGTTTAGCTAGAACAGAGGCTACAGGATATGGATTAGTTTATTTTACTGATGAAATGTTAAAAGATAATAACATTTCATTTAAAGGAAAAAAAGTGGTGATTTCAGGATCAGGAAATGTAGCTATTTATGCAGCTCAAAAAGCCATAGAATTAGGAGCAAAAGTTATAGCATTAAGTGATTCTAATGGATATATATATGATGAAACTGGAATAAATTTAGGAGCTATAAAAGAAATTAAAGAAGTTAATAGAGGAAGAATAAAGGATTATTTAAATTATGTACCAAGTGCTAAGTATGAAGAAGGATGCAGAGAAATATGGAAAATTAAATGTGATGTAGCATTACCTTGTGCAACTCAAGGAGAAATAAATTCAGAAAGTGCAAAAATATTAGTAAATAATGGAGTTAAAGCTGTGGCAGAAGGTGCTAATATGCCATCGACTTTAGAAGCCATAGATATATTTCAAAACAATAATGTATTATTTGCACCTGCAAAAGCATCAAATGCTGGTGGCGTAGCTTGTTCTGCACTTGAAATGTCTCAAAATAGTTTAAGATTATCATGGACATTTAAAGAAGTTGATGAAAAACTTAAAAATATAATGAAAGAGATATATAATAATGCTAAAAATTCAGCTAAACAATTTGGAAACCCAGGAAATATTGTAATGGGAGCTAATATAGCAGGATTTATGAAAGTTGCAGAGGCTATGATGTATCAAGGGATTATTTAAATTTTTTATAAAAAAATTTAGAGTTTATAAAGTATATATTAGATAAGTTCCAATTAATAAACTTGAACAAAATCTAATCGGTGACTACATCATATTAACACAGACGTAAAAGCTTTATTATAATATATATTTATGGATTTTTAGTTGAAATTTATAGTAGAAAGTGCAAGGTTAATAAAAAATTTTCTTTAATCTTTCTACTTTCAACTAAAATCTTTTAATTTTCAATAAATAAGTATTTTAAATATTATTAAGCTTATAGTTTTGAAATTTGTAATTTTAATAATATTTAAGATACAATAAATTGTTAATTACAAAAATTAAATTAATAAATATTTATATATATGTAAATCATAAAAAGTATAGGAATGAGTCTTAATTTCTACGCATCTATTGGTTCACAAAAGTTAAATAAGTAATATTAAACAAATTATAAAGAAATTAAGAAAACTTATAGTGAATGATTACAAAAAACGCAAATAAAGCAATATTAATTTTATCTTAAGAAAAACATACTTGATTTTTTATCTATATTGAAATATATTAAATAAAGGTGTAATTAAAATGTGTAGATAAAATAATAAGTGAAGAATTAACTTCATTTAACATTAGGAGTGAATGTAATGGGAAAAAATATTTTTACCATGACAACAACAATATTTCAAATATTTGTATTTGTATTAACTTTGTATTATATGGTGTTAGGTTTTTTTGGTCTTGTTAGAAAAAAAGAAAAGAAAAATTATACTCCAAATAAGAGATTTGCGTTATTAATTGCAGCACATAATGAAGAAGTGGTTATTGGTAAATTAATAGAAAGTATGTTAAATCTCAATTATCCCAAAGAAATGTATGATGTTTTTGTTATAGCAGATAATTGTACTGATAATACTGCAAAAATATCAAAGAAATATGGTGTTAATGTTTGTGAGAGATTTAATAAAGATAAAAGAGGTAAGGGATATGCCTTAGAGTGGATGTTTGATAAATTATTTAAGATGGATAAAAAATATGATGGAGTGGCTATATTTGATGCTGATAACTTAGTCCATAAAGATTTTTTAAAAGAAATCAATTCTAAAATGAATGATGGATATAAGGTTGTGCAAGGATATATTGATAGCAAAAATCCTTCAGATTCATGGATAGCAGCTTCATATTCAATAGCATTCTGGACTCAAAATAGAATGTTCCAATTAGCTAGAGAAAATATGGGTTTTTCAAATCAAATAGGTGGGACAGGATTTGCAATAGAAACTGAAACTTTAAAGGAGTTAGGTTGGGGAGCAACTTGTTTAACAGAAGATTTAGAATTTACTTGTAAACTTGTATTAAATGGAGAAAAAGTTGGTTGGGCTCATGATGCCATAATTTATGACGAAAAACCATTGAAATTAGCTCAATCATGGACTCAAAGAAAAAGATGGATGCAAGGTTTTACGGACGTAGCATCAAGATATTTTTGGAAGTTAACTAAAAAATCAATTAAAGAAAGAAAATGGTATATATTTGATTGTGCATTATATGTGCTTCAACCATTCATTACTTTAATGTTAGCTGTATCAGCAATTTTGACATTAATACAATTAGATACAACAGGACATGATATTTTTGTTATAAGTCAGGCTTCTAATAGTGCGATGTGGGCTGTAGGAATTAAAGTATTCGCTTTAATACAATTTATAATAACTCCATTAGTGTTGGCAGTTGAAAGAAAAGTATCCAAAGGATTTTTTGCTATGACTGCAGTATATTCAACTAATGTGTTCTTTATCCCTTATATTTTAGAACTAATAAAAATTCATGGATTAGATGCAACAAAAAATTATGGAATAGCATTAGGCGTTAGCATAGGATTTAACGTTATATTCTTATTGGTAGTATTCTTATTATTAGGAAAAAGTAATTTAATATTATTTTTTAGATTCTTATTATATGGATTATATACTTTAACTTGGATACCAATTACTATTCAAGGAATACTAAATAAGAATAATAAAGAGTGGAGTCATACTAAACACATTAGAAATATTGAAATATGTGATGTTTAAATTTATTATATAGAAGAAGGTTTTAAGAGTGCTTAAGAGGTGTGATAAAGTGTAAAAACTTTATTACATAACTAAATAAAGCACTCTTATTTCATGTATACTTTATAAAAATTTAAATAAAGCATATTTTATGATAGAATAGTACATAAGTTCGTATAATTGTATTAAAATCAATTAACTATAAATAATAACTATATTAAATAGAGACAATATAATATAAAATAGTATGAGTTAAAATATAATAAAGAAATAATCTTAATTATAGTTTAGGAGGGCCTTATGGAGTTGAAAAATAATAATTATGATGTTACTGACCTAACATCTTTAGAAAAATTGGAGCCAGTAAGAGTTAGACCAGGTATGTATATAGGTTCTACAGGAACTAAGGGATTACATCATTGTATATGGGAAATATTGGATAATGCTATAGATGAAATTACAAATGGATATGGAGATAAAGTAACAATTATCTTAAATGAGGATAAAAGTGTTACAGTTTATGATAATGGTAGAGGTATACCAACAGGAATACATCCATTGAAGAAGAAATCAGGCGTAGAAATGGTGTTTACAGAATTGCATACTGGAGGGAAATTTGATAATAAAAATTATAAAACTTCAGGTGGACTTCATGGAGTTGGAGCAGCGGTTGTAAATGCTTTATCAAAATGGGTTGAAGTAGAGGTATATCAAAATAAAAATATTTATAGACAAAGATTTGAATATGCTTTTGATAAAGAATTGAAGAAAACTATGCCTGGTACACCAGTAAGTAAATTGCAGGTAATTGGTAAAACTGATAAAACTGGAACAAAGGTTACTTTTAAACCTGATTCAGAAGTATTTTCTTCTACAGATTTTAAATTTGATGTTATAGATAGTAGACTTCAAGAATTAGCATTCCAAAATAAAGGTATAAGGTTAGAACTTATAGATAGAAGAAAAGATGAAGAAATACAAAAAGAATATTATTCAGAAAATGGTCTTTTAGATTTTATAAATTATTTAAATGAAAGTAAGACAGTTATTCATGATATTCCAATTATATTTGAAGGAGAAAGAACCGTTAATAATCTTCAAGTGCAAGGTGAAATATGCATACAATTTACAGACTCATCAACAGAATATATAGCAAGTTATGTAAATAATATACCTACAACTGAAGCAGGAACTCATGAAACTGGATTTAAAACAGGAATGACAAGAGCTTTTAAAGAAGGAGCTAAGAGACTTAATTTAATAAAAGAAAAAGATAAAGAGTTTGAAGGTAATGATTTAAGAGAGGGTATGACAGCTATACTGAGAATTAAGATTACCAATCCTATTTTTGAAGGACAAACTAAGACTAAATTAGGAAATAATGAAGCATATACTATGATGAACGATTTGGTATATACAAAGTTATTAGAATGGATAGAAGATAACAAAGAATTAGCAACAACCCTTATTAATAATGCATTAGAGTCAGCAAAAAGAAGAGAGAAAATAAAGAAAATAAATGATGCAGAAAAGAAAAAAGTTGGAGTTGGAACAGCACCGTTAGCAGGTAAAATAGCAGTATGTACATTAAAAGATAAAAGTGTTAATGAATTTATAGTTGTTGAGGGAGATTCAGCAGGTGGATCAGCAAAGCAAGCTAGAGATAGAAGATTTCAAACTATAATGCCATCAAAAGGTAAAATAATGAATACTGAAAAACAAAAACTTGAAAATGTTCTAGCATCAGAAGAATTAAGAATATTTAATGCAGCAATTGGAACAGGAACATTAGAAAATTATAAACAAGATGATATGAAATATGATAAAGTTATAATAATGAGTGATGCCGATGTAGACGGATATCATATAAGAACATTATGGATGACTTATATTTATAGATATATGAGACCTTTGATTGCAAATGGACACTTATATTTAGCACAACCACCACTATACAAAGTCTATAAAGTTGTTAAAGGTAAAGAAACTATTAAATATGCTTATAGTGATGAAGAATTAGAAAAGGCTAAAAAAGAAATTGGTAAAGGAGCATTAATTCAAAGATATAAAGGACTTGGAGAAATGAATCCAGAACAATTATGGGAAACTACATTAAATCCAGAAACAAGAACTCTTATTCAAGTTACAATAGAAGATGCTGCTAAAGCAGAAAAGATGATTTCATTACTTATGGGTGATGTAGTAGAGCCTAGAAAGAATTATATGTACAAATACGGAGAATTCAATTAAGTTAGAAATGGAGAAATATTATGGCAAAAAAAGTTCAAAGTATACCTAGAGATAATAATATAATTAAAATACCATTAGAAGAAGCTATGCCAGAAAATTATTTGCCTTATGCTATAGAAGTAGCCAAGGAAAGAGCTCTTCCGGATGTAAGAGATGGACTAAAACCAGTGCATAGAAGAATACTTTATGGTGCATATCTTTTAAAAGCTTTTCCAGACAAACCTTATTATAAATCAGCTAGAATAGTAGGGGATATATTAGGTAAATTTCATCCACATGGAGATTCTTCAGTATATGATGCAATGACAATTTTAGCACAGGATTTTTCAACTAGAGCACCACTTATAGATGGACATGGAAACTGGGGATCTATAGATGGAGATAGTGCTGCCGCAATGCGTTATACGGAAGCAAGACTTGCACCTATTTCCATGGAAATATTGAGAGATATAGATAAAGATACTGTAGATATGGTTCCAAACTATTCTGATAGTGAATTTGAACCAAAAGTATTACCGAGTAGATATCCTAATTTGTTGGTAAATGGATCCTTTGGGATAGCTGTAGGTCTTGCAACAAATATTCCTCCACATAATTTAAAAGAAGTAATAGATGGAGTATTAGTTTATATAGATAATAATGAAATATCTACTAAGGAATTAATGGAATATATAAAAGGACCAGATTTACCTACAGGTGGAGTACTAATAGGAAAAAAATCACTTAAGTCAGCTTATGAAAGTGGAACAGGAAAAGTGGCATATAGAGCCAAAACCATTATTGAAAAATTAGATAATGGAAGAATAGGTATAGTTATTACTGAATTTCCTTATAGAAGAAATAAGGCAAAGATACTTCAAACTATTTCTGAAATGACAGGAGATAAAAAACACTCAAAAGCATTAGAACTTATAACTGATATTAGAGATGAGTCTGATAGAAATGGTATAAGGGCTGTAATAGAACTTAAAAAATCAGCAGATGAAGATAGTGCAAATAAAATACTTAAATATTTATTTAAAAAAACAGAACTTCAATGTAATATAAGTTTTAATATGGTTGCTTTAGCAGATGGTAAGCCTGAAACTATGAGTTTAAAAGAAATAATAAGGCATTACGTAAATCATCAAAAAGACATAGTAACTAGAAGAAGTAGAAAAGAACTTGAAATAGCTAAAAAAAGATTTCATATAGTTGAAGGATTTATAAAAGCTATTGATGTATTAGATGAAGTTATAGCAACTATAAGAAGTTCAAAATCTAAAAAAGATGCATCTAATAATTTAATAGAAAAATTTAACTTTACACAAGAACAAGCTCAAGCTATATTAGAACTTATGTTATATAGACTTACAGGTCTAGAAATAAAAGTTTTTGAAAAAGAATATAAAGAACTTGAAAAAACAATAAAGAGATTGGAAAAGATATTATCTAATGAAAAAGAATTATTAAAGGTTATTAAAAATGAGTTAAAAGAAATAAGCGATAAATATGGTGACGAAAGAAGAACTCATATTATAGAAGATGATTCTAAGAGTAAAATTAATGTTGAAGAACTTATAGTAGTGGAAGAAGTTATGATTACTTTATCTAAAGATGGTTTTATAAAGAGAATACCTGTAAAAAATTATATTAGATCTAATTCTAATGCTGATGATATAGAATATAGAGAAGGAGATAAGTTAGAGTATTTAATAAATTCAAATACAAGAGATAGTCTTCTTATTTTTACAGAAAAAGGTTTTATGTATCAAGTAAAAGGTATAAATATTCCAGAATTAAAGTGGAAAGAAAAAGGTGAAAGAATTGATACTATAATTAAATCATTAAACTTAGAAGAAGAAAAAATAGTTGAAGTTATATCAGTGGATAATTTTAATCCTAATAAGATTTTTAGATTTATAACTAAGAATGGTGGAATAAAAGAAAGTTCTTTAGAAAAATTTGAAACATCTTATGGTAAACTTCAAGCATTAAAATTAAGAGAAAATGATGGATTATTAGATGTGAAATTAAGAAATATAGAAGAAAATAATAACTATATAAATATAAAAACTAAATTTAATTTAGAATTTACTATAGAAGTACCAGAACTTGAGAATGCATCAAGAAATATTTTACCTACTCAATTATTTAATTTATCTACAGATGATGAAATTATACAAATAAATGACAGTAAAGAAGAAGAATATTTTGAATTTAATATAGGAATTAATGATAAAAATACACTTAAATCTTATAAAACACATAAAGTAGATAAAACTAGAGGAAGAATAACTTCAACTAATACATTATTATTATTTAGTAATAAAGGAGCATTATATAAGATACCTGGATTCTTACTGAAAAATGTAATGAATGAAGATATTAAATTAGAAGTATTTACTGGTAAGTTAGAAAAAAAAGAAAAAATTATAAAAATAAGTGTAGTTTCATCTTATGATGATAATTTAGCTATTTATTCATTTAGTAAAAAAGGATTAGTCAAAAAAACTTTATTAAGTGAATTCAGAGCAGAGACTCAAAATCAAGTTTTTTATAAATTAAAAACTGATGATGATGAAGTTGTAGAAGTAGATATAAATAATATAACTTTAGGTAATTTAATAATAATAACTAAAAAGGGAATGGCTATAAGATTCCCGGTTGAAAATGTTAATCTTATGGGAAAGGTAGCATCAGGAGTTACTGGTATTAGTTTAAGAGAAGAAGATGAAGTTATATTTGGGACATATATATCTAAATATATGGAAACTGATGATAATAAGGTTATAATATCACCTAGATCACAACAGATATCACTTACTTCAAAAGCAAATGAAAAATTAACATTTACAGTTGAAGATATAAAACTTCAAAATCGTGCTGGAAGAGGAACTAATATTATTTTAATGATTAATGATGAATTAAAAGATGTTATGATTGTATAATAAGAGGAGGAGATTTTATGAAAAAGGTATGTGTATTATTAGCAGAAGGATTTGAAGAAGTAGAAGCTTTAACGATATGTGACATAATAAGAAGAGCAAATATGGTTTGCGATTTAGTATCTATGAATGGAGAATTTGTAAATTCTTCTCATGGAGTCACAATGAAAGCAGATAAAATATTTAATTCAGATATGGAATATGATTTAGTAGCACTTCCTGGTGGAATGCCTGGATCAAAGAATTTAAGAGATGATTCTAGAGTTATAGATTTTGTTAATAGATATAACCAACAGGGAAAGTTAATAGGTGCAATATGCGCGGCTCCAATAGTTCTTGGAAAAGCAGGACTAACAGAGGGCAAAGATATAACTTCATATCCAGGCTTTGAAGATGAACTTATTAATTGTAATTATAAGGAAGAAAGTGTAGTAGTTGATGGAAATATAATAACAAGTAGAGGTCCAGGTACAGCTATGGAATTTGCTTATAAATTAATTGAAAAATTGGGTTATGATAATATAGAAGAACTAGCTAAATCTATGTTATATAAATAATTATTAAATGTTTGAATTATAGGATAATATTTTAATAAAAGATTTTTAATATAAAGAATCCACGATTTTATCCACTTTTTGAATTGAAGTTTAAGTAAAATTGTGGATTGTTTGTTATTATATGTGAATAGGTGAGGAGTATATGAAAGAAAGATGGTTTATTAAGAATATTAAGGCTGATTATAAGAATATAGCCAAGAAATATGGTATTAGCGAATTAATAAGTAAGCTTATGATAAATAGAAATATTATAAATGATGATATAATAAGAAACTATATAAATCCTAATTATGAAAATTTATATGATCCATATGAAATGAAAGATATGAAAAAAGCCATTAATATATTAAAAGAGAAAATAGAATATAAAAAAAGAATTAGAATAATAGGGGATTATGATGTTGATGGAGTAATTAGCGTTTATATATTATATATAGCTTTAAAAAGATGTGGAGCTAATGTTGATTATGAAATACCAGATAGGATAAAAGATGGATATGGTATAAATGAAAAAATTATACTTGAAGCTAAAAATGATGGTATAGACACTTTATTAACATGTGATAATGGAATTTCTGCAATAGAACAAATAAAATATGCAAAGGAATTAGGAATGACAGTTATTGTAACTGATCATCATGACATTCCATTTGTTGAAGAAGAGAATCAAACTAGAAAATTTATATCATCAGAAGCAGATGCGATAATTAATCCAAAACAAATTGAATGTGAGTATAAGTTTGATAAAATATGTGGAGCAGGAGTTGCGTTTAAGTTAATAGAAGTTTTATATGAAGAAATGGCAGTGTCTAAAGAGAGCCTCTATAAACTCATAGAGTTTGTGGCAATAGCAACTGTATGTGATGTTGTTGATTTAATTGATGAGAATAGGATATTTGTTAAAAATGGATTAAAGATGATAAATAGCACTAAAAATTTAGGACTACAAGCTTTAATAAAAGAAACAAAAATAGATGGAAAAGAAATTTCAACTTATCATTTAGGGTTTGTTATAGGTCCATGTATAAATGCATCTGGAAGGTTAGATTCAGCTAAAAAGGGATTAAGATTATTGTTGTCAGAAGATGAAGATGAAGCTTTAACTTTAGCTAAAGAGTTAGTTGAATTAAATGATGAGAGAAAAAGTATGACAAATGAAGGAGTAGAAAAAGCTATAGAAATAATAGAAAATAGCAATATGACAAATGATAAGGTATTTGTTATTTATATTCCAGAAATACATGAAAGTTTAGCTGGTATAATAGCTGGAAGGGTGAGAGAAAAATATAATGTTCCAACTATAATTCTTACAAGAGCGGAAAATGGCGTTAAGGGGTCAGGCAGATCCATAGAAGAATATAATATGTTTGAAGAATTATTAAAATGTAAAGAATTATTGAATAAATTTGGTGGCCATCCTATGGCAGCTGGATTGTCACTAGATGAGAAAAATATAGATTTATTTAGAGAGCAGCTTAACAAGAATACTACATTGACTATTGAAGATTTAATTCCTAAAATAACTATAGATTCAGCTTTAAGCTTAGAAAATATTAATTATGATATTATAAATGATTTAGAAATTCTAGAACCGTTTGGAAAAGGGAATTCTAAGCCACTTTTTGGAGCTAAAAATATTAATGCAATAAAAGCAATGATACTTGGTCAAAACAGGAATGTACTAAAGATAAAATTAAAAACTTCAAATGGAAGATTTATGGATGCTATTTATTTTGGAGATGCTCAAGAATTTGAACAGTATATGATTAAAAAATATTCTTATGGAGAATTACAGAAGTTATATAATGGAGAGTTTAATTGCATAAATTTAGATTTAATATTTTATCCAAATATAAATGAATATAATGGGAATATAAGTATTCAACTGGTTATTCAAAATTATAGATAAAATATATTAAAATAAATGTTTTATTTAATTTTATAATATATGATTTATTAATAAAAAATGATAAGTAGAACCATAGAAAGTTTTACTTATCATTTTCCTTGTTTATAATAAATTAATCACCTATTACTTGGCAAGCATTTTCTATAAGTGATTCTGTATAAGTGTCATATAAAAAATCTATATAGCTACAGGTATCAGAATATTCACTTGTTTGGAAAATTTGATATTGAATATTATTAACTTTATTATCAATACAATCCAATTTGCTTAGGATTTCCTTTAATTTGCTTTTATTATCCATAATGAGCACTTCCTTTACCAAATTCTATTCTTAACAGCTTCCTTCTTAAGTTCTTGTCTAAAATCGGGGTGGGCTATGGAGATTAAGCTATCCACTCTTTCTTTAATACTCTTTCCACGAAGGTTAGCAACACCATATTCTGTAACAACGTATTGTACATCATTTCTAGAATATGTAATAGCAGCACCGATATAATGACTAGGTACTATACTAGAAATAGTTCCATTTTTAGCGGTAGAGTATAAAGCAATTATAGATTTACCTCCTGGACTCATTTGTGCACCTATTCCAGTATCAGTTTGTCCACCGGTTCCGCTGTATTGTCTAAATCCTAAACTTTCAGAAGCACATTGACCAGTTAAATCAACTGAAAGAGATGTATTTATAGATGTCATCTTATAGTTTTTAGCTAAAGTGTAAGGATTATTTACATAAGAACATCTTTTCATTTCGATAGAAGGATTATCATCTAAGAAATCATATAATCTTCTAGAACCAAATGCAAAAGCACCTATTATCTTATTTTTGTGGAGAGTTTTTTTGCTGTTATTTACAACTCCAGCTTCAAATAAATCAACTACACCTTCTGTAATCATCTCAGTGTGTATTCCTAAATCTTTTTTTGTCATTAGTGATTTAGCAACAGCATTTGGTATTCCACCTATTCCGAGTTGAATAGTAGAACCGTCTTCTACTAAATCTGCAATATACTGACCAATTACAAAATCTTTTTCTGTAGGTTCTTTAGGTGTTAATTCAGGTACTGGTTGATCACTTTCATATACATAATCTACTTGGCTTATATGAACTGAAGTATCACCAAATATTCTAGGTAAATCTTTTTTTACTTCAAATATTACCACATCAGCTTTTTCTAAAGAGTCTCTTTCATATACAGTTGAAAGTGATAATGAGAAGAAACCGTGCTTGTCCATTGGAGTAACAGCACCAATAAATATGTTAGGAGTTTTGTAATCAAGTCTATTAATACCAGCATATCTAAGATGAGTTGGTATATATGAAACTAAACCTGTTGGATGAGCTTTTCTAGCTGGTCCAGCAAAGAAAGTAGATTCATTTATAAAGTGTCCTGCCATACTTGGATCAGTATGAAATTTATAATCTAAAGCACTAAGCATACTAACTACAGTTACATTTTCTACTTTGTCTTTTATTTCATGAAGCCTTGACATGAATAAAGTTGCTTCACAAGGTCCTAAAGAAGTAACTATTTCATCGTTTGATTTTACAAGTGATAAAGCTTTTTCTACAGTAATTGTTTTGTTTTTTAATTGTTCTGAATAATTCATAAAGTATCCCCCTAGTTAATGAATGTTATTTTATTAACAAATAAATCTATAAAAACGTTTACTACAACAATGTAAAACTTATCAACACCTCTTATATTATTCTTAAAATATTTTGTTGAATGCTAATTTAAAAATAATTAATTTAAAAATAAGCGTGTGATATTCACTAATAAGACTTAGTTTTACGATTACATTGTAATTAATAGTATAGAAAATATAAAAAACTAAAATCAATAAATATGAATTAAAGTTTTAATTTAACTCTATAGGTATAATATACTACATTGTTAAATAAAAAACAATAGTATTTTCAGAAAATTTTCAGAATTCATTTAATATTTAGATATGTTTATAAATTTGAAAGTGTGATTAATAATTAAAAATAATTTAAATTAATACTATTCAAGTAATATAGATTATTTACTAGACTTGTGCAGTAAATAGGAAAAATTTAAGCTACTAGTCCTAATTTGGAAATAGTAGACTCTAGACTAATCCCGTTATCTGCACATTCATGTGCAAAAGTAACTATTTTTACCAAATAGTTGTTTCGGAAGTGTAATATTACATCTCCAATATTTTTTAATTTATATAATTTACCATATTTAATTCTGAAAAGCTCGATGAAAGTATATGTTAAAAATATCATACTCCAATACCTATGTATTGATTCTAGAGATTGAATTTGAAATTCATCAAAACCAAGAGCAGTTTTATGATATCTATAACTAACCTCTATATCCCATCGCTTTTCGTAATATGAAATTATAGTTTTATTATCAAGCGATACATCCGTACTTATAATAAATGATGGATTATCAGATAAATCTTCTTTAGTCCAACTTATAAGTATAACAGCATTTTCTATATCATTAAGTTTTCCTTCATATCTATAAACATAGTACTTGTTGCTACTAGCGGTAACTAAGCTAGTTTCATTAGTTCTAATGTATGAAGAAAACTCTTTGACATTTGTTTTAATGCCAGCTGGATATATTACTCTATTAGATTTTATTCTGCCAATAGTATGACAACCATTAATTAAACCGTGAAGCAAAATTTTTGCTGAAGTATACCATGAATCAACCAGCAAATAATTGATTTTAGTTGCTGGAGTGAATTCACTTATTAGTTCCATTGCAAGCTCATTTTTATCTAAAAACTTTTTAGATAGCTTTTTACTAGATTCCTTTCGGTGATATTGCTTGAAATTTAAAGGTATAGAATGATCTTTAATCTTATAGTGAGATGTAACCAAACAGTGTGACCACTTTGGTTTATTGCCATCTGCATGAGAATTGTGAAAATCTAAACCTTCAATTTTTTTAGTTGAAGTATTTTTCTTACTCAAAGTATCATCAATAATTAGGAATCCAACATCATTATCTTCACAAGTATTTGAAATTTCAGAGATTGCATGAAATATACGTTCTTCCGTAACATATTCATGATTCCATGAATATGAACTTAGAAATCTTGAACCAGTACTTCTATGTCGATTAGATGTAAGCTTGTTATAAGCTGAAGAAATTGTTTTGTTTCCTTCGGTTACGATTATTCCAGATGTTAAATTTATCATATGATTCTTTATCACAGAAGAATATGGCAGATTTAACTCTAAAATATAGTTGCTAATAAATTGGTTTTGGTTTAATATTGTTGTCAGCATATAAATCTCCTTAGATTTTGGTTGAGAACAATAATCTAACATGTTTGAGGTTTATATGCTACTTTTTTATTCAAAATTATACTGGTAAAATATGAATTATAATCCAATGGTAAATTTTCTTAAATTAATGCACAAGTCAAGTTATTTATATAAAATTAGATAAATGAAGATGACATTAGGAACAATTAAAAAAAATAACAAATCCATCTGTCAGTATATTTTCTCTCATTCTGTGTCAACAAAATACCATAATAAGTCCACTATGATAATATTTTGTCTTCTTGTTTTATGAAAAATATCAATCACAGTTTTGGATTTATTATTTTATTTCATGTGCCTTAATAAAAAGTAATATAAAAATTAACAAAAAAGTATAGAGCTTATAAAAATTTATTTAATAGAATTTTCATTAGATATGTTAATATTCTATTAAAATTTTATATAAGCTCTACACCGATACTTTCAAATTGCAACTAATATAGTTAGTAATATATGCTCAATGTTTTGGTAAGAGTTTTTAAAAGTTATAAGTTATTTTCATATTGTTGAACCATTCTTTTAACCATTTCTCCACCAACGCTTCCACATTGCTTTGAGCTTAAATCACCATTATATTCTTTAAATGGTATACCCATTTCGTTAGCAACTTCGTTTTTGAATTGTGCTAATTTTCCTTTAGCTTCTGGAACTATAGGATTATTATATCCTGCATTGTTATTCATACCTGTATTGTTATTCATATTTGTCACCTCCTTTATGCTTATAGCTTGTGTAAAAAAAATAATTTTATGATATATAAATTAAGGTAAATAAGGATTAACATAGTATACAAACAGTTGGTATGTAGATAAAAAATAGAAAGAAGTAGGTATGGATAAAATATTAAAAAATTATAAATAACATAGATATTTTTAGTGACTAATAAGAATTAATAGTTATAATGTATAAGTAGAATTATTATATTAAGAAAGTATTAAATAAAATATAATAAGGGTTTAATTGAAATTTCAGAATGGAAAGTTAAAATCATCGAAAAAATTTTATGTTGGGATTTCGAGATATTTTTAGAAAAGTTGATTCTTTTTAATTTGAATTTTTTATTTTAAATATATACTTTCAACTAAAAATATGGTATATCCACTTTGGATTTAATAATGATGAAAGGATGAGTTAAGGTGTATAAATATAAAGTGATAATGACGGGTGGAGGCACAGCAGGTCATGTAACACCTAATTTAGCTTTAGTTCCAGCACTTAAAGAAAATGGATTTGAAGTAAAATATATTGGTAGTAAAGATGGAATAGAAAAAGAGATAATTCAAAATAATAATATTCCATACTTTAAAATATCTTCTGGAAAATTAAGAAGATATTTTGATTTTAAAAATTTTTCTGATCCTTTTAAGGTTTTAAAAGGAATAGGAGATGCGAATAAAATATTAAAAAAAGAAAAGCCAGATGTAGTATTTTCAAAAGGCGGTTTTGTAGCTGTTCCAGTTGTTATTGCTGCTTATTTAAGAAGAATACCAGTTGTAGCTCATGAATCTGATATTACACCTGGTCTTGCTAATAAATTGAGTGCTCCTTTTTGTAATAAATTATGTGTAACTTTCAGGGAAAGTCTTAAATATATAAAAGATAATAAAGGTGTGCTTACAGGTAGTCCAATAAGAACTGAAATTTTACATGGAAATAAAGAGAATGGGTTAAAAATTTGTAATTTTAAAAATCATAAAGAAGTTATTTTGATAATGGGAGGAAGTCTAGGATCAAAAATAATAAATGATCAAATAAGGGGAAGTTTAGATTTAATACTGAAAGATTTTAACATTATTCATATATGTGGAAAAGGAAATTTAGACAATAATCTTACTAATAAACATGGATATAAACAGTTTGAATATGTGTCAGAAGAATTACCAGATTTAATGAATTCAGCTGATTATATAATATCTAGAGCAGGAGCAAACTCTATATTTGAATTTTTAGCTTTAAGAAAACCCATGCTTTTAATACCGCTATCTAAAAAAGCTAGTAGGGGAGATCAAATTTTAAACTCTAATTCATTTAAGAAGGAAGGATATGCTTTAGTCCTAAATGAAGAAGAACTTGTAGATAATACTTTATATAATAAAATTTTAGAATTAAAATCTAAGAAAAAAGACATACTTAATTCTATGGATAATACGAATGGAAAAAATAGTATTGACTTAATTATTGATGTTATATTAAGTAGCATAAAAAATAAGTAGGTTAACAATAAGAAATATTTTAATGAATAGATCTTTATAATTAATCAACTTTAATAAACTTTATATAATCAAAACTTGCAAAAAAAAATATGTGATATATAATAAAGTGTGTAAGTTAATTTATAATACTATTATAATGTAAACATAGTATTAGTATTTATTGTGTGTTGAGAGGAATGGTTCTATTTATGAAAAAGGTGTCAATCATTTACTGGAGTTGTGGTGGTAGTGTGGAAATGCTGGCCAATATGATTGCCGATGGCGCTGAAGAAGCTGGAGCAAAAGTAACTATAAAACATGTTGCTGATGCCACTGTTGTTGATGTTATAGAAGCAGATTCTGTAGCATTTGGAAGTCCTGCAATGGATGAAGACAATATAGAAAAGTTAGAGATGCAGCCATTTCTTGAAAGTTTAAAAGATTTACCTATAAACAATAAAAAATGTATTTTGTTTGGAAGTCATGGATGGACAGATGATAAATTCATGAAATTATGGGCTAATAAAATGAAATCATATGGATTTGATTGCATTGAAGAATTAACAGTAAAAGAGTTTGCAACAAAAGAAAATTTAGAAAATGCACAATTATTAGGTAGAAAACTTGCTAAATAATATTGGTTATGAAGTAAGTCTTGGCGACTTACTTTTATAATATAATACATTGTTAAATTTTTAATTTATACATTAAGTTAAAAATTTAATGTCTTTAAATAATAGAAAGAAGGGGTCACGCGATGAGAAAAATGAAAACTATGGATGGTAATACTGCAGCCGCTCACGTATCTTATGCGTTTACAGAAGTAACTGCAATATATCCAATTACACCATCATCACCAATGGCAGAACATGTTGATGAATGGGTTGCACAAGGAAGAAAGAATATATTTGGACAAACTGTTAAAGTAATGGAAATGCAATCAGAAGCAGGTGCTGCTGGAGCTGTTCACGGTTCTTTACAAGCTGGAGCATTAACAACTACTTATACAGCTTCTCAAGGTTTATTATTAATGGTACCAAATATGTACAAGATATCAGGTGAAATGTTACCAGGAGTATTCCACGTTTCAGCTAGAGCATTAGCTACATCTTCATTAAACATATTTGGAGATCATCAAGACGTTATGGCAGCAAGACAAACTGGATTTGCTATGCTTGCTGAAGGATCAGTTCAAGAAGTTATGGACTTATCAGCAGTAGCACATTTAACTGCTATAAAATCTAGAATACCTTTCTTAAACTTCTTTGATGGTTTTAGAACTTCTCACGAAATTCAAAAAATCGAAGTATTAGAATATGATGAGTTAGCTAAATTAGTTGACATGGATGCTGTTAAAGCTTTCAGAGCAAGAGCTTTAAATCCAGATCATCCTGTAACTAGAGGTACAGCTCAAAATGCTGATATCTACTTCCAAGAAAGAGAATCAGTAAATAAATTCTACAATGAATTACCAGACGTAGTTGAAAGCTACATGGCTGAAATTACTAAATTAACTGGTAGAGAATATCACTGCTTCGACTATTATGGTGCAGAAGATGCAGATAGAATAGTTATAGCTATGGGTTCAGTAACAGACGTAGCTGAAGAAACTATAGATTACTTAAATGCACATGGAGAAAAAGTAGGACTTATCAAAGTAAGACTTTACAGACCATTCTCAGTTGAAAAATTAATAGCTGCTATACCAAGCACTGTTAAGAAAATCGCTGTTTTAGATAAGACTAAAGAACCAGGTGCTGATGGAGAACCATTATACTTAGACGTTAGAAATGCATTCTACGGAAAAGAAAATGCTCCACTTATAGTTGGCGGAAGATTCGGTTTAGGATCAAAAGATCCAAATCCAGGTCATATTGCTGCAGTTTACGCAAACCTTGCTAAAGATGAACCTAAGAATGGATTCACTATCGGAATCGTTGATGACGTAACAAATACTTCATTAGAAGTAACTAAAGATATAGATGCTACTCCACAAGGAACTACAGCTTGTAAGTTCTGGGGATTAGGATCAGACGGTACTGTTGGAGCAAACAAGAGTGCTATCAAGATTATCGGAGATCATACAGACATGTATGCTCAAGGATACTTCTTCTATGATTCAAAGAAATCAGGTGGAATTACAGTATCTCATTTAAGATTTGGTAAGAAGGCAATTAAGTCTCCATACTTAATCAATAAAGCAGATTTTGTATCTTGTTCTAATCAATCATACGTTCACAAATATAACGTATTAGAAGGATTAAAACCAGGAGCAACTTTCTTATTAAATACTATCTGGACTCCAGAAGAATTAGAAGAAAAATTACCTGCTTCATACAAGAGATTTATGGCAAACAACAATATTAAGTTCTATACTTTAAATGCTGTTGCTATAGCTCAAGAAATAGGTCTTGGTGGAAGAATCAATATGATAATGCAATCAGCTTTCTTCAAATTAGCTAGCATTATCCCAGTTGAAGATGCTATTAAATACTTAAAAGATTCTGTTGTAACTTCTTATGGTAAGAAGGGTGAAAAAGTTGTTAACATGAACAACGCAGCTATCGATAAGGGTGTTGAATCTATAGTTGAAATCAAGATTCCAGAATCTTGGAAAGATGCTAAAGACGAAGAAGTAGCACCAATTAAGAATGCTTCAGAATTCGTTAAAAATATAGTTATTCCAATGAATAGACAAGAAGGAGATTCTCTTCCTGTATCTGCTTTTGCTGGAATGGAAGATGGTACATTTGAAGCTGGTACTGCTGCATTTGAAAAAAGAGGAATTGCAGTTAATGTTCCTGAATGGGATGCTGAAAAATGTATTCAATGTAACCAATGTGCATTAGTATGTCCACATGCTGCTATCAGACCAATATTATTAAATGAAGCAGAAAAGAATGCTGCACCAGCTAATGCAAAAGTAGTTGATGCTAAAGCTATTAAGAGTGAAGAAAAATTATTCTATGCTATGGGTGTTACACCATTAGATTGTTCTGGTTGTGGAAACTGTGCTCAAATTTGTCCTGCTCCAGGAAAAGCATTAGTTATGAAACCACAAGAAAGTCAACACGATCAAATCGAAGTTTGGGATTACTTAGTAAACGAAACATCAACTAAGAAGAACCCAATGAATAAGAATACAGTAAAGGGTAGCCAATTTGAGCAACCATTACTTGAATTCTCAGGAGCTTGTGCTGGTTGTGGAGAAACTCCATACGCTAAGCTTATAACTCAATTATTTGGAGATAGAATGATGATCGCTAATGCAACTGGATGTTCATCAATCTGGGGTGGATCTGCACCTTCAACTCCATATAGTAAGAATAAAGAAGGCCATGGTCCAGCTTGGGCTAACTCATTATTCGAAGATAATGCTGAATATGGTTTAGGTATGTTCTTAGGAGTTAAGGCTATAAGAGAAAGAATTGCAGAAAGAGCAGAAGCTGCTATTGCTGCAAATGATCCAGCTAAGGCTGAATTACAAGAATGGTTAGACAACATGAACGAAGGTGCTGGAACTAGAGAAAGAGCTACTAAATTAGTTGCTGCTTTAGAAAAATCTGGTACAGAAGCTGCTAAAGAAATTTTAGCTGAAAAAGACTACTTCGTTAAGAGATCTCAATGGATCTTCGGAGGAGACGGTTGGGCTTACGATATCGGATACGGTGGAGTTGACCATGTTCTTGCTTCAGGAGAAGACGTAAATGTATTTGTATTTGATACAGAAGTTTACTCAAATACAGGTGGACAATCATCTAAATCTACACCAACAGCTGCTATAGCTAAGTTTGCTGCTTCAGGTAAGAAAACTAAGAAGAAAGATTTAGGTATGATGGCTATGACTTATGGTTACGTATATGTAGCACAAGTTAACATGGGAGCTGATAGAAATCAAGTTCTTAAAGCTATTGCAGAAGCAGAAGCTTACAATGGTCCATCATTAATCATAGGTTATGCACCATGTATAAACCATGGAATCAAGATTGGTATGGGTAACAGCCAATTAGAAGCTAAGAGAGCAACTGAATGTGGATACTGGGCAATGTACAGATATAATCCACAATTAAAGGGAACTAAGAACCCATTCACTTTAGATTCTAAAGCTCCAACTGCTGACTTTAAGGAATTCTTAATGGGAGAAGTTAGATACGCTTCACTTGCTAAAGCATTCCCAGAAGCTGCAGAAGCATTATTTGAAAAGACTTACAATGATGCTATGGAAAGATTAGAAGGATACAAGAAGTTAGCTGAATAATAATATGTTCACTATATTCTTTAAATAAGAGGATGACCAGAAATGGTCATCCTTTTTTTGCGTATAGGAAAGTATAGAATTTTCAAAGTCTGAAAGGCTGATAAAATTTAAGTTAAAGCAAATATTAGTTGAGAATTGAGGGTGGAAAGTGGAGAGTTAAGGAAAAAATTCCTGGAAGAATTTTAAAGTATATATTTTTAGAAAATCTTTAGAATTTTCAACCAAAACTTTCAATTCTCAATTATCCACTCTCAACTAAAAAACGTGGCGCAGCCACTTTGTTCTTGTATAGGATTTAAAATTGGGAAAATATTTAAACAAGAAGAACTGTAAAAGATTCATCATTGGTAGTGGTAATTGTTATTATAACAGATAAGATTTAAACATCTTATCTGTTTTTTAATAAAAAATTATATATTTTTATGTAATATTTCTTTCTAATGCATATATATATTTAGAAGCTTAAGATACATAACTTAGCCATAATAAAAAATGTGTATGAATTTAAGGATAAAAATTAATGTATATGATAAAAAATTAGAAGGGATGTTTTTAATATGGAACGCAAAATAGTAAAACTAAGAGTGGATATGTATAACGATACTAAGTTTAAGATAATAGATACAATGGAAGAAAGGGATGTTATTCATTATATTTGGACTAGACTTTTAACTTTAGCAGGTAAAGTTAATTTAGAAGGAGATTTGTATCTTTCAAAAAGTATTCCTTATACAGTTGAAACTCTAGCTTTAGAATTTAATAGAAGTGCTAAAAAGGTTAAATTAGCTTTAAAGGTATTTATGGATTTAGAAATGGTTGAATTAACTGAAAACAATGTTTATAGAGTTAGAAATTTTGTTAAGCATCAAAATATTAGGTCTAAGAAAAAAGTTGATATTGCAGAAAAAGTAAAATGTGCTGAAGAAAAATTAAGTGATATTAATTCTGCTAAGGTTAATAAAAATCTTATAGAGAAAACAGATAATAATGATTTAAAACATAAAGTAAATGATGTGGAATCTATAGTTAATAAAGAAGAGGAAAATAGTACATTTGATTTTGAAAAAGAAAATAAAAATAACATGGTTCTAAATATTAGTAAAGATATAGAAAATAAAAATTCTTTAAAAGTTGAAGAAAGTGAAGAAGCTGTAAATGATATAGTAATTTCAGATAGCCCAAAAATCATAGAGCAGTATAAAACAAAAATACAAGAATCTAATAATAATTATGAAGAGAATCGGTTAAAATCTAATGGTGAGGTTAAATATAACAACATTAAAAAATCACATAATAAATTTAATGTAAATAAATCTAAAAAATATCTTGGATTACCAGAAAGTAAAAATAATAATATTAAAGTTATAGAGCCTAATAATGATAAAAAATCTAGTATAGATTTAGTTACTATTAATGTGGAGAATAATTCTACAATTAATAGTAAAAATATTTCTGATAAATTAATTTTGGATGAAAACTTATTAAATAATAAATTGAGTACACAAGATAAAGTGAATTGTGACAATGAATTTGTATTTAGTAAAGCTGACAATAAGAAAAAGAAAAATAAATCAAAGAAGCAAAAAAGGAAAGAGGAAGATAGTGATATTATTTCAACATGGGATGGCGATGATGTAGAAGATATCTGTGGATTAAGTGATGAGATGCCAGAAGGAAGATTAATTACTACTTTTAAAGTTTAAATAAATTTTTATGTGAAAAAGTTAAGGATGATTTCAAAGTTAGTAAACTACTCTTTATTGAATCGATAATTTTTTACAAATTCCATTTTAAAAACAATTTATATATAATAATAAAATATGTATGGCAAAGAGAATTAATAATTTAAAAGTATATTTTAATTAGCAATAAATATAAAATCATTACCATAATGGGGATTTTATAAGGAATTTTCAAATAATTTTTATTTAGGGTTTTAATTTTATTCATTTAAGGGTAGAATTAGTATGGAAGAAAGCAACAGTTGTTAGCAAGGAGGATAATTAAATTATGGATAAAGATTTAGAAAAATGCGGATGTGGAGAACACGACGGATGTGGATGTGAAGGACACGATCATGATCACGGATGTGGATGTGGAGAACAAGAATCTTTTGTTGTAGATTTAGAAGATGATAATGGAAATGTAGTTTCATGTCCAATAGTTGATGCATTTGAAGTTGAAGGAAAAGAATATGTATTAGCTGAAAATGGAGAAGATGGTTCAATGTATCTTTTCAGAGTTGATGGAGAAGAATTAGTAGTTCCTGACGAAGAAGAATTTAATAAAGTATCAACTTATTATCAAGAAGCAGCAGAATCAGAAAAATAAAAATACATTTATAGACTTTAGTAATTTTACTGAAGTCTATTTTAATGTAAAAAATAAATTATATATAAGTTATAATTATTAAATTTAAATATTTTAATATAAATATTTAAATTTAAAGTATAATCTTTATAAATAAGATATTAAGTGCTTTTAATTTACAACTGAAAGTATTAATGTTATATTTTATTGTATATAATAAGAGTATGACTTTAATGTTTAATATAAAATTATCTAATAAATGGGGGAGAGAAAATGGAACTTTCTAAAAAATCAGAAAATATTAGTCCATCGATTACTTTGGAAATTACAGCAAAAGCAAAGGCTTTAAAAAATAAGGGTGTAGATGTGGTTAGTTTTGGAGCAGGAGAACCAGATTTTAATACACCACAAAATATTATTAATGCTGCAATAAAAGCTATGGAAGAAGGAAAAACAAAATACACTCCAGTAGGTGGAATATTAGAATTAAAAGAAGTTATTTGTAAAAAATTTAAAAAAGATAATAATTTAGAATATAAACCAAATCAAATAACTATATCTACAGGTGCAAAACAATGTTTAGCTAATGTGTTTATGGCGATTTTAAATCCGGGAGATGAAGTACTTATTCCAGTTCCATATTGGGTAAGTTATCCAGAACTTGTTAAATTGGCGGATGGAATACCAGTTTTTGTAGAAAATTTAAAAGAAAATAACTATAAATATACAATAGAAGATTTAGAAAAACGTGTTACAGATAAGACTAAAGCAATATTGTTAAATAGCCCTAATAATCCAACAGGAACTATTTATAATGAAGAAGAGCTTAATGAAATAGCACAATTTGCTAAGAAACATGATTTATTTATTGTATCCGATGAAATATATGAAAAATTAATTTATGATAATGAAAAGCATATAAGTATAGCAAGCTTAAATGATGATGCATATAGAAGAACTATAGTTATAAATGGAGTATCTAAAACATATGCTATGACAGGATGGAGACTAGGATATGTAGCTACTGATGAAAAAATAACTAAACTTATGACAAGTATTCAAAGTCATATGACATCAAATGTAAATTCTATTACTCAATATGCTGCAATAGAAGCTCTTAGTGGTCCAGAAGAAGACTTAGAAAAAATGGTAAAAGAGTTTGAAAGTAGAAGAAATTTTATGCTAGATAAGTTAAGTAAGATAGATGAATTATCAGTATTAAGACCAAATGGTGCGTTCTACATAATGGTTAATATAGAAAAGTATTTAAACACTACTTTTAAAGGAAATAATATAAGTAATTCTTTAGATTTTTCAAAAATGCTTTTAGAAGAAGAAAAAGTAGCAGTTATACCAGGAAGTGGTTTTGGATTAGATAATTACATAAGATTATCATATGCTACATCTATTGATATAATAGAAAAAGGTATAGACAGATTATCTGTATTTTTAAGTAAAATAAAGTAGATATATTTTAATATAATGATTAAAAAAACCTCTTGTTAAAAACATGAGGTTTTTTTGAAAAATTATTATATATAAATTTCAAAAAATCTAATTTGTAATTGTCACCATACTAATACAGATGTAAAAACTTTATTATAGTATATTTATTATAATATTAAGAAATTAATAATTTAAAGGTTAGATATAAACAAAGTTAATAAAGAAAAAAGTTTGATTAGATGGTGATGATTAAAGATAGATAAATTTAGAAATTTGATTTATTATAGTTATGAATTAAGGAGAACTAGTTTAAAATGAAGAAAATTGCAATTTTTGATATAGATTTTACTATTACAAAAAAAGAAACACTTATGGAATTTTTTAAATATTATATAAAAAAAGATAAAAAATCTATTAAATTTTTACCGAGAGCAATATATTGTGGGATTATGTATTTGTTAAGATTTTATGATGAAAAAATGGTAAAGGAAAAATTTTTAAAATTTATAGATGGAATAGGTGAAGAGGATTTAGAAAAAATTGTTGATAGTTTCTATAAAGAAAGATTGAATAATCTTTTGTATAGTGACGCTATTGATATGATGAAAAAACTTAAGGCAGAAGGATGTGATATATATTTAATATCTGCTTCGCCAGAATTTTATATAAATAAATTTTATAACATTAAAGAGGTAGACAGAGTCATAGGAACTAGATTTAAATTTAGTGATGGAAGATTTGTAAGACAAATGGATGGGTTTAATTGTAAAGGTGAAGAAAAAGTAAGAAGATTAAAAGAAGTACTTGAAAAAGAAAATATAGATGTAGATTTTAAACAATCATATATGTTTTCAGATTCTTTATCAGACAAACCACTTTTAGATTTAGTTGGTAAACCTTATTTAATTAACTATAAAAAAAATCATGATATAGATATACTAAGATGGAAATAAATTTTATTATAAGGAGTGTGCAAAATGGAAGCAGTTGATAGTTATTTTATTGATAATTCTAAAATTAAAGATGTAAAAGAGTTAAAGGATGACAATGTTTCTGGAAAAACAATATATGAAGTTCTAAGAATAATTCAAGGAAAACCATTATTTTTAGAAAATCATTTATCAAGAATGGAAAACTCATTTAAACTTATAAATTTAGAGTATTGTTTAGATGTTTATAAAATAAAAAGGGATATACAAAATTTAGTCAAAGCAAATGATAAGTTAGAAGGAAATATTAAGATTACTTATAATGTTAAAGAAATGATACTCAGAATATTCTTTATAAAGCATTCATATCCAAGTGATGATATGTATAAAAATGGGGTTAAAACTATTTTATATTTTGGAGAGAGAGAAAATCCTAATGCTAAGATAGTTAATTTAGATTTCAGAGAAAAAGTGAATAAGAAAATAAAAGAAAATCATACATATGAAGCTATATTGGTTGATAGAAATGGGTATATAACAGAAGGAAGTAAATCTAATATATTTATGCTAAAAGACAATATTTTATTAACATCTCCTATTAAAGCTGTATTACCAGGCATTACTAGGGGAGAGATAATAGATTTAGCTATTGAAAATGGAATAAAAGTTCAAGAAATAAATTATAAATATTCAGATATAGATAAGCTAGATGGTATGTTTATATCAGGAACATCTCCTAAAATATTGCCAATAAATCAGGTTGATTCAATAAAGATACCTAATAATGAAATTATTAGTAAGTTAATTAAATATTATAATGATAAAATTAATAATTACATTAAAAGTAATTAAATTACAACATATTATATATAAAATTATTTTCCTATATGATATACTAAAAAAAACAATTATTTTATAGGAGTGAATCTTATGGGTTTAGTATTTTCAGCTACAACATTAGAAAAGTGTCTTGAAAAAGCAACAGATGAACTAAAGGTATCAAAAGATTGCTTAGAATATACAGTTATTGCTCAAAAGAATACTTTTTTTAAGAAAAAAGTAACAATAGAGATTTTGAAAGTTAATAAAGCAAATGATTTAATAAAAAATCAAGAAAACAATTCAAGAGAAGATAAAGAAATGAGCAATAAAGAAAATGAAACTCATAAAGGTATAAAAGTGGAAAATGGTAAAATAATAATCGAAAATTTAGATTATTCATCTAATGAAACGGTTACGATACATCCATGTGATGGAATCAAGCTTTTTATAAATGGAGAAGAATGTGTATCAAAGACAAAGGTTACAGCTTTGGATGATATAAAAGTTGAATATATAAAAAAAGAAGGAAGTAGAAAAATAAATATAACTACTTCAGAAGACAAAATGCAAGCATATATTACAATAAACTATTCTCCTAAATATTCCTTTGAGTTAGTAGACCAATCATGTTGTAGAGATATTATTTTAAAAGCAAAGAAGAAAAAAGGTGAATATCCACCTAAATATACTTATGATGAACTTATAACAATTTTAAAAGATAAAGGAATTGTTCATGGAGTATTAAAAGACAAAATTAAAGAATTAAGTGAAAATTATTGTGTTGATAATGAGTTAGTAGCACAAGGAGACAAAGTAATAAATGATGTTCCTGATACAATAAAAGTTTTTTTTGAAAGTGATAAGAAAAAAACTTTAAAAGATGAAAATGCAAAAATAGACTATAGAAATATGTATTCAATATCAAATGTTAGTTCTGGAGAAATATTAGCAGAAAAAATAGATGGAGTACAAGGTAAAAATGGTAAAAATATTTTTGGGAATGAAGTGAAAAGGAGAACATCACCTAAAATAAATATTAGAGTTGGGACAGGATGTAAATTAGAAGATAATAAAGTTATTTCAACTATAGAAGGAAAGCCTTCTTGCAAATCTGGTGTTTATAGTGTTAATAAGGTATATGAATTAAAAGATGTAGATATAAAAACTGGTAATATAGATTTTATAGGGGATATTGAAATAAATGGTAGTATAAAAAGTGGAACTAATGTAAAAGCAGGTAATTCAGTAACGGTAAGGAAAAACGTGGAAGAAGCAACTATCATAGCAGGTGGACAAGTTAATATATCTGCTAATGTACTAAATTCAAAAGTAAGTGCAGGTGCAAACGATATTGATAAAAAAAAGCATTTAGAAATATTAAAAAAGTACGATAGTATAATAGAGTCTTTAATTAGTTACACAAAGCAAATAAAAGACAAGAATACTTTAGACAATAATAAATCCGATGGAGAAATTATTAAATTATTAATAGAAAGTAAATTTAAAAATATTCCTAGATTATCAATGCTTATAGTAAGTTTTGAAAAAAATAGCGACTCTACGGATAGAGAAATGATTAATTTCATTAGAAAAAAGATTATGGGACTAGGTCCTATAAAAATAAAAAGATATTCTGAGCTTTATGGACTAAAAGATATGATATTAAGTGAAATAGAAGCATTAGAAGAAGAAATAGTCATTCCAGTAGATGTATACCTAGATTATGCTCAAGACTCTACAATAAAGGCATCAGGAAGTGTATTTATAACTGGAAAAGGACAATATGTATCTAAAATAACAGCTTTAAATAATATTGAGTTTACTCAATCAGGATCAGTATGTAGAGGTGGAACACTACATGCTAAAGATCAAATTAAAGTAAAGACTGTTGGTAGTATAGCTGGTGTACTTACAAGGTTAGAGGTATCTGAAAAAGGATGCATAACAGGGGATATAGCATATCAAAATACAGTTTTTTGTTTTGGTGAAAAACAATTTACATTAGAAGTTGCATCAAAAAATGTAAAGGCTTATGTAGGGAAAGATGGTATGATAGTTGTAGAAAAAATTCTATTGTAGGAGGTCAAGAGATAATGGCGATGAATGAGATGAAGATATTAATATTTGGTTTAAATGGTGAATATTATGCTTCTGATATAAAAAATATAGAAAGAATCTTAGGGTATGAAGAACCTACAATTCTTCCTGATTCCCCGAATTTTGTAAAAGGGGTTATTAATTATCAAGAGAGTATATTACCTATAATAAGTTTATCGACAAAATTTAATCTAGGAAATGATGAAGATTCAGAAGAAAAGAAAATAATAGTTATAAAAAAAGATGATAAAAAATTTGGAATAATCGTAGAAAATGTATATGAAGTAAAAGATATTGATAGTAGTTTAATAGAAGTTTCTCCTGAAATAACAACTACATTATCAAGAAATTATATTAGTGGTCTTATAAGATTGGATAAGAATATAATAATACTTTTAGATGTAGATAAAATTATATCTATGGAGGAAGAACAAAGTATATTTTAGGGGGTAAAATGGAGAATACAGAAGTTAAGGTTGGAATAGCTGATTTAAATTTGGTATCCTCACCTGGAAAAATAATGACAATAGGATTGGGTTCATGCATAGGTATAGCATTATATGATAAAAGAAATAAACTAGCGGGTTTATCTCATATAATGCTCCCAGATAGCACACAATTTAAAAATGCAACAAATCCAATGAAGTTTGCTGATTTAGCAATTCCCTTATTAATAAAAAAGATGGAAGCTAAAGGTTGTCAAAAGAGAAATTTAATAGCTAAAATAGCTGGTGGAGCATCTATGTTTAGTTTTTCAGATAAGAGTATGGTTGGGGATATAGGAAAAAGAAATATACAAGCTGTAAAAAAATCTTTAAGCGAGGAAAAAATTCGAATAATAGCTGAAGATGTAGGCGGAAACAAAGGAAGAACCATGATTTTAAATGCTTTAGATGGCAAAGTTACACTTAAAATAGTGGGAGTAGGAATTGTGGAATTATAAAGAGGTGAATACATTGAGTAAAATAAAAGTTATAGTTGTTGATGACTCTGCTTTCATGAGAAAAATGATATCAGAAATGTTAGAAGAAGGTAATGAAATAGAAGTTATAGCTAAGTTTAGAAATGGAAAAGAACTTATTGAAAAAGTTGATAATTTCAATCCTGATATAATAACATTAGATTTAGAAATGCCCCAAATGGATGGTTTGGAAACATTAAAAGAATTACATAAAAAAAATAAGAACTATTCAATAATAATGTTAAGTAGTTTAACAACAAAAGGTTCGGAAAAAACTATGGAATGTTTAGAAAATGGAGCTATTGATTTCATAACTAAGCCTTCAGGAAGTATATCTTTAGATATAAGAAAAGTGCAGGAAAATCTTATTGAAAAGATTAAAATTATATCTAAAAGAGGAACACGAAGTAGAATAAATAATAAATCAAGTGAGATTTCTAAAGTTACATTAAAGAATACTAATTTGCATAACCATGCAAAAATGAAAGAATTGAATAGGTCTGAACATAAAAATATAGCAATAATAAAAAATAAAAAAATTGACGCTATTGTTATTGGAGCTTCTACTGGTGGACCTAAGGCACTTCAACAATTATTAACTAAATTCCAATCAAATATTGGAGTACCTATTTTTGTTGTTCAGCATATGCCATCAGGTTTTACAAAAGCCTTTGCAGAAAGATTAAATAGAATTTGCAATCTTAGGGTTTTAGAAGCAGAAGAGGGACTTAAAATAGAAAACAACGTAATATATATTGCTAAGGGTGGATACCATATGACTGTTGGTACTGATGGGAAAATTCATCTTAATGAGGAAGATCCCATATGGGGAGTTAGACCAGCTGTAGATAAACTTTTTGATTCTGCTATAAAAGCATATAGAGGTAATTTAATATCTGTGGTTTTAACAGGTATGGGTAGAGATGGCGCTAAGGGTACAAGCAATGTGAAAGATTATGGTGGTATTACTATATCGGAAGATGAGTCTACATGTACTATTTATGGTATGCCTAAGGCAACATTTGAAACTGGCAAGGTAGATTTAGTTTTACCACTTTATAATATATGTGATGAAATAACTAAAATTTTAAAAAAACATTAGGAGGAAAATATGGATTTTAATGATTTTCATAAATGGGTTCATAGAGAATTAGGCATAAATTTATCAGCATATAAGCCCGATCAACTTAATAGAAGAATTAACAGTTTGATGAGTAGAGTTGGAATTAAGTCTTTAGATGAATATACTAAAGCTATAAAAAATGATCCTAACCAAAAACAAAAATTTCTAGATTTTATAACAATAAATGTTACTGAGTTTTTTAGAAATCCAGAATTGTTTAATGAACTAGAAAAAAGAATGTTAACAGATTTATTACCTAATAATCCTAATTTAAAAATTTGGAGTGCAGCATGTTCAATTGGTTGCGAGCCATACACAATCTCTATTATGTTAGATAAAATAGCTCCAAGAGGAAGACATAATGTAATAGCTACAGATATAGATAATACAATTTTATCTAAAGCTAAAATTGGTGAATATACTAGTAACGAAATAAAAAATATTAAAAATCAAGATTTAAGTAAATATTTTGATAAAAAGGGCGATAAATACTATGTAAGTAATAAAATTAAATCAATGGTTACTTTTAAAAAGCATGATTTGATTTTAGATAGATATGATACTAACTTTGATTTAATAGTCTGTAGAAATGTTGTTATTTATTTTAATAACGATACTAAAGAGAATATTTATAAAAAATTTAGTAATTCATTAAAAAAAGGTGGACTTTTATTTGTTGGTGCTACTGAAAGCATCTATAACTATAAAGAATATGGTTTTGAAAAGGCATCTACCTTTATTTATAGAAAAATATAAGGAGGGATAATATGGATACATCTCAATATATGACTATGTTTTTAGAAGAGTCTTTAGATAATCTTCAAACTTTAAATGAATCATTATTGGATTTAGAGCAAAATCCAGATGACACTGACAAAGTTAATGAAATATTTAGAGTAGCACATACAATTAAGGGAATGGCTGCAACTATGGGATTTAACGATGTTGCAGAACTAACTCATAAGATGGAAGATGTATTAGCTAAATTTAGAGATGGAGAGCTAAAAGTAACTCAAGAAGTTGTTACAGTTCTATTTGATTGTTTAGATACATTAGAAAGAATGATAGACAATATTGAAAGCTCTTCAGAAGAAAATGTTGATATAGATAATATTATAAAAGCATTAGAGAATATAGCAATTAAAAAAGAAATTGATAATACAAAAGAATCTAGTGTAGTTGAAGTTAAAAATGTGAAGAGTCAAAACGAATCTTCATTTGAATTGAATGAATATGATTTATCAGTAATTAAACAAGCAAAAGAAAAAGAATTTAATGTAATGGAAGTTAAAATCAAAATAAGTGAAAATACATTACTTAAATCAGCAAGAGCCTTTTTAATTGTTAAAGATATTGAGGATCATGGTGAAATTTTAAAATCAAAACCTTCAACTGAAGAAATAGAGAATGAAGAATTTGATTTGGATTTAAATTTTATTGTAGTAACACATAATACAGTTGAAGAGATGACTAATTTAGTAAATGGAATATCAGAAGTTGAAAATGTTAAAGTTTTTATGGTGGAAATCGACAATGATATTGTTGCTAAAGAAATAGAAGATAAACCCAATAAAGAAGAAGTGGTTACTAAAAAAGAGGTAAAAGAAAATAAACCAGCACCAAAAACAGAAGCTAGAGCAAAAAAGACAAATTCTGTTAAAAAAGATTCTAAAAAAGCTCATCAATCTGTAAGAGTTGATTTAGCAAGAATTGATAATTTAATGAACATGGTTTCAGAACTTGTTATTTATAGAACAAGACTTGAACAAATAGTAATGGATCATAAATCAGCAGAGTTAAATGAAACATTAGAACAAGTAGGAAGAACAACTTCTGATCTTCAAGACTTAGTTATGAAAATTAGAATGCTTCCATTAGATACTGTATTTAATAGATTCCCAAGAATGATAAGAGATGTTTCAATAGAATTAGATAAAGAAATAAATTTTATTATAGAGGGTGCAGAAACTGAATTAGATAGAACTGTTATAGATGAAATTGGAGAGCCGTTAATACATTTGTTAAGAAACGCTGCCGATCATGGTATTGAATCTAAAGAAGAAAGAATTGCATCAGGAAAGAATCCAGTTGGTACAGTTAAATTAGTTGCTTATCAAGAGGGAACTAAAGCGCTTATAAAAGTAATAGATGATGGTGCAGGAATAAATGTTGAAAAAGTAAAAGCTAAAGCAGAACAAAAAGGAATAAATACTGAGGGATTATCAGATAATGATATTAAGAATTTAATCTTCGCTCAAGGCTTTAGTACAAATGAAGTTGTTACAGATATATCTGGAAGAGGAGTTGGAATGGATGTTGTTAAAACAAAAATTTCATCTTTAGGTGGTACTGTAGATGTATTTAGTAAAGAAGGAGAAGGTTCAACATTTGTAATAAAACTTCCTTTAACATTACAAATAATACAAGCGTTACTTGTTAAAATTGGAGAAGAAACTTTAGCTATATCTCTAGGATTTATTGATAGAGTAATAGATTATAAAGAAGAAAATATAAAGACAAGTAATGGAAGAGAAGTTATAATTTACAGGGAAAGTGTAATTCCATTAGTAAGACTTAATGAAACATTAGATATTGAGGCTGGCGAAACAGAAAAGAAATTTGTTATAATAGTGAACGTTGGTGATAAAACTATAGGTTTATTAGTAGATTCATTGCTAGGACAACAAGAAATAGTAATTAAACCTCTTGGTGCGACTTTAAAGGGGCTAG